>CALWSR010000004.1 GCA_944384265.1 uncultured Clostridia bacterium
CAGTTAAAAGAAGACTGGATGACAGATCAAATTAGTTTAAGTGAGTACATTGACCCGTTTACGGGTGAAAAAGTAAATAAAAATAGCCGCCAAGGGCGGCAGTTGAGGAAGTAGAGCGCTTGGCGGACTTTCAATGCGCTTACAAGCGCAGCTGGTAATAGCCCCTTCTAGGGGCAGAGCAAACCACCGGCTAAGCCGGTGGTCCTGATTGCTAGAGAAAGCCTCTGATTCTACTAGAGGGAAATAAAATACTTTAGTATATAAAACCTCCGGATTTCATAATAGAGCTTTGACAATGACATTATATAAAAAGATGATGAGGAGGTTTTAACATGAAAAATGAAATAAAAGCTACAAAACAGTTGAAATATAGATGTCAATATCATATTGTATTTGCACCAAATATAAAAGAAATGGGATATACAAAAAATTAAGGGCAGATATAGGGCAAATCATAGTGAAATGATGTGAAGAAAAATAGACAGAAATCATAGAAGCAAAGACTATATACATATGTTGGTTGCATACCATTGTATTTCAGTGCAGCACAGTTTACAGGATTTCCCAAAAGCAAAAGTGAGCTGAAAACATTTGATAGAGATACAAATGTAAAGTATCAATATGGGAGAAGAAATTTTTGAACAAGAGGATATTTTGTGGATATAGCAGAAAGAAATGAAAAGGTAATAAAAAAGATATAAAAAATCAATTAGGAAAATTGGTATGACAGACCGGATATCATTGAAGAAATATAGCCACCTGTTTATGGCTGAGAAAAAAGATTAGCCAAAACAAAAACAGCCACTTTCAATGAATGGCTGCAATCGTAATGGGATGACAAATCTTCAGCATTCTCTTGCAGGGAATCAACAGAGATATCCTTTCTAGAAGCTGTTTAGAGAATGGGGCAAAATGAAATTATGATGGCAGCTCGCTCAAAGAAGGCTTGTAAATAATAGAAAACCGATTGTTTTTGAGTGGAATTTACCAACTTTTATACACTATTATTTTAAAGAGGGATTTTACGGCAGCCCTTTGATGGAATAAACAATAAAATCCTTGGCTAAAAACATACTGTGCTATTATCATGTGGAGTCGGCCAAGACACAATAAGGCATAGAAGGCTTTTATATACAGCTGAGGAAGGGTTGTATTTCTATCTGGAATAGAAATCATGTATGGAAAGTTGAAATGATAAAAATATTGAGAAAGTTATGTGAAAGAAGGGGCATTAAAATGCTTTCAGCAGTATGTTGTCCTACATATATACTGTGGTGATATCTTCTAAAATAAGCATATCAGAGTATTTGAAAGGCAAAAGCAGCGAGAGTATTTTTGTATTATGGGCAGTAAGCACTGGAGAAGAGTATACAAAAAGCCAATGAAAGGGATGAATACTTGCAGCAGGCAATAGATTGTTTTATGGATTTGTTCATAAGCTAAAATTACCCCTCTTAGGCAGATAGCTGCTTGGATGCAGTATAGCTTATGGAAAGTAGAAAATAAAAAACAGATATCATATAAGACAAAACAAAAACAGCCTCTAAATAGGGCTGTTTGTAATAGATATTTATTGTGATAAGCTTTGAAACAAAAAGCGATTCTCTATTATTTTTGTTTCCAGCTTTTCTTCTTCTGCCAGATAGGATAAATAGGAACGGATGGTGCTGCCTACCAACACATACTGCTGTGCATCCATGGTCAGATGATAATGGTCAAATATTTTTTTTAATATTTCTTCTGATGTGGAAGGGGTTTTGCAGAACTGTAAAAGCAGCTCCAATATTTCCTGTATTTTATTTTTGTTATATTCTGCAAGAGGAGCAATGCTTTGTGCAGGCTCGGCATGGGCAGGTATAAAAAGCTTTCCTTGTAATGTGCAAATAAAATCCAATGTTTGCAAATATTTTTTTACATCATAAACAAAAGAAATATGATATTTATTTAATATGGCTTCACTGGAAAGACAATCTGCAATAAAATAGACATTATCCGGTGTTTTAAAGCCAATCATATCCCAAAAATGGCCGGGAAGAGAAAACACCTCAAAGCCCTTTGGCAAATGTGCAGCTGCAATATCCTCTGCATTGCTTTGCTGTGCCATTAAAAATTTATTTTGCAGTGCTTTGAAAGGATAGCCTCCATAAAGAAAAGAGGGCTCTAATATGGTGTTTGTGATGACTGCATTTTCCATAGGAGTACAATAGATAGGACAGTGAAAGCGTTTTTGCAGAAATTGATTGCCTCCAATGTGGTCTGCATTGGAATGGGTGTTTAAAATGGCTTTTAGCTGCCAATTTTTTTGTTCCAGTATTTTTTTGATTTTTCTGCCGGCCTCTTTATCATTTCCACTGTCAATAAGATAGATTCCGTCTGTATCTTCATAAATGCCTATTTTGGCAGGGCAGTCAATATAATAGGTATGCTCTGCAGCTTGTATTAGCTCATACAAAAATATCCCCTCCTTTTTTTATAAAAAAGACCTATGTAAAATTTGTTCATAGGTCTTTTGGAATCATATATTATTTCATGGAATCGGTGGAACCGATAACCTCTTTAATTTTCATTTCAACCAATTCTTGAATGAGCTTTCTGGCATCGCCACAATAGCCTCTTGGGTCAAATGCTTCTGGCTTTTCAGCAAAGCTTTTTCTGATAGCTGCTGTCATAGCAAGTCTTAAATCTGTATCCATGTTGATTTTACAAACGGCCATAGAGGAAGCCTTGCGAAGCATTTCATTTGGAACGCCCTTTGCACCGGCAATTTTGCCGCCGTATTTGTTGCAGGTTTCAACAGAGGATTGGTCAACAGCAGAAGCGCCGTGCAGTACAATAGGGAAGTTATGGAAACCGGCAGCCTCTAATTTTTCTGTAATGGTGGCAAGACGGTCAAAATCCAATTTTGCTTCTCCGGCAAATTTGTAAGCACCATGGCTTGTACCAATGGCAATGGCAAGAGAATCCACACCGGTGCGTTTTACAAAATCCACAGCCTGGTCTGGGTCTGTGTAGGTTGCATGGGCAGCATCCACTTTCACATCATCCTCCACACCGGCCAGCTTGCCAAGCTCTGCCTCAACCACTACGCCATGAGCATGGGCATAGTCCACAACTTCTTTTGTTTTTGCCACGTTTTCTTCATAATCATAATGAGAACCGTCAAACATAACGGATGTGAAACCAACCTCAATACATTCTTTTACAGTTTCTAAATCAGGACCATGGTCTAAATGCAGTGCAATGTCAATACCTGTATCTTTGACTGCGGCATCCACCATAGCTTTTAAATAAACAGGACCGGCATATTTTAAAGCACTTTTTGAAACCTGTAAAATAACGGCAGAATTTTGTGCCTTTGCAGCATTGACAACACCCTGAATAATCTCCATGTTGTTGATATTGAAGGCCCCAATTGCATAATGTCCTTCAAATGCTTTTTGAAACATTTCTTTTGTTGTTACTAAAGCCATTTCAAAACACCTCTTTCTCTTTTTTAAAAGTTTTTTGCAAATGCGCCATCCTAAAAATTTAGGATATGTTCCTGTTAAATTATAATACGGTATGATGCTTGTGACAAGGGTTTTTCATATTTTTACCGGAATTTTATAGGGATGTAATATTTTTTGTGAAAAAAATCATTTTTTTTGTCAATTTTCCTATGCAATATGCTATACTGTAAAAAAGGAGGAGAAAAATGAAACAGTTTGGTATCGCAGCACTGATTTTTACAGCAGATTTTTTTTCTAAAAAAGTGATTTCAAGCAGTGTGAAAGAGGGAGAAAAAAAAGAAATTGTAAAAAATCGGTTTTATTTGTGGCACATAAAAAATAAAGGTGCGGCATATAATAGCTTTGAAGGGTATATGCCGGCAATAAAATGCATTTCTGTGGCAGGCATTATATTTTGTACCATACAGCTGCTGCAAAAAAAACAAAAAAGTATCACAGCAGATACACTGGCATATGGCTTTTTATTGGGCGGCGCATTGGGCAATTTTTGGGAAAGAATGAAATATGGCTTTGTCACAGACTTTTTTTATTTTCATCATCACAAATTAAAATGCTTTCAAAAATTGAGAGAAAAGAGTCTGCCTATTTTTAATATTGCTGATATTTTTGTGGCATTGGGAGGCGGGCTTTTGATACTTTTTGCTCTTTTGCAAAAAGAAAATTAAATTTTTATGTAGCTTAGGTATTGTCATAATGACAAAAACATACTATAATATAAAAAACAAAACAAATTGTTTAAAATTCCTGAAATGTTCGACACTCCTGTCGTATTTGAACCTACATGACTTAATCGGGATTCCTATATGCAAATGATATGTCAGGCCTCAACATAATTCCCTTTGGGCAGAGGAAGGCAGAGTCTTTGCTGCGGTTGCCCACCTGGCTTAGGCTAGGTGTCAAAAGACAGGGAACGGCATTTTGGGATTTTTATAAAAGTGACACGAAACAATATTGCTTGTAAAAAGAGCATGATATTTGTGAAAAAGGCAGCGGCTTTGGCCTCTGCCTTTTTTGATGTGCAAACAAAAGCTTTTATTTTGTCTGCCGCAAAATAGATTTTTGGCAGACTGTTGTTTTTCAAAAAGCTTGGGATATGGAAAAATGCTTCTGCACTTTTTTAAAAATACCAACAAAAAGCTTTGTAGCGGAAAATAAATTTTGTTTGCGTATTGTATTTGACAAGGCATTGATTTTTCAAGCTCTTTCACAGTGCTTGGTGGCATAAAAATGGCTTTGTTTACGGTATTTATATTTTTGTAAAAAAGTTTGAAGGGCTTGTCTTAAAAAAGAAGTGAATAACTTTCCTTTTTTTGGCATAGACTTGTAAAAAATGGTACAAGTATTTGCAAAAGAGGAAGGAGAAGAAATACATGAAAAAAACTACACTTGTATTTTGCATTGCTATACTTTTGCTGGGAGGCTGCGAAAAAGAAAATGTGACAGCAAGAGAGCATTCTATGCAGTCTCCCAAAACAGGCACATTGCTTGAGGTGGAAACGGCGGCAGTGGGCAGATTTGGAGATGATATTCCTGCCACAAGAGGAGAAGTGGCAAAAATGATTGCACTGGCTTTTTATACACCGGAGGAAATGGCAGAAATGGAAAATTACATTCGATTTACAGATGTAAGTGTAGAGGACTGGTACTACCCTTATATCAATGCAGCAGTGAAGGAGGGCTATCTTTCGGGAGAGGGAGAAGCCTTTTTGCCTGAGGAAAATGTGACATTGGAGCAAACACAAGCATTGATGGACCGTTTGAATCCAGACAATGAAACCAAAATTACCATCAATGATGAAAATAAAAGCAAAGCAGTGGCTTACAGCCTGTGGCTGGAGCTTTTTAGAGAGGCAATGGAGGGAAGAAGAGCGGAAGAGAGCTTGTTTTCCTACGGCATACAGCAAAGGGAACAGGTTTTGTTGGATACAGCAGATAATGGCACAATGCTTTTGATGGAAGATGGCATTTTTACAAGCACAGGAAGAAATTTGGAGCCTTTGGAAAGCAAAAAAATAAAAATATTAACAAAAGAAAGAGAAATTGTTGCCATAGAAGAAATTATGGAGGACATTCCTGTGATAGAAAATGCTTTTTTCCGCAAAAGAGAAAATGGTGTGGAAATGGATACAGGGGACGGCACAAAGGTTTATGCCTATGCTGACATAGAACAGCTGCCGAAAGAGGGTATTGCAGACATACAAATAGAAGGGGATGACATTGTTTCCATTACCATATTGGAAAATGGCGGAAGTGATATCATCAAAAAAGCGACTGACAACGGTATAGAGCTGGAAAACAAAGGTGCTTTGCAATGGGCAGAAAATGCAAAAATATATGAACAGCAGGGGGATACCATAGTAAGACGTCCTGTTTCCAGATTGATTAGCGGCACTGATATTGCAGATTTTTATTATAAAGATGGAAAAGTAGCGGCGGCTGTCATAAGAAGAGAGGCTACACCAGAAAATATACGAGTGCTTTTAAGTGACACAGGCTATCAAGGCTATGAGCATGAAACAGTGGTGCTGACTGCAGATAAGCCCTTTTCATTCAAAAGCGGAGATATGATAAAAACATATCAACCAGGAGAGGAGATAACCATAACAGTTGAAAATGATTTGGGATTGTTTGAAAAGGGCAGAGTGTCTGTTTCAACCCAAGAGGGGGGACAGTTTACCATCAAAACCATTTCCAGAAATGGAGCCGCTCCTCAATACAAAGGAACATTGGAGCTGGAAAAAACAGCAAACGGCTTTACCATTGTCAATGAAGTGCCATTTGAAACCTATTTAAAAGGAGTGGTCCCCTTTGAAATGCCTGTCAGCTTTGGCTTGGAGGCTTTGAAGGTGCAGGCTGTTTCCGCCAGAAGCTACGCTTACAATCAATTTTTTGAAAACCGTTTTTATGCTTATGGCGCCCATATTGATGACTCTGTAAATTGTCAGGTGTATAATGGCTCCAATACACAGGAAATATCGGATAGGGCAGTGGAAGAAACCCGGGGCATGGGTGTAACATATGGGGATAAAGTGGTCAATGCCAATTTTTATTCCACATCGGCTGGCGTGACGGCAAATTCCGGAGAGGTTTGGGCAGCAGACAATGGAAAAACATTTCCTTCCCAAAGCAAAAGCTATTTGGTAAGCAAGCCCCAGGGATTGAAAGAGGAAACGGGAGATTTGACAGAGGAAGAAAATGCAGAGGCATTTTTTAAAAATGGAGAAATAGAAAGCTATGACAGTCAGTCACCCTGGTTTCGTTGGAAAGCAACGCTTCCCAAGGAGGTCATAAATGATTTGAGCAGACGAGTGAAAGAAATTTATGATTCAAACCATAATTTAGTGGAGGTGTTGCAGGAGGATGGCACATGGAAGAGTACACAGCCCTCTGATTTGGGGGCCATACAAAGCATTACCATAGCAGAAAGAGGGCAAGGAGGCAATGCCATGTTTTTGACCATTACAGGAGAGCATGGCAGTGTGAAAATCAAAACAGAATATGCCATTAGAACTGTGTTAAGGCCTGTAAAAGCAGGGCAAACAGATGTGGTGCTGCAATTAAAGGACGGCAGTGAAAAACAAAATTATGGCATACTGCCCAGCGGCTTTATTGTGCTGGAGGAGCAAAAATCACCGGAGGGATTGCTGGAAGGTGTCACAATATATGGCGGAGGCAATGGACATGGGGCAGGCATGAGCCAGTATGGAGCAAAAGCAATGGCAGAACAGGGCTTTGATTATGCACAAATATTGGAGCATTATTTTGAAGGTGCAAAAGTACAAAAAATCATAGAAAATGGCTGAGGGCGTTTATGGTATTGCCCAACAGACAAAAGCAGAAACAGGGCGCTTTGGCAGTATCAATGCTTTGAAACGCCCTGTTTTTTTTGTGGGAAATCAATTTTTACGGAATATGGCATTTGAAAAAGTAAAAATAGTATCAATATGAATTTATGCTGAGGCTTTCCCCAGCGCAGACTGTGGAAAAACTAGATTTTATATTTTTTCAAGGGTGCAGAAGGGGTTGGAAAACGAAGTAAAATCCCCAGTGGGAATTTATTTCCGGCCGGAAAAAGCAGGAGCTTCCAGGCTTTTAGTCCATGGAGCTTCTGCTTTATACTTTTGTCTGCCTGTCAAAGGCTTGCATGAAATGAGCCTTTGACGACAGAACGCCAACTTTTTTGACATGAGGGCCTTCTCAGCTTTTTTGTTTGTCAAAAATCATTGAAAGCATTGTAATGCTATGTACTTGTGATATAAAATACACTGCTTTTGGTTGGAAGGATGAAATAAAACAGAAAAATAAAATCTGTTTTTTCATGAAATAAAATTTTCCTTTCTGTCACAACAAATGTATGAAAGAACATTTGGCGAACAAACTAGGTTTTTATACAAAATATTCTGGAACATATTTACTTTTATACAATCATATCGTTTTATGGTACTTCAAAGCATAGCTGTGGGCCGATATCTAGCTGTATTGTATAAAAATTTAACTCATGCATTTGTATTGCCCTTCTGTGTACAATGCTTGCAAAAATGCGATTTTATAGATACAATAGAATGTATTCCAACAAATAGATTGTAAAAGTGGGATGTGTTACAGTAATATGAAAAATGATATGGCATAATGCTTCAAAACAGTACAAAGAAACTGGTGTTGCTGTCTTTGAAAGAAGGCGGCAAAGGAAATGAGGGCTATTGCAAATGCTTCTAAATTGAGGGAGGCACTTTAAAAGACAGAGAAGAAATGCAAAGAACTGGTTTTGGCTGTAAAATCAATGCTGTATGGATTTCTATTTCATATTGAAGTAACAGAATCTGAAAGTGACAAAGGAGGATATAAATGAAAGGCATTATTACAGTATTAGGAAAAGACCATGTAGGTATTATTGGCAATATTTGTATCTATTTGGCACAAAGCGATGTGAATATACTTGATATTTCTCAAACCATTGTAGGAGGCTATCTCAATATGATGATGATTGTAGATTTGTCCACCACCCAAAAGAGCTTTACTGTTTTGACAGATGAATTGGAAGAGGTGGGAAAAAAATCCGGCGTTGTCATCAAAATACAGCATGAAGATATTTTTCATTCTATGCATAGAATTTAAGGAGGATTTTTTGTGATTACAAGAAGTGAAGTTCACGAAACCAATAAAATGATAGAGGACTCCAATTTGGATGTGCGTACTATCACAATGGGCATCAACTTAATGGACTGTGCCCATGAGGATATTGATAAATTTAATGAAAAAGTGTACCAAAAAATTACAAATTGCGCCAAAGATTTGGTAAAAGTAGGGGATGAGCTGGCAAGGCAGTTTGGTGTTCCTGTGGTACACAAAAGAATTTCTGTAACACCCATTGCCATTGCGGCGGCAGGCTGCAAAGCCGATTCTTATGTAAGTATAGCCCATACACTGGATAAAGCCGCAAAAGCTGTGGGTGTCAACTTTATAGGTGGTTTTTCTGCTTTGGTACAAAAAGGCTGTACCAAGTCTGATGAGATTTTAATCCGTTCCATACCTCAGGCATTGCAGGAAACAGATGTTGTTTGCGCTTCTGTCAACATTGGCACATCTCGCAATGGACTAAACATGGATGCGGTGAAAAAAATGGGAGAGGTGATAAAACAAACTGCCCAGCTGACAAAGGAGCAGGATTGCTTAGGCTGTGCAAAGCTGGTTGTATTTTGCAATGCTGTGGAGGACAATCCTTTTATGGCAGGTGCTTTTCACGGAGTGGGAGAAAAGGATTGTGTCATCAATGTAGGTGTCAGTGGTCCCGGTGTGGTAAAAAAAGCACTGGAGGAAGTACATAATGCTGATTTTGAAACACTTTGTGAAACAATAAAAAGAACGGCATTTAAAATCACAAGAGTAGGACAGCTCATTGCCCAAGAAGCGGCAAAACGCTTAAATGTGCCTTTTGGCATCATTGATTTATCCCTGGCGCCTACGCCATTGATTGGGGACAGCATTGCAGAAATTTTTCAGGAAATGGGTCTGGAGGAGGCCGGCGCCCCAGGTACCACAGCGGCACTTGCCATACTCAATGATAATGTAAAAAAAGGCGGTGTGATGGCATCTTCTTATGTGGGAGGGCTAAGCGGTGCATTTATTCCTGTCAGCGAAGACCATGGCATGATTGTAGCGGCAGAAAAGGGGGCTTTGACATTGGAAAAATTGGAGGCAATGACCTGTGTCTGCTCCGTAGGGCTGGATATGATTGCAGTACCTGGAGATACCTCTGCTGCAACCATTTCTGGTATCATTGCAGATGAAGCAGCCATTGGCATGATTAACAACAAAACAACGGCAGTTCGTTTGATTCCCGTAATAGGAAAAAAAGTGGGAGAAACAGTGGAGTTTGGAGGCTTGCTGGGATATGCCCCCATTATGCCTGTCAATACCTATCACTGTGAAAGATTTATAAACAGAGGAGGCAGAATTCCGGCACCAATTCATAGCTTTAAAAATTGATGGAAAAGGTGATAGGTTTATGAGCAATGTATGATATAAAAGTGTTTTATGACACCAATCAAAATGGCAGCAGGCTTTAAAAAACAATGTGTTATAAAAATAGTGAAATTTTTCCCATCAAAAGCCATGATACTGAAAAAAGCATGGCAAGCATTGGCTTTTTTGTGTGTGAACTGTTCAAAACAGCCCTTTGGCGGACAGATTTGATGATACAAAACCATAGAAACAGATATGAAAAAAATACTATGAAAGGGCAGATGTCATTGTCAAGGGGGATAAAGTCTGCCCTGAAAAAGTGTGGCTGATTTGTATAGATGCAGAGAAAGGATGGAAAACAGAAAGCTCTAAATCATATTATGTGTATATGGCAGGAGCAAAAAATAGAGAAATTGAAGGGAGTATCCTGGAAATTCGCTATATTATTTCTGAAGATGACACAATGGCAATCAGCAAAATATACCAAAAAAGTTGGCAGTATGCCTATAAAGGTATCATACCCCAATCCTATCTTGATGCTATTTCCGAGGGGAAATGGGCATCCATAATAGACAGCCCCGGCTGGAATACCCTAGTTGTCCTGGAAAATGAAAAAATCATAGGTACCAGCAGCTTTTGCAAATAATAGAAAACCGGATGTTTTCTGAGCGGAATTTGCTCAAAAAGCAACCGGTTTTTGTACACTATGATTTGCAACAGCCCCTGAAGCTGTTTTTTGACTGCATTTGATGATAGAAGGAATATACTATCTACAAAAATAGATGATATTTTGAAATAAAAAATGATAAAAGCACTTATTTTATGAATAAAATTTTAAAATGACATTGTATTTAATAAGTAAAACGATTGATATCTTCCATTGTAATACCTGGGTGCAGTGCAATGTTGATGGCATTTGCAATAATATTTGCAAGACGGTCCACCACAGCATCCACCTCTTTGGGGGTAACAAACATATTACCCACATATGGATTTAATATTTCTACAATCAGTCTGTATTTTTCTTCTGTATCCATAGATTGGAGCATTTCATAAAATGCGGAGCCTTCTTTTGTTTGGGCAATCATTTCTTCCAGCATTCTGTCCATGGTGTCGTTGATGAGTGTGGCGGCATCCACTACGGTAGGTACGCCCAATGCCAGTACAGGCACACCAAGACTGTTTTTATCCAATGTCATACGCTTGTTGCCAACACCGGCACCGGGCGCTACGCCGGTATCTGACATTTGTATAGTAGCATTGATTCTGCTGAATTTACGTGCGGCTAAAGCATCTATGGCAATGACCAAATCAGGCTGAAGCCTTTCTACAACACCTTTTATGATTTCCCCTGTTTCAATGCCTGTAATGCCCATGACGCCGGGACTGATGGCGGCAACGCTTCTGACAGATTTTTCAATTTCCTCAGGTAAAACACCATCTAAATGCCTTGTGACAAGTATTTTTTCTATCACCTTGGGACCCAATGCATCGGGAGTGATATTCCAGTTTCCCAAGCCCACCACCAATATGGTGGATTTTTCATTTAGATTTGTCAGCCCTGCAATATGCTCCGCTACGATTTGCATCATTTGCTCATGGCTGGATATGTCATTTTCTTTCAGCAACTCCGATTCTATTGTAATATAGTTGCCTACGGGCTTTCCCATGGTTTCGCTGCCTGTTTCATTTAGTATTTTTACATGGGTAATTTGACAAATATCTGTTTGATTTGTTTGCAGTATAACACCCTCTAATTCCTCAGAGCTTTTTTTTTCCTGCTGTGCCAGCTCTCTGGCTTCAATGGCTAGGTCTGTTCTGGGACTGAAATTCCAAGGGATTTCTCTTTGTTTCTTTTTTTGCATAATATGCCTCCTGCTGTGATTTTTGTTTTGCCATTATTTTTGCCTTGATTTTTAAATATATACATTGACTTATGGTCGGCTTTGGGTTAAAATATATGGTGTTGAATTAATCACAGACGTGTCGGAGCAGAAAAAACTGCTTTTGTGATTGATAGAAGTAGAAAAAGCGATATTCCCCAAAATATCCAAATCGTAAAATAAAAAGTATAAAACAAAAATAGGAGGAACATAAATTGGCAAATATTAAATCTGCAAAAAAAAGAATTAAAGTCATTACAAAAAAGACATTGAGAAATAGAATGATTAAATCTCAAACCAAAACAGCAATTAAAAAAGTATTGGTGGCTGTCAATGCAGGCAACAAGGAAGAAGCTGCCGCAACATTAAAGGGAGCTGTATCTGCCATTGACAGAGCATATGCAAAAGGAATTTATCACAAAAATGCAGCAGCCAGAAAAAAATCCAGCTTAACAAGAATGGTAAACGGATTATAAAAAAAAAGACACAAAAAAAAGACATTGCAAATGCAATGTCTTTTTTTTGTTGGTAAATATAATAAAAGCACTCAGGCAATAGATTTGTGTTAAAGTTTGCCAAGATGCAATAAAGCATAGGAGACTTTTATAGAAATCCTGTTCCCCATACAGCTTGGGAATACAACCTAGAATACAAATCATATATGGAAGGGGGAAAGCAGAAATAACAGTATATTTGAAAAAGGTATTTCATTATTTTGATGGCTATATAAGCTTAAAATAGAAATATGGTAAAGTAAGCAGTGGCAGAGATACTCCACAATTTGCTGTTGTCTGTCATTTAATATATTACTGCCACAAATAAGCAAATCATTATTTTTAGCAGAGATTTTGATATGGCTGGGAAAAATGCAGCCAACACAAAAAAATATGTGAAAGCAGATTAATTGGTTTTGGCCAATACATAGGCCTGTTTGCAGGGGAGAATGTAAAAGAGAGCAGATAAAACAACTGCCAAAAACCACAGTGAAAAAAGGAATACATTGAGTGAACTTGCAATGGCCCGTTTTAGGGACAGAACAAACCACCGACTTAGCCGGTGGTTATGATTGTGGTCAATGGTATAAAATACTCACTGCCAATGGAAAGCAATTCCATATGTTTTTATATTGTTTTTTATAGTATATGCTTTTTATTATTTTTTGTGCATAAAATTTATGGTTTTATAATCAATATGGCCGACAAAGCCATTTTTTATTTAAAAAATGCTATGGCTGACATTTCAAATAGGGACAAAAGCAGTGATTTTAGGTTGCATGGATGGTGAAATCAAATATCAATTTGCTTTTGCAATGTAAAAATATTTCTGACACCGCCATCAGAGCGTTTTTCCTGCTGCAGTGAAATATAGCCGCATTTCACAAGCAAATGAAAATGGGTGCGGTATACCTCCTCAGACATATTCAAATCTGCCAGAATTTTATCCTGAGATGGAAAAAGAGAGGCTTTTCCGTCAGAAAAGCTGCAAAAATAGGCATAAATTGCCTTGGAAAGGGCGGAGAGGCGTCTATCCTCCATAATTAAGCGGGGAATATAGCCATAGCCGCTTTCATAAATGTTGTGACGCATTGCAAAAACTCCTTTATTATGATTTCTTTATAATATCTCCCTGCTTTGCTTGCAGAAATGATATGAGTGTTTTGGGGCAGAGCAATATTTGCTGTCCTCTGATGCCGGCACTGACGGCAATTTTGTCAAAAAGAAGTGCTGTTTGGTCGATATAGGTGGTGTACTTCTTTTTCATCCCTATGGGAGAACAGCCGCCTCTGATGTATCCGGTCAGTGCAAGCAATTCCTTTACATGGGTCATTTCCACTTTTTTGTTTGCAGAAATGGAGGCGGCTTTTTTTAAATCCAATTCAGAGGCAACAGGAATACAAAAAACCAGTATTCCTGTTTTATCTCCTCTTGTAACCAATGTTTTAAAAACCTGCTGGGGAGGCAGACCGATGGCATGGGCTGCATCCATTCCGGAAAGATTGTTTTCGTCATAGTCATATTCTGCTGTTTCATAATCAATTTTTTTTTGCTCCAATAAACGCATGGCATTTGTTTTTGTCATAGTATTCAACTTCCTTTATTCATCTAATACAATAAATGTGGGGGCATTTTGATTGTCCAGCTCCATGGCAGAAACTGCATCCTCGGCAGATTTTACTTTCCAGACATCCCAGCCTGTTTCTATTTTTTTGCCCAAATAGCGTTCTCCACCATAAAGAACCATATAACAGTAATTTGTGGTGCCGCATTTATATTGTACCTGGCTTTGCTGCTCTATAAGCTCATATGTAATCATATGCTTTAAAACATCGGAAAAATCTGCCTTCATATCATTTTTATAAAAATAGACATTGTAGGGGGGCAATAAAGATAAATTAAAATCAGGCAAAACACTGTTTACAGCATAATGCAGATTGGATTTTTTATCCAAATCATCTATGGCTACCTCCCAAAAGCCATCCTCATTGATTAAAACATATTGTTTGACATTATTGGGCGTGCTTTGAGAAGAAAATGTAACAACAGCATATTTTTCATCTGCTCGTATATCTCTGACATAATATTGGTCATAATTTCCTTCATAAACACGAATAAAATTTAATATTCTCTCATATTCCTCCATTTGAGGAGATAATTTTGCAATTCTGCCATGGTATGTATCATATTTGTTTAAAAGGCCATTATATTGCTCTTGAGAAATGCTTGTTATTTTTCCTTTTGTAGAGCAGAGCAGGATTTTGCTGCCGGAGGGCTGCTTTGCTGCTGTAAAAATATCCACATTTTGTATGGCAGAGGGCAGCTCTGTTTGTGTATACTCTGCAACATCACTGCTTTTTAGCAAAAGAATGTCACAGTCAAAATCAGAAAGAGAAGCCTGCAAATAGCCGCTTTCAGACAACAAATCGGTTGTCACATAGCAAGCAGTGCTATTGACATAAAGCTGTCCTTTTTTACTCAATATCGTTTGCTGCACTGCCTTGTCCATATAAAAAGAGGAGGCGGCTTTTGCCACAGAGTGCAGATTTGTCCAATATTGACTGTTGGATTCTCCCCAGCTTAAAAAAGAAGGGGGCTTTGCAGTTTTTTCTGAAGAAACAACAGTCGGTGTTTCTGTTTGGGGCTTAGGCTCAGATGTATTGCTTGTTGGAGCTTCTTGCTTTTGAGGCACATTTTGTTCAGGAGGTGTTTGTGGTGTATATTGCTGTATTTGGGGCTTTGTACCCTCTGCAATAATCACTTGATTTTGTGAAGCTTCTGTATCCTCCGTTGCTGTATTGGAATATTCCTGTTGGGTGCAGCCTGAAGCAGAAAAAAGGCATATCATAAAAGCAGAAAAAAAATGGAATGCTTTTTTGAATGCTTTATTCTTCAATGTAATCCTCCTTTTTATCTGCTATGGCTTCATATACACAAAGCAGTTCTTTTTGATGTGCCTGTAAAACAGACTGAAGCCTTTGCTCCATTTTCTGCTGATTTTCTGTAAAAGGAAAAGATACCATCCAAACAGGATTATATTCATCCAATACTTCCTCTATGGTGTCTACAAAGGGCCTGAGTGCCTCTGTATCATAATAGTCCAATATAGCGTTATATTCCCAGTCGTCCACATCTCTTTCACAGGTCAGCTTTAAAAAAACAGTGATATCCTGCCAAGAGAGCTGCTCTGCATATATATTGAATACCATATTTTGTTGTTCGCCTAAGTGATAGCAGCCTAATTCTTTTTCCAAAAAGCCTGTTTTTTTGTCTTTGAGCATCATCACAATCACAGTTTCTTCCATAAAGAGCCTCCTTTGCCAAAACAAAGCTATTTTTTGTTGCGTTATCACATCATATTTTTTTCATTATAATACGGAATGACAAGAAATGCAATAAAAGCCATAATGGGTTAAGAAATTTGAAAGACAGAGCAAAAAATGCTTTTTTTATAAATTTTTTACAAAGCAGTAAAATCATTTTTCTATGTAAAGTGAGAAGAAGCCCTGTCCTTTGTTGACATGGAGCTTTGTATGGCTGCTGATGAGGCCTGTAATGGGGTGAAAATATGGATTAGAGCAGAATATTTTCATTGTTTGGTGAAAAAAGCAGTATATTTTTGTTTGGCGGGTATGGTTTTTTTTCATTTGTGATTTGAAAAATACATGGCTTTTTTGTCAGTACAATGGCTGCTTTTTCTGTTATAAGTGTGATATTTGTTGTACACAGACATTTTTTCTTGACTTTTTATCCATTCTATTGTGTAATAAATATCAATGAAATACAAATGGGGTTTGGAGAAAATCACAATGATGTAAAAAAATATAAATCCATATTTTGATGTACACAGAGATTATTTTCATTACTGCTGTATCCTGCCTATATTTTATGCTGCACATCATTGAAAGCAATATTTCTTTCGGTATTTGTCATAGCTTTCGTCAAAACAGTAATTGCAGTATACAATACAGAAGAAGGGGAGAAAAGGAGTTTTTTTAATCCAAGGCGGTATGATATGCGAGCATAAAAAAGGCGGTGGCAGTGCTATATTTTTTGCTGACTCCACTACAATGCAACGCTTCATAATGCTGATGAAATCAAAGCCGCAATAGAAAAGTCATAAGTGCAGCAGCCAGTTGCCATTTCATTTTTTTAGGAGATGGATATTTGAATTTGTTTGGGTATATCATAAAAAGGCAGCTTTAAAAAAGAAGGGGGCATTTCAAAATGTTTCGTACAATAAAATGGTATGTAAAATTTGTTTTTGGTTTGATTTACAAATCAATAGACGCCAAAAGGGCTGACAAAATTTTAAAAAAAGAAGGAGAGCAGGCCTACGACAAATTTGTTTATGACATTGTTTCCAAATGGGCCATGGCACGCATAAAAGACAGCGGTGCAGAAATCATAGTGCATGGAAAAGAAAATATTCCAAAAGATGATACAGTGCTTTTTGTGAGCAATCATCAAAGTGATTTTGACATTGCCATATTTTTGGCAATGCTGCCGGAAAAAAGAGAAGGCTTTGTGGCAAAGGTAGAGCTGGAAAAAATTCCTTTTTTGAGCGGCTGGATGAAAAGGATACACTGCATTTTTTTGGACAGAAAGGATATGAAGCAGTCTGCAAAAACCATTTTGGAAGGCATTAAGCTTTTGAAAAAGGGATATTCCATGGTGGTTTTTCCGGAGGGAACAAGAAGCAAGGGAGAAAAAATGGGCAGCTTTAAGGGAGGCAGCTTTAAGCTGGCAACAAAATCAAAGGTGCCTATTGTGCCTGTGACAATAGATGGCTCCTATAAAATTATGGAGGCAAACAAATATCACATTCGTCCTGCCAAGGTACACGTTTATGTGCATAAGCCCATTAAAACCGCTTTTATTACAAAAGAAGAAGAGGGACAGCTCCCTGAGCTGGTGGAAAAAATCATTGGAGAGGGAATGAAAAGGGCATAAAAATTAAAAAAAATCCCACATAAAAATCAAATTTTACAGCAGACAAATAAACACAGCATTTTTTGGAAAAAGAAATGGTAAAAGAAGCCGGCAGCCGTGTTTTAAAAGGCACAGGCAAAAAGTGCAAAGTGCATTTATACAAGCTTTTGAAGATGAAACAGGGGGCTTAAATCCATTGCTGCCCCCTGTTTTGTATCAAAAGCGGATGTCATATTAAAAAGGCGTTGCTTTTTTATGTCTTGAAATGGTTTTAAAATCATTTGTTTTGTCCCTTTGTACAAAAGCATTTTTTATTATAGCTGGGCTTTTTCATTTGTAAAAATAGGATTGACATGAATCATAATATGTTTGATATTTGAAAAGTTTTTTTCTACCCCATCATGAACACTTTCTGCAATGTCGTGAGCCTCCTTTAACAGCTTGTTACCGTCTATGGCAATTTCGGCGTCAATGTATATTTTATTGCCAAACATTCTGGTTTTCAGCATATCCAAATGCATGACACCCTCCTGGGCCATGATGTAATCAGAGATTTTGTTTTCATATTCCTCATTGCAGGAGGTATCCAACATTTTAACAAGGGCGTCCTTTAAAATGTCATAGGCCACTTTAAAAATACATAAACAAATGATAACGCTTGCAGCAGGGTCTAATATGGGAAAGCCCAGCATAGCACCTGCAATGCCTATCATAGAGCCAATGGAAGAAAGGGCATCAGAACGATGGTGCCATGCATCTGCCATAAAGGCATCAGAATTTAATATTTTGGCATAATGACGAGTGTACCAAAACATGGCCTCTTTTGTCAAAATGGAAACCACAGCGGCTGCAAGTGCAATTTTACCGGGTATGGCAATGTGATGATAATTGCCGGCCAATATTTTTTCCATGCCCACAAAGCCAATGCTGACACTGGTAAAGAGCAAAATTATGCCCAATATCAAAGAGGCCACACATTCCATTCTTTCATGGCCATAGGGATGGGATTTATCTGCCTGACGGCAGGAAAACTTTACGCCAATCAATGCAATGGCTGTTGCAAAAATATCCGACATAGAGTGTATGGCATCAGAAACCATTGCTCCTGAGCAGCCTATGATACCGGCAAAAAGCTTAAATATGGTTAAAACAATATTGCCTCCAATGCCTATGATAGAAATGCGGTGTATGATTTGTTTTTGTTGAGAATGTACATGGTTTTGGCATTGTTTTTCTGCAGTAAAGGATTTCATTAAATTTTTGCTGTTCATAAATATAACCTCCCGTTTTATAATAGCCCTGCCATTTTATAGGAAATAAAAAAACACACCTATGGAACATACTACTGTCCCACAGATGTGCATTCATCTGCTGCCGAAAAACGGCCCGGCCCCATAAATCAAATAATTTATGGCCTGTTCAGTTTGTACTGTAAAATGCAGTGCAAAAATTCTACTATAATATAGTATATGATAAAATCCAAAATTTGTCAACCAAAATAAAATTTGTATAGAAAATGATTTTTTGAAAAAGAAAGGCAGGGGATACCAAAATGGCAGCAAAATATATTTTACGGTCCCATATCTATTTTTGTTAAAAATAGTATTTAGATTTAGCATATTTTGGACGATAATAAATATAGAAAGCAATGGTGTAAAGAGGAGAACAATGATTTATGAAAAAATTTTTGCCAAAAATAGCCCTATTTTGTTTTGCAATGCTGCTGCTGACTGGCTGTCAGCAAAATACAGCACAGCAGCAATCATCTCAGGAAAAAACAGAAGCCTATAAGCTTTCGGCATTTTCCATGCCTCTTCAAACAGAGTATATATATGACTATTTAGGAATGAGCTTTTCTTTGGGGCAGGAGGTCAATGAGGAGCTGGAAGAGGGCAGCTTAATGATGTATTTGGATGCAGGATATGACCAAAGTACACAGGAACTGCTGTATGCCAGACAGATGATATTATTTGTGCCAAAGGAGGACAGGGCAAAAACATGGCATACCACAGAAGAAGTGAAGCAGTGGAGAGAAAATGCACAATGCTTTGGCTCCATAGGCATTTATAAAAGAAGTGTTTTGGAGGCAGAGGATATCTCTGCATTGACCCATTGCACCGAAAACAAAAATATAGGAGAAACCCCTGACGGTACATGGCAATATTATATTAGCAGCAATGATATTGCACAGGTACAGCAGGCAGTAGAAAGATTTCGCAAAACACTTGTGACAATATATGACATGACGCCCTTTGAGCAGGGAGTCAATATTTTTGCACAGGCCAGAAAAACAGAAGAAAATATAGGTGATATACAAACCACAGACATTTATGGCAATGCTGTCACAAAGGATATTTTTGCAAATTATGATATAACCCTGGTCAATTTGTTTACAACAGATTGTTCTCCCTGCATAGAGCAGATTCCTCAGCTGGAGGCATTGAAAAATGAAATGGAGTCTATACAAATCATAGGCATTGTATATGATGCCATGGGAAAAGATGGTGCAAACCAGGAGGTTATAGAAAAAGCAAAACAATTACACCAGCAGTTAGGTGTCACATATGATTTTATCATCCCCGACCAGATTTTGATGGAGGGAAGGCTAAAGGGAGTTACTGCATTTCCTGAAACATTTTTGGTAGACAGCCAAGGCAATATTGTGGAAGGATATTATTTAGGAGCAAGGCCAAAAGAGGACTGGATAGAAATATTGCAGCAAAATTTATACAAAGGAGCAGATGAAAATGAGTGAAAAACAAAAATTTTTAACAAAAAGTACAATAGGCATGATTTTAATTGCCATCGGTTTTGCATTATTTGTATACAGCATTTTGCGGGGAGAAGTATCTTTGCTGTTTGAACAGATTTTTTAAAGCAAGTCATAAAAAGAGAGGGGCAGTTGCAAAATAGCCCACTGAAATAATGGTGTACAAAAACCGGTTGCTTTTGAGCAAATTCCACTCAGAAAACAGCCGGTTTTTTATGATTTTCAAAAATTCTTTGTGCAAGCTGCTACTGTAATTTCATTTTGCAACCGCTCCTTTTTTGTATCAGTAAAATTATAGATTAGATACAATGTTATTTTTATAGTATGATACAGATAAGTCCTCCACTTCCTTCGTTTACAATTTTTTGCAGTGTTTCCTGCAGCTTCATTTGCGCCTCCTCCGGCATTCTGTATATTTTATTTTGCATACCATCGCTTACCATGGAGTGCAGAGTTCTGCCAAATATGTTTAAATCCCATATTTTTTGAGGGTTCACGTCATAATCCTGTATGAGGCTGTCTATAAATTCTTTGGACTGTTCTTCATTTCCAATAATAGGAGAGACCTCTGTTTCGATATCTGCTTTAATCATATGAATGGATTCGCCCTTTGCCTTCAATTTAATGCCAAAGCGGGAGCCTTGTTTGAATACCTCCGGCTGCTCCAGCTTGATTTCTTCAAACACAGGAGATACCACACCATATCCCTTTCTTTTTACATCATCTAATGCGCATGAAATTTTGTCATATTTCTTTTTCACATCAGAAAGCATTTTGATTGTGGAAATAAGCTGAGAATCGTTTTCAATGGGCATATCAATGGTTTCGCTTAATATTTTGAAAAATAGATTTTCGTTTACAGAAAGAGCAATGTCAATGGCGCCTTCTCCCAGCATAATGCCGTCTGTATATGCTTTTTTTATGTAGTCGTTTTGTTCCAGCCCATTTAGATTTTCTTTTACATCTGTGAGCTTTTCCACAGAATGCATAAAATCCTTTAAATTGTTTATGATGCTTTGTTTTAGCCAGTGGCTTTCATCCAATGTTTCAATCCATGTGGGAAAGTGGAATCGAATTTCCCGCATAGGAAATTCATAAAGCACTTTTTCTAATATAGATTTAATATCCTCGCTTTTTAGCTGTGCGCAGTTGACAGCCATGACAGCAACACCATATTTTTCTGACAATGCCTGCTGCAATGCAGCTGTTTCATCACTGTAAGGTCTGGCAGTGTTTAATAACACCACAAAGGGCTTTCCGATTTGTTTCAGCTCATCAATGACACGTTCTTCGGCCTGCTCATAGCTTTGACGAGGCAAATCCGTTACAGAGCCGTCTGTGGTGATGACAATGCCAATTGTGGAATGGTCTGTGATGACTTTTTTTGTGCCAAGCTCTGCTGCCTCCAAAAAGGGCATGGCTTCTTTGGACCAGGGTGTATTTACCATACGAGGCTGCTCCTCCTCCATATGCCCCTCTGCACCAGGTACAATGTAGCCAACACAGTCAATCATACGCACTTTTAAATGCACATCATCCCCCACTGTGATGGCCACCGCTTCATTTGGCACAAATTTTGGCTCCGTTGTCATAATATTTTTGCCGGAAGCCGACTGAGGCAGTTCATCCTGCGCCCGTTCTCTGGCATAAGTGTTTTCGATATTGGGCAGCACAAGCAAATCCATAAAACGCTTAATAAACGTGGATTTTCCTGTGCGGACAGGACCCACAATACCTAAATAAACACAGCCGTCTGTGCGTTGGGCAATATCTTTATAGATATCATATTGTTCCATAACAAAACCTCCTTTTATTTTTAAATGTATCCATACAATGCAGTATATGAAAAAATGAGCCATGATATGCTTTTGTTTTATGTACAAAAAAAATAAATTGTAGAAAAAAGAGGATTTTTCTTTTAAAAACACAAAATATGTGGTATAAAGGTAATAATTGTATCAATTTGTCATGAACCTTATGAAAAAGAAATGAAGTAAAATATTTGAAAAATATTTATTGTGTGGTATGATTTTTTAACAATTTATACAGTATATGAAAAAATTAAAATGTTTTTGTAAAGATTTATTAAAAATTTGTCATAATTCTGTAATTTTGGGTTTACCTATACAAAAAAATATATTATAATAAGGAAATGCCAAAATACGCAATGTAAAGGAGGGTATTTATGGCAGGAAGCACTTCTTCCAAAAAAAGAAGACAACCAAAGAAAAAAGTAGGAAACCAAAATCATAAAAAAGCTTCTGTGCAGCAAAACAGAAAAAAAGCACCTCCTCGGCCTGCAAAAAATGGTCAGGCACCGGTGCCAAGCAAAAAAAGAAAAAATGTGCCAAGCAGAAAGCTGCCTGCACCCAAGGGCAGCTACAAGGCACTGACCATTATTGTATTTTTACTTTTTACAATGTATCTTTGCGGTTACATATGGGTGTTTTTAAACAAACCCTCTGTGCCTATGGAGGTCGTAAGCTATGGCAGCATAGAAAGCCCTTCTTCATTGGAGGGGTTGATTGTGAGAGAGGAATATACTGTAATAAGCGACAGAGCAGGTATGCCTACCTATGCTTATTCAGAGCTGGAAAAGGTTCCTAAAAATGAAATCATATGTACCATAAGAGATGAAGAAACCTCTCAAATTATAGAAGAAAAAATAAATAGTATTGACAAGGACATTTTAAAAAATCTGCAAAAACGCAGCGACCTTTCTATTTTTCAGGAGGATGTTTCCAGAATCGAAAGCAATATAGACCAGCTGATGGGGGCTTATAACGGAAAATTTATAGAAGAGGATATTATGGACATTGCTTCTTTAAAAAATCAGATTTCTTCTGAAATGAATCAAAGAACAGAAATTTGGCTGACAGAAAATGTGGAGAGTGTTGAGCAGCTTTCTCAGGAAAAAAGCCAGTATGAGCAGCAGCTGGCAAAAAGTGTTTCCAGCATAAGGGCTGAAGAAGGCGGTATACTTTCCTTTCAGATAGACGGGCAGGAAAATGTTTTGACCCCTGAAAATCTGGACGCCATAGAACAAAAACAGGTTTCAACACAAATTACACCAAAATATCTTTCCAAAACGGGAGCTGTGAAAGAAAATGAAGTGCTTTTTAAAATTGTAACAAGCAATAATTGGTATATCGTTTCTTATTTGCCGCCGGAAGTGGTGAGCGGCTGGAATGAAAATGATACCAAATATTTATATACAACAGTAGATGATGAAGAAAAAAGAATTCCTGTAACGGTGCAGACCCTTTCTGTCAATGAAAAGGAAGCCAGAGTGGTTTTTTTGGTCACTCAGGATATATTAAGCTTCATTGGACAGCGCAACATTTCTTTTCGTGTACAAAGTACTTCTTTGGAGGGCATCAAAATACCCAACAATGCTATTGTAGAAAAAACAGTTTTGAAAATTCCCATAGACTGTGTTGTAGAAAGCATGGGGCAAGAGGGTGTTTTGAAAATGACAAACGGAAGAGGAGAGTTTATTGCACTGGAATTTACAAGATATAGCAGGTCAGAGGGATTTGCTTATGTTGTGCAGGATTTTAGCAGTTTAAAGGTGGGCGATGTGATAGCGGAAGGCACCGGTGAAAATGCCGGCACCTATACCATAAGCGAGGTAGAAACCATGCAGGGCGTTTTTGTGGGAAACAGCTCCATAGCAAAGTTTACTGCCATTACCATCATTGGACAAAATGAAGAATATACCATTGTCAGCCCGGGCAGCAGCTCTTATGAATTGCAGGCCTATGACACAATCGTTTCCGATGCAAAAAATATTGGTGAAAACCAAACATTGTATTAACATACAATCAAAAAGTGTTTTGAAGAAGGGATGGGGAAAATGGGAGAAATTCAGCAAAACATAGACCAAATTCAAGAAAGAATAGCGGCTGCGGCACAAAAAAGCGGCAGAAAAAAAGAGGACATTCTTTTGCTGGCTGTCAGTAAAACCATTGATGCAGCACGCATAAAAGAAGCAGTGCAGTATGGTTTAAAGGAGCTGGGGGAAAATAAGGTACAGGAGATTTTGCAAAAATACGAACCATTGGGAAAGGATGTGAAATGGCATTTTATTGGACATTTGCAAACAAATAAGGTAAAATATATTATTGATAAAGTGACGCTGATTCATTCGGTAGAAAGCTTGAAGCTGGCAGAAGAAATCAATAAAAGAGCCAAACAGATAAATAAGGTGATGGATATTTTGATAGAGGTGAATATGGAAGGGGAGCAAAGCAAATTTGGCGTCCCGCCAAAGGAGGCCCTTTCGTTGATACAAAAGATTGCCCCTTTAGACAGCGTTCGTATCAGAGGACTGATGACAGTAGCGCCTTTTGTTGAAAATTCGGAGGAAAACAGAGAATGTTTCAGAAGAATGAGGCAATTATTGGTTGACATTAACCAAGAAAAAATTGATAATGTATGTATGGATATTTTATCAATGGGTATGTCTAATGATTTTGAAGTGGCCATTGAAGAGGGCGCAACCATTGTAAGAGTGGGAACAAGTATTTTTGGCAAAAGAATTTATCCACAAAAATAAAAAAAAGGATAGATATGGTGTCAAATAAGATATAGGAGGATTTTGTAACGTGGCAAAGGTATTTGATAAGTTAAGAGATTTGATGTTTGGTGAATATGATGATGGGTATGACGAATATGACGAATATGATGGATATGACGACGATGAATATGAAAAAGAGGAAGTCCCTGTCCGTGAAACACGCCGCACAACAACACATTTAAGAGATGTAAGCCGTGACAGAGAGCCGGAATATAGCTCACCCAGCAGCAGACGCTCTACTACAAGCAACAGAACAAATCCCAATGTGTACAGCATTAATACAAATGTACAAATGCAAGTGGTTGTGATACAGCCGGAATGTTATGAGGATGCACAACAGATTTGTGACCAGGTGAAAACAAAAAAACCGGTGGTTGTCAATTTGGAAAGGGTGGAATACCCCATTGCACAAAGAATTATGGACTTTTTGAGCGGTACCTGCTATTCTTTGGAGGGCAGTATACAAAGAGTGGCAAACAACATTTTTATCATTGCTCCTGAAAATGTAGAAATTTCCGGCGAATTCAAAGAGGAACTGAAAAGCAGAAGCGTTGTGTTCCCTTGGGCCAGCAATAAATAATAAAGGAAGGGAAGAAAAACAGATTATATGAGGATAATATTGATACAAGCAGTTGATATGTTTTTTGGATTGCTGGATTTTTTAATATTTGTCCGTGTGATACTTTCATGGATACCCATTGGGCGAGGCAATCCCATTATACAGCTTTTGTATACGCTGACAGAGCCTATTTTGGCTCCTATAAGGTCTTTGCTGAACAAATCTCCCCTGGGAGGTATGATGCTTGATTTTTCTGCTGTTTTTGCATTGATATTGTTATATTTTATCAGAGTATTGCTTTTAAATTTTTTAATTGCTTACTAAATCAGGATAAAAGCAGTGCAAAAGCAACAGTGGCTAAAACAAATGCCCCCGCAAGAGAGGCTTTTGTTTGCAAAGGTATTAGATGCGGCAAAAAGCAGCCAAAAAAATCATAAAAAAACAGCAACAGATTTTATAGACAAAGGAAAAAACGGCATTTTTTTAGAAAAAGCAAAATATATAAGGGATTTAAATGTAATGGCCTTTGGAGGAAATGCAGACTGTGAAAGACGTATGCTGGCGTTTGCGCCGGACTATATGGATTTGACAGAAAAGGATTTTCCCATCAAGGCAATACATATTACAAAAAACAAAAAGTTTGGACAAGCAGATTTAACCCACAGGGATTATTTAGGCTCTATACTGGCTTTAGGCATAGACAGAAGCAAAGTGGGAGACATATTGCTTTTGGAGGAGGAAGCCATATGCTACATTCATGAAGAACTGGCAGATTATGTTTGCATGGCATTGCAAAAGGTTTCCCGCACAAATGTGAAAGCCTCTGTCAGCGATGTTTTTTCAGTGGCATTGCCCCAAAAGCAATGGCAGCAGCGTACCATAACAGTTGCTTCACTGCGTTTGGATGCAGTGGCGGCAGCAGCATTTCATTTGGCAAGGACAAAGATGCAGACGCTCATTGCGGCAGAAAGGGTGCAGGTGAATTGGAGTACTGTGACAAATGCGGCCTTTTTGTTAAAACAGGAGGATATGATATCCATAAGGGGCTTTGGACGTGTGAAGCTGTTTGAAATAGGCGGTGTGACAAAAAAAGACAGAATTTGTGTGATAGTGGGGCAGGAGAAATAACTGCCTTTGTTGGAGTAAGGGGGATTTATTTCGTGATTAGACCATCTGATATTGAAGATAAGGAGTTTAAAAAGGTTGCAGTAGGGTATTCTCCGGAGGAGGTTGACCGCTTTTTAGATGAAATCTATGTGGATTATGAACAGCTGTTTCGTGAAAACAGAGAATTGAAAATGAAGCTCAACAATTTGGCAAACAGTGGTGCTGCACAAATGACGGCTCCTGTGCCAAAGGTGCCTCAGCAAACAGCTCCGCAAATGCCGGCACCCCAAATGTCACCCCAGCAGACAAGCCAGTCTATTGAAAAGGCATTGGCAAAAACATTGACATTGGCAGAAAGAGTGGCAGAGGAAACAAAAGAAAATGCCAGAGCAACGGCTGCCCAAATTACAGAAAGTGCTGTTGCCAAAGCAGAGGAAATCATTGGCAGTGCCAGAACACGGGCTTTTGAGCTGGAACAGGATATCCACAGGCTGGAAAGCAGATATGAGCTGATGAAAACACGGGTAAAATTATTATTGTATGCAGAAATTGAATTGCTGGATAAAAATGAAATTATTTCTGAAAAGGAAAATGGATATGAAGCAGAAGAATTTCAAAACCCACAGCAGTAAAAAACAAAGCTGCGGTGAATACTGTAATAGCAGTATTTACGGCAGCTTTTCCAGATTATAAATAAAAACAATATTTTTGTGCAATTTGTATGAAAAAGAATTGCAATATCAAAGCAATTTAAAAATGCATTTATAATGTACTTGCTGTTTAGGAAAAACGTTTTTATAGAAAAGCAGCAAAATCAAAATGATATATGTGTCAATTTTGTATAAAAAATGATATGGTATTGCAAACATGAATGTTAAAATATGGAAAAGGGATTGGCTGAAAGAAAAAAATGGCGTATGCTGCCAATGCCTTAAAGGCATCCACGGTGGCATGAAAAGAGCAGGCACATACAAAAATCCCATTGCTTTGGCTTTTAAAAAATACAAAGCATCGGTTTTTATTGCAAAATTAATGTTTTATCGCTTTTCGTTTCCAGTAAAGCAACAAAATCAAAATGATGAAAAGGAGAAGCCCATGGAAAAAATATTTGTAAAAACACCTATGAAAACATATCCCATTGTATTTGAAGAGGATTTTTTGGCGTTGGCAGATATGGTTATACAGCAAAATCTTTCCGGAAGAAAAATGTGTATCCTAGCCGATAAAAATACAGCCGAGCTATATGGTCAGTCCGTGCTGAGCCAGCTGGAAAAAGTGGCGTCTGCTGTTTATTTTTATGATTTTCCGGCAGGAGAAATGTTTAAAAATTTAGAAAGCATATATCATTTTTATAGATTTTTTCAAGAAAATCATTTTGATAGAAAAACGGTTATTTTTGCACTGGGGGGAGGCGTTTGCGGAGATATGGCAGGCTTTGCGGCGGCCACTTATTTAAGAGGCATCCCCTTTGTACAAATCCCCACCACACTGCTTTCTCAGGTAGACAGCAGTGTGGGAGGCAAAACAGGGGTGGATTTTAATGGAACAAAAAATAGCATTGGTGCTTTTTATCAGCCGGAGTTTGTATACATCAATACCAAAACATTGGAAACACTCCCTGAAAGAGAATTTGCAGCAGGTATGGCAGAGGTGATAAAATACGGTTGTATTCTTTCAAATGCATTTTTTACATTTTTGAAGGAGAAAAAAGAGGATATTAAAAATATGAATCACAGTGTGCTTTGTGAAATGATTCGGCAATGCTGCTTGTTTAAAGCAGATGTGGTTTCAAAGGATGAAAAAGAAAGCGGACTCAGAGAGATATTAAACTTTGGGCATACCATTGGCCATGGCATTGAAACAAAAATGGATTTTCAGCTGCTGCATGGAGAATGTGTGGCATTGGGTATGCTGGCCGTGTTGGAGCTGGGCAGAAACCGAAAGGATGTAACAAAGCAGCAGCTGGAAGAGGTAAAAAATTTGCTGCAATATTTCAAGCTGCCTCTTTTTGTAAAATATAACTCTGTAAAAGCAATTTATGAACAGCTGTTTTTGGACAAAAAAGTAAAAGAAAATAAAATAGGCTTTGTATTGCCAAAGGGGATTGGTGAGGTTTATACAACAAGTAATGTGCAAAAGCAGGAAATACTCAATGCAATAGAATTTGTGGTGAAAGCATAATGGAAAATAAAAAATGGAATCAAATATATATTATCTCTTTTATAACAGCAATGCTTCTTATTGTACTGGACCAATGGACAAAATGGCAGGCACTGACAAAATTGAAGCCGGTAAAAACCATGGTGGTGATAGAAGGCTTTTTGGATTTTACGTTTGTAGAAAACAGAGGAGCAGCTTTTGGCATTCTCTCAGGACAAAGGTGGTTTTTTATACTGCTTACAGTGATAGTGGTGTGCGGCATTTTTTATGGTTTTTTTCAATTTCCCAAAACAAAGCCATATTTGTTTTTGAGAGCAGGGTTTCTTTTGGTGCTTTCCGGTGCAGTGGGAAACGGAATAGACAGAGCATTGAGAGGATATGTGGTGGATTTTTTGGAAGTGACATTTATCAAATGGCCTGTTTTTAATTTAGCTGATATTTATGTGGTGGCAGGGGCTTTTATCATATTATTTTTAAGTCTTTTTGTCATCAAAGAAGAAGAGAAAAACAATCATAAGGAGTAGGCATGGAAGTTTTAACATGGGTGATAGAACAAGAGGATATAGGAAAAAGAATCGACATTTTTGTGGCAGAAGAAACGGAAGAGGGTATTTCAAGAAGCAGAGTGCAAAAAATGGCAGAGCAAGGGTATTTGAAGGTCCATGAAAGGGCTGTAAAATCCAATTATAAGCTGCGCAAAGGAGATATGGTATCATTTTGCATACCCCAGGCAACCCCTGTGGAAATTGTGCCGGAAAATATGGATTTAGACATTGTATATGAGGATGAGGATGTCATTGTTGTCAACAAGCCTCAGGGAATGGTGGTGCATCCTGCACCGGGGCATATGACAGGTACATTGGTCAATGGTCTTTTATACCACTGCAAAGGAAATCTTTCCGGCATCAATGGAGTGCAAAGGCCTGGCATTGTTCACAGAATTGATAAGGATACATCAGGCATATTGATGGCTGCCAAAAACGACAAGGCCCATCAGTCTTTGGCAATGCAGCTGGCAGAGCATAGTATTGAAAGAAAATATCATGCTGTTGTATTTCATAGGCTCAAGCAAGAAAGGGGAACCATCAGCGAACCCATTGGCAGAAATCCCAAAGACAGAAAAAAAATGGCTGTGACACAAAAAAACAGCCGTCATGCCATCACCCATTACACTGTTTTGGAAGCACTGGGAAATTATACCTATATACAGGCTCAGCTGGAAACAGGAAGAACCCATCAGATTAGAGTGCATATGAGCTTTATAGGCCATCCCTTGCTGGGAGATATGGTATATGGCCCAAAAAAACAGCCTTTTTCATTGTCCGGTCAGGTGCTTCATGCAAAGGTGCTGGGATTTGTACATCCTGCCACAAAAAAATATATGGAATTTGAAGTGCCTTTGCCCCAATATTTTATAAAATTGCTTGAAAAATTGAGAATGGGTATGTAAAAGCCGATGCAGACTGCATTTTGGGCAGATAGGAGGGAATATATGGTTTTTCGGAAAAAAGATTTTTTTGGTATGAGAGATTTGATGGCAGAAGAAATCCGCTATATATTAAGCACAGCAGAAACCATGAAATATATATTAAATCAAAAAAATAAAAAATCCCCTCATTTGCAGGGAAAGTCTGTGATAATACTATTTTATGAGCCAAGTGCCAGAACAAAGCTTTCCTATGAGCTGGCGGCACAGCATTTGAGTGCCAATGTGGTGGATATGACTGTTACGGCAGACGCCTACCAGGAAAAATTGCAGGACATGGGTCAGCTTGTGGACCAAACAGGAGCAGATTTTATTATACTCAGACATCCCATGGCAGGGGCGGTCAGAATATTGGCAGAAAATGTAAATGCATCGGTCATCAATGCGGGAGATGGCTTTAATGAAAACCCCGGCCAATCCTTGTTGGATTTGATGACCATTAAAGAGCAAAAGGGAAGCTTTGAAGGGCTGAGAGTGGCCATTATAGGAGATTTGATACACAGCCGTGTTTGCAAAAGCAATATATGGGCATTGACAAAGCTGGGAGCAGAGGTATGTGTATCCGGTCCTCCCACACTGCTGCCGCCAAACATTGAAAAATTTGGCGTAGATGTTTATTATGACGCCAGAAAAGCAGTGCAGGGAGCAGACGTTATATTGACCAGCAGAATGAAGGCAGAAACACAAAACAAAAATCTTGTGCCTTCTTTGACGGAATATAAGCATTTTTTCAGAGTAGATGAAAATTTGCTGCGCCATGCAAAGGAGGACACCATTGTCATGCATCCCGGCCCCATACAAAGAGGGATAGAAATTTCTTCTGATGTGATAGATGGAAAGCAGTGTATCATAAATGACCAAATTGCAAACAGTGTGGCAGTGCGTATGGCAATGCTTTATATTTTGTCACAGATAGGAGGCGGTCTGAAATGAAAAGCATTATCAAAAACGGAAAAGTGATTGCAAAGGATTTTTCTGCTGAAAAATATTTGGATATTTATATCAAAAATGGTGTGATTTGTAAAATTGGAGAAAATCTGGAGGAGGAAGGGGCAGAAATATTCAATGCAGAAGGAAAATACATATTGCCGGGATTTATTGATATGCACTGCAATATCTGCGACCCAGGCTATGAATATATAGAAGACATTGAAACAGCTTCCTGCAGTGCTGCAAAGGGAGGCTTTACAAGCATCACCTGTGAGCCAAATACAAACCCTGCCATTGACAATAAAACCGTTGTGGAATACATTGTTTCCAAAAGCAAAGAATATTCTCTTGTGCATATTTATCCCTATGGCAGTATGTCCGTAGGGTGCTTGGGAGAGCATATGGCAGAAATTGGAGAAATGCATCAGGCAGGCATTGTAGGAATTGCAGACGGTGGCTTTTCTGTGAAAAATGCCTCTTTTTTGGCAAATGTATTTCGTTATTCCAAAATGTTTGATATGCCTGTTATCACCCATTGTGAGGACAAAAGCCTGGCCGGCAAGGGCGTTATGAACGAAGGCTATGTTGCCGCCGGTTTAGGCTTGTCCGGCATTCCAAAGGAGGCGGAGGAGGTGATTGTGGCAAGAAACATTATACTGGCAGAAGGCATAGGGGCAAAGCTGCACATTGCCACTGTCACCACAAAGGGCTCTGTACAGTTGATTCGGGAAGCCAAAAAAAGAGGAACACAGATTACCTGTGAAACCAGCCCTCATTATTTTATGCTCACAGAGCAGGCGGTGGGAGATTACAACACATTGGCAAAGGTCAAGCCCCCTTTGCGTACCCAGGAGGATGTGGAGGCAGTGCTGGAGGGGATTATGGATGGCACCATTGATGTGATTACATCAGGACACAGACCCACAAAGCTGACAGATAAAAATAAAGAGTTTGATAATGCAGACTATGGTATTTCTGCCTTTGAGACAGCATTTCCATTAAGCTTTACAAAGCTGGTGCAGGAGGAAAATGTGACACTGCAAAAATTGACAGAGCTTTTTTCTTCTAAGCCTGCGCAAATATTGGGCTTGCATAAAAAAGGGCAGATTGCCGAAGGTATGGATGGGGATTTGGTCATTGTGGATTTGCAGGAGGAATATCAAATCAATCCCCAGGCATTTGTATCAAAGGCAAAATTTTCTCCCTTTGCAGGAAAAAAAGTGAAGGGAAAAATCATTGGTACCATTGTAGGCGGCAGAATATTGATATGACACATAGTGTCAAAGAGGTGTAAAAATGTATTTAAAACAGTTGAACATACATGGCTTTAAGTCCTTTTCTGACAAAGTAAAATTGGAGTTTAACAAAGGGATTACGGCGGTGGTGGGACCCAATGGCAGCGGAAAAAGCAATGTCTCTGATGCTGTCAGATGGGTGCTGGGTGAGCAAAAGGCAAAAACCCTTCGGGGAGATAAAATGGAGGACATTATATTTGCCGGTACAGAAACAAGAAAGCCATTGGGCTTTGCCGAGGTTTCCATCACCATAGACAATGCAGACCAAAAAATGCCCATTGCTTATACAGAGGTAACTGTGACACGCCGTGTATATCGTTCGGGAGAAAGCGAATATCAAATCAACAATACAAACTGCCGTTTAAAGGATATTCATGAGCTGTTTATGGATACAGGTGTAGGCAGAGAGGGGTATTCTATCATAGGGCAGGGACGCATTGATGAACTACTAAATGCCAGAGCCGATGAAAGAAGACGTATATTTGAAGAGGCGGCAGGGATTGTCAAATATAAAGTGCGTAAAAATGAAGCCATATTAAAATTGGAAAAGGAACAGCAAAATTTGATTCGTGTGGAGGATATTATAGCAGAGCTGGAAGGACAGCTAGGCTCGTTGGAAAAGCAGTCTCACAAAGCAAAAGTCTATTTGGCTTTGAAAGAAAAAATAAAATATGCCTCCCTTTCTATATTTTGCACCGATATCGACGATATGGAAAAGGAATATCAGCAGCAGCAAAAAAATAAAGATATTGCAGTGGAAAACAAAAAAGACATATCTTATCAAAACCGTGTAAAAGACAAACAAAAAGAGCAAATACAAAAACAGGCTGATGCTTTGAAAGAGCAGCTGCAACAGCAGCAGCAAAAAATTTTGTCATTGCGTTCTTGTCAGGAAAAAACAGAAAGCGACATTCGTTTGGGCAAAGAACAGATACAGCATTTGCTGCAAAACATAGAACGTCTGCAAAAAGAAAAAAACACAAAAGAAAATAAAAAAGAAGAAAACAAAAAAGAAATACAGATGTATCAAACCAAAATCACTGCCATGGATGTGACCACAAAAGCAACAAAAGAGCGTTTGCAGCAGCAGGAGACCCTTTTTGAGCAGCTGAGCAAAAATCTTTATGAAAATGAAAAAAGCATGGAAGAATATAAAGGGGAAATGGTGGAGCAAATACGCATCAGTACCCAAACCAAAGCAGACATGACACAAAGGCAGTCCATGCTGGAGCAGTTTGGCCAAAGACAGCAGCAGGTTTTGTCAGAAAGGGATTATTTGCAGGACCAGCTGCATGGACAAAAAATACATATGCAGGTCATTGAAAAGCAACAAAAAGCGTGGCAAAAACAACAGCAGGAAATAGAACAGGAATTGAAGGAGCTGGAGCAAAGCAGAAAAAAATTGCTTTTGGAAAAGGAAGCTGCTGCAAGAGAGCAAAAAAATACAGAACAGCAGCTTTCCCAAAAACGCTCCCGATTGGCTGTACTTTCTGATATGGAAAAAGAGCATGAAGGCTTTTTTAAAAGTGTCAAAAGCATACTCTCCCTTCCATCCTCCAAGGATGAAAAATGGCAGGGAATCTGCGGCGCTGTGGGAGAATTGCTCCATGTTCCCCAGCAGTATGAAGCCGCCATTGAAACAGCATTGGGAAACACATTGCAAAACATTGTGACAAAAACAGAGGAGGATGCAAAAGAAGCCATACAGTATTTGAAAAGCAATCATTTGGGCAGGGCCACTTTTTTACCCATTACTGCTGTCAAAGGCAAAAAAATGGCAAAGGAAGCCATATTGCAGGAGCAGGGGGTGATAGGCATTGCCAGTGATTTGGTAGAATATGACCATGTTTATGAAAATATTATCCATTCTCTTTTGGGCAGAACCATTGTGATGGAGCATTTGGAATTTGCAGTGGCTGCGGCCAAAAAATATGCTCATAAATATCGCATTGTCACATTGGAAGGAGATTTGCTCAGCCCCGGCGGTGCTATGACAGGAGGAAGCAGTGCCAAAAAGGCAAGCAGTATATTTGGCAGAAGCAGAGAAATCAGAAATCTGGCTCAAAGCATTCAAAGTGAGCAGACTCTTTTGCAAAGCTGCCAAAAAAAGCTGGAAACATTAGAGGAGGCACTGGAGCAGACAAATCAAATGACAATGAAAAAGCACATACAAAATCAACAGATACAGCTGTCCTTGGAAAAAAATCAGGAGGATAAACAAACCACAAAGAACTCTATTGCAGAAAAAACACAAAAGCAAAAGCTGTATGAACTGGAGGAAAAACAGCTTTTGGAGCAGTGTCAAGAGGCAGAAAGGGAATGGAAGCAATTTCAAAGGGTGCTTAAAGAAGCAGAGCAAAAAATGGCTGAAATCAATCAAAAGCTTTCCTCCTTTCAGGACAGCATGACAGAAGAAAAAAAGCAAAGAGATACCCTTTTAAATGCCATTACAGAGCTGAAGGTCAGTATTTCCTCAGAGGAGCAGAATAAAATATCTGTACAGCAGAGCATACATCGCTTAGAGGCGGAAATCAAACAGTTAAAAACAGAACAAAAACACATTGATGAAGAAAAGGAAGCTTTTTTGGCAGAAAAAACAAAAAAAGAAAAGGAAATGGTTTTGTGGAAAGAAAACATTGTATCCTACCAAAAACAGCAACAGCAGCAGCAGTCCTCTTTTGAGGAGCTGACAGCAAAAAGAGAAGAAAAAAAGGCAGAAATGGCACTTTTGGAGCAACAGCAAAAACAAACCATGGAGGTCATTGCCCGCTTGGATAATGAGATATTCCGCATTGAAACAAAAATGGAAAAAATTGCCGAACAAAAGCAAAGGCTTTTTGATGAGATTTGGGAAGAATATGAAATGACCTATCAAATGGCAAAGGAGCAAAACAAAATACAGCCCCAAGCTGCTTACAGCAAATTGAAAACAGACATCAAAGAGTGGAAAAATGAAATAAAAGAGCTGGGAGCAGTACACGTAGGCGCCATTGAAGCTTATGAGGAGGTCAAACAAAGATATGGCTTTTTGACAGAACAAAGAAGTGATATATTGCAGGCAGAGGAAAAATTACAGATTTTGATTGGAGAGCTTTCTCAAATGATGGAGGAAAGATTTCGAGAGCAGTTTCAAGTGATTTCAAATAATTTTGGAGAGGTGTTTAGAGAAATGTTTGGAGGAGGAAAAGCCTATTTGAAATTAAATGATGAAACAAATGTGTTGGAATCCTCCATTGAAATCATTGCGCAGCCTCCGGGAAAAAGCCTGCAAAATATGCTGCTTTTGTCAGGAGGAGAAAGAGCATTGACAGCCATTGCCATATTGTTTTCCATATTAAAAATGAAGCCCTCTCCCTTTTGTATATTGGATGAAATTGAAGCGGCATTGGACGATGCCAATGTAAAGCGTTTTGCAGATTATTTAAAAAAATTTTCTGAGGACACACAATTTATTGTCATTACCCACAGAAAGGGTACTATGGAGGCGGCAGATGTGATGTATGGAGTAACCATGCAGGAAAAAGGCATTTCAAAGCTGATTTCTGTCAATTTTGAAGAAAAAGTTTATGCATAAAAAGAGGTGGTTAAATTGGCATTTTTTGATTTTTTGAAAGGAAAAAAGAAAGAAGAAGCAAACCAAACAGAAATAAAATCAGAAAATGGTACCATAGAATTAGAGGGCATTGAAGTGGAGCTGCCCAAAACAGAAGAAAATGAGATGAAGCTGGAGCTTTCTAAAAAGGATAAGCCGGAGGCAGTCAATGCTGCAGTACATAAAGCCATGACATCGGAGGATGTGGAGCTTTATACTGCAACAGGAGGAAAATTGTACGAAGAAAAAACAGACATAAATCCAAGCCATTCCCAAAAAGAGCCATTCCCACAAATAGATGTACCCCAGCAAAGTGACATAAAACCCAAAACAGCTTCAGAGCAAGCACCACAGCCAGAAAACTGTGAAAACAATGAGCAAAGGGATTTGCAAAATGAAAGCTTACCATGTCAGCAAAATATGGATGTGGAATGTGACCAGCCGTCTGAGGATTTACAAACAGAGCAGGAGCCTAAAAAAAAGGGATTTTTTGCAAAGCTCATTGCCGGATTGGACAAAACCAGAAAAAATATATTGGGTGGCGTGGATACTGTACTGGGGGCTTTTACAAAAATAGATGAAGATTTATTTGAAGAGCTGGAAGAGGTTTTGATTATGGCCGATTTGGGCGTAGAAACCACTATGAATATCATTGACAATTTGCGCAAAAGAGTGAAAAAAGAGCATATCACAGACCCACAAGCCATAAGAGGAATGCTGATAGAAGAAATTACAGCCATATTGGAGGAAGGGGCAGAGGAGGAGGAAAAACAACCTTCTGGCCCCACTGTGATGCTTGTCATTGGTGTCAATGGTGTGGGAAAAACAACCACCATTGGAAAGCTTTCCTGTCATTTTAAAGAGCAGGGAAAAACTGTGCTGTTGGGTGCGGCAGATACATTTCGTGCCGCAGCCATTGAACAATTAGAGATTTGGGGACAAAGGGCAGGCATTGATGTGGTAAAGCATCAGCAAAATTCTGACCCGGCGGCTGTGGTGTTTGATGCTGTCAATGCGGCAAAAAGCAGAAAAATAGATTTGTTGATATGTGATACAGCAGGAAGGCTCCATAACAAAAAAAATCTTATGGAGGAATTGAAAAAAATAGCCAAGGTCATTGACAGAGAGTATCCTCAGGCCCACAAAGAGGTTTATTTGGTGCTGGATGCCACAACAGGGCAAAATGCCATGCAGCAGGCAAAGCTTTTTAAAGAAGCAGCAGACATTACAGGCATTATACTCACAAAATTAGACGGTACGGCAAAGGGCGGCATTGTCATTGCAATACAGTCGGAGTTGAAAGTGCCTGTGCGCTATATTGGTGTGGGAGAAGGTATATACGATTTACAAAAATTTGATGCAAAAGCATTTGCAAAAGCACTGTTTGGAGAATAAAAAAACAAAAAGGATACCCCTTGTGGGAGTATCCTTTTTTGTGCCCCAAAGAAACAAAGGCTTCCTATTGAAATGACAAATGTAATTTGATATACTATTTATGTAGTTGTAGCAAGGAGAGAGTTTTATGACAACGTCTGAAAACCAACAAAATACAGAGTATGCTTTTTTGGAAAAATGGAACCGGGGCGGATTTTTATCTCCTTTGTTATGGGGCTTGGTATGAAATATGGACATATGAAATAGCAGCAGGGGTGTTTTGTGCCTTTGTTTCCATACTGTTTTTGTCAGAAGCGTTTGCCGGCATTGGTTATGCTGGAGCCATATTGGCATTGCGGATTTATTTTGGAAAAAAAGGAACCATGTTGGCTTGGGAAAGAAAAAAATGGACAAGCAGAGAAAATTTTCTTTCCCGTCAAGAGATGTGGAAGCTTGTGGGAATATGTTTATTGGTGTTATCTTTGTTTTTACACAGCATTTTGATATACAACGCCATAGCAGAAAAAAGCAGGACGAAGGGTTACTGGAAGAAGCCATGACATCATGGGAATTTGAACATACTATTACAGGAGAATATGAAATCATATCCCCTTTTTACAGAACAGAAGTGTATAGGATTCCTGAAACAAAGATTTTGGGCGGATTTTTTTTGGTAGAGCAAAATGGTATGACATATACAGTGTGGATTAAGATAGGCAAAGACGTCAAAAAGACAATTACCATTGATAAAATGGAGGGGAATTATGAAGACGTTTAAGATATGGCTGTTTGCAGCAACTATTTTTTTGGTGATATGTTTGTTTTTACACAGTATACTGCTATGTGTTTCTATAGTAGAAAAAATACAAGATAGACGGCTGACAAGAGGTCCTGTTGAAATATCATGGGAATTTGAACACGTTTTTACAGAGGAAGATGAAAAACAATGGATGGAAGAAGCCATGGCGTCGTGGGAATTTGAACATACTATTACAGGAGAATATGAAATCATATCCCCTTTTTACAGAATGGAAACATATATAAGACAGATGACGCCTGAATTAAGGATATGGGGCGGTTTTTTTCTGGTAGAATACAATGGTTTTATGTATTCTGTGCATATTCGGCTGGACAAAGACGGCGGCAAAGAAATAGAGATTGTAAACGAGGGGGAATACTATGGGAACACTTGATATGTACAGAATTGCGGAAATTATTCTTTTTTGTGTGATACTTCTCATTACAAGAGGGATTAACATATATTTACAAAACAAAAACAACGACAGTGAGCCAAAACAGACTGCTGCAGAAGAAAATAATGAGAGTAAGCAAAAATATGTTTTTACAGAAGAAGACGACAGGAAGTTGATGGAGGAAGGCATAGCGTCATCAGAATTTAAACGTGCTTTTATGTGGGATTATAATATTGTATCTCCTTTTTACAGAATGGAGATGTATATCAGAAAAATGACACCTGAATTACAGCTTTGGGGCGGTGCTTTTATGGTAGAATAAAAGGAGTAGGTATACATAGTGGGTGTTGAGATAGCCGAACATGGTGAGAGAAAAATCAAAATGAAACCGAACGATTCAGAAATAAAAAATGGCAGAAAAAGCTTGACAATCCAAAACAATGTGATATGATACTTGTGATGAAAAAAGAATATGGTTTTGTTACATCGGAGGGTGTTTCATACGCTGGATAAGATGGTTGAATATACGACTGTTTTTCCGGCGTTTTTTTCATTAAAAAATACAATTTGATATGGAGGTGACTGTCAATGCTTTTGTAAAAAAAAAGAAGAATACAATCAATCTGTTGCAGGAAGCAATATTCAGGTATTGTTTATAGAAAAAAATGTTTTGCGGCCGCAGCAATGAAAAAGGAAACAGCAATATGCAAAGCAAATGGCAGCAAAGACAATTTAAAAAATGGGTTTTGATTCATAAAGCAATAGGCTGATATGATAAGCAATAAAAACAACATGAGAAAGAGAGGAAAAAATATGAATGAAATGGATTTGACACAGGGAAAAATTGGAAAAGCATTGCTGCAGTTTTCCATTCCCTTTTTGCTGGCAAGTCTGTTGCAGGCTTTTTATGGTGCAGTGGATTTATTTGTGGTGGGGCAGTTTTCCAGCTCCTCGGGCGTATCTGCTGTGGCAACAGGAAGTCAAGTGATGCAGACATTGACAGGTGTGATACTGGGCATTTCCACAGGAAGCACCATACTGATAGGACAATATTTGGGAGCAAAAAAGCAAGCTCAGATTGCACAAACCATTGGTACAGCCATTTGTATTTTTACAATATTTGCATTTTGTTTTACTGTGATTATGACATTATTGACGCCTACATTGGCAAATGTGATGCATACGCCTGCGGAGGCCATGGAGGAAACAAAGCAATATATTTTTATTTGCTCTTTGGGCATTCCATTTATAATAGGATATAATGCAGTCAGTGGTGTTTTTAGAGGCTTGGGGGATTCCAAAACGCCTTTGGTGTTGGTAACCATTGCCTGTGCCATCAATGTAATGGGAGATTTGATATTGGTGGCAGTGTTTCATATGGGAGCGGCAGGGGCGGCTGTGGCCACATCTGTTTCTCAGGGGGTCAGCTTTTTGCTGGCTGTCATCTATTTGAAAAAAAGAGGGTTTTCATTTCCCTTTAGCAGAAAAAATATAAAATTGGATACCAAAAAAGCAAAACAGATTTTTACATTGGGACTGCCCATTGCATTACAGGATGGCTTGGTCAATATTTCCTTTTTGATGATTACAGCCATCATCAATACAATGGGGCTGACGGCCTCTGCTTCTGTTGGCGTTGTGGAAAAAATCATTGTTTTTGCCATGCTGCCCTCACAGGCATTTGCCTCTGCCGTGGCAGTGATGACAGCCCAAAACATGGGGGCAAACAAGCCCCAAAGAGCCAAAAAGGGATTATATACAGCCATTTCTATGGCATTGGTATTTGGTGTTTCCTTCTTTTTGTATGCGCAGATAGATTCCAGCCAATTTGTGTCACTGTTTACAAAAGACAGTGCCGTTATGGAAATGAGTCAGCTTTATTTAAAATCATACAGCTGGGACTGCATACTGATTTGTTTTTTGTTTTCGCTCAATTCTTTTTTCAGCGGCTGCGGACGGTCCTTGTTTGCTATGATACATAGCTTGATTGCCACATTTTTGGTGCGCATTCCCGGTTCTTATTTTTTAAGCAGAATGGAAGAGGCCACATTGTATGAAATTGGATTTGCTGCACCCATGGCCACCATACTTTCCCTTATCATTTGTTTTGTTTATTTCAAAAAAGGAGTATGGCAAAAAATGACTGTTTCCTCCTAAAAAAAATTGCTGTGTAAAGCAAAAATACTTGACAAAGCTTTTGAAATATTGTAGACTACTTCAGGTAAAGCAAAAATACTTTACAGCCTGATATGGGAGCGAGCAATATGGATGAATTATTACAGTCAGCATTGCTTTATGATTTTTATGGAGAGCTGCTGACCCAAAAGCAAAAGCAGGTGTATGAGCTATATCATCAAAACGACTGGTCACTTTCGGAGATTGCACAGGAGCTTTCCATCAGTCGACAGGCTGTTCGTGACCAGCTGAAAAGAACAGAAAAAATATTGCAGGAATATGAAAAAAAACTGCAGTTGGTTTCCATGTTCTTAGAGCAAAAAAAAGCGCTTTGGCATATCACAAGCATCATTGCGGAAATAAAAAGAGAAGAAAATCTTTCTTTTTCATCTCAAAAAAAGATTGAAACCATTGAAAAAATTGCCGATGAAATCATAGGCTGAATAAAGGAGAAAGCATATGGCATTTGAAAGCCTTTCCAATAAATTGCAGGAAGTATTTAAACAGCTCAGAAGCAAAGGAAAGCTCACAGAGGATGATGTGAAGGCTGCCATGAGAGAGGTTAAAATTGCATTGCTGGAAGCAGATGTCAATTTTAAAATTGTAAAGCAGTTTATCAAAAAAGTGACACAAAGAGCTGTGGGTACAGAAGTGCTGGAGGGATTGAACCCCGGCCAGCAGGTGATTAAAATTGTAAATGAGGAACTCATTGATTTGATGGGAAGCACCCAAAGCAAGCTGACATTTGCAAACAGGCCTCCCACAATATACATGATGGTGGGGTTGCAGGGCGCCGGCAAAACAACAAGCAGCGGAAAGCTGGCAGGTCTTTTGCGAAAGCAAGGAAAAAATCCTCTTTTGGTGGCCTGTGATATATATCGTCCTGCGGCAATCAAACAGCTTCAGGTGGTTGGCAAAACATACAATATCCCTGTGTTTGAAATGGGTGATACAGTCAGCCCCGTTGCAATTTCTCAAAAGGCATTGGAGTATGCCGCAGAGCAAAAGCATGATGTCATACTCATTGACACAGCAGGCCGTCTGCATATCAATGAAGAATTGATGCAAGAGCTGAAAAACATCAAAACGGCAGTCCGTCCCCAAGAAATACTCCTTGTGGTGGATGCTATGACAGGACAGGATGCTGTGACAGTGGCAGAAAGCTTTGACAGCCAGCTGGGCATTGACGGCATTATACTGACAAAATTAGATGGCGATGCCAGAGGCGGCGCCGCACTTTCTGTAAGAAGTGTGACAAATAAGCCTATCAAATACATTGGCATGGGAGAAAAAATGGAGGATTTGGAGCCGTTTTATCCCGACCGCATGGCCTCCCGTATACTTGGCATGGGAGATGTGCTTTCATTGATTGAAAAAGCACAGCAGAATTTTGACGAGAAACAAGCCATGGAGCTGCAAAAGAAAATGCGTGAAAATGATTTTACATTGGACGATTTTTTGGAGCAGATGCAGCAAGTAAAAAAAATGGGACCCATCAAGGATTTGCTAGGCATGATTCCCGGCATGAGCCAAATCAATATGGAGGCCCTCAACCAAGTTGACCCGGCAAAGGAAATGAGCCGTACAGAGGCCATTATACAATCCATGACAAAAGAGGAAAGAGCAAATCCGGCCATATTAAACGGCCCAAGAAAAAAACGCATTGCCAACGGCTGCGGCAGAAGCATTGCCGATGTCAATCGTTTGCTCAAGCAGTTTGAAGAGCTGAAAAAAATGATGAAGCAAATGAATGATATACAAAAGGGCAGAAAAGGGAAATTCAAAATTCCTTTTTTTAGATAAATTTGCCAGTAAGAAACATAGGAGGTGAAAAAAATGGCAGTAAGAATTAGATTGAAAAGATTAGGTGCAAAAAAGGCTCCATTTTATAGAATTGTTGTTGCAGATTCCAGAACATCAAGAAATGGTAAGTCTATCGCAGAAATTGGTTATTTTGACCCTACAAAAGAACCAAATGTGTTGAAAGTAGATGCTGAGGAAGCAAAAAAATGGTTGTCTACGGGGGCACAGCCTTCTGATACAGCAAAAGCACTGTTGAAAAAAGCTGGTGTAATCGGTGAATGATTCCGAAACAGGGGGTTTTTTTGATGAAAGACTTATTGGAAGTCATTGCAAAAAATCTTGTGGATTACCCTGAAAAGGTTACAGTCAAAGAGGTACAGGGGGAATATTCCATGATACTGGAGCTGCACGTGGCTCCGGAGGATATGGGAAAAGTGATTGGAAAGCAGGGCAGAATTGCAAAAGCCATTCGTACTGTTGTAAAAGCAGCTGCTATCCATGAAGACAAGAGAGTTGTAATTGAAATTGTGCAGTAATCAAATAGGCACAGGGAATTTCCCTGTGCTCATTTTTATATCAAGTAATCATATTTTTATGGCAAGGGTGTTTTGGTTTATATAGTATCATCCTTGTATAATTTTTGAAATACAATAGAAAACAGCAAAAAAATATGGAATTTTGTGTTATACTTTATTCAGAATCAAAACGATTTTTAAAAAAAAGAAATACCATTTTTGATACAATGCCATGAAAAAATATGGTATCATTTCCTATGGATGTAAAAAAATGGAAAATATAACGGATGTTTGATATATAGCTTGGCTGTACACAAATGGGGGCAGCCCAAGCTGGTATGGCAATAAAGAGCAAAAAGAGGAACAAAAAAAGGATGAAGATATGGTATCCACAAATGAAAAAAGGCTGTGGTATGCAGCCAATGCTTTGTGACCATTATCCATATTTTATCATAAAAAATATAAAAATCATTATGTATAAGCAATGATTTTATAAATGATAATAAAAAGTAATTGCAGCAAATAAGAATAAAAGAGGTGTAGTATGCAGCATTGTTTTGAAATTGGAAAAATAGCAGGTACCCATGGCATTAAAGGAACATTGAGGGTATTTCCCACAACAGACGACCCTTCCCGTTTTGAACTGCTCCATGAAATTATCATAGAAAACAGAGGAAAACAGCAAACCTTTCATATAGAAAAAATTGCATATCATAAAAAATTTGTGCTGGTAACGGTAAAGGAACTAAAAGACATCAATGAAGCAGAGCTTTATAAGGGGGCGTCCATTTGGATTCCTGAAGAACAGGGACTTCCTTTGGAAGAAAATGAATATTATATGCGGGATTTATACGGCTTGCAGGTGGTGACAGAACAGGGCGAGGTGCTGGGAGAGCTGGCAGACATTTTTCGGACAGGAGCCAATGATGTTTATGCTGTCAGAAAACAAGGAGAAAAGGATTTGCTGATTCCTGCCATCAAGCAGTGTATTTTATCAGTAGACATTGCAAATGGTAAAATGGTTGTAAAATTATTGAAAGGATTGAAAGAATGAAACAGTACACTGTTTTGACATTATTTCCTGAAATGGTGTTGCAGGCTTTTTCTCACAGCATTTTGTGCAGAGCCCAAAAACAAGGATATATTGCCATAAATGCTGTCAATATAAGAGATTTTTCTAAAAATAAACAAAAGCACGTGGATGATTATCCCTATGGAGGAGGGCCGGGAATGGTGATGCAGGCCCAGCCCATATATGACGCTTATCAAAGCATACCCTGTGAAAAAAGAGGGCGTATGATATATTTATCTCCTCAGGGAAAAAGATTTACACAAGACATTGCAAAACAGCTCTCTCAAGAAGAAAATATTGTGTTTCTTTGCGGACACTATGAAGGTGTGGATGAAAGAGTATTGGAAGAGCTGAATGCAGAGGAGCTTTCTTTGGGAGATTTTGTTTTGACCGGTGGAGAAATTGCCGCCATTGCCATCATTGATGCTGTTGCCAGACTTGTGCCGGGGGTGCTGGCAAAGGAAGCCTCCTTTGAGGAGGAAAGCTTTTGGGAAGGACTTTTAGAATATCCCCAGTATACAAGGCCTCCTGTGTTTATGGGAAGAAGTGTGCCTGAGGTATTGCTTTCAGGGCATCATGGAAACATTGCAAAATGGAGAAGGCAGCAGTCTGTTTTGAGAACAAAACAAAAAAGGCCTGATTTGCTTCAGTGATAAAAAAACACGGCGTAAATGGCTTTGATATGAAAAGGGAGAAAGGAAAGACTGATTTTAAAAAAATGGGTATGCATGGAAAAAACTGCAAATTGTGCTGCCCAGTCAACAAAGCATGATTTTAAAAAAAGATTGTGTCTGTTCTATTTTTTAATAAAAAAGTGAAAAAACAAAATTTGCATGGCATCACAAAGAAAGTCATTTCTTCTATTTCTATCAATTTGTTGCAAAAGAATGCTTTTTTCAAAAAAGCTATGTACAGCTGATAGGAAAACAATGTCATCATAAACGGAAATTGATATTTGTCAACAGAAAAGGAGTATTTTGGCTTTGTCAATGTCTGCAAAAACAAGGAGAAAAAAGGTGCTTATGACAGGCATAAAAATCCATATGATTTTAAAAAAGAAAAAGCTTTTTGGCAGTGATAAATATATTGTGGTAGTATTGATTTGATGTTAAAATTTTCAAATAATGTCTTTGACCCCAAATTGTTTTGCAATAGGATTGGAATGCTTTGACGAAGCAATTTGATTTAGCATAAAGCTCTATGGATATATTGTATGAAAAACGGATGTATCATAGCAAAGAAATTTTTTACTGTATTTTTATGAAAAGGGTATGCTCCATTTTGCTGCGAAAAGCAGTATGAAATAGAAAGGATTATAAAAATTTGAGTCTATTTTTTCATTTGCCGTGAAGCTTTAAAAAACGGAATAGGACAACGGTATATTTTCCGGTATGACAACAATGCTTGTAAATGCTTTGTTTCAAAAAAGAAAATGCCAAAATTGTATTGGCATAAAAAAGGAATGATGGTTCCAAAGGATTTTTATAAAACGAAAAATAGGGTATTTCAATTTGATATGTCTGCTTTATTTCAAAAAATATAAAAGAGCAGTGACTAGGGGCATTGTAAAACGCTGCATACAGAGCCAAAAAAGGTATGGAAAAAATAAAATATCTTTGGCAGTACAAAAGGAATATACAAATTGATATCTAAAAACAGTATATTTGCATAGTATAATATAGGCAGCTCATTTTTCAAACAGCAGTCATGTTTTCATTCCTTTTATGTCTTATATGTTTGTCAAAACAACAAAGGTGCTTTTTAACAGAGATTTGTATCAATTTTTATATATGCTGGAAAAGTGAAAATAGGAAAAGAAAATTTGCTGCCATTTTTCAAAAACAAATGCAATACATTACAAAAATGGCAGAATATGTATTGAGGCAACAAAAAACATTGTATCTATTAAAAAATACTTTCACTGAAAACACACACCATAAAAAGAGGGGAAAACATATGGAAAAAGATTTGAAACTATACCGCAAAAGATTGATTCCTATGGAAAAGGTTTTATTAAAGGACGATGAAATACTGCTTTGCAATGAGGAAATGATTGTTACCAAATGGAATGTACTGAAACCAAGAGAGGATTTTCAAAGGGGAATTTCCTGCTATTTTTTAAAAGAGGGCTACAAGATAAGCCGTTTTTTTGACAAAGAGGATAAAATGGTTTATGACTATTGTGATATCATAGAAACAGAATTTATAGAACAAAACAATACATATATTTTTACAGATTTGCTGGCAGATGTTTTAATTTATGAAAACGGCTTTGTAAAAGTAGTGGATTTGGCAGAAATTGCCCAGGCATTGGAACAGGGACTGCTTTCTTTGGATTTGGCAAAAAAAGCCCTTTACAGACTGGATAGCTTGCTTGCCATGATTTATGCCGGTAATTTGAAACAAAAAGTAGAGCCATATTTTGAAATGGGGCTGACCAAATGAGTACATCCAATAAAAAGGGGAAAACAAACCCTCATGCAGGCCATAGAGAAAGAGTGAGAAGACGCTTTTTGGAAGAAGGCTCTGACGGCTTTGAAAAGCATGAGCTGCTGGAGCTGCTTTTGTTTGGAGCCATTCCCATGCAGGATACAAATCCCATTGCCCATAGATTGCTGGATATGTTTGATGGCTCTTTTACCATATTATTCAACAGCGACCCCAGAGAAATTGTAGAAAAATGCAATGTTTCTATGAATACAGCTGTGTTTTTAAAGGCATTGGGGGCAGTCAGCCAAAGATGCCAAGAAGAAAAGCTGGAAGGCAGAGTGCTTATGAATTCTCCCGAAACCAGCGGTAGATATGCTGTGAATCTTCTTTTATATGAAAATGTAGAGAACTTTTACATATTTTGTTTGGATTCAGGAAATCATTTAATACGACCTGTAAAAATTTCAAAGGGCTCTCAAAGAAAAGCACAGGTAGAGGTAGGAGATGTGGTGAGAGAAGCAGTGCTTTGCAAGGCTTCCTCCGTCATATTGGTACATAACCACCCAGGCGGCGGTTTAAGGCCTTCTGCCTCAGATATAGAGCTGACAAGCAAGCTTTTGGAGGCACTGGAGATTGTGCATATATTTGTGGCAGACCATATCATCACAGCCAATCATCAATATTTCAGCTTTGTACAGCATGGATTTTTAAAAAATGGTGTATTGGAAAAGGAGTAAAATAAGGAGGTTTTTTTATATGAAAAGAAAATTGTACCGTTCTAAAACAGAGGTGAAATTAGCCGGTGTTTGCGGAGGCCTGGCAGAATATTTTGACATTGATGTTACAATCATAAGATTGTTGTGGATTGTAGGCTCTTTTATGACAGCCATTGTTTCGGGCGTGGTGCTATATATCATTTGTGCCTGTATCATTCCCATAGATGACGGCTGTATTGACGTGGAATATAAAGAAAAATGATATATCTGGCAAATCAATATACAACATATTTTTATTTTCATAAAAGAGCTGTATGAATACAGCTCTTTTTCATATGGTATCGGTGCAGACAATGCTTTGCACCGATTTTTTTTATGATTATAGAAATGAGATTTTTACAAAAAATGGTAAAAAAATATATTATGCCGCCATTTTTTTGCGGCAAAAATTTCTTTGCTTTTGAAAAAAGGATTCTTTTGTATTTGATAAGTATTGGCTGTATAAGATATTTTTGATTCGGTTAATTTAATCTATGTAATATTCTTTTTGATAGCCATAAACAGTGAAGGATAGGCACAAAAATGGTTTTGGCTGCTAATATAAACATAGAAACAGCAGCAATGTGAAAAAACAATGCTATTTTTTTGCTGTATCATTGGTTATGAAAATCTGCAAAACAAAAAAAATAAAAAAGATTAATGGTAGTATGGCAGATTTAGAAATTTTTATACATTTTTACAGTCAGGAGTGAACAAAATGTTGAAAAAACAAAAAAAGAATACTTGGCATAAGCTGCTGCCACTCACCTGTCTGTTGGTATTAGCTGTGGCATGGTGCAGCCTGGCATATTCCCTTCCTGATGAAATTCATATTCTGGAGGGAAAAGAAACATCATTTCAATGGAATTTGCCATTGCAGGCAGAAATAACAGAAGAAAACATAGGGGTTTTAAATGTAAACCATGAGCCCGTTTCAGAAAACATCCATTTTGATTTGGCAAAACCATTTACAGTCCAATCTCAAAAACAGGGGACAGCAAAGGTGGCTGTATCATTATTGGGTGTGCTGCCTGTGAAAACCGTAGAGGCAACTGTACTGCCTCAAACAGAGGTGATTGCAGGCGGCATGACAGTTGGCGTTTCTATGGACACCAGAGGGATTATGGTGTTGGGAACAGGCTATGTCAATGGAGAGGAAAACAAAATTTATGAGCCGGCAAAGGGTATTCTCCAATCGGGAGATATGATATTGGAGGCAGGCGGCAAAAGCCTAAAAAATAAAGAGGACTTGATGAAGGCTGTGGAAGAAAACGGTGCAAAGCCCATGTCATTTTTGGTGGACAGAAAGGGTACACAGCAAACAGTGGAAATTACACCGGTGTTCAGCCAAGAGGACAATAGCTGCAAAATCGGTGTTTGGGTAAGGGATTCCACACAGGGTATTGGCACCATCACATTTTTCAATCCCAAAACAAATGGCTTTGGTGCATTGGGCCACGGTGTATACGATGTAGATACACAGGAATTGATGCAAATTAAAAATGGACAGATTACACAATCCTCCATCATTGATGTAAAAAAAGGCGAAAAGGGAAACCCCGGTGCATTGACAGGAAATGTGGGAAGGGATTTGGTTTTGGGAAGCATTGCCGCCAATACGGAGCTGGGGATTTATGGAAAAGTGGAACAGGGAAAAGAAAGCTATTTTACAGGAAAAAAAGTACCTATTGCATTGCAGCAGGATATACAGGAGGGAAAAGCTACCATACTTTCCAACATTGAAGGAGAAGAGGTAAAGGAGTATGATGTGGAAATAGAAAGTGTCAACCGTTACAGTAAAAATGAAAGCAAAGGAATGGTCATTCGTGTGACAGATGAACAGCTGCTTTCTAAAACAGGAGGCATTGTGCAGGGGATGTCCGGCTCTCCTATACTGCAAAACGGCAAGCTGGTGGGAGCTGTCACCCATGTGTTTGTACAGGACCCTACAAAGGGATATGGCATTTTTATAGAAAATATGCTAAAGCAAGAGCAGCAAAGTGCATAGCCAAAAAGGATTGGAGCTTTCCAATCCTTTTAAAATAAAGCTGAAATTTTTATCCATATCAAAAATCATTTGAAGGCTGCAAAAAAGCTATGTCTATTGGTAAAAGTATAAAAACTGTGGGTTCTGTTTGATTGAAGCAGTCTCATTCCTTTTCATAGAACCAAAATACAGTTATTGCAATAACACTTCTTTTTTTCTGACACTTCTGTAAATAAAATAGGATACGGCTGCTGCAGCTGCTTCTGCAATGGGAAAGGATATCCAAACGCCCTCTAAGCCTAAAAAGGGAGAGAGCAAAAATGCCAAAGGCAGTGTAATCACAAGCTGACGCAGTAAAAATATAATAAGACTATAAAAGCCTTTTCCCATGGATTGAAAAAGTGTGGCAAGCTGAAAGCCTGCTGTTGCCGGCAAAAATCCTATGCTGATGATGCGTAAGGCAGGTACGCCAATGGAAAGCATGGAGGCTTCTGCTTCAAAAAACAATAACAGAGGCTTTGCACAGCTCCAAAACAACACGGTGCCAAATGTCATGATACCAAATGTAATCAAAAGAGCATATTTGAGTACGGTTTTTAATCGAACACTGTTTTTGGCACCATAATTATATCCCATAATGGGCATGGTGCCTTGTATGAGTCCACTGACAGGCATATATACGAATGTTTGCAGCTTATAGTAAATGCCAAATACAGATACGGCAATGTTAGAAAATGCGGCCAGTATGGTATTTAATCCCATAACCAGTATAGAGCCTAAAGCATTCATAAAAAAGGAAGGCAGCCCTACCATATAAATTTGTTTTATGATAGAGAGGTCCAATTTAAAATTTTTAAAAATCAATTTTACATCATGTGTTTTTATCATCATAATCAAAAGAGACAATGCCATGGCAGAAATTTGCCCTGTGATGGTGGCTATGGCAGCACCTCTGATGCCCATTTTCGGCATACCAAAAAGACCAAATATCAATATAGGGTCCAATAATATGTTGATAATGGCTCCCACTGTTTGCAGCAGCATGGGAAATATCATTTTTCCCGTTGCCTGCAATATTTTTTCAATGGCAATGTGTACCAATGTGCCAAATGAAAAAAACACAATGATATCAGTATATTGACAGCCTAGCTGTATCACCTCTCTTTCCTTTGTAAAAAGGGCAAAAAAAGGTTCAATGGCCCATAGACCAATGCATACAAAAATGATATAACAAAAAAAGGCCAGTACAACAGCATGGCTTGCGGCTGAATTGGCTTTATGAAATTGTTTTTCTCCCAGCATACGGGAAATGTAGGAATTGGCACCTATACCGGTGCCAAGGGCGGCGGCTAATATGAAATTTTGCAGTGGAAAAGCCAATGAAACGGCTGTCAATGCCTCTACACTGATTTGTGCCACAAAATAGCTGTCTACAATGTTATACAAGGATTGTATCAGCATAGACAGCATGGGAGGAAAGGACATAGACAGCAAAAGAGAAAGAATGGGCTTTTCTCCCATTTTGTTTGTTTGTGTCATGATAACGCTCCTTTCTGGTTGCAAGCTTTTGTTGCTTTCATATGAAATAGAAAGCCATAAAATATGGGCTTTTAGACAATCACCAATTTGCTGAAATTTCCTGCTGGTATATGTTGCTGCAAAATGGCTTCTGTGCTTTTAGAAAGAAAAAGCATTTGTTCTGTTTTTGATGTGGGTGTTTGCCGTGTTTCAGCTTATAAAACTGTTTTGAAAATAATGGTGTCATACAGATATTTTGGATATTAAAAATGCAAAATATTTTATACTTCCAAAAAGAATATACATTGCTTTATGCTATGACAACAACCTGAAAAAAACAACACCGAAACAGTCTTTTTACATACAAATAATCAATTTATGCTTTGAAAATGGTGCCATACAGACATTTTAAGCTGAAAAACAAAAAAGATTTTATGATTCCAAAAAAATATACACTACTTTATGCCATAACAGCAAGACCCAAATATATGTGCAAAAAAATGATAGACACCCATTCTGTCAAAAGGGTTGATTTGTTTTAGAAATATCTTTTTTGCAAAAAGAAATCAAAAAAGTACTTCCTTCATCCACTTGACTTTCTACGGCAATGGTTCCATTATATTGCATTATGATTTCTTTTGCAATAGAAAGTCCTAAGCCACAACCGCCTATTTTGCGGCAGCGGGAGGAGTCTACACGATAAAAAGGCTCAAATATCAATGGCTGCTGCTCCAAAGCAATGCCTATGCCGGTATCGGCAATGGAAACGGTGATGTCATATTCTGTTTCACAACAATTTATGACAATACTGCCCTGCTGTTTATTATATTTTATGGCATTTTCTATGATATTGAAAAAAGCTCTGTAAAGTATGTCATACTGGGCAAACAAGCTGCACTGTCCGGAAAGCGTAAATGTAATTTCCTTTTCTGACAGTCTGCATTGCAATGTTTTTCTAATTTCTTCCATCAAATCGCCTAATGAAATTTCTTGCAGCATTTGATTGCCCTTTGTATGCATATGCAAAAGCTGGTTGGTCAATTCTATCAAACGGTTGGTATTGCGCAGTATCACATCCATTGTTTGGTGATAATCCTCTAAAGAGGGGGCGTCATATAACTGAAGTACTTCAATATCTGTTTGAATACAAGCAAGAGGCGTTTTCAGCTCATGGGCAGCAGCGGCAGTAAAACGCTTTTGTGTTTCAAAGGCTTTGTCAATGCGTTGCATAAGCTGATTGAATGCTTTTGTCAGCTGTCTGGTTTCTAAATCGGACATAACAGATTGGTCTATTGTTTGAGATAGATGGTTGATGTTTGTATATTCTATTGTCTTTGTCAATATAGCCAATGATTTTAAGGCCCTTCCTGTAATGAGCCAAGCCAAAAAAGCACCCACCAGTATAATCACTGCCATGATGATAATGCTGTGGGTTTGAAAGGTTTGTTTTTGCACGGTGATGGAAATGGTATGGATTGGGTCTTGGGAGGAAACAGAGCCGTTTTCAGAATCCATGGCAACAGAAACTGCCGCCTCTTTGGAAGAAGAGGAGGAAGAAGCCACTGTGACAGAGCTGTTTTTGTCAAAAGCAATGGTTTGTATGGGAATAGTGGGAAGAAATATTTTATTGGCATTAAATATGGAAACAGCAGTTAAAAAAATGGCAATGAGTGTGACCAATGCTGTAATGAGCAATGTTAATTTGCACCGCAAAGAAATGCTGCCAAAAAATGATTTTGATTTCAATGGTTTATGCCTCCCTTTCTGTGATGCGATACCCAATCCCTTTTCTGTTTTCAATATATTGGGCACCGATTTTTTTGCGCAAAGAGGAAATATGCACCTTTATGGCATTGGAAAACAAATCCGCTTCGCTGTCATAAATATGCTCTATCAGCGTTTCTGCACTAATGGTTTGATTTGGATGCATAATAAGATATTCCAATATGGCATATTCTGTCTTTGTCAGCTTAATGGGCTTTTTATTTTCAAATACAGTTTTTGTTTGGGTATCTACTGTCATGTTCCCGCAATGGAATATGGCATTTTGTTTGATAAACTGCCAGCGAAGCAGGTTTCTGATTCTGGCCTCCAGCTCTGCAAAATGAAAGGGCTTTGTTAAATAGTCGTTCGCTCCTTCGTCCAATCCATTGATACGGTCCTGCACAGTGCTTTTTGCAGAAAGAATCAGTATTTTTTGCTCCAGATTCTGCTCTCTGATTTTTTGTAAAAGAGAAATGCCATCCAGTTTGGGCAAATTGATGTCCAATAATATTAAATCATATTCATTGATTTGTATTTGTTCATAGGCTGTGATGCCATCTTGTGCCGTATCCACAGCATACCCTTTTTTTGTCAATCCTTTTGCCAAGGAACGGCAAAGGTCGCTTTCATCTTCTACAATCAAAAGCTTCATAAAAAACACTCCTTATAAAAGTAATAGGGGGAAAAATCCCCCTCTAAGCTTATCAAAAAAGGCAGCGGCCAAAGCTGGTGCCTTTTTTGAAGTATACTTTGGCTTTGTAAAAAGTATCAAAAACATGGAAGCTTCCTTTTTTTTCAGGGAAAAACCATGGTTCTATTGTCAAAAAAGGCTCATTGACAATAGGGTATGGAAAAATTCCTCTGCTGCAAGCCCATTGTTATTTTTTTTCCAAAGAAATGTTTTGCGGTGTTTCCAGTGCTGTCATATCCAATGCGTCGTCGGATACTGTTTGTATGTTGCCGTTTTCATCTGTATAGGCAATGGTTACAATGCCGTTGCCGTCTTGGGAGGCATCCTCTGTTTTTATGTTAAGAGAACCGGTCAGCTTTTCAGCACCCTTTGTCAGTGTGACAGGAAATGTTTGTGTTTTTCCGTTTTCATCTGTATAAGTAACAGAAAGTGTGCCTGCATTGCCCTTTTGTATTTCTGAAAGAGCCTGCTGTGGAAAAACAATTTGTGTATTGTCATCTAAAGCAATGGCCTGCAAAGAATCCTGTTGTTGTACAGCGGCCTGGCCTGCAAAAGCCGGTACGGCTGCTGCTGTCAGCATAGTGCAAAATGTTGCGGCTGTTAAAAATTTTTTCATAATAATTTCCTCCTTAAAAATAATATTGTATTGGTAATTGATATATCATATTACGGTTACAGTATAATAAAAGGAGGGTTAAGAGAAGGTAAAGAAATAGGGCATCAATATAATTTTTTTCCAATATGCTCTACTTCATACATTACTTTTTCAATATCTATGGTAGTAAATGTACCGTTTTGATAAAGAATTTTGCCATTTACCATTGTCATTTTAATGTCAGAGGGCAGTGCTGCATAAATCAAAGCAGAGAGCATATCTGTTTTTGGCAAAAGATTACATGAGTGATAATCTACTGCCACAATATCTGCTTGATTTCCCACTGCCAGTGTACCTGTGTTGGTACGGCCTTGAGAGATGGCGCCGTTTTTTGCAGCCATTTGCAGCACTTGTTTTGCAGAAAAAATAGAGGGGTCCTGATGCAGTCCCTTTTGCAGCATGGCAGAAAGCTTCATGTCCTCTAAAAAATTTAAATTATCATTGCTGGCCGCACCGTCTGTACCAATGGAAAGGGTTGCACCCTGCTGTGCCAATGCCCACATATCTGCCAAACCACTGCCTAATTTTAAATTGCTGATGGGGCAGTGGGAAACAAATACATTTTTTTTTGCCAAAATCTCTCTGTCCTGCTGTGTCAGCCAAACACAATGGGCAGCTGTTGTAGGATTGTCAAAAAGGCCTAAATCATTAAAATAAGCTGTGGGCGTTTTGCCGTGGCGGGCAATGCATTCCTGTGTTTCTTTGTTTGTTTCAGAAAGATGGATGTGTACATTTGCGCCGATTTCTTTGGCGTATTCTCCCACAGCCCTTGCGATTTTGGCATTGGAGGTATATTCTGCATGAAGCCCCACATCCACCTTCAGCTGTCCTGCATTGGCATTGTGATACTGTTGAAACAGGTCTTTTGTTTCCTGCACCATAGGTGCTTTTTCAAAAGAGCTGTCATCCAGGCAGAGAATGCCCATGGAAAGATTGGCATTGATGCCTGTTTCTAAAACAGCCTTGGCACGGGCTTCTCCAAAAAAGTACATATCTGTAAAAGAAGTAACGCCGCTGCGAAGCATTTCTGCAATGCCTAAAAGTGTTCCAAAATAAGCCCAATGTTTGTTCAGCTTATTTTCTATGGGAAATATGGCCTCATGGAGCCAACGTGCAAGAGGCAGGTCTGCGCCTATACTGCGCAGCAATGTCATAGGCACATGGCTGTGGGTGTTGACAAAGCCCGGCAGCAGTAATTGATTTGTACCATCATAAACAGTGTCTGAAGCTGCTTGGGGCTTTTCTGTGCCAATGTATGTGATTTTGTCATCGGTTATTTGTAAATATGCGTCTTTTTGTATTTCACCGTCAGCAAGCAAAATGTTGCAATGAGAAAAAAGCATAAAAAACCTCCTTTTTTAAAAAAAGCTTCTGTTACTTTCATATGAAATAGAAAGCTATGAAACATTGACTTTACGGCTAAAAACGACTCCTTACATTTTTTTGACCCAAAGCAAGGGAGTTTGCAGCAGCTCCAAGCTCTTTGGTTACTTTTTTTCATAAAGCAATGTCAATCTCATTGTTCTATTTTTTAAATTCATATCATACCATATCATTTTTCATATTAACGCAACACATCCTAAAAAAGCTTCTGCTGTATTTATAAAAACAGAAAGCTATGAAGCATTGATTTCACAGCCAAAGCCAGTACTTTACATTTCTCCTTTTCCATAAGGAGATTTTCAATGCTCCCCAATTTTTTGGTAAAAAGCACACCAATGCCATTGTTTTATTTTGAAACCTCCTATGCAATATCATATCATTTTTTATGCTGTATCACTAAAAAAAGTGATATGATGGTTGTTTTATACTACTATTATAAAAAAGCTGGAGAGAAAGTCAAGAAAGAGAAGCAGAAGCTTGTGTTTTATTTTCGACTCGTGAAAACAATTCAAATAATGCACGATATGCGTTTTTTAGAGTAAAAATACCCCATATTTGTCATTTGAGAAAAGAAGTCTTCTTTTGGTGCAGAAGCATGGCAAAAGAAAAGAATCTGTCGTATAATGTCAACACACAACAAAATAAGTAGATGAAATATAATAAAAAGCATATTTTGCCGAAATATTTATTTTGTTGTTGTATTTTTGTTCATAAAATTTAATCAAACAAGGGAGGAATATGTAGTATGCAAGGGGCGTGCAAAAGAAGGGTTCTTTTAGCGGATAGGGACGTGACCTATATGCATAAGATGAAAAAGTGTTTGGAGAAAAACAAAAGCATTGAAGTCATTGCTATGGAAAAGGATGGAGAATCTGTTTTGTATAAAGCAGAGCAGGAAAAGCCGGATATTATACTTATGGATGTTCTTTTGGCAGAAAAGGACGGAATCTGGGTATTACAGGCTATGAGAGAAAAAAAGCTGGATATAGCCTGTATTATCATATCCGCAATCGGCAAGGACACCATTGTCAGGGAAACAATGGAATTAGGCGCTATGTATTATATGGCAAAGCCGGTGCAATGCAGCATATTATTAGAAAGGGTTGCGCAAATTTTACATGAGGAGGAGAAATATAAGCAGGAGATGCAAATGCATCTGCAAATGCAGACAAATCTGTCCTCTCAAAGAGATACAAAGGAAGAAATGAAAAGTGATATTTCAAGACTGTTAAACAAAATGGGGATTGTTGCCAGTATTAAGGGATATCATTTTATCAGAATGGGTATTATGATGGCGGTGGAAAATGAAGATATTGTGCTTTGCATGACCAAGGGGCTTTATCCGGATATTGCAAGGGAATATGATACAACTGCCGCAAAGGTGGAGCGTGCCATACGCCATGCCATAGAAAGCTCGTGGAAAAGAAAGGGAAAAGAAATATTTTCAGAATTTGCAGAATACTGCCCCTTAGAAAAACCTACAAACGGACAGTTTATTGCTGCATTGTCTGAGCATTTTCGTATGTTGTATAAAAAAGAAGAAAAGAAACTGGCATAATGAACAATACAATAAAAAAGCCGATATCTGCATAAAGGATATTGGCTTTTTTATTGGTGCAGCCAACCAAAATCCTCGGTTGTGCCATTGAAGTCTGCTCAGCTGTAATAAAGCATAAAAAAATTTATGTGAGTGGTTTTGCACATACAATTTGGAAATGAAAATATCCTATTATATTTGTGCCAAAATAGAAAAGACAAGTACCATATGGAAAAATGACTGGAAAATGGTATGAAAGGGAATAAGCAGAGTATTGACCCATATGCTGATTCCTATACTGCCCAAATACAGTGTATCAGAAATTATTGTATATTTGAAAGAAAAAAATTCTCTGATAAGCCTTTGGCGGACATTTGCTTACTGGTGCAGCCGGTAAATAAAGCAAATCATCGGCTAAGCCGGCGGCACGGCTTGAAAAGACAGATACAAAATATAAAAGAGGATAGATACCATAAAGGGTAAGCAATATAAAAGCGGCAGCACAGGCGGTATAAAACAAATATGGCATTTCCCCCAGGCTGAAAGAAGCAAAGGACAGGCATATCATTTCTTTTTTATGGCCAGTGGTGCAAAATGTATGCCATTTTCTATTTTACCAACATATAAAATGACAAAAAGGGATATACGATTGCAGTTTTTTTATGCTGTCAGCCAAATGCAGTTGATTTATGAAAAGCTTTGCAGCACAGCAAATGGCCTAAAATGTATAGCAAAAGCAGTTTTGATACCCCTTTTTGTCAGAAGGATGAAAAACAAATGCCATATTTGTGAGAAGGAAATTACAATGTTTTTATATTTTGGACAATGTCTTCGCTGGGTGTAACATAAATGGTTTTGTTTGTTTCATAAATGACCATGCCCGGTTTTGCGCCGTTGGGTTTTTTGACATATTTTCGCAATGTATAGTCCACAGGGACCTGAGAGCTTTCTTTTGCTTTGCTGAAATAAGCGGCAATGTGGGCAGCCTCCAGCAATGTGGTGTCAGGCACAGCCGCCCCATTTGTTTGTATAATCACATGGGAGCCGGGGATTTCCTTTGTGTGCAGCCAAATATCATTGCTTTGGGCAAAACGAAGCGTAAGGGCATCATTTTGCAGATTGCTTTTTCCCACATAAATGGAAAAACCGTCAGAGGAAATATAATGCATGGGCTTGGACTTTTTTTGTTTTTGGGGCTTATTTTTTTTGGTTGTTTTTTTCTTCATATAGCCTTGCTGTACCAATTCTGCTCTGATTTCATCCAAATCCGTTTCTTCCTTGGCTGTTTGCAGAGCATTTAAAATGCTTTCTAAATAGGCAAGCTCTTCATCATTTTGTTTTTTTTGTATGCTGAGAGCAGAAAGGGTTCTTTTTGCCTTGTTATATTTGTGAAAATATGCTTGGGCATTTTCTGGTGGTGTTTTGGTAGGGTCAATGGCAATTTCTATTTCCTTCATTTGCGGGTCATAAAAATTGACGGTACGAAATGTGGAAATGCCCTTTGTAATACTATGGATATTGGCTGTAAGCAACTCTCCTTTCACCTTCCAGACATCCTTTTTGGCCACATCCTGCTCTGTTTTTTTCTGTATTTCCTTTTTTTTGACACAGCGTTCTATGTTGGAGAGCAAAATCCTTCTCATATCATGGGCCTTTTGTTTGATATGATAGGCATTATCCTTTTGTGCATAAAAGGCTTCCAGCAATGTGGAAATGCTTTCATATTGCTTTTTTTTGCAGCAGCCAAATTGCTCCATTTCCAATACGCCAAAATCCAGTATTTTATTGGTGTCGGCATCATAATAAATGGCATAAAAAAAGCTTTGAGATTTGATTTGTTCTATCACAGAAGAAAACACAGAAAAAAGTGCTTCCTTTTGCTCTTCTCTCAGCTCCTCCCAAAATGAGGAAGGCTCTGTATAGGCACGAAAACAGATTTCGCTGGCAAAAATGGGACTGATGCCGGTATAGCTTTGATACAGTGCCTGCTGTATTTTTACACCGGATTGCTTTTGCAGCAATGAAAAAAGCTGCTGTTTTGTCACAAAAATAGGATTTTGTTTTTGTTGAGAGGGCGGAAACGAATATTGCTTTGCCGGCAGCACCTCTCTGACAGAGCTTTTATCATGGGAAACTCTTTTGATGGCGTCTAATATTTTATTGTTTTCATCTACAATGATAAAATTACTGTGTTTTCCCATTATTTCCAATATCATTTTTTTAATGGTTTTCTCTCCAAGCTCATTGGCAGATTCCACCTCTATGATAATCATACGTTCAAAATCAGGCTGATAAATGTTTGTGATTTTTCCGCCGGCAATATATTTTCTCATCACCATGCAAAACATAGGAGGCTGCATAGGATTTTCCTTTTGTATTTGGGTGATATGCATACGAGGATGGCTGGAATTTGCAGAAACAAGCACCTTGTAGTTTTCCCCCCCATTTCTGAGGGTAAAAATAATTTCATCAGCCAAAGGCTGATAGATTTTGTCGATTCTGCCGCCTGTCAGCTTTTGATTTAACTCAGATACAATGCCGGCAACAGCAACGCCGTCAAGAGCCATAGTATCTCTCCCTTCTGAAAAAAGTGTATGAAAATATTTATATAAAACAGTATAGCACAAATAACAAAAAAATTGTAATATATTATGATTTGACTTGATAAAAGAGGCAATCCTATTATATAATAGGAAGGATTCTAAAAAACGCAAACCAGAAAGGGGCAGTCAGGGGAATGCAGAAATCACTTTGTTTTGCCCTTGATTTTGTGAAAAGAGGTAGATGTTATTATGATACGAAGCATGACGGGATATGGCAGAGGGGAAAATATGGAAAATGACCGTCGTTTTGTAGTAGAAATAAAATCTGTAAATCACAGATATAATGATATATCCATTAAGCTGCCCCGATTTATGAATGCCATGGAGGACGCCATCCGTAAACGGATTATGGAAGAAATTGCAAGAGGCAAAACAGATGTTTACATTACATTTGAAACATTTTCGGCAGATGATATGCTTGTAAAGGTCAATCAGGCACTGGCAGGAGCTTATGTGGAAAAAATAAATGAATTGAAAATGCAATATGGCCTCTGTTCGGAGGACACACTGGGGCTTGTGGCAAAATTTGCAGATGTGATTACCGTAGAGCGCATTCAGGAAGAGGAGGAAGTGCTTTGGAAAACACTTTTGCCTGCATTGGACGGTGCCATTGAAAAATTTGTGCAAATGCGAAAAAGAGAAGGCAATGCCCTTGCAGAGGATATACTGAAAAAAAGAAGCCATATACAAGAGCTGACAGGTCTGATAAAGGGACGTTCTCCCTTTGTGACAGAGCAATATCAGCAAAAGCTGCAAAGCAGATTAAAGGAGCTTTTGCAGACAGTGGAAATAGACCCCCAGCGCATTGCACAGGAGGTGGCCGTATTTGCAGACCGCAGCTGTATTGATGAAGAGCTGATTCGTTTGGAAAGCCATATACAACAGCTTAAGGAGATATTGCACCAAGGAGGACAAGTAGGCAGAAAGCTGGATTTTTTGGTGCAGGAGATGAACCGAGAGGCAAATACCATTGCCTCAAAGGCAAATGATATGGAAATCACCCGCTGTACAATCGAATTAAAAAGTGAAATTGAAAAAATCAGGGAACAGGTGCAAAATATAGAATAAGAGGGGTACAATGGAAGGAATACAGTTTTTAAACATAGGATATGGAAATATGGTTTCTGCACAGCGTATCATTGCAATGCTAAGCCCGGAATCTGCACCCATTAAAAGAATTGTGCAGGAGGCAAAGGAAAAAGGCGTGCTGATTGACGCCACCTATGGCAGAAAAACAAGAAGCGTGATTATGATGGATACAGGGCAGATTGTACTTTCTCCCAATGTGCCTGTTACCATAGGAGGAAGACTGGATACTGTAAAACAGACAGAAAAAACGCTTGCAGAGGGAAAGGGGCAGCAACCATGAAAAAAGAAGGTATGCTTGTTATCATTTCCGGTCCTTCCGGTGCGGGCAAGGGAACGGTTGTTGCAGAATTGGTCAAAACAGAAGCATTTGCCCTTTCTGTTTCTGCCACAACACGCAAGCCAAGACCGGGGGAGATGGAGGGTATACACTACTATTTTTATGACAGAGAAGCATTTGAAGCCATGCAGAAAAAAAATCAGCTTTTGGAATGGGCGGAGTTTTGCGGCAATTATTACGGCACACCCAGAAAATATGTAGAAAATCAAATGGCTGAGGGAAAAAATGTCATATTGGAAATTGAGGTGCAGGGTGCTTTGCAAATCAAAGAGCTGTATCCGGAATGTGTTTTAGTATTTTTGATACCGCCAAATTTGGAGGAGCTGGGCAGAAGGCTGACAGAAAGAGGCACAGAAGACAAACAGACCATCAACCGCCGTATCCACAGGGCATTGGAGGAAATGGAATTTGTGTCACGATATGATTATGTTGTTATCAATGAAACGGTGCAAAAGGCAACAAAAGACATTTGTGCCATTGTCCAGGCAGAGAGTATGAAAAGCAGCAGAAACCCCAAAATAAAAGAACAGTTTAAAGGAGAGATTGAATTATGTTAAGACCGTCTTATTCCGATTTATTAGAGGTGTTAAACAAGGATGCAGACCCTGAAAATATGATTGGAAGCCGTTATACCATTGTCATTGCGGCGGCAAAAAGAGCCAGACAGCTGGTGGACCATGCAGAGCCTATGACAATTCATACAAAGGTGGACCGCCCTGTATCCATTGCTGTCCATGAGCTAAAGGAAGGAAAAATTAAAATCATACAAAATGAACCGACAGAAAAGACAGAAGAAATCATAGAAGAGGACGCTGTTTTGCAAGATGGCTCAGAGTCATAAAAAAAGGGGAAACTATGGCAATTAGTTTCCCTTTCTTTCACAAAGGGTTAAATGGACATTTTTTAGAAGGGAGGTTCTCTTTGGTGTATGCAAAAGTGATATTAAGCTTAAAAAATAAAGAGGTTGATAAAATGTTTGATTATGCTGTGCCAGAGCAAATGGAGCCTCTTTCTGTGGGTGTTCGTGTGATTGTACCCTTTGGAAAGGGAAACAAGCCAACAGAAGGCTATGTTGTGGAAAAAATGGAAAAAACAGACATTCCCTTTGAAAAAATAAAATCCATATTAAATGTACTAGATGAAGGAAGTCCTATTTTTACAAAACAAATGCTTTTGCTGGCAAAGTGGATGCAAAAAAAATATATCTGCACACTCAGCCAATGTCTGCAAACCATGATGCCGGCCGGTATTAAAACAAAAATACAATGGCAGATTTATTTAAAAAAAGAAGCGGAGGAAGGGGTTTTCCTTTCTTCTGTTGAAAAAAATCTTATTTCCTTTTTAAAACAAAGCCAAAAGCCTGTTTGGATTGCTGAGGCAGAGGAGGCACTGGGAGAAACGGTGCAAAGTGCCATACAATCCCTAAAGGAAAAAGACATCATAGGCCTTTTTCAAAAGGTACAGCAAAAAAAATATGAAAAACAAGTCACCTATTTTGCATTGTCAGAGGATGATACCATTATCGCTCAGGCATGGGAAAAAGTAAAAAACAATCAACAGCTTTTGGGGCAAAAAAAATTGATGCAGTATTTGGCAGACGGAAAGCAAGCAACGGCACAGCAGATAAAGCAAGTGCTGCATTTGACAGATTCTCCCATCAAAACACTTTTGAAAAAGGGTGTTTTAAAGCAGATGAAAAAAGTGGAAAAAAGACAAATACTGCAAACAGATGTATTGAGAACAAATGCCTTTACCCCCACCATACCCCAGCAAAGGGTGCTTTCTGCACTGGAGAGGATATTGGAGCAAAAACAAAAAAAGCCCATACTTTTGCATGGCATTACAGGCAGCGGCAAAACAGAAATTTATATGCAGATGATTGAAAAGGTTTTGCAAAAGGGCCAGCAGGCCATTGTGCTTGTGCCTGAAATTTCATTGACACCTCAAATTGTAGAAAGGTTTTTATCTCGTTTTGGCAATCGGGTTTCTGTCACTCATAGCAGGCTCAATTATGGGGAACGATATGACCAATGGAAAAAAGCAAGGGACAATGACATTTCTATCATCATCGGCCCTCGTTCTGCACTGTTTATGCCTTTTCAAAATTTAGGCATGATTATCATAGATGAAGAGCATGAAAGCAGCTATCGCTCTGATATCACACCAAAATATGACGCCAAGGAGGTGGCAGAGCAAATTAGCCGTATCACAGGCTGTATGCTGCTTTTGGGCAGTGCCACACCGGATTTGTCCAGCTATCACAAGGCCAAAACGGGAGAATATACTCTTTTGGAGCTGAAACAAAGAACAAAGGGAAGCCATCTGCCCTGCGTTACCATTACAGATATGCGAAAGGAGCTGGAAGAGGGCAATCGCTCTGTGTTTGGTACAGAGCTGTTGCAGGCTATCAAAGAAAATATAGAAAAGAAAAGACAAACCATGCTTTTTTTAAACCGAAGAGGATATGCAACATTTGTATCATGCAGAAAATGCGGCCATGTGATGAAGTGCGATGCTTGCGATATCACATACACCTATCATGCCTCGGAGGAGGAGCTTGTATGCCATTACTGCGGCAAAAGAATTGCAAACCCTACTGTTTGTCCTGTATGCGGTTCAAAATACATCAAATATTTTGGCGCAGGCACACAAAAAATAGAAAAAGAAACCAAAAGGCTTTTTCCCCAGGCCACTGTGCTGCGTATGGATTCGGATACTACCATGACAAAAAACAGCCATCAAAAAATATTGGAGCAGTTTGGACAGGGCAAAGCAGATATACTCATTGGCACACAAATGATTGCAAAGGGACATGACTTTGCCAATGTGACATTGGTAGGGATATTGGCGGCGGATTTGTCACTGCATATGAGCAGCTACAGAGCCAGTGAAATCAGTTTTCAGCTGATTACACAGGCGGCAGGCAGAGCCGGAAGAGATGAGCTGCCGGGACAGGTTTTTATACAAACCTACGACCCGGAGCATTACAGCATTGTTTTGGCGGCGAAGCAGGATTATGAAGCATTTTATAAACAAGAGATACAAATGAGAAAAATGATGGCTTATCCTCCCTTTTCCCACATTTTTGCAGTTTTGCTTTCTGCAAAGGAGGAAAAAGAGGTGATAGAAAGCGCTAGGTATTTGGCGGATATTATGCTATATTATAATCGAAAGAAAAAATTGCAGATATTAGGGCCTACTCCTGCTGTGCTTTCAAAATTCCGGCAGGAATATCGCTGGAGAATACTCATAAAATGTGAGGAGGAGGAGGTACTGAGGCAATTTGTGGTATTTTGCTGTGAAAAGTGGAAAAAAGCAAAAAAATGGAATGTGGCATTGCATTTGACAATGAATCCCATTGATGTGGTGTAAAAGAGTATTTGTTTTATTTATGGCAATCAAAAGCAGCTGTGTTACGTTAATATGAAAAATGATATAGCATTGAAAATGTGAATTTTAAAAATACAGCAAAGAAATGGGCGCTTCTTTTTTAAAAAAAGCAAACAAAAAGCTTGGGGCATTGCAGCAGTTCCCTGCAAAGGCTCTTTTGACAGGCTATGGAAGGGGAGAAAAGCAGAGAGCTGGATTTAAAGGAAGAAGCAGTGTTTCATAGCATTTTATTTCATATTAAAGTAACAAAATCCTGTTTTTGAAATGGAGAGAAAGCTTTTTATCATTTTAAAAGGAGAATGGCTCAAAATGACTAAATTTCAGGGCACTTTCAAGAGAAAAAGAGCATTTTTCAGATAAAATGAAAAATGTGTTACACTAATAGAAACGAAAAAAGCACAATAAAATTTGATGGAAAGCAGCCAAAGTTTCCACAGATAAAGTAAAAAGCTATGCAGGCTATGGTGGAGGAAAAACACAGAGGTGTGTTTTTGACTGTAAAATCAATATTTTATAGCTTTCTATTTTGATATGAAAGTGATAAATGGAAATGAAGGATGTGTTGCGTTAATATGAAAAAGGATAGGATATGAATTTTAAAAATAGAATAAGGAGATTGATATTGCTTTATGAAAAGAAAGTACCCAAAGCGCTTGGAGCTGCTGCAAACTCCCTTGCTTTTGGTTTACAAAGATGTAAGGAGTCGGTTTTAGCCGTAAAGTCAATGTTTCCTAGCTTTCTATTTCATATGAAAGTAACAGAATCGAAATGAAAAATAGGAGGAAAAAAATGGCAATTAGAGAAATTCGTTTAAAGGGCGATGAAATATTAAGAAAAAAATGTAAAGAAGTCAAAGAAATCACCCCCAAAATTTTTACATTGTTGGATGATATGGCAGACACCATGTATGCGGCAAATGGTGTTGGACTGGCGGCACCTCAGATTGGCATATTAAAAAGAATTGTTGTCATAGACGTGGGAGAGGGGCTTTTGGAGCTGATTAACCCTGTCATTGTACAGACAGAGGGGGCAGTGGTGGGAGATGAAGCCTGCCTGAGTGTTCCGGGAAAAAGCGCTCAGGTGGAGCGGCCTGAATATGTAAAGGTGGAGGCCATAAACCGAAAGGGTGAAAAAATTGTGGTGGAGGCAACGGAGCTGCTGGCAGTGGCACTTTGCCATGAAACAGACCATTTAGACGGAGTGCTTTATGTGGACAAAGCATTGCCAAACACAGAAACCATTTGGGAGGATGAAAAATGAAAGTCATTTTTATGGGAACGCCGGATTTTGCTGTACCCTCTTTGGAAGCATTATTACAACACCATGAAGTGCTGGCAGTGGTGACACAGCCGGATAAACCAAGGGGCAGAGGAAAAAAAATGGCTTTTTCTGCCGTAAAAGAAAGAGCATTGCAGTCAGGCATTGATGTGCTTCAGCCGAATAAGGTAAGAGAAAGTGCATTTATAGAACAATTAAAAGCATATGCCCCGGAGCTGATTGCTGTGACAGCATTTGGCCAGATACTCCCCGAAGAAATATTAAATATGCCAAAATATGGCTGTATCAATGTGCATGGCTCTCTTTTGCCCAAATACAGAGGTGCAGCACCTTTGCAATGGGCTGTGATAAACGGAGAAAAACAAACGGGCATTACAACCATGTATATGGCAAAGGGGATGGATACAGGGGATATGCTTTTAAAAGAAAGCATTTCTATTACACCGGAGGATACCTATGGCAGTGTCCATGACAAAATGAAGCATTTGGGAGCCAATCTGCTTTTAAAAACAATAGAAGGACTGCAAAAAGGTACCATTGTGCCAGTTGCACAAAATGAAAAGGAGGCCACCTATGCACCGATGCTGACAAAAGAAATGGGACACATTGACTGGTCTAAAAATACCCAGCAGATTATCCATTTAATTCATGGTTTAGACCCTGCGCCCACAGCATATACTATGTATCAAGGAGAAATGCTCAAAATTTGGCAGGCAGAAAAAACACAGCAAATTTCCGGAAGGGTAGGAGAAATCACAGCCATTGAAAAAAGGGGATTTGTTGTAACCACCGGTGATGGCAGTATGCTTGTTACCCAGGTGCAGGCAAAGGGCAAAAAAAGAATGGGAGCAGATGCCTATTTAAGAGGAAATAAAATGGAAATTGGTACAATATTGGAATAAAAGAAACAAAAATAAAAAAATATCGTATATAAAAATAAAACATACTGTTATTTTGCTTTTTTATTAGGAGGGATTATTATTTTTTGGGGATTTTATACACCTTATTTTGGTCTGTTTATTGTTGTGGCCCTATTTAGTGTTGCGGCACAGCTTCGTGTCAGCAGTACCTACAACAAATATGCCAGAATCAGAAACAGCAAAGGCTTGACAGGAGCAGAGGTGGCCAGACAAATGCTGGAAAGAGCCGGCATTTATGATGTGAGAATAGAGCAGATAGGAGGAAATTTGACAGACCATTATGACCCTAGTCATAAGGTATTGCGATTGTCTTCTACGGTATATGGCAGTGCTTCTGTTGCGGCATTGGGTGTGGCTGCCCATGAAACAGGCCACGCGATACAGCACGCAGAAAACTATGGTTTTTTGTGGCTGAGAAATGCCATGGCGCCTATAACAAGAATTGGCTCCAATCTTTCCATTCCTCTTGTGCTGATTGGATTGTTGATTAGCAGAAGCTGGGGCAATACTTTAATACTTTTGGGCATTGCTCTTTTTGCAGTGGTAGTATTGTTTAGTGTGGTCACACTGCCTGTGGAATTTGATGCCTCAAAAAGAGCCCTTGGTATGCTGGAGGGACAAAATTATTTGTATGGCGAGGAGTTAAGAGGAGCCAAAAAGGTTTTGACTGCCGCAGCAACTACTTATGTTGCAGCAACGGCAGTGGCTCTTGTAAACCTGTTGAGATTGCTGGCTTTGCTGGGAGGACGAAGCAGAGATTGACTAAAAGACCTTTGACAACTGTTTGTCAGAGGTTTTTTTGTGTTTGCAAAAATAGAAGTATGATACGAAACAAAAAAATTGTTTTTTAAATCAATATGGAAATGATTTCTAAAAATATATCAAATTATAAATGGAAAATGGTGTGCCTTAGCTTAAAAATGTTTACCATATAAAAAGGCATAGATATCATCCATATAAAGCAATGTATCAAAAAGAAAGTAAGATACTGAAAAAACAGCATTTTTGTAAAATAAAAAGCAATGGAAAGCAGTATGGTGTCTGCTTTGTCTTAACAGAGCAAAAAGTGATGATACAGCAAAAAAATAAAAGAAATACAAACAAATATTTGTTTTGAAAGAAAATTTTAAAAAAAACAAAAAACAAAAGTAGTTGCTATGACTGCCGCTATCATGTAAAATAATATTTTATAAGAGTATGAAAGCATGGGAGAAAAACAATGACAGTACAAATCAATCCAAGAGAAATTGCCGCAGAGGCACTTGTGGCAATATTAAAAGAGGAAGGCTATAACACCGCTGTATTGCGGAAAAAGCTTCGGCAAAACGGAGCCATGCCAAAAAAAGACAGGGCATTTGTAACAGAAGTCGTAAACGGCTGTTTGAGAAATTTATATTATATTGATTTTGTCATCAACAATGTTTCCAAATTAAAAACAGAAAAAATGAAGCCTTGGATATTGGCTGTACTGCGCACAGCAGTATATCAATTCTTTTTTATGAATGTGCCTGAAAATGCCCTTTGCAATGAAGCTGTAAATCTGGTCAAAAAAAGAGGGCTTTCTAAATTGGCTGGTTTTACAAACGGTGTTTTGAGAAATATCATCAGACAAAAAGATACTATTTTGCTGCCAAAGGAATGGGAAAATCCGGTGGAATATCTTTCTTTAAAATATTCTCATCCTCAATGGCTTTTGAAAATGTGGCTGCATGATAAGGAGTATGAATTTGTAAAGGCTCTTTGCAAAGAAAATAATACTGCTGCCGATGTGACCATTGTAACAAACCCATTGCACAGCACAAATGAGGAGTTGAAAAGGGAATTGGAGCAGGAAGGCATTTGTACCAAAGCAGGATACCATTATGATATGGCACTGCACTTATCCAAAACATCGGATATGGGAAGGCTGGACTGCTTTTTGCAGGGAAAATTTCATGTGCAGGATGAAAGCTCTGTGACAGCTGTGACGGTGCTTGCTCCTCAAAAAGGGGATGTGATATTGGATATGTGTGCTGCCCCCGGAGGAAAAAGCTTTTTGATGGCAGAGAAAATGGACAATGAAGGCAGTATTTATTGCTGTGATGTTTATGAGCATAAGCTGGAGCTGCTGGAGGAGGGGGCAAAAAGACTGGGCATTGCCATCATAAATACAAGGCTGCAAAATGGCAGTGTTTATCAGCCCATGTTTCAGAATTTTTTTGACAAAGTGCTGGTGGATGCGCCTTGCTCCGGATTGGGGCTGATTAGAAAAAAACCGGACATCCGTTTGAAAAAAACCGGAAAGGATATTGACAGCATTGTGCTGCTGCAAAGACAAATATTGGAGCAGGCCGCCAAATATGTGAAAAAAGGCGGTATATTGGTATACAGCACCTGTACATTGTGCAAAAAAGAAAACGAAAAAAATATAGAATGGTTTTTAGAGCAATATCCAAACTATAAAACAGAGGATATTACGCCCTTTTTACCTGACAGCATACATTCGGAAACAACCAAAATGGGATATATTACATTATATCCGCATATACATCATACGGACGGATTTTTTATTTGCCGTTTGAAACGAAAGGAGTAACAAGCCATGGCAAAACTGGATATGCTTTCTATGACAATAGAGCAGTGGAGGGCTTTTCTTGAAACAATAGGAGAGCCTGCTTTTCGGGCAAAGCAGATTTTTCGCTGGCTGCATAAAAAGCAAATAACAGACATAGACCATATGACAGACCTTTCCAAGGGACTGCGGGAAAAATTGAAGCAGCAGTGCAAAATGGCAGGAGCAAAAGAAGTCAAAAAGCTGGTTTCTCAAATAGACGGCACCAGAAAATATCTTTTTTTGCTGGAAAACGGTTCTGTCATTGAAAGTGTTTTGATGCGGCATGAGTATGGCAATACGGTTTGTATTTCCACACAGGCAGGCTGCCGCATGGGCTGCCGTTTTTGTGCCTCCACATTGGAGGGTGTGGAAAGAAGCTTGACAGCAGGAGAGATGCTCTCTCAAATTTATGAAATACAAAAAGATATTGAAGAGCGGATTTCCGGCGTGGTGCTTATGGGCAGCGGAGAACCTCTTGACAACTATGATAATGTCCTAAAATTTATCAAAATGGCAAATGAAGAGGAAGGACTCCATTTGGGGCAAAGGCACATAACACTTTCTACCTGTGGATTGACAGAAAAAATGTATGAGCTGATGGAGGAAAATTTGCAGATTACATTAGCCGTTTCTCTTCATGCGCCCAATGATGCCATACGCAGTCAAATTATGCCCATTGCGAAAAAATACAGCATGGAGCAGCTTCTTGAGGCTTGCAGAGAATATGCTGATAAAACAAAAAGAAGAGTGACATTTGAATATGCTTTGATAAAGGGGGTCAATGACAGTGACAGCTGCGCCATAGAGCTGGCATCCAAATTAAAGCATATGCTTTGCCATGTTAATTTGATTGCTGTAAATGATGTTAAGGAAAGAAGCTATGTTAGAAGCAGCCAGGAACAAGTGAAGCGTTTTGCTCGTCTGATAGAGCAGAGGGGAATTGATGTGACCATTAGAAGAAGGCTGGGCAGCGATATAAATGCCGCTTGCGGACAGCTGCGCAGAGGGTATCAAAAAATATCATAATTTTTTGATGTGTTTTTGAGGAGGTGTGTTGATGAAAGCAGCAGGCAACAGTGTAATTGGTATGAAAAGAGCAAACAATGAGGATGCCATATATATAGATGAAAAGGAACAGCTGTTTTTGGTGGCAGACGGCATGGGAGGCTGCAGCGCAGGAGAGGTGGCAAGCAGCACAGCCATTTGTGCATTTGTAAAGGCTATGGAACAGACAGAGGATGCAGAGATTTTGGACAAAATGGTAGGAGCCGTTATACAGTGCAACAAAGCAGTGTTTGAAAAAGCCAAAGAAGACATTATATTTATGGATATGGGAACAACGCTGGTGGCGGCTGTCATAGAAAATGACAAGGTTTTTATTGTTTATGTAGGCGACAGCAGGGCCTATGTGTTTAGAGAAAATGAGCTGAAACAGCTGACTACGGACCATTCCTATGTGATGGAGCTGGTAAAAAGCGGCAGCATTACCATGCAGGAGGCGGAGGTCCATCCAAAAAGAAACATTATTACAAGAGCCATAGGCATTAAAGAGGATGTGGAAGCTGACACGGTGATTGAACAGGTGCATCCGGGAGATAAAATATTGCTCTGCACAGATGGGTTGAGCGGTATGCTCTCTAGGGCAGAAATGACCAAAATATTAATAAAAGAAGAAGAAACAGAGCAAAAGGTAAAGGATTTGACAGCACTTGCCAATGAAAAGGGCGGACTGGATAATATTTCATTGATATTAATAGAACTATAAGGAGGTGAACGCCATGTTGGCAATAGGCACTGTGTTATCAGGCAGATACGAATTGCTGGAAAAAATCGGTTCCGGCGGTATGGCGATTGTGTTTCGTGGCAGAGATGAAAAATTGGAGCGCTATGTAACAGTGAAAATCCTCCGAGAAGAATTTATAGGAGATGAAGAGTTTATTGCTCGGTTTCGCTCAGAAGCATTGGCGGCGGCACGTCTTTCTCATCCCAATATTGTGCGTGTTTATGATGTGGGACAGGATGGGAATGTTTATTTTATTGTAATGGAATATATCCATGGAGATACTTTAAAAGAGGCCATCAAAGAAAAAGCACCTTTTGATACAAAATCAACATTGAATGTGGCTTTGCAAATAGCCTCTGCCATTTCTCATGCCCACAAAAACCATATTATACATAGAGATATCAAGCCCCAAAACATATTGGTGGGTACAGACGGCATTGTAAAAGTAACAGACTTTGGCATTGCAAGAGCTGCCAACGGAGCTACCATGGCCACAAGCACCACGGCAATGGGTTCTGTGCATTATTTTTCTCCGGAGCAGGCAAGAGGGGGCTATGTAGATGAAAAAAGCGATATCTATTCTCTGGGGATTACCATGTTTGAAATGGTGACAGGACAGCTCCCTTTTCAGGCCAATACCTCTGTGGCAGTTGCCATGAAGCAAATCAATGAAGAGCTTCCTGATATGAGGCAGTATAATCCAAAGGTATCGGCCAGTCTGGAGGCTATTATACGAAAGGCTGCCAGAAAAAAATCCGATGAAAGATATGCCTCGGTGGAAGAAATGATTGAGGATTTGACAAAGGCAAAAAATGATGTGAATCAAAATTTTGCCAAAATGCCTCCAAATGCACCAAGAAGAATGGCAAGGCAGCCGGAGATAGAATATCTTTCCGCAGTGGATAACAGCAGAAAGCAGGCAGAAGCAAAAAGACAGGAAAAGCTGCGGCAGGAACAATTAAGACAGGAAATGAACCAAGAACCCCCAAGGGAGGACGCCATGAAAAGACAAGAAAAGCAGACAGCAAGAGGACTCCGTATTTCAAAGGATGATGATTTTGAAGAAGAATATGAACAGGCAGAGCCTGTCAAAAGAAGCAGACGTCCCCAGTTTCGTGTGCAGCAAAAAAGAAATCCCAGAAGGGAAGAGGACTATGAGCAGGCCTATGACAGAGGCAAAGAGAGAAAGGTGGTTGTGGCGGCAGTGGCCACAGCACTGATTATTATTGCATTGATTAGCGCATGGGGCGTTAAGGCATTTGGAACAAAAATGGGGCTGTTTGGCAGTGATGAAAAAGTGACAGTACAATCCTTTTTGGGTATGGATTTGCAGACAGCACAGGCAACAGCAGAAAAAGAAGGTTATAGAGTGGTACAGGAAAAGGAAGCTTACAGCCAGGAATATAACAAAGGCATCATTATGGAACAGTCCAGAGGGGAAGGGACAGAAATTACAAAGGGCATGGAAGTGGGGGTTACCGTCAGCCTGGGAGCAGAGCAGACAGAAGAAGCACCACAAGCGATGCCAAATGTGGTTGGAAAAACAGAGGATGCTGCCAAGGAGCAAATTAAAGAGCTGATTGGCAAAGAGCCTTCTGTTAGCTATGAATATGATGAGGATGGAGAGATGGGTACTGTGATAGAACAAAGCCCCAATACAGGAGCAGACATTACAGCAGCCTCTTCTGTAAGTATTGTGGTTTCCAGAGGAGAAGAGGAGAAGTTTTCCATTGTGCCTAGAGTGGAGGGCTTAACACAGGCTCAGGCAGAAAAAGCACTGCGTTCTTCTAAATTGGAAGTGGGAGATATTACAACAATAGAAAGTGATACAGTAGAAGCAGGCATTGTTATCACCCAAACAAAGCAAGTGGGAGACGAAGTGCCTCAAGGCACAGAGGTCAGCCTGGTGGTTAGTTTAGGCTCCGGCACAGAGCAAACGCCTCAGGAGGACCAGACAGCAACAGACACTGAAACAGAAATCACACAGACAACCCCTCCACAGGGAGATAAAACAAAAACATATACTGTCAATCCTCCTGCCGCAGGGGTGACACAGGCCCATGTAAAAATTGTCAAAACAGATGACAATGGTGAAACCGTTGTGCTGGACGAACAAAAAACACTGCCTTTTTCTGTACCGATTACAGGCTCAGGAGATGGCCAGATAACCTGCTATATTGACGGAGTGCAAATGTGGACAGATGCATTTTAAAGGGGGGAAAAAATGTTAAAGGGTACAATCATAAAAGGAATAGGCGGTTTTTATTACATTGATACACAAAACGGCATTTATGAATGCCGTGCAAGAGGTATTTTTCGCAAAGAAGGCATTAAGCCCATAGTAGGAGATTGTGTGGAAATTTCTGTGATAGATGAAGCAGATAAAAAAGGAAGCTTAGATGTTATTTGCCCCAGAAAAACGGAGCTGATTCGCCCAAGGGTGGCAAATGTTGACCAGGCTGTCATTGTGTTTGCTGCCAAAAGCCCCAATTTGAATGTAGATTTGCTGGACCGTTTTTTGCTTTTGGCAGAACAGCAGCAGCTGGATATTGTTATTTGTATCAACAAAATTGATAAGGATAAACAAAAATTGTATGAAAAAACAGCACAGCTTTATGAAGCAGTGGGATATCAGGTGCTTTGTGTCAGTGCGGAAAAGAAAATTGGCATAGAGCCATTAAAGCAAGCACTGTATCACAAAATATCCGTGTTTGCAGGTCCTTCCGGCGTGGGAAAGTCCAGCCTCATCAATGAGGCATTTGCCCATGCCAAAATGCAGACAGGGGAAATCAGTGAAAAAATACAAAGGGGCCGCCACACAACACGCCATGCAGAGCTGATTGAAATTGGACAAGACAGCTATATTGTGGATTCTCCCGGATTTACATCACTGTATTTGGAAGGCATTACAGAGCAGACACTGCAATATTATTTCAGAGAATTTCAGCCCTATGTGCATCAGTGCTATTATACAGGCTGCAGCCATATACATGAGCCGGACTGTGCCGTAAAAGAGCAGCTGGGAAAAAGCATTGACCAAACAAGATATGACAGATATGTGAGCATTTATAAACAGCTGGAACAGGAAAGGAGAAAATGATATGGAAAATATACTTTCACCGTCGCTGCTGTCAGCAGATTTTGGAAAAGCGGCACAGCAGCTAAAGCAACTGGAGGAGGCGGGGGTGCAGTATATCCATTTGGATGTTATGGATGGTATGTTTGTGCCAAATATTTCTTTTGGTATCCCTGTGATACAAAGCCTGAGAAAGGATACCCATATGGTATTTGATGTGCATTTGATGATTGTGGAGCCGGAAAGATATATAGAGGCCTTTGCCAAGGCCGGTGCGGATATCATCAACTTTCATGTGGAGGCCACCAAAAATCCTCAAAAGGTGCTTTCTAAAATCAAACAGACAGGTGCAAAAACAGGCATTACCATCAAGCCCAAAACACCTGTTTCAGAAATTGTCCCTTATTTAAAGGATGTGGACATGGTGCTTGTGATGACAGTGGAGCCGGGCTTTGGAGGCCAGAAATTTATGGCAGAGCAAATGGAGAAGGTGGAAAAGCTGGCACAAATACGAAAGGAAGAAAAGCTCTCCTTTGACATTGAGGTAGACGGGGGAGTGGATTTAAAAAATGTGGAAGGCGTATTAAATGCAGGAGCAAATGTGATTGTAGCAGGCTCTGCTGTTTTTGGCGCAGAGGATATTGCAAAAAGAGCAAAGGAATTTTTGAAAATATTGCAGGAGAAGCTGTCATGAAAGCGGTGATATTTGCAGGAGCAGAAATAAAAAGCTATGATTTTTGCAAAGAATATATACAACAGCAGGATATTATTATTTGCTGTGACGGAGGCATGAGGCACACAAGGGCATTGGGGATTATGCCCAATTATATATTGGGAGATTTTGACTCCTGCAAAAAAGAGGATTTGCAATATTACCAAAAAAAAGGCATTGCCATCAAAACATTTCCCACAAAAAAAGATGAAACAGACATGGAATTGGCACTGGATTTTGCCATAGAATTGGGAGCAGAGGATATAGTGCTTTTTGGAGGAATCGGAAGCCGCTTTGACCATACACTGGCAAATGCCCATTTGCTACTGCGACTGGTAAAAAAAGGCATAAGAGGCCGGCTGGTGGATGAAAAAAACTGTGTGGAGCTGATTGACAGTGCCATAACATTGTATGGAAAAAAGGGCGATTTGGTTTCTACCATTCCTCTTTCCATGGAGGTGACAGGCATTACACTAAAAGGCTTTGCCTATCCTTTGACAGACCATACATTGACAGTGGATGATGAGATTGTGGCAGTAAGCAATGTGATGCTGGAGGAAAAATGTGAAATTTCCATCAAAAGCGGTTATCTGTTTGTCATACGTTCTCAGGACTGACAGAGAGAAAATAGGAAACATTTTATTTTTTGGAGCATACTATAAATCAAAAAAGAAAATGGGGTGGCACTATGGGAAGACGGTTTGGCGGCGTGCCTCAAAAGCGTTTGCTGGGGCTTGCATTATTTTCGGGCGGCTGTGGTATGCTCATTGTGCTGATTATACCCTGGTGGGGATTTTTGGTGGCAGTGCTGCTGGTGGCAGTGGGCGGCTTTTTGCTGTTTTCAAATTGCTGAATCAAAAAAGAGATAGGCAGTATAAGCTTATCTCTTTTTTGCTGTTTTTATTAAATTGCTCTTGTGACTTTATTGGAACGCATACATCTTGTGCAGATATAAATAGATTTTACAGTTCCGTTTTCAATAATTTTCACCTTTTTTACATTAGGCTTCCATTTTCTGTTTGCACGTCTACTAACCTGACTACGGTTAATACTAATTCTGTGGCCTCTGATTGGGCTTTTTTCACAAATCTCACATTTCGCCATTGTTACGCACCTCCTTGCCTGCTTATGTGACACAACAAAAGTATTTTATCAGAAAACAATATTTTTTGCAATATGCTATCTCATTTATTTTCAAAAAATATTTTGTGATATTGTGTATAAAAAACAGTTTTTTTGAAAACAAAAAAAACAAATGCCACTGTTTGTAAAATTTTTTTGAAATTCCCATTTCAAAAACAACTGTTTGATGGTATACTAAAACAAAGTACAAAATGGGTATACTAAAACATATGCCAAAGGACTATTTTTCGGGAGGTTGATACCTTATGACTGCACAATTAGAAAACGAATACGGCGTTATTACAATAGATAATGAAGTGATTGCAAGAATTGCAGGCTATGCCGCACTGGATTGCTATGGCATTGTGGGAATGGCTGCAAAAAATGTAAAGGACGGCTTGGTTCAGCTTTTGAAGCTGGAGAGCCTGACAAAGGGCATTAAAATGACTGTCAATGAAAATAAAATCAATTTAGAGTTTCATATTATTGTAGAATATGGCACGAATATTTCTGTCATTGCGGATAATATTATAAGCACTGTAAAATATAAAGTAGAAGAATATGCGGGTCTGGAAGTAGAGGGCATCAATATATTTGTAGATGGTGTTCGTGTAGATAACTGAACCAGAGGAGGAAAACACATTGGCTTTGACAAAAATAAACGGTTTGATGCTGAGAAAAATGATTATTGCAGGTGCAAACCGATTGAATGAACAAAAACAAGCTGTGGATGCTTTAAATGTATTTCCTGTACCCGACGGCGACACAGGCACAAATATGTCTTTGACAGTTTTGGCAGCAGCAAAAGAAATAGAAAAGCTGGATACCCTTTCTGTCAGCGATATGGCAAAGGCAGCAGCCAATGGCGCATTGAGAGGTGCAAGAGGAAATTCCGGCGTCATTACATCACAAATTTTCAGAGGCTTTGCAAAGGGCCTGGAGGGCGTAGAGCAGGCAGGCACAAAGGAATTGGCCCAAGCATTTCAGCAGGCTGCCAAAACAGCATACCATGCAGTGATGAAGCCAAAGGAAGGCACCATATTGACGGTGGCAAGGGCTTGTGCAGACAGTGCAAAAAAGGCGGCAGAAATGACAGAGGATATAGACATCTTTTTTCAAAGAATGATAGAAGAGGGCAATGCAGCATTGCTCCAGACAAGAGAGATGCTGCCTGTTTTGAAACAAGCCGGTGTGGTGGATGCCGGAGGAAGAGGACTGCTTCACATTTTAGAGGGAGGCTATGAAAGCAGAAACAGCACAGAGCCTGTTTCATTGGCACAGCCTGCCCAAAAAACAGAAGTGGATTTTTCTGCATTGGTTTCTGTAAAAAATACAAGCATTACATTTGCATACTGTACAGAATTTTTTATATTGGTAAAGGATGTAAAAGAAAGTGTTGTGCAAAATTTAAAGCTTTATTTGAGTACCATAGGAGATTCCATTGTTTGTGTCAGTGACGAGGAAATGATAAAAATTCATGTGCATACCAATCATCCGGGGCTGGCATTGGAAAAAGCACTGACAATAGGACAGCTGAGCGGACTCAAAATTGACAATATGCGTCAGCAGCATACAAACCGCATTGACTTTTCTTCTGAAAGCAATTTTAAAGAACAAAAAAAGGAGCATAAAAAAATAGGCTTTGCGGCAGTTTCTCCGGGAGAGGGATTGACAAAAATATTCCATAATTTGGGGGTAGATGAGGTGATAGAAGGCGGACAAACCATGAACCCCAGCACAGAGGAGCTTGTCAATGCCATTGAAAAAGTGCCTGCCGATGTTGTGTTTTTGCTGCCCAACAACAAAAATATTATATTGGCAGGTGAACAGGCGGCAAAATTGTCAAATGATAAAAGGGTTGTTGTAATACCTTCTCAAACAATTCCTCAGGGGATTTCTGCATTGGTCAATATTGTGGAAGAGGATGCAGAGCAAATGCAGCAGGATATGATAGAAAATATGGAAGCTGTCACCACAATGAGTGTCACATATGCTGTAAAAGATACCATATTTGACGGCAAAGACATTAAAGAAGGTAACATCATTGGTATGGAGGAAGACCGCATTGTGGCTGTTGGGGAAAGTGTAAAAAAATGCGCACAGCAGCTTCTTGACCAATCTGTGACAGAGGATACAGAGCTGATTAGTATTTATTATGGTGCAGATGTATTGCCTCAGGAAGCAGAAAAAATAAAACAATATGCACAGCAGGCATTTCCACAATGCGAGGTGGAGCTGCAATGGGGCGGACAGCCTTTGTATTACTATATTATTTCTGTGGAATGAAAATTTGCAAATAAATATAAAAATAATTTTGGGCGTTATGTCTTTCATAACGCTTTTTTGTTGAAAAAAAGAAATATGGAAAAGAATGAAAATTGTTTTTTCTATTTGTTATTTTTATTGTAAAATAAAAACAAAATCTATTTTAATGTAAGTAGATTAATAAAAAATGATGCTGAAAAAAGCCTTTCAAAGTAAGGATATGTTGGATACAGTATTGTAGATATGACATTTAAAAAATGGGAAAAAATGGATGTGTCTGCCGGTGCCTCTGGCATTGATGGGATGGGAATTTTTACTTCAAAAATCCTATTGTACAGCTTATGATAAAAGCAGAAATCCAAAGAAACCGGTTTTGGCTTTCATATAAATGTTTTATGTTTTTGAAGCAGCAAAATACAAAGCAATCATAGGAGCAAAAGAAATGGAAGTGTAGAAAATATGGATTTGGTATGTCCTGTATTAGAACTGCCCAATGTGGGAGAGCAAAGGGCAAAAAAATTGAATCGTATGGGGATTTTTACAGCAGAGGATTTGCTGACCCATTTTCCCAGAGAATATGATGACAGAAGCAATGTGAGAAAAATAAAAGAGCTGGTAGTCAACGAAGAAAATACATTTTTGGCCTTTGTAAAAGAGCAGTCAGAAAGTGTGAGGATAAAAAATATCACACTGACCCGTATGAAGCTGTATGATGAAACAGGCAGTGTTTATGGCGTTTGGTACAATCAGTTGTATATGAAAAAAGCTTTTTTGGAAAAAACACAATATCTTTTTACAGGGAAGCTGCAAAAAAAATATGGCCGGCTGGAGGTTGCTTCTCCGGAATATGAAAAAGCAGAAACTGCCATGGTAAAAATTGTACCCATTTATCCCTCTGTGCAGGGGCTTTCTCAAAAAATATTGAGAAAGCTCATAGAAGATGTATTAAAACAAACACAAAATCAGCTAAAGGAATCACTGCCTCTTTGGATTAGGAAGGAATATTTCCTTTGCGAGCGCAATTTTGCCGTAGAAAATATACATTTTCCAAAAAGCCAGGAAGCATTTTTTCAGGCAAGAAGGCGGCTGGTATTTGAAGAATTTTTATTGCTTCAGCTGGGACTGCTTTTGATGAAGGAAACATTGCAGGAGGGCAAAGAAGGCATTGTACTAAAAAAAGAGGAGGCATTGAAGGAATTTATAGAAAAGCTTCCCTTTGCCATGACAGAGGCACAAAAAAAAGTGCTTTTGGAAATCAAAGAAGATATGACACAGCCAAAAGTGATGAATCGTCTGGTGCAGGGGGATGTGGGCAGCGGAAAAACCGCCGTTGCCATGGCAGCCGCCTATTGGACCATACAAAATGGATACCAAGCGGCACTGATGGTACCAACAGAGGTGCTGGCAGAACAGCATTATGTTTCTTTTTGCAATCTGTTTGAGCCTTTGGGAATCAAAACAGTACTGCTTTGCGGCTCATTGACGGCAAAAGAAAAAAAAGCCGCACTGGAGCAGATTGCATCGGGAGAGGCACAAATGGTGCTGGGTACCCATGCTGTGATACAAAAGGATGTTGTGTTTGCAAAGCTGGCACTGGTCATCACCGATGAACAGCATCGCTTTGGCGTAAGACAAAGGGGAGCCCTTTATGAAAAGGGAAAAAATCCTCATGTGCTTGTGATGACAGCAACGCCCATTCCCAGAACATTGGCTTTGATATTATATGGAGATTTGGACATTTCCATCATTGATGAGCTGCCTCCCGGCAGACAAAAAATTGACACTATGGCAGTGACCCCATCTTACAGACAAAGAATATATGGATTTATCAAAAAGCAGGCAGACAGCGGATTGCAGTCTTACATCATTTGCCCTATGATAGAAGAAAATGAAAAATTGCAGCTGCAAGCAGTGCTTTCTTATACAGAGGCACTGCAAAAGGATATGGCAGGATATGAAGTGGCCTGTGTCCATGGAAAAATGAAAGCCAAACAAAAGCAGGAGATTATGCAGGATTTTGCAAAGGGAAAAATACAAGTGCTGGTATCCACAACCGTCATTGAGGTGGGCATCAATGTGCCTAATGCAGTGGTGATGCTCATTGAAAATGCAGAGCGTTTTGGATTGGCACAGCTGCATCAGCTGAGGGGAAGAGTGGGACGAGGCAGTGAAAAATCTTATTGCATTTTAATTTGTGAAGGAAAAAGCAATGTATCCCAGCAGAGGATGAAGGTGATGGAAAAATCCGACGATGGCTTTGTCATTTCTGAAATGGATTTGAAATTGAGAGGCCCGGGGGAGTTTTTTGGCACAAAACAACATGGACTGCCGGAATTGAAAATCGGAAATTTGTACAAGGATATGAAAATATTAAAGCAAGCCCAAAAAGCGGCGGAAACACTGATAAAAAAGGACAGACACTTAAATTTGCCCATACATGAAAATTTAAAAGAGCAGGTAAGAGCATTATGGCATCAGCAGCAGCTTTCTATTTAAAAATCTACCATCTGCTTTTAGTGGTGCTGGATGTGGACCATTTCATATTGCAGTGAGATATAACCAAGGGAACAAACGGGAATGGAGACAGGAGGTCAACCATATGTCAAGATTAGGTATGCTTTATGCACTGAATGAAACAGAATTGGAAAAGCTTTGTTCCAAGCCCAATGAGGAACGATATGATTATATGTTGGAAGAAATAGAAGAAGCTTTGTTTGGAAGCCCACGCAGCTGCCAGTTGGATAAAGCATGGGAGAGTATTCAATATTGTTTAGGCGGGGGACAATGGAATGAAGAGAATTGTGTGCCAAACAATATTATTTTTGGAGGGGAAATTTTAGTAAAAACAGATAATGAGATAATGACATTGAAAAATCATCAAAGTGTAAATGAAATTGTGGAATATCTTCACCAAAATAATTTACAGGAAATAATACAAAATAATTTTTGGAATATTGATGATGAAAATTTTATGTATAAAGACAATAACAGCCTAGACCATGCGTTGGGCTGGAGTGAAGATATTCTTGCTTTTTATGAAAATGCACAAAAAGAAAATTGCCAAGTGATTTTTACAGTTGATTTCTAAACAGCTTGCAAAGCAGTTACCCCTATGGGGCAGCTGTCTTTTGGCTGTTTTTCAAAAATGCTCTTTGGCAACGCAAAAGAAAAATAGTGTGAAAGAAAGTAAAGGAAGCCAAAATTGTGGAATAGACACAAAAAACAGCTTTACATAATGAACCCATTGCAGTAATATTTCTAACTAAGAAAAAAGGCGTACCTGCACATCAATGCGCAAATGGGTGGATACATAGGATACCGGGCTGCCCTTAAAACCAAGTCTATTACAGCAGGAAAATGTGAAAGTATAGATTACTCTTATGACGATTTGGCTGCCAAGAGGAGGCGGCGGAATGAAAAAATGAATAGATATTTTATTACAATTTTTTTGCTGTAAAAGATTTTTTATTGTTTTTTTATATATTCTTTGTTATACTCTAAAGATGTAGAAAAGGCGGAGAGGTATCGCCTGTTTGTTTCAAAAGGAAATATTTTGTAAAAAAAGGTGTGACAAACTATGCGTGTCATTGCAGGAAAAGCAAAGGGACATAAATTAAAAACATTGCAGGGACTTCAAACAAGACCGACCACAGACCGTATCAAAGAAACATTGTTTAACATCATATCATTTGATTTGGTGCAGTGTGATTTTTTAGATTTGTTTGCAGGCAGTGGGGCCATTGGCATTGAGGCATTGAGCAGAGGCGCAAAGCAATGTGTTTTTGTGGAAAAGCAAAAAGAGGCTTGTCATATGATTCAACAAAATTTGAAACATACAAAATTAGAGCAAAATGCAGTTTTATTACAAAAGGATGTGTCAGAAGCCATTTCTTTTTTGCAAAGGGAAAAAAAAGCATTTGATATCATATTTTTAGACCCGCCCTATCAAGGAGATTTGGCAGAGACTGTGCTGCAAGAAATTGCAAAGGCAAGGCTGCTGAAAAAAAATGGCTATATCATATGGGAAAGAAGTGCAAAAAGAGATGCTTTGTCCATAGAAGGATTTACTGTAATCAAAGAGAAAATGTATAAAACCACAGCAATGACATTTCTGGCGTTGGAGGAAAGCACATTATGTTAAAAGGAATTTATGCAGGCAGCTTTGACCCTGTGACACTGGGGCATCTGGATATCATTAAAAGAGCTTCCGGCATTGTGGACCGGCTTGTGGTGGCTGTTTTGGAAAATCCCAACAAAAGCCCGCTCTTTACAACAGAAGAAAGAAAAAAACATTTGCAGCTGGTGACAAAGGAAATCCAAAATGTTGAAATTGCTTCCTTTCAAGGGCTTTTAGTAGATTTTGCAAAGGAAATTGGTGCAACCGTTGCCATACGAGGCTTGCGTAATAACATTGACTTTGCATCGGAATTTCAAATGCATTTAATCAATCGAAAATTATATGGAGCAATCGAAACTATTTTTTTGGCGGCAGATGAAGAGCATTTGGCATTAAGCTCTACCAATGTAAAGGAGGTTGCCGTTTTTGGCGGCAACATTGATTTTATGGTGCCATGTGAAATTAAGACGTTTGTAGCGGAAAAATATAAAAAGTGAGGGAATGCAATATGGATACAGTTATAGATTTGCTGAATGAATTGGAAGAAGTATTGGACAACAGCCGTGCAGTGCCCTTTAGCAATAGAGTATCTGTTGACAAGGAAGAATTGTATGAAATCATCACAGAGATTCGTATGAAGCTTCCCAATGAGTTGAAGCAGTCAAAATGGGTGATTGAAGAAAGAAACAAAATATTGATTGATGCACAGAAGGAAGCGGATGAAATTGTGAAAAATGCAGAAGAACGTGTCAAACGCATGGTAGATGAAAATGAAGTCACAAAATTAGCCCATGAGCAGGCAGCCGAAATTGTAGATTCTGCCAAAAAAACATCCAAGGCCATGCGCATTGGCGCCATGGAGTATGCAGAAGAGGTTTTGGGCACAGCGCAGGATAGACTCCGGGAATTGAAAAATGTGGTGTATAATGAAAGCATCAAAACAGATGAATATTTTGGCGAAACATTAAGTGTTTTGTCTGAAAACATACAAGAGCTGCGCTTGGGCAGATAAAAATCATTCTTTATGGAAAAAGACCATAGAAAGCAGTGCAAATGACAAAAAAAGACTACACAAAAAAGAAAATAAATCGGCAGAAAGAGCAGTTTTTGTAGGAAAAAGACCCACAGAAACTGCCTTTTGTAATTTTTGAGCCAAAAAAGGATAGCAAAAAAAACAAATGAAAGCAGAAAAAACACTGTTGACACATTTTGAAAATATGTATTTTGGTGTGGAAATGGATATGGGAGCCAGTATGCCCAGTGTCTGTGCCAATATGGAAAGACCTCCAAAGGAAAGCACAGCGGTGATGCAGGTGATTTGAATGCGAATGCTTTCTTGGGATTGGCTTAAAAGAGAGGCCCCGTTTGTCATTTCCAAAAATCCTCCCAATATCCCTTCTATGGCAGTGGAGGAAAAGGGCAGTACCATACCAATGCAATGTGTCAAAAAAGAAAATATGCCTGTTTGATTGAGAGCCTCTATGATGACGCCAAATAATATGACAAAGCCTCCTATTTGCAGCACAGTTTCCATGGCATCAGCCACAGAGCCGCCCAATATTTTGCCTATGGGCTCTTTTGACAAAGCAGGGCGCAAGCAGTGAGCAGAGAGTGTGTTTTTTGGCTGTTTGTAGAAAAAACGAAACACAATGCCTGTCAATATGGCACCCAAAAAAATGGAAAAAAGCATAATATAGCCCAATGCAGGGTTTTTTAAAAAGGCTGTGCCGGCAGTGCCTACAACAAAAAGAGGACCCGGATTGTTGCAAAATGCCAAAATGCGCTGGGCCTCTTTTTTGGAAAGGGCATTTTGCTGGCAAAGTGTGACGGTGATTTTTGCACCGGAGGGATAGCCTGATAGTATGCCAAGAAGCAAAGGAAAGGCACAAATGCCGGAAAGTCCGAAAACAGGCTGCATAACAGGCTGTAAAATGCGTCCCAGCTTTTGAGCCATGCCCAAACGGATTAAAATACCTGTGGCGGTTAAAAACGGAAAAAGAGAGGGCAGCACAAGATGAAACCATAAATCTACACTTTCTATGGCTTTTTGCAATAAAGGCTGTGGAAAAAAAAGCAAACAAAAAAGTAAAAAAAGTGTGCATATTGTAAAAAAAACAGAGGATGGTTTCATGCTGACGGCTCCTTCAAAAAAGAAATCACTTGTTTTTTTAGTTTATGCCTTTTTGGAAGAAATCATAACCATAGGCGTGGTAAAATCTTGACCAACAAATGCATATGTTTTTTGAGGCACTGCCATAAAATAGATGTTTGTGGCATTGATATCAAAGCTTAGCATACGTTTTGCCGAGGCATTTAATATGCTTTGGGCATTTTTTAGATTTGTCAAAACGGGAAGAGAGGCATATTTTTCAAACAAGCCAAGTATAAATTGACTTTCTTTTTGAAAGCCTAATATACGAATATAGGGAACATATCCTGTATGATGAAAGAAAAGGATATCTTCTCTTTTTATGTTTAAAAGTATATGCAGAAGTATTCTTTGTATTTTTGTATAGGAATATCGTTTTGTTTTGACAAATGAAAGTATATCATTGATTTCATAGCAGCTTTTGACTGCCTTTAAAATACGGTTTTCCAAGCCCTCTGTCACCTCAAATATGCGGCAGATTTCCTCAGCAGATTTTGTGCGTATGCTGTAATGCAGGGCCTGTGTAAAATCCTTTAAAAAAACAGGGGCAGTACCCTTTTGCAGTGCCTGCAAAAATAAGCTGTGGCAATTTTCGGGAATGTGGCAAAGATAGCTGTTGTTTTTTGTAAGCAAAGCATTTCGTATAGCGGAGGCAGAGGCCATTGTGGCAGAAATGTCTTTGCTGTGATAATCCGCCCCTTTTCTGGAAATGGTATGGGCAGCTATGGTACTGTTTAATTTTTTTAATGCTTTGATATATTCTATGGCCAAAATATTATTTGGCTGAGAAAGTATGTCCTTTGCCTGGGGAAAAATGGCAGAAAGGGCATGGCAGCGGGCAGAGGCATAGCTGGAGCCTGTTTTGATATGCTTTTTGAAATCGGCAACAAAGCAGGCAGGCTGTGTGCAAAAAATGGAAGCAATGGTTTCTAAAGGCTTTATGGAGCCGATTTCGGAGCCAAAGCAAATATCTGTGACAATGCCCATATCTTCAAAAAGCTTTACAGCACTGTGTGCAAAATATTCTGCACTGGCTGTGGCATATATTACAGGAAGCTCCACCACCATGTCGGCACCGTTTAAAAGTGCCATACGGGTTCTTGTCCATTTGTCCAAAAGTGCCGGTTCTCCTCTTTGTACAAAATTGCCGCTCATTACAACAATGACAGCATCTGCATTTGTCAGCTTTTTTGCTTGTTGTATTTGATAGGCATGGCCCTTGTGAAAGGGATTATATTCTGCGATAATGCCAAGTATTTTCATAATACACATCCTTTAAAAAATTATGAACAAAAAAATGTAAAATATAAAATAAATATAACGAATATCAAAACAAGACGTTTTGAATCAATCCATGGGGAAACAGCATTTTTAAATTGGGAAATCAAAAAACAAAAAATGAGGTATTTTTTAAAAAAATATCCTTTTCACCAGTAAAAATATAACAAATTTGTTACAATTTATTAAAATTTACTATGGTATTCTTTTTCATTTCGATATATACTTAAAGTATTATAATAATGATAAGTATTATTTTATTTTTAGGGAAGACTTTAGTCAAGAGGATGGATAGCTTGAATACGAAAAATATAGACTTCGATTTTTTACAAGATATTTTTTTGGAGGAAGCCTGGAAAAATATAGATAAAATAGACGCCTTTTTAGAAAACAGATATCCGGGCCATGGGGAAATTGTCATTGAAAAGGAAGAAACAAACAGAATACTTCGTATACTGCACAGCTTAAAGGGCTCTGCTTTTATGATGGGGCATCAGACCATTGCAGAAATGGTCCATGGAGCAGAGGATTTGTTTTCCTATTTGCAGGAGGAAGAGCATATTAACCAAGAGGATTTGCAAACCATACTGCGCTTGACCAAAATTGTATCCAGCTGTGTGAAAAGGGAGCTAAAGCGTATGGAAACAGGGGATGATGTCACAGATTTTGGCTGGGCCATTGTAAAAAGGATTAAAAACTTTTTGGAACACGTGGAAGGAGATGAAATGGACCCCTGTGCAGAAACCATGCAGTATACCAGAAAGGGAAGAAAAATCATTCCTTTTCAAAATTTTGAAGGACTGCTGCAAAAGGCAGAGCGTCTTGTGACAGTCATGGGAAGGGAGCTGAACAAAAAAGTGCAGCTGCAAATGCTTGGCACAGAAACGGAGGTACCCAAGGATATTTATGAAAAAATTTCCATGGCTGTGATGCAAATGGTGAAAAACAGCATGGACCATGGCATTGAGCCAAAGCAGGAGAGAGAGGCATTGGGCAAAAGCTCCGTAGGCAGAATTAGTATTGAAATCAAAAGGGCGTCTCAAAAGGTATTTGTGGCATTTTATGATGACGGAAAGGGACTGGACAGAGAACAGATTCTGGCCATTGCAGAAAAAAGGGGGCTTTTGAAAAAAGAAAAACAGCAGTATACAGACCAAGAGGCCTATCGCCTTTTGCTAAAGCCGGGGTTTACAACAAAAAGTAAAATCAGCCTGTTTTCCGGACGTGGCGTGGGATTGGACGTGGTCAATGCAGGGGTAGGCGCATTGGGAGGAAAAATTGACATTGAAAGCAGGGAGCATATGGGTACCACATTTTTGATGGAATTTCCTTTGGTTTGAATCAAATATGATAAAAATTTTATAAATAGGTATTGTATGCAGGAAATAGATTGTTTATAATAAATAAGTACAGTGCAAATGTATGAATTGTTACTGGATATGTGACCAACAAAAAGTAAAATAGCGACAGCAAAAAAATTATTTTATGGCGGTTGGACAACAAAATGACTATTTTTTTAACGGAGCAGGAGGTTTTAGCTGTGGATTTTTTAACAAAACTCAAAGAAAGAGCAAAAAGTGACAAAAAGGTGATTGTGTTGCCTGAATCCTATGAAATCAGAAATCTGAAAGCGGCAGATACCGCATTGAAAGAAGGATTGGCTGACATTGTACTGATTGGCAAAAAAGATAAAATTTTGGAGGCGGCAGAGGGCTGTGATTTGTCCAAAGCAACATTTATTGACCCTGAAAGCTATGAAAGAATGGACGAAATTGTAAACACATTGGTAGAAATCAGAAAAAGCAAGGGCATTACAGCAGAAGAAGCCAAAAAAATGCTGGAGGACCCTCTGTACTTAGGCGTTATGCTTGTAAAATTAAACATTGCAGACGGTATGGTTTCTGGTGCAATCCATGCCACAGCCAGTGTGCTGCGTCCTGCGCTTCAGATTTTGAAAACAGACCCAAGCTCAGAGCTGGTTTCTGCATTTTTCATTATGGACTGCCCCAATAAAAGCTATGGCGAAGACGGCGTATTTTTGTTTGCAGACTGTGCATTGAATCAAAATCCCACTTCTGCCGAATTATCCGGCATTGCCGCAAGCTCCGCAAAATCATTTGAGGCTTTTGTGGGCAGTGAAGCAAAAATTGCTATGCTCTCTCATTCCTCAAAGGGCAGTGCAAAACATGCTGATGTGGACAAGGTAGTGGAAGCAGTGAAATTGGCAAAGGAAAAATATCCAGATTTGAAAGTGGACGGAGAGCTGCAGCTGGATGCAGCCATTGTACCTGAAATCGGTACACAAAAAGCACCTGACAGTGCTGTGGCAGGCAAAGCAAATGTGCTGATATTCCCTGATTTGGATGCAGGAAACATTGGCTACAAGCTGGTACAAAGATTGGCAGGAGCAGAAGCCTATGGTCCTGTGCTTCAGGGCATTGCAAAGCCTGTCAATGACCTCTCAAGAGGCTGCTCGGCAGAGGATATTGTGGGTGTGATTGCCATTACAGCAATTCAGGCACAAATGCAGAAGTAATCATCATGACACAGAAAAAGGCATATTGTATTGAAGGAGAGAAAAAAATGAAAATTCTTGTTTTAAATTGCGGCAGTTCCTCTTTGAAATACCAGTTGATTGACAGTGATACAGAAAATGTTTTGGCAAAGGGACTTTGCGAAAGAATTGGTATAGAAGGCTCTAAATTAAAACACCAGCCAACAGGCAAAGACGACGTTGTGTTTAATGAATATATGGAAGACCATACAGTGGCAGTACAAATGGTAATTGACGCCCTTTTGGACAGCAGCCATGGGGTGGTATCCAGTGCAAAAGAAATCCATGCCGTAGGCCATAGAGTGGTGCATGGAGGAGAATATTTTGCAAATTCCGTTATTATCACTTCTGAAGTGAAACAAGCCATACAAAAGTGCTGCGAGATGGCTCCGCTTCACAACCCTGCAAATTTAATCGGCATTGACGCCTGCGAAAAAATTATGCCCGGTGTACCTCAGGTGGCTGTATTTGACACAGCATTCCACCAAACAATGCCTGAAAGAGCATATTTGTATGCAATTCCATATGAATATTATGAAAAATATAAAATCAGAAGATATGGTTTCCATGGCACAAGCCACAGATATGTTTCAGAAGAAGCGGCAAAAATGATTAACAGACCTTTAGAAGAATCCAAAATCATTACCTGCCATTTAGGAAACGGAGGCAGCATTTGTGCTGTAAGAAACGGAAAATCCATTGACACATCCATGGGCTTTACACCATTGGAGGGCTTGGCAATGGGTACACGTTCCGGAGATGTGGATGCAGCGGTGATTACTTATTTGATGGAAAAAGAAGGCTTGACTCCAACAGAAATGGATACCATTTTGAACAAAAAATCCGGTGTGCTGGGTATTTCCGGCGTTTCCAGCGACTTTAGAGATATTGAAGGAGCAAAAGATGAGGGAAATGTGAGAGCAGAGGCTGCCCTTGATATTTTTGCATATCGTGTTGCAAAATATATTGGAGAATATGCAGCGGCCATGAATGGTGTAGATGCCATTGTATTTACAGCAGGATTGGGAGAAAACTCCGGTTCTACAAGAAGGGTAATATGTGACTATTTAACATTTTTGGGCATTCATATTGACTCCTACAACAACAGCTTGAGAGGAAGAGCCATTGAAATCTCTGCACCGGACTCCCGTATCAGAGTACTTGTGATACCAACCAATGAGGAGCTGGTGATTGCAAGAGATACAAAAGAGTTGCTTGACAAATAATACACCTTTCTGTATAATACTTTAGGTACGACTATGGGGTGATAAAAGTGATGCTAGCTATTTCTCAGATTGTGGGAAAGCCAGGACAAGCTATGGAGGTTTCCCTTTCTGAACAAATAGAAAATACGGCGGGTTATCCCGATGTTGTGTGTTTTTCAGAGCCTGTGACAATAGAAGGCGTTTTAAAAAACACCGGAAAACAAATGGTGTTAAACGCTGTGTGCTGCACAGAAGCAAAAATTTTATGCAGCCGCTGTTTGGCAGAAGTCAATGTGCCAATCAGATTTCAAATAGAGGAAACTTTTTATCCAGCAGGCTATACAGAGCAGGAAAAAGAAAAAGAAGCGGAAACTTTTTCAGATGACCGGATTGATGTTTCCGGCATCATAAAGCGAGGCATATTGGCCGGCTTGCCAATGAAAGTTGTTTGCAGGGAGCAATGTAAGGGACTGTGTTCAAAATGCGGAAAAAACCTCAATGAAGGTCCATGCAGCTGTGACCATACAGAGTTTGACCCTAGATTGGAAAGTTTGCGTAGTCTTTTCAATGTCGATGAGGAGGTGTAGAAATGGCTGTACCAAAGGGACGTGTGTCTAAATCAAAAAGAGATAAAAGAAAAGCCCAAACATGGAAAATTGCAACCCCTAATTTGGTAAAATGCAGTAAATGCGGTGAATTGATGGTATCTCACCGTGCTTGCAGGGCTTGTGGTTCATACAACAAAAAAGTTGTGATTAACGTAGACTAATCAAAGCAAGAAAGGACAGCAGAAGTTTTTGCTGTCTTTTCTGTTATATAAAAAAATTTTTTGCAAAAAATAGAGCAAAAAGGAGGGTGTCGCTTGGAAAGAACAATCAAAATTGCAGTAGACGCTATGGGCGGCGACCATGCACCAAAAGAAATTATAAAAGGCGCAGTAGAAGCAGTGAAAGAAATGAATGCCCATGTGATATTGGTGGGAGAGCAGCAAGCCATGGAAAGAGAATTGGAAAAATACAGCTATGACCATACCAAAATAGAAAAGGTATTTGCTGCTGAGGTAATATCCACAGATGAAACGCCCACAGTGGCCATTCGCAAAAAAAAGGATTCTTCTATGGTAGTGGGATTGCATTTGGTGAAGGAAAAAAAGGCGGATGCTTTTGTTTCTGCAGGAAGCACAGGAGCATTGCTGACAGGCGCACTGTTTATTGTAGGCCGCATCAAAGGTGTGGAGCGTCCTGTGTTAGGTACTTGTCTGCCGGACAAGCATGGTTTTACATTTTTAATGGACAGTGGAGCCAATGTAGACTGCAAAGCAAAATATTTGGAGCAGTTTGCCAAAATGGGCTCTGTATATATTGAAAATATGTATGGCATACAAAATCCAAGGGTTGCCCTTGTCAACATTGGCTCAGAAAAAGAAAAGGGAAATGCCCTTACAAAAGAAGCCTATGAGCTTTTGGAGCAGACAGACTTAAATTTTACAGGCAATATTGAGCCAAGAGAGATTCCCTTTGGAAAAGCCGATGTGGTGGTGTGTGACGGTTTTGTGGGCAATACCATATTAAAATTGGCCGAAGGACTCAGTGTGGCTCTTTTGGGGGCCATTAAAGAGGAAATTACAGTGGGCCATTATAAATTGGCGGCAGCAGCATTGAAAAAACCCTTTGGCAATATCAAAAAACGCTTTGATGCAGATGAGGTGGGAGGGGCTCCTTTTTTGGGATTGCAGTCCCTTGTAGTAAAGGCTCATGGAAGCTCTCAGTCAAAGGCCATTAAAAATGCCATTAAACAGTGTATTTTATTTACGGAGGCAGACATTGTTTCTAAAATTCAAAATAAGCTGTAATTTTTTGACAGTATGAAATTTATATAAAATAAAGCATGGATCATTGCAAAAAAATCAGCAGAGAGAGTATAGCATATGAAATCAAATCACATGGTATAAAACACAATCAAAAATAGGTCTTATCAATTTGTTTACAAAATAAAATACAATTAATGGTATGAAAGGAGAATGTCTATGAGATGGATTCATGAAATTGTAAGACAGATTTGGTGGATAGCTCCATTTGTGTTTGTGTTTTCTTTTATGGCTGCAATGAAAGAAAATAATGAAAATGGTCAAAATAACATAAGATATGGTATCATAGCAGCCATTAGCCTGCTGGTGATTGTGGCTGTTTTTAAAAAATAAAAAGCCCTTGCCAAAGCCAATTAAAAATAAATGGAAGGCATATGATATGCAAAAAAGGGGAAATATGCAATTTGGAATATAAAATGATAAAAAGTTTTTATTTTATATCAAATTTATGCTGACAAAATTATGGTTTTGGAGTATATTATAGAAAATAGTATCATACACAGTAAAAGAACAGTTCTTTTTTTATGGTGTATGGATATGAAAAAAGGTTGGTTTAATAAAGATATGATTTAAACGAAAAAAATAGTTTTCTATCATTTGGGAGGTAATTATTATGGAAGAATCCACAGTAATGGAAATCATTGGAGAACAACTTGGCATTTCTGCATCAGAATTGGATGAGGATACGGTCTTGGCAGACTTGGGAGCAGATTCTCTGGATTTATTCCAAATCATTTCTGCATTGGAAGAGGCCTTTGAAATTGAATTTGACAATGAAGAAGCAGAAAATTTGAAAACAGTGGGCGATGCAATCGAATACATTAAAGCGGCAGTGGAGAAATAATATGAATATACAACAGTTAGAAGGTTTTGAAAAAAAAATCGGATATACATTTGCAGATAAAAACACATTGTTTTTGGCACTGACCCACAGTTCCTTTGCAAATGAAACAAAAAAAGGGAATCATGAAAACAATGAGCGTTTGGAATTTTTGGGAGATGCTGTGCTGGATATGATTGTCAGTGAGTATATGTATCGCATTTTTCCGGAAATGCCGGAAGGAGAGTTGACAAAGCTGCGTGCCAGTGTTGTTTGTGAAGGCTCTTTGGCAAAGCTGGCAAGGCAGATGGATTTTGGACAATTTCTTCTTTTGGGCAAAGGAGAAGAAAGCACTGGCGGAAGAAACAGAGATTCTATACTGGCGGATGCATTTGAAGCTGTGATTGGTGCAGTGTGCATGGATGGAGGAATAGAATCGGCACAAAAATATGTTTTGAGCTTTATGAAAGAGGAAATAGAACAAACGAAAAATAATTTTCGGAATATGGACTGCAAAACACGTTTGCAGGAAGTGATACAAAGAGACAGCAAATATCCTGTAAAATATGTGATTGTTTCAGAAACAGGACCGGACCACAGCAAATTGTTTGCCGCAGAAGTACACCATGTAGGAAAAATATTGGGAAAGGGTTCAGGAAAAAGCAAAAAGGAAGCAGAACAGGCTGCTGCGCAGGATGCATTGCAAAAAATGGGAGAATGATATTTGTATTTAAGGGACAAAAGGAAAGCCCTCCTTTTGTCCTTTTTGAATGAAAAAACCAATGAATGTTTATCTATATCATTTGATATAACAAGGGATTTGTATTAGACACAATGAAAACAATTTCTATTTATTTTAGCAAAGGCTGTTTTAAAATAAATTTGATGTCATATAGCTTTCTGGCGGCGGATAGCCTCAGCAGAGGATATGGAAAAAAATTACAATCAAAAAAGAAAGGCTTCAAAGGTACAAAAAGTATGTTATTTTTAAAAAATAAAATATTGCATTGACAGTTTATTTTTATACTATGCTGTCATTAAAATTTGATTTTGTCACAATGAAATACAATGGCTATGTTAAAAAAAGGGGTAAATATTTGATTTTAGCAAAGGCTTTTTATATTAGGTTTATGTGAATTTGGCTGGCATATAAAAAAGCATAGAGAGAATAGAGCTAAAAAAGAATGGAAGCAAAATAGAAGGATATATGTGAAATGAAGAATGCTCTATAAATGGCAGAAAAATATAAAATTTCTCTCAAGGGCCGGTAAAAATAAATGTATTTAGGAGAAATTGTGTAAAGGCGAGAGAGAATGAAAAATATTTTAGTATCAAAAACGCTGCACATTGAAATCATAATTATGATTGATGCTATGATTTCAGCGCAGAACAGTTTACAAGGGCTTTTCACAATAAAAGTGAAAAACACAGCATAGATATATAAATTGAAAATACAGATATGGGAGAAGAAGGTTTTGGACAAAGGGCTGTTTTGCTGATGCAGTGGAAGAGAATGAGATAAAAAAGTACACAAAAAACCAGCCCTAAAAAACAGGATAGGACAAATCAAATACCAAGGAAAGAGTATGTTGATGGCAGTACACAAAACAATAGAACAAAATAAAACAGCCATTTTCAGTGGCTGTTTAGAAATGTCCTATTATATGAATTTTTCTCTGTTCCATTGCCAAAACAAACAGAGGTATCTCTGTTGCGGAAACCACCGGATGATGGTTTGAATGGAATCAGCATTCAATTTTTAAATCTGCAATGGAATACAACACAGCTTTTCCGCTTAAAATGACTCTGCTGCCATTGTATCTGCAATATAACATACCGCCTCTTTCTGAGGCTTGATAGGCCACAATGCTGTTTTTTTGCAGTTTGTTTGCCCAATAGGGAACAATATGACAATGGCCGGAGCCGCAAACAGGGTCTTCCAAAACATTTAGCTTGGGTGCGAAGCTGCGAGATATGCAGTCTGTTTCTGTTGCTTTGGCTGTGGCTTGCAGCAACAGTCCATCCAGCTGCTTTAATTTTTCCATATTTGGCTTTAAGCCTCTGAGTATATCCTCATTTTCAAATACACAAAGCAAATCTCGTCCCATATAGGCCTCCAGAGGCTCTGCACCAATGGCCTCTGTCATTTTTTGTGTGACAGGAACAGGCTTTAAAGAGTATGCAGGAAAATCCATTTCATATAAATCCCCTTTTTGCAATACAGTCAAATCTCCGCTTTTCGTATCAAAAACAATTTTGCTGCAGCCTTTTTCTATTTCATTGAGTATGACAAAGGCACAGGCCAATGTTGCATGGCCTACCAAATCAATTTCTGCCGCCGGTGTAAACCATCTCAATTTATATTTTTCATTTTCTTTGACGGCAAATGCTGTTTCTGACAAATTATTTTCTTTTGCAATGTTTTTCATCATATCATCAGACAACCATTTATCCAAAATGCAAATGGCGGCAGGATTGCCGCAAAAAAGCTTGTCTGTAAAAGCATCTACAATATATTGCTTCATATGTATGCTCTCCTTTATAAACAGATTTGATATGCTTTTATTATACGCAATGCTGCTGCAATAAACAATATGAAAATCACTGATATTTATAAAAGGCAATGCAAGCATATTTTAGAAACATTTCATAGACAGATGTGTGTAAAAAAATTTTGCATATGCAAAATAAAGGCTTTTATTTCAATGAAATTGTGATATAATAATGAATAAAGCGCCTTATTTCTACATTATTTAGGGGGAAAGAGATTTATGAAAAAGGGAATGGAAAAAAGCAACATATCCTTTCGTTTAGGGGTAAAAGGAAAAATATTATTAGGAATTATAGCACCGCTTATTGTGATTTTAGTCTTTATTGGCGTGTTTTTGGAAAGGGAAACCATATCCATTGTTTCCCAATTAAAGCAACAAAATATTTCTGTTCAGACAGATTTAGCTGCAACAGAATCAGAAGCCTATTTTGAACCATATTTTTCAAATGCAAGAATCATAAAAAATTTGGATTCTGTACAGACACTGCTTCGTCAGGTAGAACAATCCAATGGAAGCCTTCGGTTTGAAGACTCTGATATTTTTCCTACAGTGATGGCAGATTTAAAGAAGGTATATCAAGAGCAAGGCTCTGATGTAATGGCTGTTTGGGTAGTGGGGGTAAAAAATAGTCAGTTAATGCAGTCCAATGATTATGTATCAGACAGCTCCTATGTGCTTTCTGAAAGACCTTGGTATCAATTATTGCAGGAAAGAGGCGGCATAGAAACCCTTTCCGGAGCATATGAGGATGCAGGCAGCGGACAGTTAATTGTATCTGCGGCTGTGCCTGTGTATGATGATACCCAGCAAATGATAGGCATTGTAGGCATGGACATTATGCTGGATAGCCTGACACAGTCCATAGGTACCATTCAAATAGGCAATACAGGACATATCATTGTTTATGATGCAGATAAAAACATTGTTTATCATCCAAACAGTTCCTATATCCTTAAAAATATAGAGGATATCAATTATTCTTCTGATTCCACAATAAAGTCAACAATTTTAAATAATGCATCTGTGGATATTATAGCTTATGAGGAGGACAATGTTCCTTATTATGGCAGTGTGGTTTATTTGGAAGATATTGACTGGAGTATTTTAGGCTCTATGTCAGAGCAGGAATATGTGCAGGAAGTGAAAAAAACAACAACGGTATTGGTTATAGGATTTGGCATTTGTGCTTTGCTTTTGATTGTTGTATGTATTATACTGGCAAACTCCATTGTACGCCCCATCAAAAAATTAAATGGGGTATCCAGAAATCTGGCAGACGGCAATTTGGATACAGAGGTTATGGTAACCTCTAAAGATGAAATTGGTCAGCTGGCAGAAAGTATTTCAGCCATTGTAGCACGTTTAAAGACATATGTTTTGTACATAGATGAGATATCTGCTGTGCTGGGAGGACTTGGAAGGGGCAATCTGATTTTTGAATTAAAGCAGGAGTATCAAGGGGAATTCAACCGTTTGAAGGTGGCTTTAAATGAGATACAAAAGTCATTATCCAGCACCATGTTTCAGATTACAGATTCTGCCGACCAGGTGGCAAGCAGCTCAGGACAGATTGCCATTGCATCCCAATCCCTTGCCCAAGGAGCTGTGGAGCAGGCAAGTACCGTAGAAGAGCTGGCTGCCACCATACAGGACTTGTCGCAAAATTCTGTAAAAGAATCGGAAAATGCAGTACAGACAAGCAAAGAAGTAGAAAAAATAGGCTTGGAGCTGCAAGAGAGCAATCAATATATGAAGGATATGCTCAAAGCTATGGATAACATCACCACCCAATCCAATGAGATTGGAAAAATTATCAAAACAGTGGAAGACATTGCATTCCAAACCAATATATTGGCATTGAATGCGGCAGTGGAAGCGGCCAGAGCAGGCGCAGCCGGAAAGGGCTTTGCTGTTGTGGCAGATGAGGTTAGAAACTTGGCAAGCAAAAGCGGAGAAGCTGCAAAAAATACAACCATTTTGATATCAAGCTCCATAGATGCCATCAATGAAGGTGTGGAAATTGCAAACAAAACTGCGCTATCTCTTGAAAAAGTGGCAGAAAAGGCAATTCAGGTGGCTGATGTCATTGACCATATTGCAACAAGCTATCATGACCAAGCCATCAGTATGGAACAAATTTCAAATGGTATCAATGAAATTTCTTCTGTAACACAAACAAACTCTGCAACTGCCCAAGAAAGCGCTGCTTCCAGTGAGGAGCTTTCAGGACAGGCAAATGTGATGAAATCATTGGTAGGACAATTCCAATTGGATGACAAATTTCATAATTGAGAATATATAAAAGGGCTTTGCAAAGAAAGCAGTGAAAAAGGCACCGGCTTTAGCCGATGCCTTTTTTTAAAATATGGCATATAAAAAGTATATGAAAGCACAGCAGTATTTTCAAATGTCTTTTTATTGCTGTAAACAAATTTTCTGTTGCAGAATCCATTTCTATCAATGCTTTGTTTGAGAGCTTTTTGCTGTTTTAAAAGCCAATGCTTTGGCAATTGGTGCTATTTTTGATATTGACAATAAAAATGATATTTGTTATAATATAACAGTGTTATATAACACTGTTATATTCTTAGGAGGTTTCCCTTTGAATCATACAGATTTAAAAACAAGAGAAAACATTCTTTTGGCAGGCAAAGAGGAATTTTTAAAAAAGGGGTTTCATCATGCTTCATTGAGAAACATTGTAAAAAGTGCAGGTGTTACCACAGGGGCTTTTTATGGATATTATAAAAACAAAGAGGCACTTTTTGATGCATTGGTACAGGAGCAAAAACAACATTTTTTGTATTGCTTTGAAAAAGCACAAAGAGATTTTGCAAATTTGCCCCCTCAGCAGCAGCCGGAAAATATGGGAGAGATTTCCGGAAGCTGTATGCTCAATTTATTGGAATATATGTATGAAAACATGGAGTCCTTTCAGCTGCTTTTGTGCTGTGCAGAAGGTACAAAGCACAGTGGCTTTTTGGATACCCTTGTAGAAATTGAGGTGGCCGGAACACATCAGTTTATGAATGTGCTAAAGCAAATGGGCCATCCCATCAAAGAAATTGATTTGCAGCTGGAGCATATGCTGATAAGCGGTATGTTTGGAGCATTTTTTGAAACGGTAATACACAATATGCCAAAAGAAAGAGCAGTGCATTATATAAAAGAATTAAAAGAATTTTATATGGCAGGCTGGCAAAAAATTTTAGGGCTGTAAAAGGCTCTTTTATTTTTCAAATGTAGTTAGCATAAACTAACTTTATTTTATGATAATCATAGGAGGAATGAAATATGAAAAAAGAATCTCATTTAAAAAGACTTCTTGATTATGCCGGAGGCTATCGCTATCTTTCATTTGCTTCCTGGATACTTTCGGCAGTCAGTGCATTTGTAGCATTGGTACCTTTTTGGTATATTTGGAAAATCATAAAAGAAGTACTTTCTGTGGCCCCCCATTTTTCCATGGCAGAAAATTTGGCTTACAATGGCTGGATGGCAGTGGGATTTTCTGTGACAGCCCTTTTGATTTACATTGCCGCATTGATGTGCTCTCATATTGCTGCATTTCACATTGCGGCGAACATTCGCATTCAAACCATGGAGCATATCATCACATTGCCATTGGGTGCCGCAGAGAGCTTTGGCAGCGGAAAGCTGAGAAAAATTGTAAACGAATCCAGTGCAGCAACAGAAAATTATTTGGCCCATAGATTGCCGGATAAAGCCAATGCCATAGCTACCCCCATAGGATTGATGATACTGCTGTTTGCATTTGACTGGCGTTTGGGACTTTTCAGCTTGGCCCCTGTGGCATTGGCTTTTTTGATTATGCAGCGCATGACAGGAGAAAAAATGAGATATAAAATGACAGAATACCAAAATGCATTGGCAGATATGGCAAATGAAGCGGTGGAATATGTCAGGGGAATGCCTGTGGTGAAAACATTTGGACAGACCATTTTTTCGTTTAAACGGTTTAAAGACTCCATAGATAATTATGGAAAATGGGTGATTGCCTATACAAAAGAGCTGCGTATGCCTATGCTTTTGTATACAGCAGCCATAAACAGTGTGTTTGTATTTTTGATTGGGGCTGCCTACCTTTTTTGGGAACAAAATACAGACAACGAATTTTTATTGCATCTTTTGTTTTATATTATTATAACACCCATTATTTCTGTAACATTGACCAGAATTATGTTTCAAAGTGAGGATGCCATGATTGTGGAAGATGCCATGAAACGAATTGACAGCATACTTCAGTTAAAGCCTTTGGCACAGCCTCAAAGCCCAAAGCAGCCAAAGGATGCTTCTGTCATGCTGTATGATGTTACATACAGCTATGATGGTCAAAAAAATGCACTGGAGCATATTTCACTGCAAATCAAATCAGGAGAAACAGTAGCATTTGTAGGCCCGTCAGGAGGGGGAAAAACCACATTGGCCAATGTTGTTTCAAGATTTTTTGATGTGGAAAAAGGAAAGGTTTTGATTGGAGGTGTGGATGTAAAAGAAATCAAAAAAGAAGCATTGATGGACCATATTTCATTTGTGTTTCAAAACAGCAGGTTGATAAAGGCTTCTATATTGGAAAATGTGCGTCTGGCAAAGCCTTGGGCAACCAGAGAGGAGGTGCTTAAGGCATTAGAAGCGGCACAATGCATGGATATCATAGAAAAATTCCCACAAGGCATAGATACCATAATCGGCACAAAGGGCGTGTATCTTTCCGGAGGGGAACAGCAGAGAATTGCCATTGCAAGAGTGATTTTAAAAAACACGCCCATTATTATTTTAGATGAGGCCACAGCATTTGCAGACCCGGATAATGAAAGCCGTGTGCAGAAGGCTTTTTCAAAGCTGGCAAAGGAGAAAACGGTGATTATGATTGCGCATAGACTCTCCACTGTGGTGGGTGCAGACCGAATTTTTGTATTAAAAGAGGGAAAAATAGCAGAGCAGGGAACACACAAAGAATTGCTAAAGCAGCAAGGAGTTTATTATGATATGTGGCAGGATTACCAAACAGCTGTCAACTGGAAGGTGCAAAAGGAGGGAAGAAGCATATGATAGAAAAGCTGCAGAAAAAATATGCATTGTCTGAGCAAGGTGCTAAGGATTTGATAAAGGGCTGCATTGCCTGCGCATTTCAAAACATTTCATTTATGTTTCCGGTAGCATTGCTTTATTGCTTGATTCAGGATTGTATGTACTCTGAAGGCATTGGGGCTAAGGGGGCTTTTTATGGCATAGGCTGTGTGCTTTGTATTGCTTTGATTTTTTTGACAACATGGTTTCAATACAATGCCACTTATTTTGCAACATACAAAGAAAGCGGCATTCGCAGAATTTCTTTGGCAGAAAAGCTGAGAAAAGTGCCTTTGTCTTATTTTGGAAAAAAGGATTTGGCAGATTTGACCAGTACCATCATGGCAGACTGCACATTTTTGGAGCAATCCTTTTCCCATTTTATACCGGAGCTGGCAGGCTCGGTTGTTTCTACATTATTGATTAGCATTGGATTGCTTTTGTTTGACTGGCAAATGGCTTTGGCGGCTCTTTGGGTATTGCCTGTATCCTTTGCCATTGTATATTTTTCTTCAGGTGTGCAGGAAAGGCTGAATAAAAAGCAAATGGATGCAAAAATGGATTGTGCCGATGGCATACAGGAGTGTATTGAATGCCTTCAGGATTTAAAAGCAAATAATGGAGAACAAAATTATTTGAAGGGCTTGATTGCAAAAATCCATGCTGTGGAAAACAGAGCAATATTATCAGAATTCGGCACAGCAGTATTTGTGGTTTCTGCCGCACTGATATTGAAGCTTGGCATTGCCACAGTGGCATTGACAGGCTCCCTACTGTTGATAGAAGAAAAAATAGATGTATTTACATTTTTTATGTTTTTGGTTGTGGTTTCCAGATTGTATGACCCTTTGCAGAGTGTATTGCAAAACCTTGCGGCAATCATATCCACAAGAACAAATATTGCAAGAATGAATGAAATATTTGACCACACCACACAGGAAGGCAGCAATGTGCTGACAAACAAAGGATATGACATTGTGTTTGACCATGTAAAATTTGCTTATCACAGAGGTGAAACCATATTGCAGGATGTATCATTTGAAGCAAAGCAAGGAGAGGTAACGGCATTGGTGGGGCCTTCCGGAGGAGGAAAAACAACGGCTTCCCGTTTGGCCGCCCGCTTTTGGGATATCAACGAAGGCACCATTACAGTGGGGGGAATGGATATTTCTAAAATAGACCCTGAAACACTGCTATCTTTGTATGCCATTGTTTTTCAGGATGTAACGCTGTTTCATAACACCATATTAGAAAATATTCGTGTGGGAAAAAAGGATGCCAGTGATGCAGAAGTGATTGCAGCAGCAAAATTGGCAAATTGTGAAGCATTTGTAGAAAACCTCCCTGAAAAATGGAATACATTGATTGGTGAAAATGGCTGCACACTTTCGGGAGGGGAAAGACAGAGAATTTCCATTGCCAGAGCATTTTTGAAAAATGCCCCCATACTATTGCTGGATGAGGCCACCGCCTCTTTAGATGTGGAAAATGAAAGTGCCATACAAAATGCACTTTCTAAATTGATTCAAAACAAAACGGTTTTGCTCATAGCCCATAGAATGAGAACAGTGGCAGGCGCAGACAAAGTGGTGGTTTTGGCAAATGGCATTGCAGCAGAGCAGGGACCTCCTCAGAAGCTGCTGCAAAAGCATGGAATGTATGAAAAAATGGTTCATTTGCAGACAGAAAGCCAAAGCTGGTCATTGTAAAACAGTAGTCAAAAATGCTTTGATGAGGATATTGAGCATACAATATGATATCAGAGGGCTTGGGGAAAAGAGCTGTTTTGGGGATAAAATACCATCCATGATGCATAAAAAGACCAAAAAGTGGATAGAAATTTATTTTTGAAAGGAAGCTGTGAAAAAGGATATAAAAATGAAATGGAAATGTTTTTTATGGTATGGCCCATTGTTTGCAGATGACAATATGAAATAGTATAAAAGCATTGACAGAAAATGTAAAAAGCCTTTTTTACATATACTATCAAAAAACAGCCGGCGTTATGAAAATGACGGCTGTTTTTTTGATAGGCTTAAAAAAATTTAGAGCTTAACAGCAATAAAATCAGAAAAAACAGATTCCACCATGTAAATTGAAAAAGGTATTTTCTTTTGTCATGGGGATATTCCAAAACCATTTGTTTATAAGAAATAAGACTTGCCATGGAGGCAATGAGTGTGCCAAGCCCGCCAATATTGACCCCCACAATCAATTCCTCCCATTGCAGTGTAAAGCCAGAGAGCAGTAGTGCAGCAGGCACATTGCTGATGATTTGGCTGATGAGTATGGCAGTCAGCATTTCCTGTCCCTGTACAATTTTTGCAATAAAGCTATGAAATATGGGAAACCGTCCTATGTTTCCTATCAATATAAAAAAGGCTAAAAATGTAAAAAGCAAGCTGTAATCCACTTTTTTAAAAAGGGCTTTATTATCTGCCAAAATACCGCCTATAATCAGCAGCAAAAGTATGGTAACAGGCAATATTCTAATGACACTGAAAAGACAAAGCAAAAATAAAATGCCATAATAAAATACCTTTTTGCAGTTTAGATGGGCTTGAGAAATATTAATTTGCTCAAAAGGCATTTTTTCTTTATAAAAAATATGTATGACAATAAAAATACCGCCGGCAGCCAGCATCACATAGGGAAATGTAATTTTTATAAACTCCTTTATAGAAAAGCCGGAAATACTGTATAAATAAAGATTTTGAGGATTTCCCACCGGTGTAAACATACTGCCCAAATTTGCCGCAATGGTTTGCAGTACAATGGTGATACAAATAAGCTGTTCTTTTTTCACCAGCTTTAAAATCATAATACATAAAGGCACAAATGTGATGAGGGCCACATCATTTGTAATAAACATACTGCTGAAAAAACATAAAAAAACCAATATACAAACAAGCCCTTTTTGTGTATGAACGGTTTTTAAAAGCTTTCCGCTTATCAAATGAAATAGGCCAATATCCTGCATACCTGCCATAACAATCATAAGACAAAACAACAAAATGAGTGTCCTAAAATCAACATAATGGATATATTGTATGTCAGGGGGTGTAAAAAAGCATGAAAAAAATGCCAAAAAGCAGGCAACAAAAAGAATGGATTCTTTTTTTAAAAAAAGTAATATGTTTTTGGATATCATTTTATTTTCTTCTTTCTATATTTATAATAGCAAAAAGTGGATTTGCTTTCCTTCTTTTCCATGTATCAACAAAATGAGAATGAAAAAACATATTTTGCTGTCAGTATTTAATATTATAATAACATTTGTTTTTTTGCAATATGTTTTTGTATCTAAAGCAAATATGTGTTGTCTACAAAAATGTGATGGATGTGCTTCAAAAAAATATGGTATTTTTGTGAAAAAAAACAAATGGAAGAAAAAACATTCTATTATAAATTATGCATATAAAAATATAGCTGATTTCCATAAGATATTGTGAAAAAGTGAATATATGGAAAGTACTTTCAGCATAGACAGTTTTTGTTGAAAATAATTTTAAAGCTGTTATACTTAAGTCCAACAACACAAGTCACAACACAAAAAGAGAAGAAAGAGAATGGAGGGGATTTGTCAATGGAGCAAAAAGTGGAAGGTGTAAAGGGCAGGCTCATTGTTTCCTGTCAAGCACTGCCTGAGGAACCATTGCATTCATCGTTTATTATGGGAAGAATGGCAGTTGCCGCCAAGCAGGGCGGCGCAGCGGGCATTCGTGCCAACACAAAAGAGGACATTGCAGAAATTAAAAAACAGGTGGAGCTTCCTGTCATTGGCATTGTAAAAAGAGATTATAAAGACAGCAATGTTTACATTACACCGACGATGAAAGAAATAGAGGAGTTAATGGAGGTTAAGCCGGAAATCATAGCATTGGATGCCACAAGTGATTTGCGTCCGGAAAATGTGACATTGGATGCTTTTTTTGAACAAATCAAATCAAAATATCCAAATCAACTGCTTATGGCAGACTGCTCTACGGTGGAAGAAGCCATTTATGCAGACAAACTGGGATTTGATTTTATCGGAACAACATTAGTGGGCTATACAAAGCAAAGTGAAAAGCTGAAAATTGAACAGAATGATTTTGAAATCATCAAACAAATCATTGCAAATGTAAAGCACCCTGTGATTGCAGAAGGAAACATCAATACCCCTGAAAAGGCAAAAAGGGTGATGGAGCTGGGGGTTTACAGCGTTGTGGTAGGCTCTATTATTACAAGACCTCAAGTGATTACAAAAATGTTTGCAGAGGCTTTGCAGAAATGATTGTTTGAAAAGGAATATGGCTTTTATGAAAGCCGCTTTATAATACATAGAAGGAGGAGTATGATTATGTCAAATTTAGAAAAGTACAAAGGAGTTATCCCTGCATTTTATGCCTGCTATGACAAAAACGGAGAGGTGAGTCCGGAAGGTGTGAGAACACTGACAAAATATCACATCCAAAAGGGAGTAAAGGGTGTTTATGTCAATGGCTCTTCAGGAGAATGCATTTACCAAAGTGTAGAAGACAGAAAGGTGACACTGGAAAATGTTATGGCAGAAGCAAAGGGTAAGCTGACAGTGATTGCCCATGTAGCCTGCAACAACACAAAAGACAGTGTGGAGCTGGCAAAGCACGCACAAAGCCTGGGAGTAGATGCCATTGCCGCTATCCCTCCCATTTATTTCAAGCTGCCTGAATATGCCATTGCCCAATATTGGAACACCATGAGCCAAGCGGCGCCGGATACAGATTTTATCATTTATAACATACCTCAGCTGGCAGGTGTCACACTGACAATGAGCCTTTTTCATGAAATGAGAAAAAATCCAAGAGTCATTGGTGTAAAAAATTCCTCTATGCCCATACAAGACATACAAATGTTTAAGGCTGCAGCAGGAAAGGATTTCATTGTATTTAACGGTCCCGACGAGCAGTTTGTAGGCGGCCGTGCCATAGGAGCAGAAGGTGGTATTGGCGGCACCTATGGGGTTATGCCGGAGCTGTTTTTGAAAATGAATGAACTGATTGAAAAGGGTGAAATGGAAAAGGCCTGCCAGGTGCAGTATGCGGCAAATGAAATCATATACAAAATGTGTTCCTGCAAAGGCAATATGTATGGAGTGATTAAAGCCATATTAAAAATCAATGAAGGCTTTGACATCGGCGGCGTAAGAGAGCCTCTGCCAGCATTGACACAAGAGGATATGGCCATTGTAGAACAGGCTGCTGCTATGGTGAAGGAAGCCGTTTCAAAATTCTGTTAAATTGTGGTATTGGAGGGATTGATTGTGAGGGGTTTCACATACATTGATTTGATTATATTAATTGTTTATTTGGCTGCAGTTCTTTTTGCAGGACTGCACTTTTCCAAAAAAGAAATGCAGGGCAAGGAGTTTTTTAAAGGAGACGGAACCATTCCTTGGTGGGTAACATCTGTTTCCATATTTGCAACACTGTTAAGCCCTATTTCATTTTTGTCACTGGCAGGAAATTCCTATGGAGGAAGCTGGCTTTTGTGGTTTGCTCAGCTGGGTATGATTGTGGCCATACCCATTACCATTCGTTTTTTTCTGCCGATATACAGCAAATTGGATATTGACACAGCTTATCATTATCTGGAGCTGAGATTTCACAGCAAAGGCCTGAGAATATTGGGAGCAGTTATGTTTATTGTATATCAGGTGGGCCGTATGTCCATTATTATGTATTTGCCATCTATGGTATTGGCCAGCCTGACAGGAATCAATGTAAACATTCTGATTATTGCTATGGGCGTCATTGCAATTATATATTCCTATACAGGCGGTTTGAAATCTGTGCTTTGGACAGACTTTATACAGGGTACTGTACTTTTGGTGGGCGTAACATTTGCTTTGATATTTTTGATATTACATATCGACGGCGGTATGGGCTCTATTATGGATGTATTTCAAAACGGAAAATTCCTTGCAGAAAATGAGCCTATATTTGATGCAAATCTTTTGAAAAACAGTGTATTTTTGCTGATATTCGGCGCAGGTCTTAACACTTGCTCCTCTTATATCTCCAGTCAGGATATTGTGCAGAGATTTACAACCACAACAGATACAAAGCAATTAAACAAAATGATGCTTACAAACGGTGTTTTATCCATATTTATTGCAACTGTATTTTATTTAATCGGAACAGGATTGTTTGTATTTTATACACAAAATCCAGAGCTGGCAGAAACAGCACAGCAGGACCAAATTTTTGCCTCCTTTATTGCCTATGAGCTTCCGGTGGGTATCACAGGCATTCTTTTGGCAGCCATCTATGCGGCATCTCAGTCCACACTTTCCACAGGATTAAACTCTGTGGCAACCAGCTGGACACTGGACATACAGGAAAGACTTTCTAAAAAAGAAATGAGCTTTAAGCTTCAGACAAGAATTGCACAGTTTGTTTCTTTGGGCGTAGGTATTGTGTCCATATTGATATCAATGGTGCTTGCCAATGGAGAAATCAAATCAGCCTATGAATGGTTCAATGGATTTATGGGACTGGTATTAGGCGTGCTGGGAGGCACATTTGTACTGGGCGCATTTACAAAGGTAGCCACTACATTTGGAACCTATGTGGCATTTATTGTAGCTTCTATTGTGATTATATGGGTAAAATATACACAGCCTCAGGTTTCCATATGGTCCTATTCATTGATTACAATTGGTATTTCCGTTGTGGTTGGTGTGGCAGTCAGCGCAGTACAAAGAAAAATGACAAACGATACTTCTACACCTGACCCGGTTACTACAATATATGGTATTCAATCAAAAGGTAAGGAGGAAACAGTATGATTTTTGGAAATCTGAAAAATATTTCTGAATATGCCTTTTTGGGACAACAGCTTCAAAAATGCTTTGCATATGTAAAAGAAAATGATATATTATCTTATGAAACAGGCTCTTACCCCATAGAAGGAGAAAAGCTTTTTGTCAATGTGGTAGAATATACCACCACAGAAAAAGAAAATCGTTTTTGGGAGGCCCACAGAAAATATTTGGATGTTCATGTTATGCTTTCTGGGCAAGAGCAGATTGATTTAAATTTTATAGCAAATATGACACAAAAGGAATTTGAAGCGGAAAATGATTTTCTTCCTTTGGAGGGAGAGGCCAACAGCCATGTGGTATTGACAAAGGATGACTTTTTAATATGCTATCCCAATGACGGACACATGACTGCCATAAAAGTAAAAGAACCTGTTACCATTAAAAAAGCCATCTTTAAAGTTTTGGTAGAATGATATATAATAATAAAACAGCGGCAGGCTGCATTGGTTTGCCGCTGATATTAAAATAACCCATAAAAAACCATGGGAGGCAAAAAAATGAAAAACTATATAAGCATTGATATTGGCGGCACAGCAATCAAATATGGCGTTATTGATGAAACAGGCAGCATTGTAGTGAAAAAACAAATGAAGACAGAGGCGTTTTTGGGTGGAGAGAGCATACTTCATAAGGTATTCCAGATTATAGAAACATATAAAGACGCTTATCAGCCAGAGGGGATATGCATATCAACTGCGGGAATGGTTGACACCAAACAGGGCAGTATCATTCATGCCTCTCATACCATACCGGAATATACAGGAATGGAAATCAAAAAACGTGTGCAGGAAGCATTTTCTATTGTATGTGAGGTGGAAAATGATGTAAACTGCGCCGGTCTTGCCGAATATATATCCGGCAGTGCAAAGGGAAGCCGTGTAGCACTGTGTCTGACAGTGGGAACAGACATAGGAGGCTGTGCCATTATAGATGGAAGGGTATTTCACGGGGCGTCAAACAGTGCCTGCGAAGTGGGATATATGCAAATGTTTGACGATAAATTTGGAGCATTGGGAGCAAGCAGCACCCTTTCAAAAAATGTGGCAAAGCAAAAGGGAGAAGATGTGGAAAAATGGAACGGTATCAAAATTTTTTCGGAAGCAAAAAAAGGAGATGCCGTTTGTATCAACGCCATTGAGGGCATGATAGACATATTGGGCAGAGGTATAGCAAACATATGCTATGTATTAAATCCGGATGTGGTTGTACTGGGCGGCGGCATTATGGCGCAAAAACAGTATTTGAAAGAAAAAATAGATGCTGCCTTGGACAAATATTTGATTGCTTCTGTCAGAAGGCATACCAAAATTGTGTTTGCCGCATATGAAAATGATGCCGGCATGATGGGAGCTTATTATCATTTTTGTCAAATGCATATGCTGAAATAGGTAAACGCTATGGAAAATTATATCAAACCGATTGTACCAATTATTGAATCAAATTACAGCAATTTTACACAGGCAGAAAAAACCATTGCAGATTTTTTTATGAACAACGGTGAAAAAATTAATTTTTCTGCAAAGTCAATTTCTCAAAAGCTTTTTGTTTCAGAGGCATCTCTTTCCAGATTTGCCAAAAAATGCGGTTTTAGAGGATACAGAGAATTTATATATCAATATGAAGAAAGCTTTGTAGAAAAAAACGAGTTTGCTTTGGACAATGTCCGTCAGGTGCTTGACGCTTATCAAGAGCTTTTAAACAAAGCATATAAATTGATAGATGAAGCACAAATCAGCAGAATCAGCCAATATCTTTCCGGTTTTTATCGTGTTTTTGTCTGTGGCATGGGCAATTCCGGATTGGCTGCCAGAGAAATGGGCATTCGTTTTATGCGGGTGGGCGTGGATATTAATTCTGTGACAGACAGTGATTTGATTAAAATGCTGACAGTGCTTCAGAATGAAAATTGCCTTGCCATTGGTATCAGCATCAGCGGGGAAAAAGAGGAAATATTGTTTTTTTTAAAGCAAGCCCACAAAAAGGGGGCCAAAACAATTTTGATTACAGCCACAAACAAAGAAAGCTTTCAAGAGTTTTGTGATGAAATTGTGCTTGTGCCTACTCGTATGGGGCTGCATTTTGGAAATGTCATATCTCCTCAGTTTCCCATAGCCATTATGCTGGATATATTATATTCCTGTTACATCGAACAGGACAAATATAAAAAAGAAACCATACATGACAGTACATTAAAAGCATTAAAGGGAAACAAAGAGGATGAATTATACTAAGGAAGGGAGCATTTGAGTATGAAAATTTATAAAGCAAAGGATTATAATGATATGAGCAGAAAGGCAGCCAACATATTGTCTGCACAAATTATTATGAAGCCAAACTGTGTGCTGGGTTTGGCCACAGGCTCTTCTCCCATTGGCATATATGACCAGCTGGTAGAGTGGTATAAAAAGGGGGATTTGGATTTTTCCAAGGTAACCAGTGTAAATTTGGATGAATACAAAGGATTGACAGGAGACAATGACCAAAGCTATCGCTATTTTATGGAAAAGCATTTGTTTAGCAAGGTCAACATCAATCGGGAGCAAACATTTCTTCCCAATGGTATGGCAGAAAATGAACAAAAGGAATGTGAAAGATATGATGCCTTGATTCATTCCCTGGGAGGCATTGACTTGCAGCTTTTGGGCATTGGACACAATGGACACATTGGATTTAATGAGCCTGACCAAGCCTTTGAAAAGGAAACACACTGTGTTGCATTGCAGGAAAGTACAATACAGGCAAACAAAAGATTTTTTGCCTCCATTGATGATGTGCCAAAATATGCCTATACCATGGGCATCAAAACCATTATGCAGTCAAAGAAAATTTTGATTGTTGTAAGTGGTGCAGACAAAGCGGATATTGTCAAAGAAGCATTCCTTGGCCCTGTGACACCATCTGTGCCGGCGTCTATACTGCAAATGCACAATGATGTGATATTGGTAGGGGATGAAGCGGCTTTATCAAAAATGGATATCTAATTCATTCATTGCTTGGATTTGATTTTATAAAAGGTACTGGGTGGTTTATTTTATATGAAAAATGGTGGTATATTCATAAGCATAAAAAGGGGGCTTGCTTTGCTGCAAAAGAAGCCAAGAGGCTTTTGCAATGCCTCCAAGAAAGGTTATATGGAAAAGCCCCCCTTGCGTTGGGTGGCTAGAAAGAAATGAAGAAAGCTGATTTTTGCTGTAACATTTTATTTCATATTAAAATAACATAATCCCAATACTGCTAAGGAGAGAGCATATGATTATAAAAAATAGCTTGGTGTATCAGGAGGATAAAACATTTCAAAAGGGTGAGCTGATACTGGAAAACGGTGTATTTCAGACAACAGCCACAGATACAAAGGATGTGATAGACGCCCAGGATTGTTATGCCATACCCGGATTGGTGGATATCCATTTTCATGGCTGCATGGGATATGATTTTTGTGACGGAACAAAACAAGCCATTGAAAAAATAGCAGAATATGAGGCCTCTGTGGGTGTGACAACCATTGTGCCGGCTACCATGACAATACAGACAGACCAGCTTGCACAGGTGATGCAGACGGCAGGAGAATATGAAAATGAAAAAGGCGCTAAGCTGGAAGGCATTAATATGGAAGGACCTTTTATCAACAGTGACAAAAAAGGCGCACAGGATGCAAAATATATCCGAAACTGCAGTATTGAAATGTATCAGCAGTTTCAAAGGCTGAGCAATGGTCTGATTAAATTAGTGGACATTGCTCCGGAAACAAATGATGCATTTGATTTTATCGCTGCCATAAAGGGACAAACCACCATATCCATTGCTCATACCTGTGCAGATTATGAAACGGCAAATTTGGCATTTCAAAAAGGCGCCAGCCATGTGACCCATCTCTATAATGCCATGCTGCCTTTTTCTCACAGAGAACCCGGGGTCGTGGGGGCGGCCTTTGACAACAAGCATACTTATGTGGAGCTGATATGCGACGGAGTGCATATCCATCCTTGTGTTGTGAGAGCAACATTTGCTATGTTTGGAGAGGATAGAATTGTTTTTATCAGCGACAGCATGAGAGCAACAGGACTGAAAGACGGCCAATATACTCTGGGAGGACAGGAGGTTGCTGTGAGAGGAAACAGAGCCACACTGGTGAAGGGCAATGCCCTTGCCGGCTCTGTGACAAATCTGGCAGACTGTGTGCGAACGGCTGTACAAAAAATGGAAATTCCTCTGGAAAGTGCTGTGGCCTGTGCTACAATCAATCCTGCAAAATCCATAGGAATTTATGATAAATGCGGAAGCATTACACCGGGAAAGGCGGCTGATGTGGTACTGCTGAACAAGGATTTATCACTGAGAGCTGTTTTTATAAACGGTAAGCAGATAAATATATAAAAAAATAGTACTACTTTCAACTCGTTCTCTTTTAAAAAGGAAATAAATGCTGTTTTAGGCATTTATTTCTTTTTTTATGGCCAAAAAGAAGGGGTTTATATCAAAAAAGTATGAATGATTTTGAGGTTTTGGAAAAGAATAAGATATTATTCCCAAAATGTATACTTTTTGGGAATTTTTTATGTCTACACAGAAAAATACATTTTATATGAATTTTTATGGCTCTACTATAACACAAATTATCGAATTTGTCCAAGAAAATTTTTAAATTTTTTTAAAATCCATTAAAAAACTATTTTCCCAAAAAGTATACCTTTTGAGAATGAGCTATATGAATTTTTAAATCTAAAAATTGGTATTGAAAAAGAAACTGGTTTCAAGGGGGAAAAGAAAAATGAAAAGATACCAAGCAATTGCGTTTTTACTGTCCACAGCAATGACAGTAAGCACAGCAGTGCCAGCTTTTG
>CALWSR010000005.1 GCA_944384265.1 uncultured Clostridia bacterium
GGATGGCAGATCAAATTAGTTTCAGTGAGTACATTGACCCGTTTACGGGTGAAAAAGTAAATAAAAATAGCCGCCAAAGGCGGCAGTTGAGGAAGTAGAGCACTTGGCGGACTTTCAATGCGCTTACAAGCGCAGCTGGTAATGGCCCCTTCTAGGGGCGGAGCAAACCACCGGCTAGGCCGGTGGTCCTGATTTTCTCCTTTAGCCAAAGAAAGGGATAATAGTGTACAAAAACCGGTTGGTTTCTGAGGAAATTCCGCTGAGAAAACAGTCTGTTTTCTATTATTTGCAAGCTTTCTTTGTGCAAGACTGCCGCTGTGATTTCATATTGCAGCATTCCAAGTAAAATACTTTAGTATATAAAACTTTCGGATTATCATTTTATAATGGAGCTTTGGCAATGGTGTTATAAAGAGATAATAAGGAAACCGTTGTTAAGGGCAGCAGTTGAAAAGCAGTGGGATTTTCAATGGCATTGCAGAAAAGCCCTCCTGCTAGTGGCTGTTCAAACCACCGGTTTACTGTTGATTTTGATTGTTTGCCAATAGATATGAAAAAATCCTTAGTTCAATTTGGGAATCGGTTAGTATATAAAAGCTCTGAATTTTCATTTTATAATAATATTTGGTGAGTATGCTATTATGATTTTGGTGTAAAACACTTTAAAAAGGGTTCTGAAGCTAAGAGGGTATTGACCACAAATATAGAGTAAGAAATAGGCTGGCTTTGTTTATGTGACAGCAAGAAATGAAAATGGGAGATGAAAAATCAATTAGAAGAATATGACAGAACAAAATGACTCGTTTACAGATAAAAAAGAATACTGTAAAATATAACGGATACTTTCAGTGGCTGTATCAGATTGTAGAAAAACTATATTTTATATTTTTTCAAGGGGGGGAAACGAAGGGTTTTCCAACTGGAATCCGCAGTCGGAATTTATTTGCCGGAAGGAAAAGCAGAAGTTTCAAGGCCTTTAGCCTATGGAGCTTCTGCTTTATACTTCTGTCTATTCGTCAAAAAGCAGCCTTCCACACTCTGTAACAGACACCTCCGGTGGCTGTATGTAAATATTATGAAATGTGAAACTTTAGTATTCTATTGCAGAAAATCAGCAGAGTTCTATTGTTCAAAGCACTCAAATAATCTATATTCTCAAAAGCCAATAAAATCAGTGGCTGGCTTAATTTTTTAAATGATTGCATTTACTTTTGTGCAGCATATGATATTGGTATGTGACAAGCTATTTGTCATCATACATATTGATTATCGTAATTTTATGACAATATACTGCTATGGATTCTGTTTTTTATACTAAAAAAGCCGGATGCATTCCGGCCCTTTTACAACAGCCATTTATTCAAAAATTTTATTTTGCTTATTACAAACACAATGACATAGCCTAATATAAATGTCATAAATGTCAATGCAAAAATTTTGGTATATGCTTTTGAAAAATCAAAAAACATTTCCAATATTTCTATGACCAATACATGGCACAAATACAGCCCAAATGATAAATTGCCCAGCAGCACAATATATTTTGACAAAAAAACATTTTTGATAGCAGGCATATGATATTTAAAAAACAAAAATATGGCTGCACCAATGATAAAAGCATTAAACTGGTAGCCTCCGCTGTAAAATGTATCAATGCCATCAGAGGAAGAGCCTCTGTATGTACCTATGATTGCAGCAGGCACACACAACACCGCCAAAAAATACAAAAGCATTCTGTATTTTTTTGGTGTTTCATAGTTACCCAGCAAATATCCCAGCAAAAAATAGCCCCAATATCCTTCTACTGTCATGGGAAAATACAAAAACCATTTTCCAACCATTCTGTTTAAAAGGGGTGAAATGGTAGTGGGAAGGAGTATGATAAAAAAACAAATCCATAGCTGCTTTTGGCTGCATTGGCTGATTGCCTTTTTCAAAAAAGGAGTAAATAAATAAAAAAACAATATCATGTATATAAACCAAAAATGATATATAATTCTGCCGGTGCCAAGCATGACACAAAAATCCACTATGGAAAAGGAAGTATTTTGGTGAAAGCATTTACTGATATAATAAATCAAGCTCCACACCAAAAAAGCAGGTATGATTTTCAAAAATCTTTTTTTATAAAACAAATGCATATCCTCTGCTGTTTTTGTAGAAAGCAAAACAAAACCGCTTATCATAAAAAATACAGGTACGCCAAAACGAGAAGCGGCATTGATTGCATTGGAAAGCCACCATGTTTTTGTTCCAAAAATAGCTGCATTGGGAAAATACTCTGCATTGCAGTGCAGCAGTATCACAGAAAATATGGCCAGTATTCTGATGATTTCCAAATACAATATTTTTTCTTTTTTTTCCATATTCATTCCTTCATTTATATTAATATTTTTATGATTGTCATAGCAGCAAAGCATTGCCCTTTACAGCAGTGCTGTTTTTAAAAATACCAAGATGTCTATGGCTTTGAGCATGGGTATCAAAAAATATAATGGGCTGTGTTTGCTGTATGCTTTTTATTTGTTTTGACACAATATGATATTGCAAAAGAGATTTCATTTCCCATTTTCATAGACATAGAAATGGGATAACAAAAAATGGCATAAAAGCATTGTATGTATTCCATTTTCATTTAAAGGATAAAACGGTTTTCTTTTCATACACAAATTTTTCAATCAGCTTCTTTCAAAATGGACATTTCAGCCATTGGCATATACCCCAGCATTTTTGTTTGATTATTCTGCTTTTCCATCTCTTGTCATCAGCTGAAGCACTGCCTGTCTTACATCCTTTCCATAAAAAAGCACTTCGTTGATTTGTTCTGTCAAGGGCATACAAACATCATATTTTTTTGCCAGCTCACAGGCAGCCTGTACTGTATTGACTCCCTCCACAACCATTTTAACTTCCTGCAATGTTTCAGACAATGACTTTCCCTTTCCCAGCAATATGCCTGCCCTTCTGTTTCTGGAATGCATACTGGTGCAGGTGACAATCAAATCCCCAATGCCGGAAAGCCCTGCAAATGTTTCGGCCTTTCCGCCCATGGCAATGCCAAGGCGGGTCATCTCTGCCATGCCCCTTGTCATCAAAGCTGCCTTTGTGTTATCCCCAAAGCCAATGCCGTCAGACATACCGGCAGCCAGTGCCATAATATTTTTTAATGCCGCACCAATTTCTACACCAATCACATCGCTGTTTGTGTAGAGCCTGAAATTGGGGTTCATAAATTCCTTTTGTATCATTTTGGCAGTCTCTTCTTTTTCTGATGCAATCACACAGGCGGTAGGAATGCCTTTGCCCACCTCCTCTGCATGGCTTGGACCGGATAATACACAGACCTGACAATGGGGTACACACTGCTTTATGACCTGAGAAAGCCGTAAAAGGCTGTCCTGCTCCAGCCCCTTTGCCACATTGACAATGCTGGCCTCCTGCTGAAAAAAGGGAGAAAATTTTGTCATGGTTTCCCGTACCGCACGGGAAGGCACTGCGGAAATGACAATTTCTTTTTCTGCAACGGCCTCTTTTGGGTCGGTTGTAATTTGAATCTGCTCTCCCAACAAAACTCCTGGCAGATATTGTTTGTTTTCTCTTGTTTTTTGCATTTCTTCCACTGCTTTTGCATTTCTTGCCCACATTGTCACACTGTGTCCAGACTGCTCCAGCATCACTGCCAATGCTGTTCCCCAGCTTCCTGCGCCAATGACTGCTATTTTTTTCATATTTTTGCACCTCCTTAAAAAATGACTGTGCTTTTTTAGGAAACACCTTCCCGTTTTCCACCCAGCTTGTTTTCATTTCCTGACAAAATCCTGACAATATTTCCCCTGTGCTGATACAATGCCAATGCGCTTAAACAGGCTGTTACCGCCACACCCTCCAAAGGAAAATGAACTTTATAAAGCACAATGGGTATCATAACGGCAAATGCCATAGAGCCCAGTGAAACATATCTCGTGGCGCCAATGCAGACAATGCCTATGCCAAATGCAAATGCAGGCAAATACCATGTGACACTGCTCAAACAAAGCACCAGCCCTATCATACAGGCTATGCCTTTTCCTCCTTTAAATTTTAAATAAAAAGGAAAATCATGTCCCAATATCACACCCACACAGCCATAAAGCCCTGCCAGTGCTGCATTTGCAAAAAGCATATGACAAACCAAAAAACCCATTACAGACTTTAAAATGTCACAGACAAATGTAATGGCCCCTGCTTTTTTTCCCAGCACACGCAGGGCGTTTGTGGTGCCTAAATTGCCGCTGCCATATTGTCTTAAATCCACATTTGCCGAAAATCTCCCCACAAAATAAGCCGACTGTATACAGCCGATACAATAGCCTAACAAAACACAGATAACCGGAATCATACTCTATTTTAATCCTCTCTTCCTTTTTCCCTGACAATAAAATGGATGGGTGTGCCTACAAATCCAAAGGCCTCTCTCAGCTGATTTTCAATATATCTTCTGTAAGAAAAGTGAAACAGCTCTCTGTCGTTGACAAATATAACAAATGTAGGGGGCTTTACAGAAACCTGTGTCATATAATACAGCTTTAGCTGTCTGCCCTTGTCGGCAGGAGGCTGCTGCATTGCCGTTGCCTCTATCAAAACATCATTTAAAAGTCCTGTGCTGATACGCAAAGCATGATTTTGATACACAGTCTGTATCAATTCCAGCATTCTGTTGATTCTTTGCCCTGTCAAAGCGGATATAAATACCTTTGGGGCATAGGGCATATAGGCCAGCTCATTGCCAATATCTTTTAAATACTGATTCATGGTTTTATCATTTTTTTCAATGGAGTCCCATTTGTTGACTGCAACAATGGCGGCACGTCCTCTTTCGTGGGCAATGCCTGCAATTTTGGTATCCTGGTCTGTAATGCCTTCGTTGGCATCAATGACTAATATGGCCACATCACATCTTTCCACGGCGGCTACGGCACGAATGATACTAAAGCGTTCAATTTCTTCTTTGATTTTGCTTTTTCTTCTCATGCCCGCTGTATCAATGAATATATATTTTTGCCCATCTATTTCAATGGGACTGTCAATGGCATCTCTTGTGGTGCCGGGTATGTTGCTTACAATAAGCCTGTCTTCTTTCAATATTTTGTTAATCAAAGAGGATTTTCCCACATTGGGCTTGCCTATGATGGCCACCTTTATGGCTTCCTCCTCCTGCTCAGACTGTGTTTGCTCGGGAAAATGGGCAATCACCTCATCCAGCATATCCCCCAGCCCCAAAGCCTGCCCTGCGGAAATTGCCATAGGCTCTCCAATACCCAGCTCATAAAATTCATAAATATCCATGGCGTCCTTTTTGATATTGTCTACTTTGTTGACAGCCAGCACAACAGGTTTTTTGGTTCTGCGAAGCATATTTGCCACCTGTTTGTCATCATCTGTCACGCCTGTTTTTGCATCTGTCACAAAAAGTATGACATCTGCCGTTTCAATGGCAATTTCCGCCTGCTGCAATATTTGTCTTACAATGATGTCCTCTGTGCCGATTTCCATGCCTCCTGTATCAATGAGTGTAAATTTTCTGCCTGTCCACTCTACATCTGCATAAATTCTGTCTCTTGTGACACCGGGTGTATCCTGCACAATGGATATTCTTTCCCCTGCCAGACGGTTAAAAAGGGTTGACTTTCCCACATTTGGCCTGCCAACCACTGCTACAATGGGTTTACTCATATATTCTCCTCCAAATCCAATAGATTGCAAAGCAATGCCATGCCTGTATTTTTTGTGATTTTGACAGGGATATGCAATGCTTTTTCAATATCTTCTATTTCCACATTATCCAAAAGCATTGTGGTATCATTTCTTAAAAGGCTCTCCGGCAAAAGCAAATATTGCCCAAGCTCCCTTTGTTTCAGCTGCTTGATGATATCCTGCCCTGTCAAAAGACCGGAAACAGTGATTTGCTCTCCAAAAAAATCATTTCGTATTTTATAAACCAATATTTTCCATTTGGGACAATACTGCATAATATGCTCACACCATTTTTTGATAAAAGCATATGCTGCCTCTCCTGTTGCCACAGAAACCACATTTTGTTTTTCTGTGGGAAGCTGGGCTTTTTTTTGCTCCAATGCCTCCATAAGCTCTGCCTCCAAAAGAGAAAGCATACCAACACCGTTTTCATACTGGGCAAAATCCTCATAGGCCTCACAGGGAGGCAAGGGCATTTTTGCCTTTAAATAAAACTCGTCAGATAAAAATACAAATGATGTGCCTAGCTTTTTTTTAAAATGCTTCTGCCATTTTTCCACCTGATATATGACTTCTTGGCTGGATTTTTGGTCAAAGGGCTTCATGGGGTATAAATTTTCTCTATATTTTGTCAAGCCAATTGGCACCACAGACATACTTTTTGCATGGGGAAAAAAAGCGGCGCAGTCTGCAATGGTTTTGTCCAATATTTTACCATCATTGATGCTTCTGCAAAGCACCACCTGCAAATTCATTTCAATGCCTGCCTCTGCCAGTCGCTGCATTATAGCAAGCACTTTGTCCGCATTGGGGTTTTTGAGCATTTTTTTTCTCAGCTGCAAATCTGTGGTATGGACAGATACATTGATGGGAGAGAGATGATAAAATATAATGTGGTTGATATCCTCCTGGGACATATTTGTCAGTGTCACATAATTTCCCTGCAAAAAAGAGAGCCGGGAATCATCGTCTTTAAAATAAAGGCTTTTTCTCATACCCTTTGGAAGCTGGTCTATAAAACAAAATATGCATTTATTTTTGCAGCTTTTTGCATCATCCATCAAGCCGCTTTCAAACACAATGCCGATATCCTCCTCTGTTTCCTTTTCAATTTCTGCAATATATTCTTCTCCGTCTATGGTACGGATGGTCAGCTCCACATATTCTTCCTGTATCAAATAACGATAATCAAAAACATCCTTTACCGGCTGCCCGTTGACTGCCAGCAAAATATCTCCCGGCTCCAATCCCATTTCCTGTGCAATGCTGTCTTTTTCTATTTTAATAATAACATTTTCTTTCCATTCCATGGCAGTACACTCTCCCTATTTGAATCGGCTACATTATATCATAGTTTCTACACAAATACAAAGGAAACAGCCCCTTGCACTGCTTTTTCCTTTATTTTTGATTTAGCATAGCCAGAAACCAAAAAAAGTGTTACACTATAAGTAACAATCACATCTGTGTTTTGAAGAATTGGGGGGTAAATTATGGATAAAACCAAACAAGAAATCATCAATTTTATTACAAAAAAAAATATCAAGCTGATTCATATTCTGTTTTGCGACATTTTGGGGCTTTCAAAAACCATTACCATTGCTGCAAATGAATTTGAAAATGCCCTTGAAAATGGTATTGCTTTTGATGCAGACATTTTTCAGGCCATATTAAAAAAGGAGGTTTCCAAGCTGTTTCTTTTTCCGGACATCTCCACATTTTCCGTATCTGGCCATGGCAATGAAAAAGAAATACAGTTTTATGGCAGCATCAAATATGCCGACGGCACACCCTTTGAGGGGGACAGCAGATATTTGCTGCAAAATGCAGTAAAAGAAGCTCAGGAGCAAAATTTGGACTGTATGTTTGCCACAAAATGTCAATTTTCTCTTTTGGAAGGGGACAAGCCCTATGACACGGCAGGCTATTTGGATGCCCCTCCTTTAGATAAATGTCAGCAGATACGCAATGAAATTTGTATGGCATTGGGACAAATGGGCATTTTCACCAAAAGGGCCTTTCACCAAAGGGCAGCAGGGCAAAATCAAATTGATTTTCAATATGCCACTCCATTAAAATGTGCCGATGATTTTATGACCTATCAATATATTACAAAAAAAATTGCGCTGGAAAAAGGTGCTTTCGCCTGCTTTTTGCCAAAGCCTTTTTCAAAAGAACAAGGAAACGGCATACACATTCTGGCATCATTGCTCCATAGGGGAAAGCCTGATAAAGAGCCTTCTATTTTTTATGAAAGCTTTATTGCCGGCATATTAAACCGTATTGGAGAAATGTCTGCATTTTTTCATACCACAGAAGACGCTTACAAACGCATTGCATATCAGGAAATACCAAAATATATCACTTGGTCCTATCAATATGATGCGCCTTTGATACACATTGCTTCTGTCAATGAAAAAACACAGCCATTGGAATTATTTTCCGCCGACAGCTGTTTAAATCCCTATTTGGCCTTTACTCTTTTTATTTATGCAGGATTGGAGGGCGTTGCAAAACAAATGCCTTTGCCCGACCCTTGCAACATCAATTTATACGGATGCGCTTTAGAGGAAACAAAAAAATATCAAGCATTGCCGGATACATTGGGCCAAGCTGTGGAAATGGCAAAAAACAGCACATTCATACAGGGCATACTGCCTGAAAGGGTTGTAAAAAGCTATTTGGAGCAAAAGCAATAAAATTTTTTTAAAACAAAAAAACAAGCCCTTTTGATACTACACAAAAACAATGCATAAATAGTTTATATTTCATACAAAAAACCCTCTGTTTTTTCAGAAGGTTTTTTGTATGAAAAAAAATCATGCTTTTCATACTGACCAAAACAGATGGTCTTTGATGAGCCGTATTTTTTATGATTTTAATTTTTCCCATTCTGCCGGTTTAAAGCCTGCCAAAACCATATCCTCACCAACAATCAAAGGACGCTTTACCAGCATACCGTTTGTTGCCAAAAGCTGATATTGCTCCTCCTCTGTCATGGTAGGCAGCTTATCCTTTAATCCCAAATCACGATAAAGCATACCGCTTGTATTAAAAAATCTTTTTAAAGGCATACCGCTTTTTTGATGCCACTGCTTTAATTCCTCTGCACTGGGGTTTTGCTCCACGATATGTCTGTCTTCAAATGAAATTTCATTTTCCTCCAGCCATTTTTTGGCTTTTTGACAAGTACTGCATTTGGGATATTCTAAAAATAATATAGACAATTGAAAAGCCTCCTTTTTTTATTTGTTTTTTATTATACAATATTTTGGTTTCTCAACGCCACAACAATTCAAAAATTTTACAAAAAATACACTTTTTTGACAATACTAAAAAAAAGTTTATTGCTTTTTGCCATTTTAGAGGTTACAATAAAAATAGTTTTATTATTATATTTTTTTACAGGAGGGATTTTATGAAAATTGTTGTAATAGAGCCTTTGGGCATTGCGGCGGAAAAATTGGAGCAGGCCTGCAAGGCAGTCAAGCAAAAGGGACATGAGGTGGTTTGCTATGATACCAGAACAGAGGATACTGCTGAGCTGATACAAAGGGGAAAGGATGCAGATGTTATCATCATAGCAAATCTGCCTTTTAGAAAAGAAGTGTTGGAAAAATGTGAAAATTTGAAGCTGCTTTCTGTTGCCTTTACAGGCGTTGACCATGTTGACATTGACTATTGCAGACAAAGAGGCATTGCTGTGTGCAATGCGGCAGGATATTCCACAAATGCCGTTGCCGAGCTGACATTTGGCCTTGCCATTTCTGTGCTGAGAAACATTCCTGCCTGCAATGATGTTGTGAGAAAAGAAGGTACAAAGGCAGGTTTAGTAGGCTCTGAGCTGTATCAAAAAACATTTGGCGTCATTGGCACAGGTGCCATAGGCACAAAGGTGGCCTTGATTGCAAAGGCATTTGGCTGCCATGTCATTGCTTACAGCAGAACAAAAAGGGAAGCTGTATCAGAAGCAGGCATTACCTATGTATCTTTGGAAGAGCTGCTCAAACAAAGTGATATCATTTCCATTCATGTGCCTTTAAATGATGCAACAAAGGCAATGATTGGCAAAAAAGAAATTGAGCTTATGAAAAAATCAGCCATTGTTTTAAATACAGCAAGAGGTGGGGTAGTGGACAGCCAAGCATTGGCAGAGGCACTGAACACAGAAAAAATTGCCGGTGCAGGCATTGATGTGTTTGAAATGGAGCCTCCTGTGCCAAACAATCATCCTCTTGTGGGTGCAAAGCATACTGTGCTGACGCCCCATGTGGCTTTTGCCTCTGATGAAGCACTTTATACAAGAGCAATCATTGTTTTTGATAACATCATCAACTGGGAAATGGGTACACCTCAAAATGTGATTGTATAAAGGAATTTCTGGGTGAAGCAATATATCAAAAATTTTGATGCCGGATTTTAAAACACATTTTTCTGTTATATGGATGATGATAAAAATGGAGAGCCATATTGCAGCTACATAGAAAAGAAATTGGATGTGTTGGGTTAATATGAAAAATGATATGGTATGAATTTTAAAAATAGAACAACAAGATTGACATTGCTTTATGAAAAGAAAGTACCCAAAACGCTTGGAGCTGCTGCAAACTCCCTTGCTTTGGGGTTACAAAAATGTAAGGAGTCGGTTTTAGCCTTTCATAGCTTTCTATTTCATATGAAAGTAACAGAATCAATAAATTTCAAAGGGGGATTGTATGAAAGAGGCCTTGCTCTTTTCCTATCCCCCTATTAAAATTGTTTTTTTGGGCTGTTGCAAAATAGCCCTCTTCAATAACAGTGTATCAAAACCGGTTGTTTTTTTGAGAAATTTCACCCAGAAAACAGCCGGTTTTTTATTCTTTTCAAAACTTCTTTTTGTAAGCTGCTGTAATTTCATTTTGCAACAGCTCCTTTTTTGGCTTTAAAATACTTTATTATTCTTCACTGTCATATTGTGATTCTATCAAATGCTTGCTTTTGAAATACTGTTCATTTTGCAGCACAATTTCATTTTTTGGCCGGCATTTTTTGGCCAGATTATGATATTTCACAGCCGTTTTGTCATCCCCCATTCTGCTGTAACATACACAAAGCTGCAAATACGGTATAAAATCATAATGGTCCAAAACAAAAAAACCACAGGAGGTCATATCCGGCTTTTGATGGACAGCAGTTTCAAACCAATAAATGGCCTTTTGATATTGCTTTTGCTCCAAAAAAATATTGCCGATTTCGCAGCAGGCCTCTCCTCGGGGAATGTCATATAAAAAGCTGTGAAAAAGGGCCTCCAATGCCTTTTTGGGCTGTTGCAGCCCCTTATAGCACTGGCATAAATCAATGCAGGCACTGATATTATTTTCCTGCCAGCCCTTTCCTTCCTTTAAAAATTTTTCAAAAACAGCAATGGCCTTTTGATACTGCTTGTGATAATACAGCTCTCTGGCATAATAAAACTGCTCTCTTGGCTCTAATTGCTTGCCCTGTGACAACAGCTTTTCAAATATGCGTATGTTTCTGTCCGGGTCAGAGGGATGGAGCTTTTTGTGGCTGATGGCAGGCTTTTCAAATACAATGTTTCCTATGGGAACAATGGCCTCATGTATGGCTCCTGCCCAGTGGAAATGGGCCTGACGGCGTATCAGCCTTTCTCTGTAATAAGAATAGGTGGGATTGTTTTCTTCGTCAAATGCAATGTGATAGGGCAGCATCACAATATCCACCTCTGGAGAAAGAGATTGCTTCAGCTCCAAAAACATTTTTTGATATTTCTCTTCTATGACGTCATCTGCATCCAGCCATAAAATATAATCCTTTGTGGCTTTTGAAAAGGAAAAATTTCGGGCGGCAGAAAAATCGTCTATCCATGCAAAATGATATATATTTTTTGTATATTTTCGGGCAATTTCCTCTGTTTTGTCCTGAGAACCCGTATCTACAATGATGATTTCATCAGCCACATTTTTTACACTTTCCAAACAGCGGCCAATCACATCCTCTTCGTTTTTGACAATCATGCAAAGACTAATACTTATCATAAAAACACCTCATTTTGTTGTTACTGCTATCATATGCAGCAAACAAAAATGAGGAATCTATAACAAAAGAGCCTATAAATAAAAATTTACAGACTCCAATGCTTTTTTATCAGCCATCCCTTTATGGTGCTTATTGTTTTTCAAAATGGCTTTTTAGCCATATTACAATCTTTTCAGTATGAGTGTACCGTTTCTGCAAAAAACATCCAATAAGGCTTCACCGTTTTTATATATTTTTTTATCGTTTTTATTTTTCAAATCAAAGGCACTTTCAAAGGCATACCCATTGAACTGCTTTCTTGGAATGAAAAAGCCCTCGTTTTCCGGCAATGTCAATGTGATGGTGCCATATTGGGACCGGGCTTGAAGCTGTGTGGGAAAAACAGCAAAGCAAGCATCTATATTGCCATTGACACTATGTAAATCATATTTTTCGGCCAATGTGTTTTTATGGAGTAAAACATTGCCTCTTACGGTTTTGGCAGAGAGTGTATTTGCTTTGACGCCTGAAAAGTATAAATTTCCATATATGGTTTCTGCTGTGATGCGGTCAAATGAAACATTTTCTAAAGCACAGCCTGCATTTGCAGTATAAAAATAAAATTCTTTATACTGTTTTTCAGGCAGTAAAACCTCCAAATCATATGTGGTGTTTTCATACTGCTCTTGTATTTTTTCATATTCCTTTTTGGAAAGTGACTCTGTTTGAGGCAAATCCGGCATAATGGTATAATCTGTAATCAAAAGCACATTGTCTTTGATGGAAATGCCCGCTTTTTGTGTATCCTTTGGCATGATGGCTGCTCTTTCTGTAATATATATGCTTTGGTCAGGAGAGGGCAAAACAGTAGTCTGTCCCTTTTTCCAATCAATTTGTATGGTATCAATGGCAGCAGCTTCTTTTTGAGAAAGTACAATTTTTTTGGCAACGATGGCTTTTTGTGTATTGACAGACTGCTCAGATGCCGGGGGGGATTGGGCAAATGCGGTTGTTTGTGGAAAAAGGCCCATAGTCCATAACAATAACACTGCCAGTATTCTTTTTTTCATATCACAAAACCTCCTTTATGATTTAACAATAGCATACTATGGCAAAAAAGGGGAGGAAGAGAAGAGGATTGTAAGATTTTTTTAATATATATAACAAATATTTACACATTCAAAGCCTATTATCACAGTTGTGCTTTATAAAAGCTTGTATTATAATGGACAGAACAATATAAAAAGGGAGGACTTTTTTTGAAACGATATCAAACCATCATTGCTGTTTTCACAGCAGCTGCATTTATGGCAGCACCTGTTTTTGCCCAAGAGAGCCAAGAAAATTTAGCCACAGATATGACAGCAGAGCAAAAGCAGCAGTCAAATATTGTCATACAGGGAAACACCACTGTCACAAAATCTTCTGACATTTACAACATCAATCCTTACAATCCGGCAACCATAAAAGGAGTGGGCGAGGGGGGAAAAATACTGCTTTTGGATAAAGAAGGCACCATTGAAATTGCACTGAGCCATCCTTTATACAGCCTGTCAGAAGCGTATACAGATAAAATCATTTGTAAAGACGGCCTATGGGGCATTGAAAGAAATGTGGGCGTAAAAATTTTTGACGGCTCGGAGGACTGGCAAAGGGTAGCAGAGGGAAAATTTTTTAATACAAATACTGCCATATTTCAATGCACTGCTCCGGAAAAGGTTTTGGTAAGAAACGGACTTTGTACCCATTTTGACGTTCATACAGTGCAAAGCCAGCAAAGCAATATTTATGACGGCATTTCTTTTAGCGAAAACAGAGAAAAAATATATATGCGTACGATGAATGTAAAAAATATGTCTTCCATAGAAGCATTATCTGCCTATTTAAAAGCACAGTATGATGTAGGCACACCGGTAACATTTTTATACGCATTGGAGGAAGCTCAGTTTGAGCCATTTGATGCATCACTTCAGCAAACACTCAATGGGGTCAACTGGGACACCGTGGGCGTTTTGGATTCCAACATAAAAGTAGTAAGGCAGCAAAAGCAATGGCTGAATGAAAACCTCTTTACACAAAAAACATCGGGAAATGAAACCATGGACCAATTTCTGCTGGCCATAGAGGATATTAAAATTTATGGTCTGCCGGAGGAAAAGGACTTTTATGTATTTAACATTGCTTCTGCCAGAGATGGCTTTGGTATGTCCATACAAAATGAAAAGGGATACCGCTTTTATGGAGAGCTGCGCTATGATGGCTATGACTTTTTGAGCAGCAAGCCTGTGGAGCTTTATTTATCTCCAAAAGAAAATACGCCTTCTGATGCCTATATAGAAGTAAAATTAAATTTGTCCAAAATCAAAGGACCTGCAAAAGGTGTTTCCGGTTTTGACAGCACCAAAACAGGCATAAGAAATAGCTGCATACAAAAGCAGGAATTTGTTTTGCCTGCATACACCCCTGTGGTGGAGGGCGTAGATTTAGTGCAGTACCCTCAAAACGGACTTTTAAATGCCACAGAAGCAAGCAATATTGTTTTGCTAGGGGAGGAAGAAAAAAAGCAAGTGACACAATATTCTCTTTTGCAGACACCATCTCCCATCACATTGGCACTGGATTTGGACAATACCATCAGTGCTTCCACACAAGCCAGAATTGTGCCAAAGCAAGCCGGTGCGGCACAGGAAAAAACCGTATTGTTTTTGGGGGACAGCTTAATCAATGAAAACACATATACCCAATCGGTTTTGGAGCTTTTTGCACAAGACCCTATGCAAATAAAGCTCATTGGTACAAGAGGCACAGAAGAAAACCCTCATGAGGGCCGAGGAGGCTGGTCAGCATATGACTACTGCAATGAAACAGAAAAATATGGCTTTACCAATCCCTTTTTCAATGAGGGTAAATTTGATTTTGCATATTATATGCATACAAACGGCTATGAAAAGGTGGATTATGTGGTGGTCAGCTTAGGTGTAAATGACTTAAATTTGGTGGGACACAATGAACATGATGAAATCATAGGCTATTTTAACACCATATTTGACAGCATACGACAATATGATTCCAATATCAAAATCATATTAAACACTCCTACCATGCTCTTTGTGACAGAAAAAACAGAAGGGGCAAAAAATACCCGTTTGGAATTTACAAAAACACTGCAAAGTGTTTATGAAAACAAAGAGGCAGAGGGCATTTATTTATCTGCCATTTCACTCAGCATTGACCCTGCCATGCATTTTAAATGGGTAGAGTCCATAGACAAATCTCAGCCCATGTCTGTGTCAGACACCACCCATCCCAATTTATATGGGTATCAAAATATGGCAAAAACCACATATGCCTTTTTAAAATATTTGGCACAGACAGAGCAATAAAAAAAAGCAGCATATATACTGCAAATGCTTTTACATTTTTCATAAAGCCACAGCCTAAAAAAACAGACAAAAAATGGAGGTTACTTTTTTCTGTCATTGTTTTGCAAAAATTTGCTATACTAATAGCAATCGGTGCATATACTGATTTTTAATCAAACTTTTTTCCACTTCAATATGGAAATAGGAGGAAAAGGATTATGGTAACGAGAAAAGAATTTACATTTCCGGCAAGGGGAGACGGACATCCTTTATATGGCTGTGTGTGGGTAGCCGATGGCTTTGAAAAATATAAGGGCATCGTACAAATTGCCCATGGTATGCAAGAGCATATCCTTCGATATGAAGGCTTTGCCTCTTTTTTGGCAAAGCAGGGCTTTTTGGTTTGTGGAAATGACCATACAGGCCATGGACAGTCTATGGAGCATTTTCAGGACAGAGGCTTTTTTGGAGAAGAGGAAGGAAGCTGGCAGTATCTTGTGGAGGATATGCGGTATATTATGACGTTTGTACAAAAGCACTTTCCCAATCTGCCCCATTTTTTAGTAGGACACAGCATGGGCTCCTTTTTGGCAAGGGAATTTGTCACCCGCTGGGGCGAGGAGCTGGCAGGTGCTGTATTTATGGGAACAAGCGGAGGCAGCCCTTTTTTGGACATTGGCATATTGCTGAGCAAAGAGGGCGTAAAAAGAAAGGGAGCCAAAAAAAGAGGCTATGCAGTCAACCGTCTGGCATTTGGTGCTTTTAACATTAAATTTTTGCCAAAGACAACGGATTATGACTGGCTTTCCAGCAATCCCGAGGCAGTGAAGGCATTTATAGAGGATGAAAAATGCGGCTTTGTATTTACTTATGCAGGGTATCGGGAGCTGTTTTTGCTCTTAAAAGAGGTATCCTCTCCCCAATGGGCCGAAAAGGTGCCAAAAAAATTGCCCATATTGCTGATTTCCGGAAAAGAGGACCCTGTGGGAGATTATGGAAAGGGTGTAGAAAAGGTATACCATTGTCTTCAGGAAGCAGGCTGTGAAAATGTGCATATAAAGCTGTATGATGGAGGGCGGCACGAAATTTTGCATGAAACATTTTACAGACAGGTATACCGATTTTTGTTGAGGTGGTTTTATGAAACATTGTCAATGTAATATCACAAAATGATGTGGTGATGAAAAAATAAAGTCTGCTCTATGCTCCATTTGTTTCTGGCACACTTCAGACAGCAGCATAAAAATATTCTGCTGCAAAATATGTATTTGAAAAAACAGTATGATAATACAAAGGGAGCTGTCGCAAAATGAAATTGCAGCAGCTTGTACAAAAAAAAGCTTGTAAAGCATATAAAACCGGCTGTTTTTTGAGCGGAATTGACTCAAAAAGCAACCGGTTTTTATACACCATTCTTTCAGAGGATTATTTTGCAACAGTCTTCTTTGTTACTTACAAATATTGTTTTAATTTCTGCAAATCCTCATCATATGTTTGTGCAAGACCTCTATTGTATATAATGGCTGCAGGATGATACAGGGGAAATAGATGATAGCCATCCTTTGTTTTTGTCATGGCGCCATGCATATCACCTATGCTTGCACATTCATCCCCAGTAATGGCCTTTAATGGAACATTGCCCAATGTGACAATCATTTCCGGCTGTATCAATGCCAATTCCTTCATCAAATAAGGCAAAAAGAAAGCAATCTCTGTTTTTTTGGGCGGTCTGTTTACAAATTTGCCTGTTTTGGGGCTTACATTGGTGGGGCGGAATTTCACCACATTTGTGATGTAAATTTCCTCTCTTTTTAATCCTACCACATTCAAAAAGGAAGACAGGTTTTGTCCTGCTTTTCCCACAAAGGGTCTGCCCTGCTTTTCCTCATCCCCTCCCGGAGCTTCTCCCACCATACAGATTTTGGCATTTTGTTTTCCTTCTCCAAACACCAGCTTTTTTTGAGCATAATCAGATTTTAAAACATCCTCTTTTAGCTGTTGTATCCATTTTTCCATTTCTTCCAAATGACTTCACTCCTTTTATGTTATACACACTATCCACAAGTTATCCACATTTCTACATATTTATCCACAAAAATACTGTGTATAACTTTTCTTTCCCAATGATATTTTTATTGTGAAAAAGAAATATATTTTGTTGTTTTTTGTTTTTATTTTCTCTATATGCTACAATAAAAACAGTTTCTATTCAATTATCCACAGATATCTGTTTTTTTGTGGATAAAATATACCCCTTTTTATTGTGGATAGCTTTTTATTTTTAGCACTGCTATGGAGGTGACAATGCCAGCCAAAAAGCCGCCTAAGTGTCCAAAATAATCTACATTTTCTTCAAACACACCTGCCACAAGTCCTATCACTGCCAAAAGCAATATGGCTGTGTAGGCAATGCCCACATCTCTTTTGCCCTTTTGGCGGCTGTAAACCAATATGGCTCCTATCAAGCCAAATACGGCTCCGGAAGCTCCCACAGACAGAGCATCATTGCATAATGTACTCAAAAGGCTGCCTCCCAGTGCAGAACTAAAATAAATGGCTGTCATTGCTATTTTACCATACAATATCTCTGTTCGGGTACCAAAAAAATACAAATAAATACCATTTTGTACAAAATGCATGATACTGGTGTGCAAAAAACAGCAGGTTATCAAACGATAATATTGCCCCAGCTCCAAAACGGCATATTTTTGGGTGCCAAAAAAGGCAATCCACTCCTCTTTTTTGCCAAAAAACAGCATAAAAAGCAATATCAATCCATTTGCTGCCAATAACAGCCATGTCAATGCTGTATTTTCACTTTTGACTTCAAAAGCAGAGGCCTTTTGTGCCTGATGAACGATTTCTGCAATAGATTGCTGCTTTTGCTCCCTTTCCAATGCAGAAAGGGCTGTTTTTTTTAGATGCAATATATCATTTGGCTGATTTTTTGCTGTGACAATCATTTTTCTTTTTTCAGAAAGATACCACCATACATGAAAACAGTTTCCCTGGGGTATCCATTCTTTGTTATATACAAAATCCACAGCTTTTTGCACAGCCATGTTATCCACATTTTCTTGGTCTGTAAATTCTCCTGCCAGTATGGTCAAGGCAATCAATGTGGTGCAATAATAGTGGGGCAGCTTTTTTTGCAAATCCTCCAAATAGTCAGCCATAAATGCTTCATGGGCGTTTAAATCCGTTTTTTCTCCATTTTCCACTGCCACAACATACATCACAGGGCTTTCGGGCTTATACAGCAATATACTGCTGTTTTCATGCAGCTCTCCCTTATCTGACAGGGCAGATAATAAAAAGCCTTCTGATACCAGTTTTTTTATAATATATTCTGCAATAGAACAATACATAAAAGCTCCTTTCATGAAAAAAACCCATTGGAAAGGGAAATCCAATGAGTTTTTTTATTTGAATAAGAATTGGGGTATCCTTATTCAGGTATTATAGTTCATAAAATTTAAAAGGACGAATGATGTTATACACAAGCTTATTATACTTATCCACATCTTATCCACGCACCTATCATATCACTTCTTTTTCATTTCGTCAACACATTTTAACAAAATATGTAATATTTTTTTGATAAAATATCATTTCTCGGCAAAAAGTGTCAGCCATGATATTACAAAAAAATACATAATATGAAAAGTCCTACTATTCCCGGAATTCCCAAAAATCCTGTAAAAAGCACTGTCATATAGTTGATGCCTATGGGAAAGCCCACTGCATTTAATATTGTGATGACAACACAGCCAATGCCTGCATTTAAAATTGTTTTGAAAAGTATTTTCAAAGGCTTTGCCAATATCATCAGCGTCATCAAACCCATGCAGGCAAAAATCATTGCTGTAATAATCTGTGTAGATTCCATATATTTGCCCTCCTTTTTGATGTCACAGCCGAAGGGACTGCCCTCGGCTGTGTAAAAGCATACTTATACTATTTTTTCGTATCCCACAGCGATTAAGCCTAATTCCTTTGCCATTTTTAAAAAATATTCATATTTTTTGTACAATGCATTCATTTCATAAATATAGCAGTCTATCAATGTATCGTCTGTGGCTTGGTCAAACTGTTGTCTTGCCTCTTCCAATTTTTCTTGAATTTCCCCAATCACTTCCAATATTTCTCTGCCTTCCTCTGTCAAATGATGCTTTAAGCTTTCCATGTGGACATTCCTCCTTATTGCTAGTATAAGCAGTATTTTGGTAAATTATGCTTTTGATTCCTATAAATTCTATGTAACAGCAAACGGATTTATATACTGCTGTTTTAAAAAAAGCAGTATATGGAGAGCTTTTTAAGGCATCAAACATATATTGTTTTTGAAATGGAGTGCAAGATACTGTTTTCTTTTTGTGAAGCAGTTGTGTTTGATATGTGGGCATTGGCCCAGTACAATCACAACAAACACAGAGAGTGGAGCAAAATGAATTGGAATAAGCAGCCGGCACAAAAATAATAGAAAACCGGCTGCTTTTGAGCCAATTTTACTCAGAAAGCAACCGGTTTTTGCACACTGTGATTTCAAAGGGCTATTTTGCAGCAGTCCCTTATAAAATGATTTTTCCATCATACACTTTTGGATAAAAAATCATAGATTATATTATGCTATGATTCTCCTCAGTCTATTGTAAATAGCAGAAAAGAGCCGTATTTTCAAAATATATTTTCAGACCTTTTTGGTGTTATATTTTTTTCTCATAGAATTTAATATGGCAATAAATGCCACACCCACATCAGCAAAAACAGCAAGCCACATAGTTGCAATGCCCAGCGCTCCCAAAACCAGTACAATGGCTTTTACACCAAGGGCAAAAACAATGTTTTCATTGACAATACGATTTGTATTTCTTGCTATAATCATACCGTCTGCAATTTTGGCAATATCGTCATTCATAATCACCACATCTGCCGCTTCAATGGCTGCATCAGAGCCCATGCCCCCCATGGCCACACCAATGTCGGCCCTTGCCAGCACGGGAGCATCGTTTATGCCGTCTCCCACAAATATAACATTGGCATTTTCTTTTTTATTTAAAAGCTTTTCCAATATTTCCACTTTGTTTTGAGGCAGCAATTGGGCATAATAAGCATCTATTTCCAATTCCTTACTGACCTTTTGGGCTGTGATAGTATTATCTCCTGTCAGCATAACTGTATTTTTTACACCAAGGGCTTTTAATTGTTTGATTGCACCCTTGCTTTCTTCTTTTATGGTATCTGCCACCACAATGCTGCCTACAAAGTCTTTTTCTTCTGCCACATACACCACACTGCCTGCTCCCTCATAAGGCACATAATCAATAGAAAACTGCTTCATCAATTTTTCATTGCCTGCCAGCACTCTTTTGCCTGCTATGACACAGCAAACACCATGTCCCCCCATTTCTTGATAAGCCTTTACTTCTTCTGTCAAATGGCCATACTTTGCTTCATAGTATTTTGTAATGGACTTGGCAATGGGATGATTGGAGCTTTTTTCTGCATTGGCAGCCAAGGTCAGCACATCCTTTTCTGTATTTTGTTTTGCTGTATGAATTTGTACTACCTCAAAAATGCCCTTTGTCAATGTGCCTGTTTTATCAAACACCACAGTATCAACATCCTTTAAAGCATGAATATAATTGCTGCCCTTTACCAATATCCCTCTTTTGGAGGCCTCTCCAATACCGGAAAAAAAGCCTAACGGTACAGAAAGCACCAGCGCACAGGGGCAGGAAATGACTAAAAATATCAATGCTCTGCTTATCCACAAAGAAAAGGGCTCTCCTGTGAGCAGGGGAGGCAGCAAAGCCAACAGCACTGCGGCACAAACCACAAAGGGAGTATATACTTTGGCAAATTTTGTAATAAATTGCTCTGTTTTTGATTTTTTGGCAGTGGCATTTTCCACCATTTCCAATATTTTTACAACAGTAGATTCTCCAAAGGCCTTTGTCACCTGTATTTTTAAAAGACCATTGAGGTTCAGGCTGCCGCTGTATACATTTTCTCCCACAGAAACATTTTTGGGCAATGACTCTCCTGTCAGTGCAGAGGTATCCAGCTGTGCCTCTCCTTCTGTGACAATACCGTCCAATGGCACCTTTTCTCCCGGCTTTACAATGATATATTCTCCCACAGAAACATGAGAAGGGTCGATTTTTTTCGTAGCTTCTCCTACTGCCAAATTTGCATAATCAGGCCGAATATCCATCAGCCCTGCAATGGATTTTCTGGAGCGGTCCACAGCATAGGACTGAAATGTTTCTCCAATTTGATAAAAGAGCATCACAAATACAGCCTCCGCCATTTCTCCCAAGCAAATGGCTCCTATGGTGGAAACAGACATCAAAAAATTTTCATCAAACATTTGTCCTTTTTTGATGTTTGAAATGGCTGTCCATAAAACATCATAGCCAAAAAGAATATAACAAATCAAAAACAGCCCATAGGAAAGCTGGCCTTTTGTCAGCTCTGCGGCCAAAAACAAAATGATGCCTGCCCCAAAGCGAAGCAGTGTTTTTTTCAATCCCTTTTGGAAATCGGATGTTTGCTCCTTTTGTGTCCTTTTTTGTGTATCTGTGCTGAAGCAAACCTCCACATCCGGTTCATAGTCATGGGTGATTTTTGTAACAGCTTTTAAAATTTCCAAAGCGGATATGCCTTCTTCTGCTGTTATCTCCATTTCCTGCTTCCATAAATTGATTGCTGCATTTTTTACATAGTCTATTTCATTTGCAGACTGTTCTATTTTTGCTGCACAATGGGCGCAGTCAAGGCCCTTTAATTGCAGCTTCAGCACCTGTTTTTTTTCTTTTTCTTCTTCCAGTATCACTTCTACATCCGGCTCATATTTATGAACAATTTGTTCCACCTTGGGCAAAAGGGCTTCTTTGGAGCAATTTTGTTTTGTTTGTGCCAAAAGCTCCTGTTTTATCAAATTGATTTGAGGATTTTCCAGCTCCTCCAGTTTTTCTACATCTGTCTTTATTTTTTCTGCACAGTGGGGGCAATTTAAACCCTTTAATTTCACTTTCATCACATTTTCCATAGGGATGCTCCTTTCTTATAAGAATAAATGCTTTTATGAATATTCATTCATGTATATTTCTATTTTTTAGGCTGTTTTAAAAAACAGCCTTTTTTTCATTCTACATATCCTTTTTTATGACAAATATGGCACATACCCTGCTCCAAAACCGTTTTGATATGGTCATCATCTAAAGAATAATATACGGTTTTACCTTCCTTACGATATTTGACCAAATCATTTTGTCTTAGTACACGAAGCTGATGGGAAACAGCAGACTGATTCATTTGCAAGTGCTGTGCAATATCTCCTACACACATTTCTTTTTCCAAAAGCAGACGAAGCAATCGAATCCGTGTACTGTCACCAAATATTTTAAAAAATTCTGCAACATCATGAATAAAATCATTTTGTAATTCTTTTTCCATATCCACTTCTTCAGAACACGCATTTTGTGACTGCATATGCGTCCACCTCCCATATTGCATAAACATATGAATGTATATTCATATTATATCATTTTTTACAATTTGTCAATGGCTTTTATGGATTTTTTATAAAATATACCATATCCTTTATTCCTCTTTGCCATTCCAGCAATAGGTGCAAAGGCGGCAAGGCGCAATGCCTATGGATTCTATGATATCATCCAAACGATGATATCTTAAAGAAGTAAATTTTAACTGCTTGCAAATTTCAGACACCATATCCTGATAACGCTGGCTGTCAGGATTGGCATATTCATAAAGTGTGTTTTTTGTATTTTCTCCCTCATTGGCAAATATCACTCTTCTGGTAATCAAATCCATTTCAGAGCTGGAGCGGGAAAAGTTTAAATATTTACAGCCAAACAGCAATGGGGGACAGGCCGGTCTGACATGAACCTCCTTGGCTCCGCTTTGATACAAAAGCTCTGTGGTTTCTCTCAGCTGTGTCCCTCTTACAATAGAGTCATCTATCAGCAAAAGGCTTTTGTTGCGTATAAATGCCTCCACAGGGACCAGCTTCATGCGTGCAATGAGATTTCTTTGCTTTTGATTGGCAGGCATAAAAGAGCGGGGCCATGTTGGTGTGTATTTGATAAAGGGCCTTGCAAAAGCAATGCCGGATTGATTTGCATAGCCTATGGCATGAGCAATGCCGGAATCAGGCACACCTGCCACAATATCCGGAAAAACAAAGCCTTTATCTCTTTTTGCCAATATATTGCCGCAGCGATAGCGCATTTCTTCTACATTAACTCCCTCATAGGAGGACGTGGGATAGCCATAATATACCCATAAAAAGGAACAAACCTTCATTTTTTCACTGGCCTTGGAAAGCACTTCATAGCCGTCTGCTGTCAAAAATACAATTTCTCCGGCACCCAATTCCCGCACTGTTTCATAGCCCAAATTGATATAGGCAAAGCTTTCAAATGAAACACAGTAGGCGTCTGCCTTTTTTCCAATGACCAATGGGGTTCTGCCCACATTGTCACGAGCGGCATAAATTCCCTTTTTTGTCATCAACAATATGGTCATAGAGCCTTCAATCAAGCTTTGTGCATAACGTATGCCGTCCACAATGGTATCCTGCTGGTTGATAAGGGCCGCTGTCAATTCTGTGGGGTTGACATTTCCACCGCTCATTTCCAAAAAATGGCTGTTGCCGTTTTTATAGGCATGCTGTACCAGCTCTTGTAAATTGTTGATTCTGCCTACTGTTGTAATGGCAAAGCTGCCCAAATGAGATTGTACCAAAAGGGGCTGTGGCTCATAGTCGGAGATACAGCCAATGCCAATATTGCCCTCCAGCTCCTCCACATCCTTTTCAAATTTTGTACGAAAAGGGGAATTTTCAATGTTATGTATGGCACGGTTGAAGCCATCTGCTCCATATACTGCCATGCCTCCTCTTCTTGTTCCCAAATGGGAATGATAATCTACACCAAAAAATAAATCCAATGTACAGCTTGTTTTTGATGCCACGCCAAAAATACCGCCCATATATGCAACGCTCCTTTTTTTAGACACATTTTATCACGTTATAAAAGCAATGGATTATTTTTAAAAACCATTGTTTTTCAAATTACCACTTCATTATATAAGAAAACAGCCTTTCTGAAAATGCCATTTTTGATATTTTATGAAAAAAAGAAATGTAACCCTTTTGTTGCCTTGCAGTATATTGTGAAAATAAATAAAAAAAAGAAGCTATTTTTTTCAATATATTATAACTTCAACAATTTGCTCATGTGGTTTTTACAAATAGCTGTGGACTGCTTCATTTTGCACAGAACAAATCATATATTGATACAGAATATATAGCTATAAAACAGCAATTTATTTTTTTAACAGAAATAAGTGTTGACAATATTGTACAAATTTTTTATAATAATATCAATTTCATCAATAAATTGATGAAATTATAATATATTTATTTTATATTTTAAAAAAGGAGGCGTTTTTATGAATGTACCTATCATCAGCCCCGACAACAGCTTGGTGCTTTGGGCCATTATTGTAGGCGGTGCCACACTCAGTATTGTTTTGGAACAAAAATATAAATGGGCGGCCACTGTTTCCGGTGCCATCATTGCTTTGGTGCTGGCCATGGCACTAAGCAATATCGGCATCATTCCCACAGCATCCCCTACCTATGATGTTGTATGGAATTATATTGTGCCGCTGGCAATACCACTGCTTTTGATGAAATGTGACATCAGAAAAATAGGAAGAGAAAGCGGCCGTTTGCTGATTTTGTTTTTGGCCGGTTCTGTTGGCACAATGCTGGGCGCTTTTTTGTCTTATTTTTTATTTCAAAATCATATTTCCGAATTGCCAGGCATCGCTGCCATGATAACAGGCTCTTATATAGGAGGCTCTGTCAATTTGGCCGCATTGTCCAGCTCCTTTTCGGTTTCTGGTACAATGGTGTCCGCCACCACAGTAGCTGACAATCTTTTAATGGCACTTTACTTCTTTGTATTGATTTCCATTCCGTCTATTGGTTTTTTCAGAAAGCATTTTCGACACCCTTATGTAGATAAAATAGAAAATATGCAAAAAGAGAATCATACAGAAACCATCACTTCCTCCTATTGGAAGCCAAAAGAAATTTCTTTAAAGGATATTGCCTGTTCTATGGCAACAACATTTATTATTTTTGCACTTTCTCAAAACATAGCCATTTTTTTCAGTCATGTGATTCCAACATCCAATGAATTTTTGACCATATTAAATGGCTTATTGGGCAATCAATATTTAATTATTACAACCATATCCATGCTTTGTGCCTCTGTTGCCCCCAAAATTTTTGGAGAAATTGCAGGCACACAAGAAATCGGCACATTTTTGATTTATCTTTTCTTTTTTGTAATAGGGGTTCCTGCTTCTCTTATGGAAATTATACAAAACTCCCCCTTGCTTTTGGTATTTTGTGCCGTCATTGTCATTGTCAATATGGCAGTGGAATTCTTGTTTGGAAAATTGCTGAAATTTAATTTGGAAGATATTATATTGGCCTCCAATGCAAACATAGGCGGTCCTACTACCGCAGTTGCCATGGCAATTTCAAAGGGCTGGATAGAATTGGTGGGGCCCATTATGCTTGTTGGTACATTGGGCTATATTATAGGCACTTATGCAGGCACATTTGTAGGCACATTATTGTTAAATACATAACCCAAAAAGAAAGAAGGATTTTATTATGGTATTTGATGCACATTCCGATATTTGGACAGATGTTACCATACGCTCTTTACAGGGAGAAACAGATATTTTTCATAAATATCATAAAAAAAGATTGGAGCAGGGCAATATTGAAGGGGGGATACTGGCCATATGGATTGACCCGCCTTATGCTGCCACAAACCCTTATGAAAGATTTTTGCAAATTACAGCTGCCATAGAAAAAGAAGCTGCCATCACAAAGGATTTTGTGATTGTCAAAAATTATGAGCAAATACAATCTGCCAAAAAAGCAGAAAAATTTTATGTCATCATAGGCATTGAAGGGTTAAGCCCCATTGGAGAAAATTTAGATTTGATTGATGTGTATTACAATTTGGGGGCCAGACACGCCATGCTGACATGGAATGAACAAAATCCCTTGGCAACCGGTGTCAGAGGAGATGAAAAAAGGGGACTTACAAAGCTGGGAAAAAAAGCAGTGCAAAAATTGATAGAAAAAAATATGATATTAGATGTATCTCATTTGAATGAGGCCTCCTTTTGGGATATGACAGAGCTGACACAGGGGCCTGTCATTGCTTCCCATTCCAATGCCAAAGCACTTTGTGACGTTCCCAGAAATCTTTCTGATGAGCAGCTTTTAAAATTAAGAGATTTAAATGCCGTGATAGGATTAAATGCTTTTAACTGCTTTGTACATCCACAAAAAGCAGAGCAAAACATTGACAATTTTGTAAAACACGCTGTTTATATTGCAGAAAAAATTGGTGTGGAGCATATTGGCTGTGGATTTGATTTTTTTGAATTTTTGCCGTCAGAAACCTCTTCTTCCTTCAATGAGCAGTCTAGCCCCTGCATAAAAGGGCTGGAGGACTGCTCCAAAGTGCCGGACTTTTTAAAAGCACTGGAAAAAGCAGGATTTTCTAAAGAGGAAATAGAATGCATTTCCTATAAAAATTTTCATCGTGTGATAAAAGAAATATTGCACTAACATAAATATGTAAAATATCATTGAAGAAAACCATCAAAACCACAAGTAAACAAGTGGTTTGCACAACCCCTAAAAGAGGTATCTATGCTGATTTTCTGCAAGAAAATATAAAAGTCATCCCGTTGCTGTTACAGACAGCCGCTGAAAGCGGCTGTTTAGGGTTTGGAAAAAGTCGATACACTGTCAATCATTTTTGACGAGCAGACAGAAGTATAAAGCAGAGGTTTCATCGGCTAAAAGCCTTGAAGCTCCTGCTTTTTCTTGTGGGAAATAAATTCCCGCTGGGGATTGTAGTTGGAAAACCCTTCGTTTCCCAGCCCTTTTCCGGGTCCTTGAGAAAATATAAAATCTAGTTTTTTTACAGTCTGGGCGGCCATTGAAGGTGGCTGTTTTTGTTTTGCAGTATTCTTTTTTGTCATATTATACTAATTGATTTTTTGTGTACTCTTTTATCACATTTTCATTCTTTACTGCTATATCAACAAAATATACTCTTGCTCCAAAATTTCTTCCTTCCTGTTTGGCATTGGAATAATATTGACGTCTATATTTTGCCTATGCTGTATTTTTTATTTCATTTTTTATACAAGGCCTTCTTATGATTTTTTTAACAATACCATTGCCAAAGCTTCATTATGAAATGATAATACAGAGGTTTTATATACTAAAGTATTTTTAGCAGAGCTGGGGGTGTTTCCGGAAAGCAAGCAATCAAAAACAGCCGGTATCAATCATATGCCGGCTGTCATTTTCATTTCTTATATTGTTTTGGTGCTCCGTTTTTGTTTTCTTCCATAATGATTGCTGCCATATAGATAGAAAATATACCGAAAAGCAGTTATGCTTAAATTTTGATATCTATAAATGATATGTGGTATTTTTTGCTTCATCATTCTTTTTAGGGGTTTTTTATGGCAATGGCTTATGATTTTTGATTTGTATGTAAATAATATTTATACAGCAGCCATTATGACATGAAGCAAAGCTTTCCACATCACAAGCAGTCAGTTAAAAAACAAAATTTGATTACTGCTGTTCGTTTTAAAAAAACAATGGGGTCATTGCCCAAATGGAAACACAATCCTCTTTTTTTAAATTCATATATTTATGGGGCAATGAGCTGTCAAAATAAACGCTGTCCCCCTGATTTAGCTCATAGTGATGTCCATTCAAATACAATGTTAATGTGCCTTGCAGCACATAGCCGCATTCCTCTCCTTCATGGAACAATCTGTCTTTATCATAGGTTTGTCCGCCCTTTAATGTAATTTTGACAAAATCAATCAAGTGGTTAGAATCATCAGGAGAAAGCATTTCATAAACACTGCTTCCTTTGTTTGTAATAATGATTTTATGCTGCTCTGCTCTCATGACAACATCCGGCTTTTTTTCTGCATCTTCAAAAAAAAATCCTATATTTGTATCCAATGCCTTTGCAATACGCCATATGCTTATGACAGTAGGCACAACCAAATCCCTTTCTATTTGACTGATTAAGCCTGTGCTGACACCCGAAAGCTCAGAAAGCTGCAATATGCTCAAGCCCTTTAATTTACGCAATGTTCTTACCTTTTGACCAATGTTAAAATCCATATGCATTCTCCTTATAGAAATACCATTTCTTCGCCTATTTTACCATTTTTTATCACACATCACAAGTAAAAATTTTTTGATTGCTTAAAAAACATTTGACAAATAGATTGTTCTATGATATAGTAGTCATTGCAGTAAGCTTTTGGAGAAGTACTCAAGTGGCTGAAGAGGTGCCCCTGCTAAGGGTATAGGTCGTTTGCGCGGCGCGAGGGTTCAAATCCCTCCTTCTCCGTTCATTCATAAATACCCTTTTTGGTGTTTATACACTGGGAAGACAAGCAGGAAATTACTTTTGGAGTGGGAGTTTCTTGTTTGTCTTTTTTTATGCCATAAGCGCATAAGGTTTTCCCTCAGCATTTTGCTGTCCAAAAGTATAGGTAATAGAAATATCGAATGACTTTTCTCCGTTTTCTTCATGTGCCTCAGAAATGTCAATATGATCAATCAAGCTTACTAACAGCTCTCTTGTCAGATTATTTGTTTCACAGCATAATTTCACTTTTTTCAGCCAGTCCGATATATCATTTTTTGCTGAACGGCAGCTTTCATACTCCGTTTCTAAATAGTTCAGCTTTTTTCTCTGTTCCTCATACTCCTTTTCCTATTTTTCAGAAACACACCGGAAAATCATATCTGAAATATTGCCCGAAATTTTTTCCTCGAAGCTGGATTGAATCAGTCCTTCTATTTCACGAATTCTGTTTTTGGTTCTGCGGATATTTTCTTCATATTTCATATTAACGTAACACATCCTAATTATGTATCTTATGATGAATTTTTGATTATTATATTATTTGCGTTCAAAAGGACGGATATCTTTCGGCTTTTTGAAGGTACACAGGATTTCATGCAGCGGCTATACAAAATATATTGATACCATTCTATTGGATTTTTACTATTTTCTTTTTCTGTAACCAATTACGGCAATCCCCATTTGTGACAAAAATATCTTCCCCATTATAAAAACAACAAAGAGGCTCTCTGACTGACTCCATCTAGGAATTTTTGGCGATGGGGAGCAAAGGGCAGATATTTTGACTATGGACACAGGGATTTGTTGGACAACGCAGCATATAGAATTATGGAAACGGTGGAAATTTAGGCATGATGTGACTATGAATAAATCTGCCAGCGGATACATCAAAAACGTATAAAAAAAATAATAAAAAACCATTGACAAATGAAAAAAACGGCATTACAATAGGAACAACTTTTCAAAAGACAAAGACATGGAAGAGAAGAGTAGTTGACAGAATGCCTTTTAGAGAGTTTTCGGTGGGTGTGAAGAAAACAGGAATATGTTGATGAAGATGGTCTTGGAGTCGTATGGTCGAGCCAGTGAGGTTAGGTCATAACGGGCGCACCCGTTACAGTGCCAGAGTATAATCCGCTTTTTTGGCGGTCGTACTTGTTGAGGTCTGCTTTATGAGAAGCGGATAAATTTAGGTGGTACCACGGAATTATGCTTTCGTCCTAATGTGCATGAATATGCAGCAGGACGGAAGTTTTTTTATTACCGAAAGGAGAAAGTAAACACATGATACAATTAGAGAAGGTAAGCAAGTTCTTCCACACCGGCAGCGGAGAAGTCCATGCCGTAAAGGAAGTAAGCCTGCATATCGAGCAGGGAGAGGTTTTTGGCATCATCGGATTCTCCGGTGCCGGAAAATCCACACTGGTAAGATGCATCAACTTGCTGGAACGCCCCACAAAGGGGACTGTGATTGTAGACGGTACGGAACTGACAAGGCTGGATGAAAAGCAGTTGCGGGAAGTGCGCAGAAAAATCGGAATGATCTTTCAGCACTTCAATCTGCTCCGTTCCCGTACAGTATATGACAACATTGCTTTTCCGTTGAAGAAAAGCAGTTTATCCAAAGAAGAAAAACACAAGAAAATATTATCTCTGTTGGAGCTGGTCGGACTGTCTGATAAAAAAGACGCTTATCCTTCTCAGCTTTCCGGCGGACAAAAACAGAGAGTTGCCATTGCCAGAGCGCTGGCAAACGATCCCAAGGTACTCCTTTGCGACGAAGCCACCAGCGCACTGGACCCTCAGACCACAAAATCCATTTTGTACTTGCTGAAACAGGTCAACGAAAAGCTGGGCATCACCATTGTGGTCATTACCCATGAAATGGCAGTGGTCAAAGATATTTGTGACCGAGTGGCCATTATGGAACTGGGTCGGGTGGTGGAAGAGGGCTTTACAGAGGATGTATTTGTCCATCCAAGAGAAACAGTCACGAAGGATTTCATTAACACTGCCAACAATATAGACAAAATTTATGAACTGATTCAACAAGAAAGCAACGACCTGACGAAACTACAGGACGGCGAAAAGATAGTGATGCTGACCTATTCCGCCAACAACGCAGGGGAGCCGGTGCTCTCTTATCTGGTGGAAAGCTTTGGTGTGAAAGCCAATATCATTTATGGCAATATTGATATCCTCAAAGGCAAAAGTATTGGGAAGCTGGTTGTGACCCTCAGCGGAAAAGCGGAAAACATCGAAAAAGCACTGGCATATATCCAAGAAAGAAAAGTAGAACTGGAGGTCATGAAGGAATGAATATTTTGTATGAAATTGCGCCGAATCTGGAGGCGCTGGGGTCGGAGCTTGTCAAATGTATCAGACAAACAATTCAGATGCTGATTATCTCCGGCGTTATTGCTTTTGTACTGGGGTTGTTTTTGGGAGTGCTGCTGATTGTTACCAAAAGCGGCGGTATTATGACAAATCCCATACTGTATAAAATTTTGGATAAAATCATAGATGTGATTCGTTCCATTCCCTTTATCATTCTGATGGTGCTGTTGATTCCCGTCAGCCGTGCGCTGGTGGGAACAGGTTCTGGTGTTACCAGCTCTTATGTGGCGCTGATTGCAGGAACCGTTCCATTTTTTGCCAGGCAGATTGAATCAGTGCTGTCAGATGTGGACTACGGTCTGGTGGAAGCCAGTGCGTCTATGGGATTTTCTCCGTTGGAAATCATTTTCAGCATATATCTGAAAGAAAGTATCCCCGGCATTACCCGTGTGACGATGATTACATTTGTAAGCCTTATTGGCATCACAGCTATGGCAGGCGCCATCGGCGCCGGCGGTCTGGGGGACTTTGCCATTCGTTATGGTTATCAAATGGGGTATCGAGATATGATTTGGGTAACGGTTATCATCATTTTGATTATCATCAGTGTGATTCAGGCTGTGGGGAATTTTATCATTCGGAAAACCACACATTAAATCATTGCTTTGAAATGGGAAACTGTTTTAAGGATAAAAAAACATTGTAAGAAAGGGAGTAGAAAACTATGAAAAAGAAGGCGAAAAAATGGATGGCGGCAGCTTTGGCAGCGGCAGCCTGTGTTTCTTTGACCGCTTGCGGCGGCACAGATACGCAGGAGGGTAGTACGGCAGAATCTGCCATTGTAAAAATCGGTGTGGTAGGGGAATACAATGCCCAATGGGATACCATCAATGAACTGCTGGCAGACGACGGCATCCAGGTGGAACTGGTAAAATTTACCGACTATGCAGCACCCAATCGTGCCTTGAGCGACGGTGAAATTGACTTGAATTCTTTCCAGCATAAAGCATTTTTGGCAAACGATGTTGAACAGAAAGGCTATGATATTGTGGATATCGGCGATACCATCATTGCGCCTTTGGGTATCTACAACAACAAAGATAAAATTTCTTCCATTGAGGATATCCAAGACGGTGACATCATTGCCATTCCCAGTGACCTGACAAACGGCGGCCGCGCACTGAAACTGCTGGAAGCAGCGGGTCTGATCGAATGTGACCCTGCCAAAGGCGTTGTTCCCACAAAAGCAGATATCACCAAATATAACAAACAAATCGAGATTATGGAGGCGGAATCTGCCACATTGGCAAATCTGCTGCCTGACTGCACGGCGGCTATCATCAACGGCGGCAATGCCTTCACAGCGGGTCTGAACCCTGTAACAGACACCATCTTTGTGGAGGATGTGAATCCCGAAACGAATGAAGCAGTGGCAGATTTGGTGAATGTTATCGTCGCACGCACGGAAGATTAGGACAATGAAATATACAAAAAAATTGTAGAAACATACCAAACGCCGGAAGTGCAGAAAACCATTGAAGACGAATACCAAGGCGCATTTATATGTGCATGGGAAGGCGCAGAATGACCTCAAAAACAGCAGAGCAGGCCGAAATCCCGACCTGTTTTGTTGAATAGGCAGGAAAGGATGAAAAAGCATGACAGTAAAACCTTATGTATTGGCAGAAAAAGCATATTTGATAGAGTTGCGGCGGCATTTTCACGCACATCCGGAGGCAAGCTTGCGGGAACATGAAACCTGCAAAAAAATTGAAGCGGAATTAGACAGCATGGGAATCCCCCATCGACGCATCGGAGAAACAGGTGTGTACGGCTGGATTGACGGAAAAAAAACAGGGGATGGTACAATTGTTGCGCTCAGGGCGGATATTGATGCTCTTGCCATGGATGATTTAAAAGATGTATCTTACCGTTCCCAAAACGCAGGGGTATGTCATGCCTGCGGACATGATGCCCATACGGCGACACTGCTGACAGCGGCAAAGATATTGAAAGAAAAAGAAAATGAATTTTCTGGTCAGGTGCGTCTTTTTTTCCAGCAGGCGGAAGAAATGGGACAGGGTGCCAGACAGTTTGTGCAGGCAGGACTGCTTGCGGGCGTTACCCGCATTTTTGGTGCCCATGTCAGCAGCCGTTTAGACAGTGGAAAAATTTCCTTGACAGCAGGTCCTCAGAACGCAAGCTGTGATTATTTCAAAATTCAAATTCACGGTAAAGGCGCTCATGTTTCTACGCCGCAGTTGGGAGTAGATGCTTTGTATATCGCATCCCAGATTGTTGTGCAGATGCAGTCCGTTGTTTCCAGAAACACAGACCCGTTGGATACGGTTGTAGTAGGGGTTGGCAAGCTACAGGCAGGCACACAGTATAACATTGTGGCAGAACACGCAATACTGGAAGGCACTACCCGCAGCTTTCTGCCGGAGGTGCGAAAATTCACCAATGATCGTGTGGTAAGAATTGCAAAGGAAACGGCAGCATTGTATGGCGCAGAAGCGGAAGTGGAATTTTTGGATTTTGCAGCGCCGCTGCTCAATGATCCCCGTGTAGTAGAGGAGGTGACAACAGTGACAGCGCATTTTCTGCCAAAAGAAAACATCGTTTCTGACTTTCAAAAAGCGTTAGGAGCAGATGACTTTGCCGATTATTTGGCGGTGACAAAAGGGATGTATGCTTTTGTGGGGACAAGAAACCCAAAGAACCCCCATACAACCGTTGCCCATCATCATGGCTTGTTTGACGTGGATGAAGAAGCGTTGTTGCTGTCCTGCAACGTATATGTAGATTATGCTCTTTGGGTATTGAATGAAAAACCGGAAGTATAAAACAGAAGCAAAAGCCCCAGCAAGTGAAAGCTGCGGGCTTTTTTCTTGTATAAAAACAAAATCCTATGGCAAAATGTCAAAAACGAATGGAGGAGTATAGATGAAAAAAACACATTGGACATTGCTTCTGTGAAAGCAAGATATTGTCGGTGCATATGCCATTGAGAGAATTTATAGATGGATGCTGGAAACAGACATTTTTGGATGATATGGTTTGCCGACACGAATTTAGCAAACGCCGGAATGAAACCGAAAACATTATAGTACATCACGGGACATTTCAACATCAATAGGACGCTGAACCATTATGCTCACCCAATTTCCAAAAGTGCAGCTACGGAAATGAAACGGTTGGCAGCATAGTTGCAGACAGAGCTTTTACTACTTTATTTACTGCCTTTGAATGCAAAAACATAAGGGAATATGAAAAGAAATGATAGCTTCTCTTGATATAAAAAATGCGGGGAAAGTCTGTCAGTACAGGCTTTCCCGGCATATAAGAGCTTTTAAGAAGAGAAGCAAAGGGTCATGTCTGATTTTGGTACAAAACAATGGTCAAAATAAAATTTGCTTTGTCTGCAATAAAAGTACTTTGCAATATGTATCAGCTTGGCAGCTCAGACTCCATTGCCATTTCAGATATCTGAAGCTTGATAAACTGTCTTGCCGTTCTGGGAGAACGGCCGCCCCTTGTCAAAGCAAAGCGTTCTGCCAGCATATGCAGCTCTTTTTGCTCCAAATCAATACCATATTCCTGTGCCAGACTGTCCACAATATCCAGATATTCTCCCTTATCCGGCACAGAAAATGTAATCTCCAGTCCAAACCGGTCGGAAAGAGAGGAGGCAGTTTCCATGGTGTCACGGATATGAACATCATTGTCTGTCATACGGTCTGCCATGCTTTCTTTTACCAAATGACGGCGGTTGGATGTGGCATAAATGAGTATGTTTTCCGGCTTTCCTGCCACGCCGCCTTCAATGAATGCCTTTAAGGCGGTAAATGTTTCATTTTCCTGCCAAAATGTCAAATCATCCAAAAATAGAATAAATTGAAAGGGACTTGCCCCTGCCTGTTCACAAATTTTGGGAAAATATTTCAGCTGTGCCATGGAAAGCTCTATGATTTTTAAGCCCTGATGAGCATATTCATTGACAACGGCTTTGACGGTGGAGGATTTTCCTGTACCCTTGTCACCATAGAGCAGTATATGATTTGCCGGCTTTCCCTGCAAAAAAGAAAGGGTGTTTGACAATATGGCTCTTTTTTGTCTTTGATAGCCCTTTAGGTCCGAAAGGCGAATGCTGTCAGCATGGGGCAGTGCCACAATCTCCCCTTTTTCCACAGCAAATGCCCTTGCTCTGGCAAAATAGCCATAGCCCTTTTGATGATAAAGCGCATAAAGCGCATGAGCATCCCTTACAGGCAGCTGGGCCGAATTGGGAAAGCGGGGCAGAGTGTGCAAAAAAGCACTTTCCTTTGGAAATGCCCTCACCGCCTCTTCTATAAGCATATCCCCTGTTAAAGAGGAAACGGCTTCCAATACCTGCAAGTCAAATGTAACAGCACTTTTGATGTACTCCGGTATTTGTGAAAAAGGCTTTTTACAGCTTAGGTCTGCAAAAATATTATCATCATAAAGTAATTCCTCATAAAACAGCTTTGATAAATCCTTATGTTCAAATATATATCCGCAAAGCTGTCCATAGGCACGGCAAAAGTCTTGTGCTGTTTTGGAAAAGCTTTCCATAACCTGATAGGTCAGCTCAAATATAGGTGCCTTTGAAATATGGCGCAGTGTGGTTAAAGAACAGGAAGAAAGTAAAAAATGTTTGATTTCCATAAAAATATCCTCTTTTCATTTGTCATGGTGATGTGTGATGAAATTTCTTTTTGACACGAATGTCCTCTCCAAAAAATTTTAGTGTGGTATAGGTTCCCACAATGCGGGAAACCACTCTGTCGGAATATTGATGAATGAGATTGTCCGGAGAAAGATTGGTAGAAATAATTACCGGTTTTTTTGTCAGCAATCTGCTGTTTATAATATGAAACAGCTCGGAGCTGGAGAGTATGGTGCCAAACTCTGTGCCTAAATCGTCTATAATCAGCAAATCTACAAAAAGCAGGTCCTCCATCATATCCTCAGGCGGCTCCTCTTCTGTTTTGTCAAAACGCTGTTTTTCTATCATACGAAAAAGCTGTCCTGCTGTAACATACAATACAGTTTTGCCCTTGTCCAGCAGCTCTTTGGCAATGCAGTTGCATAAAAATGTTTTTCCCAGCCCTGTACTGCCGTACAAAAGCAGATTTTGAAATGTAATATCAAAATTTTCGCAAAAATCCATACAGGTATGAAAAATTTTTTTGATGCTTTGCTGAGGAGACCAACCCTCTTGAGGGTCTATGGTCTGGCTGTAATAGCGAAAGTCAAATGTGTCAAAGTTTTCTTTTTGTATGATTTGCTGTATGTTGGACTGTTGATAGGCAATGTCCATCAGCTTTTGTTTCATGCAATGGCACTGCTGTGTGCCGATATAGCCTGTATCCTGGCAGTCATTGCAGACATATTCCATTTCCAGTGCTTTTTTGTCAATGGCATATTCTGCCAAAAGCTGGGCCTTTTCTTTTTGCAGCTTTAGAGTAGATTGCTGCAGCTGCATGGCAAGCTCTTTGCTGTTTTGAGGCTTTTCCAGCACCATACGGGCAATTTTAATGCTTGTCAGTGCAATTTCTGTTTCGATTTCCTCCAGCCTGGGACAAAGAGAATAGATATATTGTATTCTTTTTTTCCATTCATGCTCCTTTTGCTGGCGGATTTGTTCATACTGACGCAATACGGTTTTATACCGCTGTGTTTTTGCAGACATGACCTATCACCCCTTATTGGTTTTTTTGCAGACGTTGCCTTTCCAAGCGTTCCAATTCTTCAAAATTCCACTGTCTTTGTTCATAATTGACAAAGCGGTTTTGTTTTACGCCTCCGGTCTGCTGTAAAGAAGAGGAGGGCTTTTTTGCTTTTGAACTGTTTTGTTTTGAGGACTGATATTTTTGGTCTGACTTTTTTACATCCTCAGGTGTTTTTACATTTTCTTTGTGCCAGTCCTGCAATATTTTATCCGCATAGGCAAAGCTTACCTTTCCAATTTGCAGTATGGTTTTTTCACAGGCAATGGTAATGACTTCAATGGGCAGCTGATATTGAGAAAGCCATTTTTTAATATATTTTTCCTCTGCCGGTGCAGGCATACGGCTTCCCTGTCCAAATGCCTTCATAATCTGGCTGTATCCTTGTCTTCTTTGTTTGATGTATTCCAATGCGCTTTGCTGTGTGGTGATGCCCTCCTCTGCCCAGCCAATGGCTGTTTTTTCAATATAGCTCAAATGACAGTGCTTGATTTCACTGCAATATGTAAAAAGCAGCTCTATGACATCTAAAGAAAGCCCCAGCCATTCATGAAAGCTTAGCACAATGTTCATATCATTGTAGGACAATGTTCTGCCCAAATAGCTTTCTGCCAATGCAAAAAGCTTTTTGGCCGTGGGACTTTTTGTGCCAATGGCCAGCATTTCCTCTTGGGTATAATGGGAGGGCTTTTTGGAAGCAAATGCATTGGTTTTGTTTTTTTGCTGCTCTTTTTTGGAAACAACAGGCAAAAAATGAACGCTGCCATCCTCGGATAATTCTATAATACCTTGTTTTTGCCAATATTTCCAGCACCGCATGACATCACTTTCCAAAAAATCCAGTGCCTGGGCAATGGATGCATTTGTCAAGGCATTGTTTCCGTTTACAATGTGCCGATAGGCATATAAATAAATCAAAACATAGGGAGGGTGTGCTTTTGGCATATACTCGTCTATAAAAATGTTTGAAATTTGCGTTGTTTGGGATGCTACTGTAAAAGCCATTCGTTTTACACTCCGTTTCTTTGCTTACAATATTGATATGGTAGTATAGCACATTTCACAAAAAAATGAAAGTCTTTGGACAAGTCTGTTTTTTGAAAAATATACCAAAAATATTACAGCTCTTTTTTAAAATAAGGGCAGGCACAAACACTGGTTTTTTATCGTATATTAAAAACAGCAGGGAACGGAAAGAGGGAGTCAAATGGAACATTTTCATAAAACATTACAACAGGCTGAAAAACAAAAGCAGTATGTGATTATAGATGTTTATGCAGAAGGCAGACAAAAGCTTAGACTTTATGACATGGGATTTTACAAAGGAAGTTTGGTGATGCCTCTTTATGAATGCCTGGGAGGCGGCACAAGAGTATATGCCATAAAGGATACATTGATTGCACTGCGGCAAAAGGAGGCGCAAAGCATATTGGTAAAGGAGATGAAAACATATGGGGGAAAATAAAAGCATTGTCATAGGCTTGGCAGGAAATCCCAATACAGGCAAAAGCACTGTTTTTAACCATTTGACAGGGCTGAAGCAGCACACAGGAAACTGGTCGGGAAAAACCGTTACAAATGCCAAGGGAAGCTTTTATATCAAGCAGTATCACTGTGAGATATATGACCTGCCGGGAATCTATTCCTTGTTTTCAGACAGCGCAGAGGAGTGCTGTGCAAAGGAGTTTATATGCTGTGCCAAAACAGATGTGATGCTGGTGGTGCTGGATGCCACATCATTGGAAAGAAATTTAACATTGGCACTGCAAATATTGGAATTGACAGACCGTGTGATACTTTGTTTAAATTTGATGGACGAGGCACAAAAAAAGGGTATTGTCATAGATACAGACAGACTTTCAAAAGCATTGGGCATTCCTGTTGTTTGCACCAGTGCCAGAGCCGGAAAGGGCATAGAACAGTTAAAAAATACTGTTTTGGAGGCTTTGGAAGGAAAAATTTCTTTTTCCCCAAAAAGAATCTGCTTTTCTGATGCCATGGAGGAGGTTTTGTCAGATTTTTTAAAGGATACCAGCCATTTATTGCCCCAGGGAGTAGAAAAAAAGTATTTTGCACTGTCTGTTTTGGAAGGGGATATTTGCTCATTGCAGCTGTTTTCAGAAAGGCTGGACAGAGTCAGATTGGGAGAGCTGCTGGCAAGGGAGGAGCTGGCAGAGGGTTTTTTGAAACAAAAGGGCTATACAAGACAAAGCTTTAAAGAGGAAAAAAGCATGGCTTTTTTACAAAAAAGCCAATCCATTGCAAAAGAAGTAATGAGAGAGAAAACAGAAAAAGCCAAAAAAAGAGAAAGGCTTTTGGATGAACTTTTTCTTTCCAAAAAAATAGGCATTCCTGTGATGCTGGCACTTTTGGCAATGATATTTTGGATTACCATTGCCGGAGCAAATGTGCCTTCCAATTTGCTGATGGAGCTGTTTTCCCACACAGGGGAAAAGCTGGGGGAATTTTTGCTGTGGTGCAATGTGCCTCAGTGGGTTTATGGCATTATAAAGGATGGTATTTTTTTGACTGTCAGCTGGGTGGTGGCGGTGATGCTGCCGCCTATGGCAATTTTTTTTCCTTTGTTTACACTTTTGGAGGATTTTGGGCTTTTGCCCAGAATTGCATTTCATATGGATGGATTGTTTCAAAAAGCCCACGCCCACGGCAAACAAGCATTAACAATGTGTATGGGCTTTGGCTGCAATGCGGCCGGTGTTACAGCCTGCCGTATCATAGAATCTCCCAGAGAGAGGCTCATTGCCATATTGACAAATAATTTTGTACCCTGCAACGGCAGATTGCCGCCACCATAGCCGGAGCAAAAATAAAGTATATGGGTACATGGCAATGGCTGTTATTTTACAGGCTGTGGAGATTTGCCCAAGGAGCGGGATTTTATAGAAAGTGAATGGAAGAAAGGAAAACAACACAGTAAAAAAACATTTTTTTACCGTCCAGGTGCGGACTTTTTTGATACCCTGTCGTCAAAGGCTTATTTTTGACGAGTGGACAGAAGTATAAAGCAGAAGCGCCATGGGCTAAAAGCCTGAAAATTACTGCTTTTTCTCGCCGGAAATAAATTCCGACTGGGGATTGCAGTTGGAAACGCCCTTGTTTTCCACCCCTTCCATGCCCTTGAAAAAATATAAGGTCTCGTTTTTTGAAGGTCTGAAAGGTAAAAAAACCATTTTTTTACTGTGTTTCAGTCATTTGCTTTTACAGCATTTTTAAAATATTATAAAAAATACCCTCAAATTAGTTTTTTGAAAAATCATGGGAAAATGCAGAAATTGTTTTTTCATTGAAAAAGAAGCGTGCAGGAGATATTTTATATGAGAAGTGTTTTGTTTGCATGGGGGAAAATGGGATTTTGCAGCAGGGAAATGGATTTTAAAAATGCAAAAGAGCTTAAAAAATACTCTCTTTTCAAAAAGCAGATTGCAGTGAGAGGCTGTTTTAGAGGACTTCAAAGCATTGCTGCTGTCAAAGCCCTTTGTTTTTGTTTCCTCATCAAAGGCCTGTTTGATACCAGTCTTTGATGAGGAAGGAAAGACTTTGACTGCATATTTGCAGGAACAAAAAATTATTTTTGTTCTTCTTTTAAAGCATATATATTTATGCTTTTTGCAAGCAAAGCTGTGTAAACCTCATTACACCGTTTACAAAAGTCCTCCTGCTGTTTGGAGGTGGGGGGAATGATTTTAATTTGTTTTGGCTTCATAGCAATTCTCCTTACCCTTTGTTGGATTCTGTTGCTTTTATATGAAACAGAATGCCGTGAAGCATTGATATTACAGACAAAATCACGCTTTATGCAATTTTCCCTTTTTGCAGACAGCAAAAGGGCATGGAAAATGCCCTAAGTGATTTGCTTTGTTTCTTTCTTTCAAAGAAAATAACATCAATGCTTTTGTGATATTTTGAAGCAGCACCGCATCATTTTTCATAATTCATGCAACACATCCATTTGTTTTGATGCTATGATATGCTTTTTAGCACTGCAATATGCTTTCCACCAAAGCAGGGATTTCTTTCATGCTTTTTGCACAGGGTACAGAGGCATTGACTGTACCAAAGCCATATTCTGCATAAATAAAGGGAATGCCTGCAATTTTGGAGGCCTCATAGTCCCCTTGGGTATCACCGATATAAAGTGCTTTGGCAATAGGATTTCTTTGCAGTATCAGCTGAATGTTTTCTCCCTTAGGCTTTCCTGTTCTGCCGGAATTTTCATAATCTTTAAAATAATGCCCCAGCTTATGATAGCCAAAAAAAGCTTCTATATAGCCGGCCTGGCAGTTGCTGACAATGTATAAATCATATTTTTGAGAAAGTATTTTCAGTGTGTTTTCTAAATCCTCAAAAAGAATGCCCCCGTTTTTGGCAATTTCCACTTCCTCCTCTTTTCCGCATTGCTGCATGAGAGAGAGCATTTTTTCAAAGGCCATATCTGGAAAAAGGGCGGCGCCGATTTCTTCTGTGGTTTTTCCCATAAATCCTCTTACTCTTTCCACTGTCACAGAAATCTGCTGTTGGGGAGCGTATTTGGATATGGCTGTGTTCCAAGCATTTGTCACTGCCTGGCAGGAATCCCAAAGGGTACCGTCCACATCAAAAATAACTGCATTTTTTTTCATCATTTGTTACCTCCTCTTTTTTTGAAGCATTTTATTATCGTGAAACAAGCAATTTTTTCAGTGCCTCCTCCAATCCATCCACAGATAGGTAATACATGGGAAAAAGCTCTGAAAGTATGTCATAGGTGTGGGACCAATAGCCGCTCCACTGGGGACGCTTTGCCGGATTGAGCCACACGATATGGGGATATTTCTGCTTAAATTTTTGAAACCATTCTATGCCCGGTGTTTTATCTCTGACACCATAGCTGAAAAAGCTTCTGCCCATCAGCTCAGAGGGTTCCATCATGGCGTCCCCCACAATGATGACTTTATATTCACTGCTGATATTTTGCAGTATCCAGTCGGTTTCAACGGCAAGCTTTGTGCGCAGTGTAGGCTCTGTATACATTTTAGCATAAATGCTGTTATGAAAATAGTATACCTTTAAATCCTTAAAATGATTGGACTTGCTCACTGCCTGAAACAAAGCACTGCACAAACGGCTGTAATATTCCACAGAGCCTCCCGAATCCATAAGCAAAAGCACTTTCACTGTATTTTTTCTGGGCCTTTGATATATCATTTTCAGATTTCCCCCATTGTCGCAGGTGGCCTGTATGGTGCCATCCACATCCAATTCTGTTTTTGGCGCATCTATGCGGCTGGAAAACTGGCGAAGATAACGAAATGCCATTTGAAACTGTCTGGTGTCCAATGTGTTGTCGTTGCGGAAATCTCTGAAATTTCTTTCTCCTGCTACCTGCAATGCGGATTTATAACGGGAGGTGCCTCCCACACGGATTCCCTTGGGGCTGTATCCGCTGTTGCCAAATACAGAAACACCGCCTGTGCCGACCCAATAGCTGCCTCCGTTGTGTTCTTCTTTTTGCTCCTCCAGCCGTTCCAAAAACATTTTTTGTATTTCCTCCGGAGAAAGCCGATTGTTTTGCATGGCTCTTTGCATATCAAATGTATCCTTGGGCTTGTCCTTTGGGTTTTCCAGCCATTCCAGCAGCTGCTTGGGAAGCTCTTTTGTAAACTCCATATCTTTAAAATATTCTAAAAAAGCGCCGTCAAAGCGGTCAAAGTCTGATTCGCTTTTGACAAGGATTGCCCGGCAGACATAATAAAACTCTGTAAAGCTGCAGTGGTGGAGATTTTTTTGCAATGCCTCCAAAAGGGTCATCCATTCGTTAAAAGAAACAGAAAGCCCTCTGGCTCTTAAAAGATAAAAAAAGGAGCTGAACATGGTTGTCACCTGCCTTAGTCTTTATATTTTTCCAATGTATCCAAGTCTTGGTTTTTTTTGAGCAAAACGCCTGCAAAAGGAATTTCCTTTCGTATGGCTCTTTCGCTGATGCCTCCCAGCTGAAGTGCCTGTATCCAGTCCAAAACCTCTGATGTGCTTGGCTTTTTTTGTATAGAGGAAAGGCCTCTAATCCAGTAAAATGTTTCCATAACCTGTTTGAGCAATGTTTTATCCAAATGGGGGAAATGCACTGCCACAATTTCCTCCATCAAATCCTGTGTGGGAAAAGCAATGTAGTGGAAAATACATCTTCTTAAAAATGCATCCGGCAGTTCCTTTTCTGCATTGGATGTGATGATGACAATGGGACGATGATTGGCACGAATGGTCTGCTTTGTTTCGGGAATATAAAACTCCATTTTATCCAGCTCCCAAAGCAAATCGTTGGGAAACTCCAAATCGGCTTTATCAATTTCATCAATCAAAAGAATCACCTGCTCTTTTGCATCAAAGGCCTCTCCCAATTTTCCAAGCTTCACATATTTTGCAATGTCATCCACTCCTGCATTGCCAAACTGGCTGTCATAAAGCCTTTGTACCACATCATAAACATATAGGCCATCCTGTGCCTTTGTGGTAGATTTGATGTTCCAAATAATAAGCCTTTTGCCAAGAGCCTGTGAAATGGCCTCTGCCAGCATGGTTTTTCCTGTGCCTGGCTCTCCTTTTATGAGCAATGGCTTTTCCAATGCCATGGCAATGTTGACAGCACCCATCAGCTCCTGAGATGCCACATAATTTTGACTGCCTTTAAATCCTGTTGACGTGTTCATGTTTTTCCACCTTTCTGAAAATAAGAATCTGTTGTCTTCCTATGAAATAAAATGCCATGAAATATTGATATTGCAGTCAAAAGCACTCCTTTGCACTGATAGAATGCGGAGGTATTGACCATGCCCGAAATGATTTGGTGCATCTCTTTGAAAGAAAGCAGCATCAATCGTATTATCCATGCCTATTTACAATACCATATCATTTTTCATACTCTGACAGATTCCAAAATAAAGAAATTATTTTTCATTGCTTATCATTTTAGTAGCAGTCCCTTTCTTTTGTCAACCGGAAATTCTGTGCATATTTCTATTTTTGAACATATACTTTTAAAAAAGAGGCACAAAGGCGGAATTTGGTATGGAATTTGCTATATACAGCAGAAAATCAAAACAGACAGGAAAGGGGGAATCCATTGAAAATCAAATTGCAGTCTGCCAAAAATATATTGAAAACCACTTTGGCACACAGCATAACATACATATTTTTGCAGAAGAAGGATTTTCTGCAAAAAACAAAGAGCGTCCTCAGCTTCAAAATATGCTTTTGTGGGCAGAACAAAAAAAGCTGGATTATATTGTTTGCTATCGTTTAGACAGAATCAGCAGAAATGTGGGGGATTTTGCCCAGCTGACAGAAGAGCTTTCAAAATACGGCACTGCCTTTATTTGTGTGCAGGAGCAGTTTGATACAGCAACGCCCACGGGAAGAGCCATGATGTATATGGCGTCTGTATTTGCTCAGCTGGAAAGAGAAACCATTGCAGAGCGTGTCAAGGACAATATGCTGCATTTGGCAAAAAAAGGCTATTGGCTGGGCGGCTCGCCTCCATTGGGCTTTGTATCCAAAAGGGTTGTGGAAAAAAATCACAGCTTTTGCTGTTTGCAGCAGCATAGCTCTGAAATTGTGACTGCCCAAAAAATATATTTGTTTTTTTTGCAATATTGCTCTCTTTCAGCGGTGAAAAGAAAATTGGAGGAGGAGCATATTTTTTCCAAACAAAATAAGCCCTTTTCATTAACAGGCATAAAAGAGATACTGACCAATCCGGTTTATTGCCATGCAGACGCCCAAGCAAGGGCATATTTTTTAAATCAAAATGCCACTGTCACATTTTCAGAAGCACAATGCTCCCACAGCTATGGACTTTTGGCATATAACAAAAGAAATTATGCCAAAAAATCTGCGCCCAGACAAAAAACGGAGCATTGGATTGTGGCAAAGGGCAGACACAAAGCCATTGTGACAGGAAAACAGTGGATAGCGGTGCAGGCTATATTGCAAAGAAACAGGCCGTCTGTGGAGCAGTCAAAAACAGAAAATGAATATGCCCTGCTTTCTGGCATATTGTATTGCGGAAAATGCAAAAGCAAAATGCAGCCCAAAAAAAGAAGAAATCAGCAAAAAAATGCCATAGCATTTGACTATATCTGCAAGGGAAAGCTGCAAAAACAATGCACCATACAAAATTTGTCCGGAAGGGATACAGATGAAAAAACAGAAAAATTGCTTTTGGAATATATTGCAGAAAAAAACTGCTTTGATGAAATTTTTCAAAAATATGAATGCCAATCCTTTTCTCAGCAAATGAAACAGTGCCAAAATGCCATTGCCTATTGCCAAAGGCAAAAAGAAAACTATGTTATGCTGCTGGGAGAAAAAAGAGCAAACCGCATTTTAACAGAAGAAATCAATAAAAAATTGATAGAGCTGGAACAGGAGCAAAATGTGTGGCGGCAGACACAATTTGCTTTGGAAAAAAAACAAATACAATGGCAGCAGAAAAAAAATATTTCTTTTTTTTCACTGTGGCAGGAGCTGTCCATCAAACAAAAGCAGGAGGCCATCCGTTTTTTGATAAAAAAGGGTATTTGGAATGGAGAAGAAATTTGCTATGATTTGTAAAGGGAAGATAGAAGGAATGAGAAAAATATGCTATAATAAACAAAAAATGGTTTTGTTTATTTCATATGAAGCAGCATTCAGTATGGCAAATATTCTGCCCAAAAACAGCAGAAGGCTTTTTTGGGGCAGAATATGCAAATGGTTTTTCTGTGTTTACAGTCATGAAAAGGGAAAGAGTGTGTTTTTTTATGAATATATGGAATGAAAATTTTAAAAAGGGATTTTTTATGAAAGGTTGACATTTCACAGCCATTTATTTCATACAAAAAGCAACACAATCAAAAAGGGATTGTGTTGCGTTGGCAGGAAAAAGGATATGGCATTGCTTCAAAATAGAACAATGGTGTTGGTGTTATTTTTTTTGAAGGAAATGCACCAAACAGTTTAAGACATTTTCTATGCCCTCCCCTTTTGCATTTTGTAAAAGGGGAGAAATGCAAAGAATTGATTTTGGTTGTAAAATCAATGCTTTATGGCCTTCTATTTCATATGAAAGCAACAGAATCCACAAAAGCATAAGGAGGAAAAAATATGAATGTCATCAAAAAAATACGGGTTTGTTTTTTGTTTATATTTGTGACAGCATTGTTTGCAGGCTGCAGCAAAGAGGATACTGCTCCAAGAGAGTATACCAATGCAGGAGAAAATTATGCTTTGACACTGTCGGGAAATTGGATACAAGATACAGGAGCCAGCAATGAGGATATGCTTGTGGCATATTTTGATGAGGAAAAAAACATGAGCATTTCCATACAGCGCTATGACAAAGAAATCGCCAAGGATACCATGGGACTGGATACATTGGAGCGTTTTCAAGTGTATTATCAAACAAATGCCTTTATTGCAGGGCTGTATGCTGCGGCAGAGGTGACACAGCAGGACTATACTATGGTAAACATGACAGCCGCAGTGGCAGAAGAGCTGGTTTTAAGTGAAGAGGATACGGTGATAAAAGCATTTTGTGTGGTGGCAGAATCTGAAAATGCCTATTATACCTGCACCATAACAGGAGAGCAGTCTGTTTATGACAAAGAAATTGCAGTTTTAAAAGAGGCGTTATCCAATTTGAGTGAAAAATAACAAAGCATTTTTCAAAAACAGCTGTTTCCAATGGATATAAAAAGGAATTGTAACAAGCCATTATCATTTCAAAAGCAGTGCGGTATTTCAAATGCTGACGGTTTATTTTAAAAAGCTTTATGATAAAATGAACGGAATCAAATGGGATTGAAAATGAGGAGAAGGATATGAATGTAAAGTGGAGGCAGCAAAAGGGATACAAACGGGTGATGTTAAAAAATGAAAAATCAAAAAAAATATAAAAGCTTCTTTATTTGCCCATGGAAATTTGTTTGCTGAAAAACCTGATTGGTATAAAAGCATTCTTTTTTACAGTCTAAAGTGCTGTCCCTTAAAAGGGGCAGCACTGAAACAGGAAGACAATAGCCAAGCCTTTTATTTTTTGTATATGATTAAATCACTTGATGTTGCTATGATAAATATATTGCCCCATTTATTAAAGCCATATGCTTTTATTTCAAAGCCATCAAATACAATCCGGCAATTTTGAGGAGAATGATGCCAACAACAGTAGCTTGGCATAAAAACAATCTGTTGGTTTGGCCAAAGAGGAGAAATTTGCTCCAGCATATCCCCGGCCTTGGTATAGTGCCTTAATCCGCCTCCGCCTTCCCCTGCAATATGTATTGTTTCTCCTTCCAGCCCTTGTGCATAGGCAATCAAATCATATTCATCATAAATTTCATCCACATATCTTTTTTTGCCTGTATTGCAGTCAATTAAGCTTTGATGCTGTGAAGAAATACAAATCAGTTGTTCTGTATGTATTTCAGAAAATCCCACATACATCAGTCCTCCCACTGCCATGCTGCTGCGTTTCCATCCTTCAGGAATGCCATTGGGAATTTGCTTTATGATTTCAAAAAGCCGTGCTTGATTTTCTTTTTGCATTTGCTGTTTTTGTGTCCAGTCAAACATTTTGTTTTCCTCCCTTTTGTATGAAAAGCTGCTGCCTGATATAGCAGGCTAGGCCATTTGCTTTGCAGCCAACATCATTTTTTTGTATTTCTCCTTTGTCATATGCTGTGCAGCTCCCTTTTTCCTCCTTGTTTTTTAGATACATTGATAGTGGGCCAAAATGATTGCAGTGAATCAAAGAAAACAGCATCCATTTCCTTGCCCTGTTTTCAAGCTTCCCATTTACAATACCATATCATATTTTATATGCTGTCATACAGCATTCAGATACATTTGTGTTTAGCATAACCGTATGAAAAATATTTTTCAAGCCTTTTTTCACAGGGGCAAAAATGTATTGTTTTTCAAATTTTATGGAGGCGGCCTGGGCCTGGATACGATTTTTTATGCTCTTTTTTTATTTCGGCAGTATTTTATTGCTTTGTATTGTATAGGTCAGTAATATAGGTATGCAGGACAAACACATGGGTTAAATTTTTAGGAACAAACAATTACAATACAGCTAGATATAGGCCCTCGGCTATTCTTTTCAGCATCATAGAAGGATATTGACTGTATAAAAGTAAATGTATTCCGGAATATTTTGTATAAAAACCTATTTTTTCACAGATTGTTCATTCATGTGTTTATTGTGTGATAGGTATGCTGTTTTATTGACAGAAGGTATATGGTACTGCTTTACACATATACAGCAGAGTATATTTTTTGCCCTGGCAATGGTTGCCCTTTGCCGCCACCATAGCCGGAGCAAAAATAAAGTATATGGGTACATGGCAATGGCTGTTATTTTACAGGCTGTGGAGATTTGCCCAAGGAGCGGGATTTTATAGAAAGTGAATGGAAGAAAGGAAAACAACACAGTAAAAAAACATTTTTTTACCGTCCAGGTGCGGACTTTTTTGATACCCTGTCGTCAAAGGCTTATTTTTGACGAGTGGACAGAAGTATAAAGCAGAAGCGCCATGGGCTAAAAGCCTGAAAATTACTGCTTTTTCTCGCCGGAAATAAATTCCGACTGGGGATTGCAGTTGGAAACGCCCTTGTTTTCCACCCCTTCCATGCCCTTGAAAAAATATAAGGTCTCGTTTTTTGAAGGTCTGAAAGGTAAAAAAACCATTTTTTTACTGTGTTTCAGTCATTTGCTTTTACAGCATTTTTAAAATATTATAAAAAATACCCTCAAATTAGTTTTTTGAAAAATCATGGGAAAATGCAGAAATTGTTTTTTCATTGAAAAAGAAGCGTGCAGGAGATATTTTATATGAGAAGTGTTTTGTTTGCATGGGGGAAAATGGGATTTTGCAGCAGGGAAATGGATTTTAAAAATGCAAAAGAGCTTAAAAAATACTCTCTTTTCAAAAAGCAGATTGCAGTGAGAGGCTGTTTTAGAGGACTTCAAAGCATTGCTGCTGTCAAAGCCCTTTGTTTTTGTTTCCTCATCAAAGGCCTGTTTGATACCAGTCTTTGATGAGGAAGGAAAGACTTTGACTGCATATTTGCAGGAACAAAAAATTATTTTTGTTCTTCTTTTAAAGCATATATATTTATGCTTTTTGCAAGCAAAGCTGTGTAAACCTCATTACACCGTTTACAAAAGTCCTCCTGCTGTTTGGAGGTGGGGGGAATGATTTTAATTTGTTTTGGCTTCATAGCAATTCTCCTTACCCTTTGTTGGATTCTGTTGCTTTTATATGAAACAGAATGCCGTGAAGCATTGATATTACAGACAAAATCACGCTTTATGCAATTTTCCCTTTTTGCAGACAGCAAAAGGGCATGGAAAATGCCCTAAGTGATTTGCTTTGTTTCTTTCTTTCAAAGAAAATAACATCAATGCTTTTGTGATATTTTGAAGCAGCACCGCATCATTTTTCATAATTCATGCAACACATCCATTTGTTTTGATGCTATGATATGCTTTTTAGCACTGCAATATGCTTTCCACCAAAGCAGGGATTTCTTTCATGCTTTTTGCACAGGGTACAGAGGCATTGACTGTACCAAAGCCATATTCTGCATAAATAAAGGGAATGCCTGCAATTTTGGAGGCCTCATAGTCCCCTTGGGTATCACCGATATAAAGTGCTTTGGCAATAGGATTTCTTTGCAGTATCAGCTGAATGTTTTCTCCCTTAGGCTTTCCTGTTCTGCCGGAATTTTCATAATCTTTAAAATAATGCCCCAGCTTATGATAGCCAAAAAAAGCTTCTATATAGCCGGCCTGGCAGTTGCTGACAATGTATAAATCATATTTTTGAGAAAGTATTTTCAGTGTGTTTTCTAAATCCTCAAAAAGAATGCCCCCGTTTTTGGCAATTTCCACTTCCTCCTCTTTTCCGCATTGCTGCATGAGAGAGAGCATTTTTTCAAAGGCCATATCTGGAAAAAGGGCGGCGCCGATTTCTTCTGTGGTTTTTCCCATAAATCCTCTTACTCTTTCCACTGTCACAGAAATCTGCTGTTGGGGAGCGTATTTGGATATGGCTGTGTTCCAAGCATTTGTCACTGCCTGGCAGGAATCCCAAAGGGTACCGTCCACATCAAAAATAACTGCATTTTTTTTCATCATTTGTTACCTCCTCTTTTTTTGAAGCATTTTATTATCGTGAAACAAGCAATTTTTTCAGTGCCTCCTCCAATCCATCCACAGATAGGTAATACATGGGAAAAAGCTCTGAAAGTATGTCATAGGTGTGGGACCAATAGCCGCTCCACTGGGGACGCTTTGCCGGATTGAGCCACACGATATGGGGATATTTCTGCTTAAATTTTTGAAACCATTCTATGCCCGGTGTTTTATCTCTGACACCATAGCTGAAAAAGCTTCTGCCCATCAGCTCAGAGGGTTCCATCATGGCGTCCCCCACAATGATGACTTTATATTCACTGCTGATATTTTGCAGTATCCAGTCGGTTTCAACGGCAAGCTTTGTGCGCAGTGTAGGCTCTGTATACATTTTAGCATAAATGCTGTTATGAAAATAGTATACCTTTAAATCCTTAAAATGATTGGACTTGCTCACTGCCTGAAACAAAGCACTGCACAAACGGCTGTAATATTCCACAGAGCCTCCCGAATCCATAAGCAAAAGCACTTTCACTGTATTTTTTCTGGGCCTTTGATATATCATTTTCAGATTTCCCCCATTGTCGCAGGTGGCCTGTATGGTGCCATCCACATCCAATTCTGTTTTTGGCGCATCTATGCGGCTGGAAAACTGGCGAAGATAACGAAATGCCATTTGAAACTGTCTGGTGTCCAATGTGTTGTCGTTGCGGAAATCTCTGAAATTTCTTTCTCCTGCTACCTGCAATGCGGATTTATAACGGGAGGTGCCTCCCACACGGATTCCCTTGGGGCTGTATCCGCTGTTGCCAAATACAGAAACACCGCCTGTGCCGACCCAATAGCTGCCTCCGTTGTGTTCTTCTTTTTGCTCCTCCAGCCGTTCCAAAAACATTTTTTGTATTTCCTCCGGAGAAAGCCGATTGTTTTGCATGGCTCTTTGCATATCAAATGTATCCTTGGGCTTGTCCTTTGGGTTTTCCAGCCATTCCAGCAGCTGCTTGGGAAGCTCTTTTGTAAACTCCATATCTTTAAAATATTCTAAAAAAGCGCCGTCAAAGCGGTCAAAGTCTGATTCGCTTTTGACAAGGATTGCCCGGCAGACATAATAAAACTCTGTAAAGCTGCAGTGGTGGAGATTTTTTTGCAATGCCTCCAAAAGGGTCATCCATTCGTTAAAAGAAACAGAAAGCCCTCTGGCTCTTAAAAGATAAAAAAAGGAGCTGAACATGGTTGTCACCTGCCTTAGTCTTTATATTTTTCCAATGTATCCAAGTCTTGGTTTTTTTTGAGCAAAACGCCTGCAAAAGGAATTTCCTTTCGTATGGCTCTTTCGCTGATGCCTCCCAGCTGAAGTGCCTGTATCCAGTCCAAAACCTCTGATGTGCTTGGCTTTTTTTGTATAGAGGAAAGGCCTCTAATCCAGTAAAATGTTTCCATAACCTGTTTGAGCAATGTTTTATCCAAATGGGGGAAATGCACTGCCACAATTTCCTCCATCAAATCCTGTGTGGGAAAAGCAATGTAGTGGAAAATACATCTTCTTAAAAATGCATCCGGCAGTTCCTTTTCTGCATTGGATGTGATGATGACAATGGGACGATGATTGGCACGAATGGTCTGCTTTGTTTCGGGAATATAAAACTCCATTTTATCCAGCTCCCAAAGCAAATCGTTGGGAAACTCCAAATCGGCTTTATCAATTTCATCAATCAAAAGAATCACCTGCTCTTTTGCATCAAAGGCCTCTCCCAATTTTCCAAGCTTCACATATTTTGCAATGTCATCCACTCCTGCATTGCCAAACTGGCTGTCATAAAGCCTTTGTACCACATCATAAACATATAGGCCATCCTGTGCCTTTGTGGTAGATTTGATGTTCCAAATAATAAGCCTTTTGCCAAGAGCCTGTGAAATGGCCTCTGCCAGCATGGTTTTTCCTGTGCCTGGCTCTCCTTTTATGAGCAATGGCTTTTCCAATGCCATGGCAATGTTGACAGCACCCATCAGCTCCTGAGATGCCACATAATTTTGACTGCCTTTAAATCCTGTTGACGTGTTCATGTTTTTCCACCTTTCTGAAAATAAGAATCTGTTGTCTTCCTATGAAATAAAATGCCATGAAATATTGATATTGCAGTCAAAAGCACTCCTTTGCACTGATAGAATGCGGAGGTATTGACCATGCCCGAAATGATTTGGTGCATCTCTTTGAAAGAAAGCAGCATCAATCGTATTATCCATGCCTATTTACAATACCATATCATTTTTCATACTCTGACAGATTCCAAAATAAAGAAATTATTTTTCATTGCTTATCATTTTAGTAGCAGTCCCTTTCTTTTGTCAACCGGAAATTCTGTGCATATTTCTATTTTTGAACATATACTTTTAAAAAAGAGGCACAAAGGCGGAATTTGGTATGGAATTTGCTATATACAGCAGAAAATCAAAACAGACAGGAAAGGGGGAATCCATTGAAAATCAAATTGCAGTCTGCCAAAAATATATTGAAAACCACTTTGGCACACAGCATAACATACATATTTTTGCAGAAGAAGGATTTTCTGCAAAAAACAAAGAGCGTCCTCAGCTTCAAAATATGCTTTTGTGGGCAGAACAAAAAAAGCTGGATTATATTGTTTGCTATCGTTTAGACAGAATCAGCAGAAATGTGGGGGATTTTGCCCAGCTGACAGAAGAGCTTTCAAAATACGGCACTGCCTTTATTTGTGTGCAGGAGCAGTTTGATACAGCAACGCCCACGGGAAGAGCCATGATGTATATGGCGTCTGTATTTGCTCAGCTGGAAAGAGAAACCATTGCAGAGCGTGTCAAGGACAATATGCTGCATTTGGCAAAAAAAGGCTATTGGCTGGGCGGCTCGCCTCCATTGGGCTTTGTATCCAAAAGGGTTGTGGAAAAAAATCACAGCTTTTGCTGTTTGCAGCAGCATAGCTCTGAAATTGTGACTGCCCAAAAAATATATTTGTTTTTTTTGCAATATTGCTCTCTTTCAGCGGTGAAAAGAAAATTGGAGGAGGAGCATATTTTTTCCAAACAAAATAAGCCCTTTTCATTAACAGGCATAAAAGAGATACTGACCAATCCGGTTTATTGCCATGCAGACGCCCAAGCAAGGGCATATTTTTTAAATCAAAATGCCACTGTCACATTTTCAGAAGCACAATGCTCCCACAGCTATGGACTTTTGGCATATAACAAAAGAAATTATGCCAAAAAATCTGCGCCCAGACAAAAAACGGAGCATTGGATTGTGGCAAAGGGCAGACACAAAGCCATTGTGACAGGAAAACAGTGGATAGCGGTGCAGGCTATATTGCAAAGAAACAGGCCGTCTGTGGAGCAGTCAAAAACAGAAAATGAATATGCCCTGCTTTCTGGCATATTGTATTGCGGAAAATGCAAAAGCAAAATGCAGCCCAAAAAAAGAAGAAATCAGCAAAAAAATGCCATAGCATTTGACTATATCTGCAAGGGAAAGCTGCAAAAACAATGCACCATACAAAATTTGTCCGGAAGGGATACAGATGAAAAAACAGAAAAATTGCTTTTGGAATATATTGCAGAAAAAAACTGCTTTGATGAAATTTTTCAAAAATATGAATGCCAATCCTTTTCTCAGCAAATGAAACAGTGCCAAAATGCCATTGCCTATTGCCAAAGGCAAAAAGAAAACTATGTTATGCTGCTGGGAGAAAAAAGAGCAAACCGCATTTTAACAGAAGAAATCAATAAAAAATTGATAGAGCTGGAACAGGAGCAAAATGTGTGGCGGCAGACACAATTTGCTTTGGAAAAAAAACAAATACAATGGCAGCAGAAAAAAAATATTTCTTTTTTTTCACTGTGGCAGGAGCTGTCCATCAAACAAAAGCAGGAGGCCATCCGTTTTTTGATAAAAAAGGGTATTTGGAATGGAGAAGAAATTTGCTATGATTTGTAAAGGGAAGATAGAAGGAATGAGAAAAATATGCTATAATAAACAAAAAATGGTTTTGTTTATTTCATATGAAGCAGCATTCAGTATGGCAAATATTCTGCCCAAAAACAGCAGAAGGCTTTTTTGGGGCAGAATATGCAAATGGTTTTTCTGTGTTTACAGTCATGAAAAGGGAAAGAGTGTGTTTTTTTATGAATATATGGAATGAAAATTTTAAAAAGGGATTTTTTATGAAAGGTTGACATTTCACAGCCATTTATTTCATACAAAAAGCAACACAATCAAAAAGGGATTGTGTTGCGTTGGCAGGAAAAAGGATATGGCATTGCTTCAAAATAGAACAATGGTGTTGGTGTTATTTTTTTTGAAGGAAATGCACCAAACAGTTTAAGACATTTTCTATGCCCTCCCCTTTTGCATTTTGTAAAAGGGGAGAAATGCAAAGAATTGATTTTGGTTGTAAAATCAATGCTTTATGGCCTTCTATTTCATATGAAAGCAACAGAATCCACAAAAGCATAAGGAGGAAAAAATATGAATGTCATCAAAAAAATACGGGTTTGTTTTTTGTTTATATTTGTGACAGCATTGTTTGCAGGCTGCAGCAAAGAGGATACTGCTCCAAGAGAGTATACCAATGCAGGAGAAAATTATGCTTTGACACTGTCGGGAAATTGGATACAAGATACAGGAGCCAGCAATGAGGATATGCTTGTGGCATATTTTGATGAGGAAAAAAACATGAGCATTTCCATACAGCGCTATGACAAAGAAATCGCCAAGGATACCATGGGACTGGATACATTGGAGCGTTTTCAAGTGTATTATCAAACAAATGCCTTTATTGCAGGGCTGTATGCTGCGGCAGAGGTGACACAGCAGGACTATACTATGGTAAACATGACAGCCGCAGTGGCAGAAGAGCTGGTTTTAAGTGAAGAGGATACGGTGATAAAAGCATTTTGTGTGGTGGCAGAATCTGAAAATGCCTATTATACCTGCACCATAACAGGAGAGCAGTCTGTTTATGACAAAGAAATTGCAGTTTTAAAAGAGGCGTTATCCAATTTGAGTGAAAAATAACAAAGCATTTTTCAAAAACAGCTGTTTCCAATGGATATAAAAAGGAATTGTAACAAGCCATTATCATTTCAAAAGCAGTGCGGTATTTCAAATGCTGACGGTTTATTTTAAAAAGCTTTATGATAAAATGAACGGAATCAAATGGGATTGAAAATGAGGAGAAGGATATGAATGTAAAGTGGAGGCAGCAAAAGGGATACAAACGGGTGATGTTAAAAAATGAAAAATCAAAAAAAATATAAAAGCTTCTTTATTTGCCCATGGAAATTTGTTTGCTGAAAAACCTGATTGGTATAAAAGCATTCTTTTTTACAGTCTAAAGTGCTGTCCCTTAAAAGGGGCAGCACTGAAACAGGAAGACAATAGCCAAGCCTTTTATTTTTTGTATATGATTAAATCACTTGATGTTGCTATGATAAATATATTGCCCCATTTATTAAAGCCATATGCTTTTATTTCAAAGCCATCAAATACAATCCGGCAATTTTGAGGAGAATGATGCCAACAACAGTAGCTTGGCATAAAAACAATCTGTTGGTTTGGCCAAAGAGGAGAAATTTGCTCCAGCATATCCCCGGCCTTGGTATAGTGCCTTAATCCGCCTCCGCCTTCCCCTGCAATATGTATTGTTTCTCCTTCCAGCCCTTGTGCATAGGCAATCAAATCATATTCATCATAAATTTCATCCACATATCTTTTTTTGCCTGTATTGCAGTCAATTAAGCTTTGATGCTGTGAAGAAATACAAATCAGTTGTTCTGTATGTATTTCAGAAAATCCCACATACATCAGTCCTCCCACTGCCATGCTGCTGCGTTTCCATCCTTCAGGAATGCCATTGGGAATTTGCTTTATGATTTCAAAAAGCCGTGCTTGATTTTCTTTTTGCATTTGCTGTTTTTGTGTCCAGTCAAACATTTTGTTTTCCTCCCTTTTGTATGAAAAGCTGCTGCCTGATATAGCAGGCTAGGCCATTTGCTTTGCAGCCAACATCATTTTTTTGTATTTCTCCTTTGTCATATGCTGTGCAGCTCCCTTTTTCCTCCTTGTTTTTTAGATACATTGATAGTGGGCCAAAATGATTGCAGTGAATCAAAGAAAACAGCATCCATTTCCTTGCCCTGTTTTCAAGCTTCCCATTTACAATACCATATCATATTTTATATGCTGTCATACAGCATTCAGATACATTTGTGTTTAGCATAACCGTATGAAAAATATTTTTCAAGCCTTTTTTCACAGGGGCAAAAATGTATTGTTTTTCAAATTTTATGGAGGCGGCCTGGGCCTGGATACGATTTTTTATGCTCTTTTTTTATTTCGGCAGTATTTTATTGCTTTGTATTGTATAGGTCAGTAATATAGGTATGCAGGACAAACACATGGGTTAAATTTTTAGGAACAAACAATTACAATACAGCTAGATATAGGCCCTCGGCTATTCTTTTCAGCATCATAGAAGGATATTGACTGTATAAAAGTAAATGTATTCCGGAATATTTTGTATAAAAACCTATTTTTTCACAGATTGTTCATTCATGTGTTTATTGTGTGATAGGTATGCTGTTTTATTGACAGAAGGTATATGGTACTGCTTTACACATATACAGCAGAGTATATTTTTTGCCCTGGCAATGGTTGCCCTTTCCCTACGATTATTATGCTTGCCAGCGTTTTTTTTGCAGGGGGCAATCCCTTTTTTGCAGGACTGTTTGTCATTGCTGTGCTGATACTTTCTGTTATGATTACATTGGCTGTTTCCCGTATGTTGGGTGCCACTGTGTTAAAAGGCATTCCTTCCTCTTTCACATTGGAGCTGCCTCCATACAGAAGACCCCAGATTATAAAAGTGGTGATTCGAAGTGTATTGGACAGAACCATATTTGTATTGGGCAGGGCAATTTGTGTGTCTGTTCCTGCCGGTGCATTGATATGGCTTTTGCAAAATGTCACCATAGCAGATATCACATTGCTGGAGGGTCTTTCTCAAATATTATCTCCTCTGGGAGGGGCCATGGGATTAAGCGGTGTGATATTGGCAGCGTTTATATTGGGCATTCCTGCCAATGAAATTGTCATACCCATTATATTGATGTGCTATTGCCAAAGCGGTATGCTGACAGAAGCTTCCGGATTGGCAGAAATGGGAGAACTATTAAAGGAGAACGGCTGGACAGCATTGACGGCACTTTCGGCAGTGTTGTTTTCACTGAATCATTTTCCTTGTGCCACAACCCTTTGGACCATTGCAAAGGAAACAAAAAGTGCAAAATGGACAGCAGTGGCATTTTTGTTGCCTACTATGATAGGTATTTTGATTTGTACCACAGTCAATACAGTGGGAAATTTATTTTTTTGATACAAAAAGGCGAAGGATTTGGCAGCTTTCGCCTTTTTTGATGCATAAAAACAAAAACCACATAAAATACTATATTGACAAAAAGGAAATACAGCATTACAATAACACTATACCCCTGGGGGGTATTAGAAAGAGGTGACAGATGTGAAACAAAAATTTGATGTAACAGGCATGACTTGCAGTGCTTGCAGCGCCCATGTGGAAAAAAGCGTGTCAAAATTGCAGGGGATTTGTTCTGTCAATGTAAATTTACTGCAAAACGCTATGACAGTAGAATATGAAGAGGATAAGCTGACAGAAAATGAAATTATAAAAGCAGTGGAGCAAGGAGGCTATGGCGCAAGAGTACATGGTGCAGAAAGTACCTCTCAGCCTATGGAAAATATAGCACAGACAGAAATGGATGCCATGAAAAAAAGACTCATTTGGTCATTTGTATTTTTGGTGCCTTTGTTTTATATTTCCATGGGGCATATGATGGGTATGCCCTTGCCGGCTATATTGTCAGGCCATGAAAATGTGATGTCATTTGCGTTGACACAGCTGTTTTTGACATTGCCCATATTGTATCTGAACAGGAAATATTTTTCCGTGGGATTTCAGGCACTGTGGCGCCGTTCTCCCAATATGGATTCTTTGATTGCATTGGGTGCCTCTGCGGCTTTTGTATATAGTGTCAGTGCCATTTATGCCATAGGCTATCATATGGGGCATGGAGATATGGCGGCGGCACACAGCTATGGCATGGAATTTTATTTTGAATCGGCAGGCATGATATTGACTCTCATTACAGTGGGAAAATATATGGAAACCCGCTCAAAGGGCAAAACGTCGGAAGCCATTACAAAGCTGTTGGATTTGGCCCCTAAAAAAGCCACAGTGCTTCAAAATGGAGTGGAAAGGGAAATTCCCATAGAGCAGGTGCAAAAAGGGGATATCATTGTGGTGCGTCCCGGTCAAAGCATACCGGTAGACGGCAAAATCATAGAAGGCACCTCTGCTGTGGATGAATCTGCATTGACAGGAGAGAGCATTCCTGTTGAAAAAAATGTGGGAGATACGGTCATTGGTGCAACAATCAACAAAACAGGTTATTTTCAGTTTCGGGCAGAAAAAGTGGGAAGTGACACCACACTTTCTCAAATTGTGCAGCTGGTGGAGGAAGCCGGTGCCTCCAAAGCTCCCATTGCAAAGCTGGCCGATAAAGTCAGCGGCATATTTGTTCCCGTAGTCATTGCCATTGCAGTCATTGCCATGGCAGTGTGGCTGCTTGTGGGCTATTCCTTCAGCTTTGCCCTTTCCATTGGCATTGCAGTGCTTGTCATATCCTGCCCCTGTGCATTGGGCTTGGCAACACCTACCGCCATTATGGTGGGTACAGGAAAAGGAGCAGAAAACGGTATATTGATAAAATCTGCCGAAAGCCTAGAAATTGCCCACGAAATTGATACTGTGGTGCTGGATAAAACAGGAACCGTGACAGAAGGCAAGCCCCGTGTGACAGATGTGATTTTGGCAGAGGGTGTGTTTCAAAACAGGCTGTTAAAATGTGCCGCCGCAGTGGAACAGCTCTCTGAGCATCCCCTTTCTGAAGCCATTGTAGAATATGCCAAAGAAAAAAATGTTGCGGCAGAAAAGGGAGAACATTTTGAAACCGTTGCAGGAGAGGGCATCAAAGCAGATGTTTTGGGAAAAAAGGTGATTGCAGGCAATCAAAAAATGATGAAGGCAGAAAATGTGCAATATGATGCGCTTTTTCAAAAAGCAGAGGCATTGGCGGAGGAAGGCAAAACACCTTTGTATTTTGCAGAAGAAAAAAAGCTTTTGGGTGTGATAGCAGTGGCAGATGTGGTAAAGCCCACCAGTAAAGAAGCCATTGCAAAATTTGAGCAAATGGGCATTGATGTGGTTATGCTGACAGGGGACAACCAAAAAACGGCACAGGCCATTGCAAAGCAGGTGAATTTAAAAAATGTGGTGGCAGAGGTACTGCCTCAGGACAAAGAAAAACAGGTCAGACAAATACAGCAGCAGGGCAAAAGGGTGGCCATGATTGGCGACGGCATAAATGATGCACCGGCATTGGCCAGAGCAGATGTGGGCGTGGCCATTGGCGCCGGCACAGATGTTGCCATAGAATCGGCAGATATTGTGCTGATGAAAAGCGATTTGTTGGATGCTGCGGCGGCCATACAGCTTAGCCGTGCAGTCATAAGAAATATCAAACAAAATCTGTTTTGGGCATTTTTTTATAATGCATTGGGCATTCCCCTGGCGGCAGGAGTGTTTTATACAGCATTGGGCTGGAAGCTCAATCCCATGTTTGCAGCAGCGGCAATGAGCTTTAGCTCTGTATTTGTGGTTACAAATGCTTTGCGTTTAAAATGGTTCCGTCCTGATTTTAAAAAGGCTCATACAATGCAGATACAAAACAATGAAAAAAGGGAAAACAAGGAGGAATTTCATATGAAAAAGGTATTGACCATTGAAGGAATGATGTGCGGACACTGCACATCCAGAGTAGAGCAGGCATTAAATGCATTGGATGGTGTGCAGGCGCAGGTAAGCCTGGAAGAAAAAACTGCCACTGTTACAGCACAAAAAGAGGTTGGCGAGGAAGAACTGGTAAAGGCTGTTACAGATGCAGGCTACACTGTAATAGATGTGCAGTGAGGAGAAAAGCGTATGAAGGCTGATGAAAAACAAATTACACGACTGCTGAAAACAGCAAGGGGACAGCTGGACGGCATTTTAAAAATGGTGGAGGAAGACAGATATTGTGTAGACATTTCAAATCAAATACTGGCCACAGAGGCCATACTCAAAAAAGCAAACAAAGAAATACTCCGGGCCCATATGAAATGCTGTGTCAAAGAAGCACTGCAAACGGGACAGGAGGATAAAAAAATAGATGAATTGATTGATATCATAGATAAGCTGAAATAGATAAGCTGAAATAATGCAGGTTTTTAAAGCATTTTCTGAAATAAGCCCTGAAACAAAATAGCGTGTATTCTAAAAGGAATCCAGCGGGTATGACAAGTGGCTTGAGAAGCAATGAAAATAAAAACGCTTTGTCATAAAAAAGCAATGTTTTTTAGAAATGCTTTTTGAGATTATCAAAAAATCCATTGTTGCAGCAATAAAAAAAGAGGCAGACAATACTTTAAATCATAAAGGAATGTGAAAGGCTTCTGCTGATTTAAAATGCTGAAAAAATATGGTCTGGCCGGGTATTTGAAAAGCAATGATGTTCAAATATCCATATCATAAAACAAAATCAAAACAGCTGTGCTTTCCGGACAGAAATGTCTAAAAGCCGGCTGTTTTTTTTGAAAGAGGTCACTGTATGTGCTTTGATGATAGCTTCAAAAAGAAAGAAGGGTATTTTGATTATAATATCAATGCATTTTTGCAGATAATGGGAAATTTTGAAAAAAGAAAGAGCTTTATAAACACAATTATGTATTTTCAATCAAAAAAGCATATGATTGGAAGACTGGTGGTATGAAAAGCCTAAAAAAAGGCATGAAGGTGAACTGTGCAAACCCAAATTGACAAAAGAAAGAATTATGCTTTAAAGTAAATGGTTTATCTCATACAAAATGGGTATGCAGGTATCATAGGGTATTTACGCCCAAGCAGTATGGATATTCTAAAAGCTTGTGAAAAGAGGCAGAAGTCACATAGTATGGCCAAAGCGTATTCACTGATTTTTAAGGATACTGCCCCAATAAAGTATGCTGCAATTTATGACTATGGAAAAGGAAAAAGTGCAATGCTGCCAGCATACAAATTTGAAAACAGCAGTTTTGAAGGAGCAGTGTATTATGTCAGCACAATGGGATGAAGCAACAGAATATAAGCTTACTGCAAAGGCATAGAGCAAAACATCATACCGTCAGAGCTTGCAGAAAGTGAAGGCCGGTGTCATTTAGGCCCGGCTGTAATTTTGGAGCATGAAACCCCTGTCCCGATGGGCAAGGGCTTCTATGCTTTTAGATTGTTCTTTTTTATGTTAATGGTATTGTAAAAATAAGCCATAAAAATTTGCATATCATTAAAAAATATTGTAGAATGATGGTAAAATATATGTTGCAGAGAGCTTCTTTTTTAATATTAAAAAAGAAGGGTTTCGCTATGCGAAACCCTGAAACTCTTTTGTAAAAAAATGTTGTTTTCGTATTGTAAATCAAAAATTGTTTATACTACTAAATGATGTGAAAAGCAAGCCAAAAGCGGCATAGTATAGGAGGAGCTTATGCAAGAGGCAAATATCAGTTTATCCATTTGTATGATTGTAAAAAATGAACAAAGATGCTTGGAAAGATGTCTAAAATCATTGTCCCCTTTAAGAGAACAGCTTCCCTGTGAGGTGATTGTAACAGACACAGGCTCCACAGACAAAAGCATTGAAATTGCTGAAAAATATGCAGATAAGGTACTGCATTTTCAGTGGTGCAACGATTTTTCTGCCGCCCGCAATGCAGGGCTTGAGCAGGCAAAAGGGGAATGGATTATGGTCATTGACGCCGATGAGGAATTGGTGGAGGACGTTTCTCATTTGGTAAAATTTTTTACAAGCCAAGAAAGATTTGGTTATAGAGGCTGTTTTTTAAAAAAGAAAAATTGTTTTGATGCAAAGCTGTGCAGTCAGTGTGAAAGCTTGAAGGATTATCATGGAGAAAGCTCTGAATTTTTGGATTACAGAGTTTTTCGCAGTGACCTAAAGCCAAGATATACAGGTATTATACACGAATCTGTACCTTATATGGAGCCTACCTATACATTTGATTTGACACTTTATCACGATGGCTATGCCTTTGAGGATGAAAAAAAGAGAAAAGAAAAAAAGTATAGAAATGCTGCTTTGCTGGAAAAAACACTAAAAGAAAATAATCTGAGGGATTTAAGGGTTTTGGTACATTTGCTGGTGGAGCAGGATGTTATCAAAAAAGATATTTTTGAAAAGCTCATTGCAGTTACAGAAGAGGTCATGTATCAAAATATAAAAAATGTTTTTTCTCCTGGAGCATTTGTAAAAGTGGCCGCTTATTATTGGATGAAGGGAGAAAGAGAAAAGGCACTGAAGCTGTGCAAGGATTATTTAAAATTTTTTACAGATGAAAGATGTCAGCTTTTTGAAATAGACATTCGTTTTATACAGGCAGCCTGTTTGTTCCATCAAAAGCAGTATAGCGGGGCTTTGAAGATGATGGAGCGATATTTTGAATTGATAGAAAAATATGAAAAGGGACAGCTGGATTTATTTTTGATGAGAACAACATCCATACGCTATTGCGGCACAGGTGCAAAGGAATATATGAAACAGCTGCAAATACGCACTTATATGGCACTGAAAAAATACAAAGAGGCAGGAGCATTGTTAAAGGCAGTGGATTTTGAACAAATTACAGCCTTTCAGCTTTTTAATTTTTTTATTGTTGTAATAGAATGCGCCCATGAAAAAGAAACAGGCATTTCTTTGACCCCCTATTATGCCATACTCAGCAAAAAGAGAAAAGAAGGCACTGGCGGGCAGCAAAAGGCGGCAGAGCAAGCCTATGACTTTTTGCAAAATCATATTCAAAAATTACCTCCCCATTTAAAAAATAGATTTGTGGAGCAAATTTCTGCCACAAAAGAGGGTAAAAGGGATTTGCAGGAGGCGGAGGAAAAGGCACAAAAGCAGCAGCAAAAACAGCGCCAGCTAATAGAAAATGCCAAAGAAAGTATCAAAGTGCTTATGGCAGAGGCCTCTATGAAAAAGGAGGCATTGGTTTTGGCAGAGCGTCTTTTGAAGCTCTCCCCTGAGGATGAGGAGCTGCAAAAATGGATTGTACAGCTTTCTGAATAATAATTTTATCAATAAAATATATATGAGAAAAGGAAGTGTAGAAATATGAAAAATATAGGTTTTATCGGCATTGGTGTCATGGGAAAATCTATGGCGGCAAATTTGCTCAAAAAGGGCTTTTCTGTTTGTGTTTATACAAGAACAAAACAAAAGGCATTGCCTGTTATAGAGCAAGGAGCTGTGTGGTGCGATACCATAGCAGACTGTGTCAAAGACAAGGATGCCGTTATCACAATGGTGGGCTATCCCAAAGATGTGGAAGAGGTTTATTTTGGAAAAGAGGGTATTTTGGAAAATGTGAAAAAAGGTGCCTATATCATTGATATGACAACAACAAGCCCCAAATTGTCTGTCAAAATATATGAAGAGGCAAAGCAAAGAGGTGTTTTTGCACTGGACGCCCCTGTTTCCGGAGGAGATATTGCGGCAGAAAAGGGTACCCTTTCCATTATGGTTGGCGGTGACAAGCAGGTGTTTGACCATTGCAGAGAGATTTTTGAGGCCATGGGAGAAAATATCATCTATCAAGGAAAAGCAGGTAGTGGACAGCATACAAAAATGGCAAACCAAATTGCATTGGCCGGTGTCATATCCGGTCTTTGCGAGGCCATGGTATATGGTGAAAATGTGGGGCTGGATTTGAACACCATGCTGCAAAGCATTGGCAAGGGAGCGGCAGGCAGCTGGCAAATGGAGCATATGGCACCCAGGATTTTAAAGGGAGATTTTGCACCGGGATTTTTTATCAAGCATTATGTAAAGGATTTAAACATCGCCATGCAGGAGGCCGAGGCCAGAGGACTTGTTTTGAATGTGCTTCAGGTGGTGCGCAATACATATGAAACAATGGAATTTGCAGGAGACGGAGATTTGGGTACACAGGCGTTGATACAATTTTATGAGGATGAACAAAAAAGGGGGACGAAAAATGAATGAGGTATTATTTCAGCTTTTGGAAAAAGCAAAAAAGGACAGTGCATTAAGACAGATGCTTTTTGATACCAAAAAAGAAAAGGACCCTGTGCTGGCATTTTGTCAGCTGGCTACGGAAAAGGGATTTCCCATTACAGTGGGAGAGATTTTTGCAGAGGGAGAGGAGTATTTTTCCAATTTGTTAAAAAGCTGCAACGGCGGTGCCAGCTATCCCAGAGAAGGCTGGGAGGATTCCTATGAGATGTTTTTTGCTTCTTTGGAAAGAATATAAAAATAGAAAAAATATAAAAACAGACTTTTTGCCAAAAAGGCCGGCAGCTTACAAAAAAAATCATATTCTATGGGTTTGATGAAAAAGTGACATAAAGTATTTCTATTTTTTGAATCTGTTATTTTCATGTGAAATGGATTCTATCATCAAAGCCGGTTTTTTGGATTTTTTCATTTGTATAGACTGTATAAAAGAGTTTTGAAAAGGAGAACTGCAATTTTCTCCTTTAGCTTAAAGGGGTTGAAAGCATTTGGAATGTTTTCAATCCCTTTGTGATTTGCTTTAGCAGGACAAGCCTCTCAGAACGATTAGGAGAAAAAAATAATTTCGTATATCACCTTCGGATTGGGCAATGGTGTTATAAAGAGATTGTTAGGAGGGAATATAGCAGGATATACAAAAAGGAAATGTCAGATATCTTTTTCATCATGCTGAAATGGTGGGAATTGAAACAGGCAAAAGGATAGTTTACAGTAAAAAAACAAATGAAATCAAAAATCAGTTAGAAGCATATGATATGGCAGAGCAAATATCATGGAAAATTCACCTGTTTACGGGCAAAGCATATAAAAATAAAACTGGCTGCCCAGAAATAGTATGGTATGTGAAAAATTTTAATATTTCATTGCAGGGAAGCTATGTTTCAATGCCTTTTTGATTTTGAAGCTTTTTATTTATCATGCCATATGGCTTATGCTACACAATAAAAAAATCCCTCATGGGGATTTTTTACAGTTTGACGCCCTCTGTATACAGAGGGCGTTTTGGCAATAAAAGTGTGAAGAGCTTCTGAAGTATTTGTAACAATATGGTGTTAGGATTTGTCCTTCCATTTTTTTCTTTCCACAAACCGCCCCATACAAAAAGCCAATATGCCTACACCGATTCCTGTCTGCAGGCAGAACAAAAGGCTTTCTATTTCACCGGGCAGATCTCCTCCCAAAAAGCTTTCAAAAACAGGAGTAAACCATGGCTCATAGCTGCCTTGGATTTCTTCAACCATAACACTGCCTGCATCATCAGAGCCGCCAAATTCAGCATCCTTTAATGCAAACAGAGGAAAAGCAATCAATAATACAGTAATCAACAATAGTATACAAATGGTAGTTTTATTTTTTTTGCTCATATTATGCTTCCTCCTTTGTAAATTGTATCATGTTCATTTCCGGTGCAGCATAGGTTTGCAGTGCAATGATGATGATGACTGTCAAAATACCTTCTATCACTGCAAGAGGCAGCTGTGTGGGAGCAAAAACACCTAAAAATTTCATTGCCGACGCCATAACGCCTCCGTTTTGGGAAGGATAGGCCACTGCAAGCTGTATACTGGTTATGATATATGTAAAAATATCCCCTAAAAAGGCTGCCAAAAACACAGAGATTTTTTGAGGAACAGAACATTTTTTACAAATTTTGTATACAATAAAGGATAAAAAGGGGCCTGCAATGGCCATGGAAAATGTGTTTGCTCCCAATGTGGTAATGCCGCCGTGGGCCAGCAGTATGGCTTGAAACAAAAGAACAATCAGCCCCAAAACTGCCACAGGAGCCGGACCAAACAATATGGCCCCCAAGCCTGTTCCTGTCATGTGAGAACAGCTTCCTGTGACAGAGGGGATTTTTAATGAAGAGATGACAAATATAAATGCCCCTGACATGGCCAGCAAAGTGATATTTTTAGGGTTTTTATTTAACATTTTTTGTATGGAAGCCATTCCCCATAGTATAAAGGGCAGTGCAATGATGCCCCATGCCACACTGTATTTTGGTGACAAATAACCCTCCATAATATGCATTGCATAGCTCATGGGCATAACAGCAAATGTGGCTGTAAACAAAACTGCCAAAAATACAATGCGCTTTTTTTTATCAAACATATGATATCTTCCTTTCTTATAATATTTCCTCCAGCTCCTTCACGCTTTTTGGATAATTGCCATCATTTTTTAAAATGCCTTTTTTTGTCAATAGCTGTGTGATTTCAAAAAGGCAGGGCTTTTTTAAATTGGCCTGCTTTAACAAGGCATCATTTTCAAAAACAGCTTCTCCATGGGAGTCTGCAATGATTTTGCCCTGATGAAAAACAATGATTCTTTGGGCAAAGCGATATGCAAAATCCACATCATGGGTAGAGATTAAAATGCTTTTTCCCTCCTGAGAAAGCTTTTTCAATATTTCTTCCAGTTCCCTTTGATGATATGGGTCAAGGGCAGTGGTAGGCTCGTCAAACAATATGATGTTGGATTTCATGGCAATGATATCTGCAATGGTAACCCTTTTTTTCTCACCTCCGCTTAAGTAATGAGGCGGTCTGTGGGCAAGGGCTGTGATGTTCATATATTCCAGAGCCTGCCATGTTCTTTTTTCTGCCTCCTCTTTGGGCAGCTTTAAATTCATAGGGCCAAATGAAACCTCTGACAAAACAGTGGGGGCAACAATCTGGTTTTCTGCATCTTGAAAAACAATGCCCACATATTTTCTGAGCTGGTTTTTGTTTTTATTTGTAATTAAAGCATCCTTTAGCCATATTTCTCCCTTGTCCGGTGTGATGACTGCATTCATACATAAAAAAAGTGTGGATTTTCCGGCTCCGTTACTGCCCAAAACAGCAATTTTTTCATTTTCATAAATAGAAAGCTGTATGTTCTCCAGAGCATTTGTTTTTCTGTCATAGCTATAATAAATGTTTTTTAAACATAATATAGGCTCTTTGTTCATACTAAAAAATCTCCTTACATCCTATATACAAAATGTGAAATAAAAGGGTATAAAAAATGGCATTGCAGCAGTGAAAAAAAGAAAACAAAATACTTTTCCCGTATACTGTTGGTTTGAGCAAAAAAGAAGGCATTTGAAAAAGCACAGTCTGTTTTTTTGCAGCTGAATACGCCATTTCTTTATCAGCTCCAAGCCATTTGCTGAAATGCTTTTTGAGGCTACAGCCCATTTTAAAACAAACACAAACTGAGAAGCAGAAATAGTTTTTTGCCAAGTAGTGACACAAAAAAGGACATTTTATATTTCAGCAAAACACAAAATATACCAAAATGATGCTTATGCCATATAACACTGCACCAATCAACAAGGGCATACTGCATATGCTTTTTTCTTCCAAAAACAAAAGTTCTCCTTGATAGCATCTGGAAATCATAGCATCATAATATTTGTTTGCCTTTTGAAAGGATACAATCAAAAGGCTTGCCATGGTATTTGAAAAGCTGAAGCAGGCCGTTTTAAAATCAACATATCCCAATCTGGATTCCACCGCATTTTTCATATGAATTTGTGTCTGCATCAGTATAAAAATATAGCGATATATGGTGAGCATCAGCTCTGTGAGTACTTTGGGAATGTGTATTTTTTGCAAAACAAAAATAATATGATAAATGGGTGTGGACAATGCCAAAAAATAAAGGGTATTGACAGCGGCAAATGTTCTCAGCATAATTGCCAAGCTTTCATAGGCACTTTCTTTTGTCATGCTGACAGATATTGTGCCATTGTGAGAGCTGATTTCAAATGCAATGGCCACACAAGCCAAAATAATAAATATAGATGGTATTTTTAAAAGCTGAACAAAATCCTGCCAAGAAATTTTGTTTTTCAATCGGTTTATAACCCCCATGGTCACAAAAATATAAACAGAAACAGCCATATGGTTTGCCCACAAACAAAAAAACAATACCAAAAGGGAAAACAAAAGCTTCCATCCGGGGGAATATTTTTTTAAGTCCGATTGATAGGCATAGGCATCAATGGAATAGATATGCTCATGCTTTTTCATGACAAACTCCTTTCTTGTATGGCGTGCTTTAAAGACACTGTGTTTTTTTACAATAAAAAACCCTTTTGTCGGATACAAAAACCGAAAAAAGGGTACACAAAGAACACATCCTGCATTAATCATACTCCGTGGTTAATGTATTGTAAAAAGCAAAAAGGCAGGTCTTCTGACTCAGGCGTCATCATTGTATCAAGCCTTCCCATATTTTTAAATACAGTGACATAAAACAGATACAACTCTGCCAACACAGCGGCGGGACCGTATAAGATTTGCACTCATTTCCCTATTATCCTGACCCATACAATTTTGTATGTCAGGCACCATTTTACTGTTATTTTATTTTTTTAGAAAGAATTATACTATATTTTGTAAATAGAAACAACCTTTTTTTATCAATTGTTTTTCCAATCCAGCATAAAAGCTGTATGAAACAATATGGACATTGCTGTCCATTTATGGTGTCAAAAAGGATGATACAACATATTTTTATTTTGCTGTTTTTACTATAAAAAATAGTATTATATTTTTTAGCAGTGTCAGCAGTAAAATGCCTAAAATCCCCCATAAATACTTGATTTTTCGGTATATACAATTACAATTTCATACTCCTGAAATAGCACTTTGACAGTTTTTTGCTGCCCTAACTTAATAAGAGAATAGAAAGCCATAGAGGCAGATACAAGAAAAACCATATTATGCGAGGGCAAAAGCACTCTTTATTTTCGCTCTCTTGGCTGTCAAGGGTCAGACGCATTTGTTAACGGCAGGCGAAGCCTGTCTCGACTGTTGATGGGTGTGGCTGGCTTTGCTATTTCGTACAAATGAGGAAAGCCATAGAAAAATCTATATATTAGTGCTATAATGTGTATGTTTATGAAGTTGATAAAATGGAAAGATTCGGTGTACAAAATGGAATTTTTTACATTTAACGAAATAGTCAATAAGACTAAAATAGAAGCTCCCATTCTTTTTGGCTTGGAACACGATGTTGTTCCAAGTAAAGAAGATATTTTAAAGTTTGAAGGACAACATAATATTCAACTGACAGAAAAATACAAGCAATTTCTTTTGAAGTACGGTGGTGGATTTTTCGGATATGCAAATTTATATTCCTTGGATAAAGGCAGTAGTTTTTATCTTCTGCATTACAATGATATTCCTTTGACCAATATTCTACGTATTGCAGATAATGGATGTGGTGATTACTATGTATTGAAAATAGTGGAAAGGAAATGTCAAGACGCCATTCTTTTTTTTGAACATGATACCAGATTGCTGCGCAGCACAAAATTTTCCGATATATTTGAGTATCTTGTAAGTACAGGATTGAAAGGATAATTTTATTTTGTAATTGCCAAAGGGTTTTAGATGTTTCCAACAAGCAAAAATCTCTCTTACTGTTGCAGGCGAGAAAGAGAGATTTTTACAGAAAGAGTGCCGCTTTTCTATGCTTGCTTGGGAACTTTTTTGCAAAGGAAAAGAAATACTGTTTCGCTTTAAAATGTTTTGCAGTCAAAAGGCGTTTTGAGGGAAAAGGTATCAATATTTACTCTATCGGTTTTAGTGCCTGTAAAGCCGTTTCTTGCAAGAATAAATCTCTAATATGTAACATAAAAAATAGAAAACATCATTTTTTGCCATGGATTTTTGCTTTGTATTTGACACTTTTTTGCTGTCCATGCTTAGAAAACGAATTTATGTGAAGATATGTATAGAGATAGGGGGAAAACTTTGTAAATCAAGGTTTTTCCCCACTTCTATAAAACCTTGCAAGAAGCTATCAGGCGATTTTCGTCTATAAAGCAATGAAAAATAAAATTGCTATGGGATTTGAACCATGAAAATAGCAAACTACTTCCCCTTTCTATTGATATGGAAAAAGCAAATGTGCTGTTTCATGGTGTTTTATAAAACATACCAAAATAGATTTTAAAAGGTTATGGCTCTGCCCATACAAATGTATCTACAATGGTTTTTGCCACATTATCTGTTTCCTCTTTGTTGGCATTGTCATAAACACTTTCATATACCATAACATATTTATAATCTCCCACAATATAGTATTGTGTGGCAATGAGAGAATTTTCTTCTTCTGTAATGGTAAATGTAAATGTGTACAATGTATAATCATTTGCTGTGTAGCTGCCATTTCCATTTAATGTAACACCCTTGGGAAGCTGTGCTGCCAGCTGGTTTAATATGGCCTTGCGAAAAGAAGCATGGTCCTGAGCGGAATAGGGGTTTTGTCCCATGTTCACAGAAATGTTATTGGGAAGACTGCTTTGCTGGTCCTGAGGAGAAATGTAGAAAAATTTATCCTCCGTAGAATGGCTGCTGCTTTCTATCCAGCCATTTGGCACAGTATAGGTACCAAATGCTTTGGTATACACTGTGTCTGAAGAAGTATCCTCTGATGCCGGGGAGGCATTGTTTTCTGAAGGGGCAGCTTCTAATGCATCTGCTTCTGATACAGTATTCTCGGAAGACTGTGTTTGTGTATTTTGTTGAGATGTGCAGGCAGTCAAACAAAAAAGGGTCATCATACATAAAGCAATTCTTTTTTTCATAGAAATTCTCCTCTCTGTTACAGTGATTTTGCCACTTATAATATAAAAAGCCATTGATTTTGCAGCCCAAAGCCCATTTCATACAGTACATTTTCCCTTTTGAAGCAGGTATTCTAAAAGCTCCCTCTATTTTTGGCCGCTTTTTCAATTACCACAAATTTATCATTGCAATGAACAATATATTCACGTTATGACAGGATGTAAATCATACTATCTGTTATTTTGGCATGAAATCAAACCATATCAAAAACACATTTATCATAATGAGCATGGAAGCATTTTTACTATTTGTATATCAAAATAGATGAAATTTTTGCAAAAATAAGAGCTTTGCAAAAAGGGGCTTCCGAAAAGAGAAATGCTTCTTCCCATTTTTAAAGGCTTTTATTGCTGTACAAGGTACAAAAAATGGTATACCATCAATGGCATTACCATAAAATACCAGCTTTTTAATAGTATATAATATTATGATTTGAAAAGCAATAAAAATAAAAGGAATGAAAAAAACAGACTGTCATGATGACCAGTCTGTTGAGAAAGGCAAATGCCAAAGAATATGGGAAATGTATTGCCTGCAAAAATCAATCTGCAAAAAAACAATTTATTATCGGTCTGTGAAAACACCACAGCTATGCTGTGGGAGAGGTGTTTTTTTCAAAATGCTTGTCATAGTGTATGGAAAGCCAGCGAAGCACCTCTTCCACACGGCTTTGGCGCATATTTTCCAATATCATTTCATGCTCCTGGATGCTTTTTTGACAGTCAGACAAACCGTTTTGATTGTTGTGCAGTATCATCAAATAAAAAACATCCTCAATTCTTTCATAAATGGAAAGAAAATAGCTGTTTTCCGAGGCGGAAATAATACTTTTGTCAAATAATATAGATTGGCGCACCAGCTCATGAAAATTATGAGTATTGAGGGCAATGTGCTGCAATGCAATATGCTCCTCCATACGTTTTACAATTTCCTGTGTTTTTTGCAGCTTTACACAAAGCAAATAGCTGCCTTGCAGCATGGCACAAAGTGTTTGAGCAATTTCTACAAAGCTTTTTTCTGTAAAAGAGATGACTCTGGCTCCATTGTTGGGTATGGTGACAATCAAGCCATCTCTTGCCAAAAGCATCAATGCCTCTCTGATAGGGGAGTTGCTCACCTGCAGCTCTGCCGCCAAAGCATCTATGTTGATTTTTTCTCCCAGTTGATATTGCTGATGCAGTATTTTATGCTTTAATACATGGTAAACCTGTTCTTTTATGGTTGTTTTGTTTACAGCAGCCATTGAGCCTTCTCTCCTTAAAAAATGTTATCTGTCAAATATAATGGTTATAGTTTTGGATTATATACTATTTTGCAGATGCTGTCAAAGCGGTTTTATGATTAGGAATAAACCATATTTTTTAAAACCGTATATTTGACAAAAAGAGAATGAAAGGGCATATAACCCCATTTGAAATGAAAACCATATTGCAATCATCAACAAATATGACTTTGCAGCATCACAGAAGTATATGGCTGCAAAAAAATATGGTAAAAAAAGAGAGCAGAAAAAATAAAAAACCTTATTGTTTTATGGCAGAAAAAACGGTTGCTAAAAACAATAAGGAATTATGGGGGTATTCAATATCAGCTGGCTTTTTGCTCCAAACGCAGTCTGTCGGCAATTAAAGCAATAAATTCGGAATTGGTTGGTTTTCCTTTATGATTGTTTACGGTGTAGCCAAATAAGGCGTCGATGGCATCGACTTTTCCACGATTCCAAGCCACCTCAATGGCATGACGAATGGCTCTTTCTACACGAGAGGGCGTGGTGTTGCATTTTTTGGCAATAGATGGATAAAGCTCTTTTGTAATATAATTGAGTACATCCATATCATTGACTGACATGATAATGGCCTCTCTCATATAATGGTACCCTCTGATATTGGCCGGTACGCCGATTTCGTGCAGTATATTGGTTACTTTTGTTTCCAAATCGTAGGCAGGGGAAGGGGAAGCCATTGAATTAGACTGTACTGCAAAGCCTTGTGAAACAAAGGTTTTTGGTGTGGATTTTTCATAAATCAGCTGATGGATACGGCTGGCTAAGGACTCCATGTCAAAGGGCTTTACAATATAATAAGCAGCACCTAAATCCATTGCTTTTTGTATGACTTTTTCCTGACTGATGGCGGAAAGCATAATGCAGACAGGATGAAAACCTTCTTTGTTTTTGTGCAGACGTTCCAAAACACCGAGTCCGTCTAGGCGGGGCATAATGCCGTCTATGATAGCAATATCAGGGCGATGCTCTTGTATTTTGTTGCAGGCATCCACTCCATCGTAAGCAACGGCTACAACTGTGATGTCCTCCTGTTTATTCAGATAGCTGACCACCACATCGCAGAACTCTTTGTTATCGTCTGCAAGCAGCACTTTTATTTTGGTTTGACTCAATGTTATCCCTCCAATGATTTGATTATAGGTTTTTTCAGGTAGAAATAGTTATAAAATATACTATAAAAGTGGAAATATTTACCTGTCAGTAGATTATAGTACATAATATTTTTAATTGCAATATTTTGGCATGGCGCAAATTTTTACGAAAGTAGTAATTTTCTAACAAATACTGCAAAAATATATTGTTTTTCGAGCCTCATTCATAGTGGAAAACAGAAAAAGCTGTTATATCCCGTCACATTTTCGGGAAATTTTTTTGATAGAAAAAAAGATGTTTTTGAAAAAAGAAGTTTGTTTTTTATGCCTTTGGAATGCCATAAAGAGATAAATTTGTATTTTTATAGCGGTTGTCAAATGTAACATCTTCCCCAAACCACTTGGGAGGCAAAAATTGCTTTGCACTTTCTTGGGTGTCAAATTCTACTTCTGTTGTTATCAGTCCTTCCAGATGGCCTTCATAAACATCCACCTCTGCTGTCAAATTCTGAGACAATGGAATAAAATACCGAGTTTTGTATACAGCAGGTGTTTCACATTTTTTTTCCAATGCGGCATATTCCTGTTGTGTGATTTCTATTTCAAATTCTTTTCTTGCCATTTCCCCCTTAGATTTGACTGTCAAAAAATATTTTTCATTGCTTTGGCGGATTCGTATGGTGGGAGAAACAGAAATATAGGCCTGTGAAATGCGGCAGCAATGATATTGCTCCAATGAAAAGGGAATTTCTTTTGTTAGAAATTTACGTTCAATTTCCATAAAATACCTCCTGTTTGTTTGGAATCTGTTGCTTTTATATGAAATAAAAAGCCATAAATACAGCCAAATAACTGGCTTATGTCCTGTGCGGGGGTTTTTGAAGCCCTCAAGCCATTTGCTTTTTTTTAAAGAAAATGATACCGATATCATTGTGACATTTTGAAATTTTATATTTACAATGCCATATCATTTTTTATATAAATGCAACACATTTTTTTGTTTAGTATAGCATGGAAGAGGGTAATTGCAAACAGAAAACAAACTGTGCTATAATGAAAAAAACTTTTCAAATCATTTATTATGACAAAAAGGGTGGTTAGATATGAAAAAAATATTGGTGTTTTTGGCAGAGGGTTTTGAAGAAGTGGAGGCTGTTACCATTGTGGATATTGCCCGCAGAGCTGGCATAGACTGCAAAACCATGTCTGTAACAGAAAAAAATGAGGTGATGGGAGCCCATGGCATTGCATTAAAAGCAGATATGCTTTTTGATGAAAAGCTGTGTATGGAAGCGGATGGATTGATATTGCCGGGAGGAATGCCCGGTACAACAAATTTGCAAAAGCATGAAGCTTTGACAAAGGCAATCAAAACATTTTATGAACAAGGAAAAATCATTGCTGCCATTTGTGCGGCTCCTATGATATTTGGTGAATTGGGATTGACAGAGCAAAAACAGGCAACCATTTATCCCGGCATGGAGGAACATTTAAAGGGAGCCGTTTGCAGTACAGAAATGGTGTGCCAAGACGGAAATGTGATTACATCAAGGGCACCGGGAACAGCTATGGCATTTGCTTTAAAAATTGCCGAGGTTTTTGCAGGGGCGCAAAAGGCCCAGCAGGTAAAAGAAGCACTGGTATATTCTGTATAAATAAATCCATCCATACAAAGGGCAGTATCAATACTGCAAAAGAATCATTTGATAGGATATTTTAAACTTATGGTTTTGTGAAAAAAACAATGGGGCGTCATAACTTTTGGATGAAAGCTATGACGCCCTATTATTGTACATCCAATGGACACGGCTGTCTGGAAGAAATATAAAAATGCTTTAGTATAGGCAATAAACATGAAATTGGCATGGCGGCCAAGTTGTGGCAGATAAGCTTCAAGATAACAAATAAAAATAGGATAAGCTTAACGGAATATAAACTGGCTGTATATTGTATTTGTATTTTCAAAAGGCAGCTCCATTTTTTTGTATGAATAAGTGCAATTTGTCTATTTGATTTCCAATGAAATATGCTGTTATTTACCATAAGGGTGCAGCTGTTAGAGCTTGATTTGCTCTGATATCTGCACTTATTTTATTATAATAAAGAAAGCAACTGGTCTAATGTGGGCTTTTTCTATGGATACAAAAATAATGGCGTCAGCATATTTGAAAATGGAATGTTGTTTTTCCGTTTTTGGCAGTGCTGTTTTGAAAAATTTCCATAAAAAATAGTAATTGCTGTAATTTTTTAGAGTAACATGAAAAAGCGGGACAATACCATGACAGGCACAATGGGAAATTTATATTTTGACATCCTACAAAGAAAATAAGAAATTTGTTTTTGTTCCGGGCAAAGGTGTGTTGTATTGTTTTGGAAGCATACAAAGCCTGCTGATTTTGTTTTGACAATTTCCATTTGCTGCAATTTCAGTATTGAAAATCCATATGACTGTAAAGGTGCTAAAAATGAAAAAGCACTGCATTGCCATATAAAAAATGATATTGTAAAGAAAAGGCATCAAAATAGAATAATGGCATTATCCATGTTCAGCCCTATTGAAAAATATATAAAAAAGAAGGGCTTTGACTGAAAAATCCCTGCTTTATAGCTTTAAAAGGCAGCAGCTTTATTTGACAAAGGTGCTTTCGTTGTTTTCAAAGGAAAAAAGAGAGGATAAAAACAAATGAGAATGTGTAAACAATTTTTTCAACCCAAAATGTGTCAGATAGAAACAAAGCACTTTCATATATTTATGTACTGGAAATGCCCTCTCTATTGGTCAAAGGCTTACATAATAGAAACAGAGAAGGGAGGCGTATAAAAGGCCTCTTTCCATCAAAGAGGCTTATTGTATGGTTTGGGGAGGGATAAAACAAAACAATGTTTTCATGCTTTCTGGACTAAATTGACTCATGCCCATTTTTTGTGAGGCTTCTAACACAACTGCAACATCAATGTTATATATGTAAGATATGGCTTCCACAGTATAATATTTGGGTGTGCCGCAAAAAAGCTCTCTGGAAAAAAGATGGCATATGGTGCTGGAGCCTTTTTTCATAATCATAAAAAAGGATTGCCGGTCTATTTTGGATAAGCTTTCTTCTTTCATAATTTTTTTCACTTCCTGGGCAGAAATGTGAAGAAGCTTGGCAGTGCTGTCAATGGAATAGGGCGGCCTTTTGGTTTTTAAAAAAATATCAATTTGCTGTAATTGCGGTTCAATTTGTGCCTCATACTGGTCTTTATAGGTTTTCATAAAATCATCAATCCCCCCCTGAAACGATATCATAAGTATACTATATCCCAAAACAGTTTTCCTTATGAAATGACTGGAAGCAACAAAAAAGACACAAAAAAAATGGACTGGCATATGATACAACAAAGAGGAGGTTTATCAATAAAACTGTTTTTTTATATAGGAGGTGAAGCATATGACATTGATTGCCATTGATGCAGGACATGGTATGGATACACCGGGAAAAAGAACGCCGCCCTTTGCGGATGGCACCATTATGAAAGAAAATGAATTTAACGAAGCAACGGCGCAATATTTGTCAGAGGCACTGAAAAGAAACGGCTTTGCTGTGGTTTTGGTGGCCCCAGAAAAGGAGGATACCCCTTTAAAAACAAGAGTGCAAAGAGCAAATGATGCAAAGGCAGATGCTTATATCAGCATACACGCAAATGCCTATGGCAATGGCTGGAACAGTGCAAACGGCATTGAAAGCTGGATTTATGACAAAAGCAATGCAGACACACTGCGATTGGCAGAGGATATTGAAAAAGAAGTGACTGCCATGACAAAAAGAAGGGACAGAGGTGTGAAAAGAAGCAGTGATTTGTATGTACTGCGTTATACCAGCATGATGGCTGTGCTGGTGGAATGCGGTTTTTTAACAAATTTAGAAGAAGCATTGCTTTTGACGTCACAAAGTTATAGAAAGAACTGTGCAGAGGGCATTTGCAAAGGGATTTGTGATTACTATGGTGTGGCGTATACAGCAGAAAAGCCACAGCAGCAGGAGGATTGCTGCCCCAAAAGATATGAAAAGGTGCAGCAGCTTCCTTATGGCAGAGAAGTGATTCAAATGCTGATAGATAACGGCTTTTTGCAGGGAGAGGAAAAAGGAAATTTGAATTTGACATTGGATATGGTTAGAATTTTTATGGTGCTGTATAGAGCAGGTGTTTTTGAAAAGGAACAAAAAACAATTTCTGCAAAATCAAAAAAAAGCGGCAAAAAAACAAAGGCATAAAAAAACAAAGGCTTTTTTCAGCCTCTGCTTTAATCAATTAACTGTAAACATTCATCAATGATATATTGTGGTGTTTTTTCCATTGATATAACCTCCTTTTTTATTATCATATGCAGAAAGACTTTTTCTGCTCATAAAAGTATAACAGCAGTATGTAATGATTATATGTGGTTTAGGTTAGAATTATGTTAAAAATCATTGCAATAAAATCAAAAAAATGAAAAGGGTATTTGTAAAATGTATAAAAAAAGGCAGAAAATCAATGAAAAGACATAAAAATAGATTTTGTATGTGAAAGCATATGTATATTTATGGATAAAAAGTGTTTTGATGATGAATCTACAATGCAACAAAATATTTGAAAAGCATTGGCAATGATAAAAAAGCATTTTGAAAAAGGATAAAATCAATAAAAGCATAAAAGCAGATTTTGAAAACATAGCATAGCAATGGTTTTGTATGCAAAAGTGTGTGTATGGCTGTGTTATTTGTTTTTTCATAAAAATCCGCTGTCCATAAAAACAGAAAAAGGCTGTGAAAAAAGAATTGGCCGTGATAAATATATTATGTGAAAAGAGAGTATAGGAAATTACTTCCCTTTTGGAGGGAATGCAAAGTGGTTTTTATGCCATTTTAATAATATAGAACATATGAAAAAACAAAGTGCTTTTTCATATGTTTTTCCATAATAGAAACAGGGGGCTTTCAGGCAGTTATATTCTTAAAGCCCTCTGTTTGTATTTTTTTGTTAAAATAAGCTTTTGAAAGAAATGTAGTCTGTTTTATCCCTAATTTCAGATGTCTGTATTCTTTTTTATGATTGAAAATATTTTATAAAAATGACCAATAGAAGGGCCGGTATTGCACTGTTTTGAAAACAGCGGCAGCAAAGCCCTAAATGACAATAAAAGCAAATGCCATATCTTTAGCCATTGTCATACCGGTATCGGCTGTGAAATAGATACATAGCCTGTAAATCTCATTTGTTTTATATTTTTAAAAGCAATATGCCCGTCTGATTTTTGGCTGCGGGCATATCCTATTTGGCAAATAAACAACAGACGTTTTATATCATATGGATATCTGTTTTATGGTATCAAAATAAATGGTTTCCAATTTTACATTTTATGAAAACAGGCCGTTGCCCAGACCGCCAAAGCCGCCTGTTACTTTGCTCATTTCATTATTACACATTTCCTCTGCCTGACGAATGGCCTCATTGACAGCAGACAATATCAAATCCTCCAGCATTTCCACATCATCTGGGTCTACTACTTCCGGGTCGATTTTGATGGATTGTATTTCTTTTTTGCCGGAAATGACAATTTTTACAGCACCGCCGCCACTGGTCATTTCCAATGTTTTTTCATTTAATGCCTCCTGCATTTCCACCATTTGTTTTTGCATTTTTTGTGCCTGTTTCATAATGTTGTTCATATTCATGCCGCCCATGCCGCCGAATCCTTTTGCCATAGTATCATTCCTCCTAAATTTGATTTTGTGATGCTTTTCATATGAAATAAAAAGATAAAAGGCTCCAAAGCCATTGTCTAAAATGTCCCTTGTCAGCAATGAAAATGCTTGCCCTTTCAAGCCTTGCAATGCCCCATTTTGGGCAAAAAGACTATTTTTAACAGATTAGAAATTTATTTTTCATATGAATAAAAATGGAAAGCTTTATATGATTATTTTTTTTATTTTACACGAAAGTGTTCCATTGTACAACTGCTTTTATTCCTGAATTTCTGCCTCAGGAAAATAACCGGTCAATAGACTGGCAAACTCTGCATCCTCCTCAGAGGCTTCTTCCCTTTGGCCGTATACAGAAATGTACCAGCTTTCATATTCCTCTTTTGTGGTCACACGCAAAGAAACGCTTTTGTTGACAAATTGTTCTATTTTTTCTTTTATCACAGCCATATTTTTTTCTATCATGGTTTGCAGTGCATCATAAGCGCAAACCATATAAATATTTTGGTCCGAGGCCTCTTTAAATTCCAATGAAACCTGAGAAAGCTTTCCCCGCAGTACAGAGTCCTCTATTTCTGCACAAATGCTGTGCCACTGCTCTTTGATGTGTTTTTTGTCCTCTGAAAGTGCAGGAGGACGTTTTTTGGGGGGAGAGGAGGGCCCAGGTGCAGAAACAGGTGCAGGGGTGAAAACGGGCTGTGCCATTTTTCTTTCCAATGCCATCAATTTGGCAGAAATGGCTTGTAGGTTTTCCTCCTTTATGGTGCTGCACAGCTTTAGCAATGCCACCTCCAAAAGAATTCTTTCATTGGAGGCATATTTCAAATCATTTTGCAGCTGAGAAAAAAGATGTATCAAATGCATACATTCCTCTTTTGAAAGGGTTTTTGACTGTGACTGCAAATGCTCATACTCCTCAGAAGAAACATCCAGCAATGAAAAAGCCTCCTCAATGGTAATGCAAATCAAAAGGTTTCTGAAATGCACCACCAATTCTGTCACAAGCTGGCTGATATCTCTGCCTTGCAGCATGATTTGCTCCACAAAATTCATACATCCTTTGGCATCCTTTGACAAAATAGCCTCCACCATGGAAAACAATATGCTGTTATCCACTGCACCCACCACATCCAGCACATGGTGCAGTGTCAAGGTGGTATTGCTGTAAAATGCAGTGCATTGGTCTAATATGCTTAGGGAATCCCGCATGGAGCCGCTGCCCAAACGGGCAATGTAATGAAGGGCGTCTTTTTGCACAGAAATTTTTTCCATATCCATATACTGAGCCAGTGTTTGAGCAATTTGCTCTGTGGTGATACGGTGAAAATCAAATCTCTGACAGCGGGAAAGTATGGTGGGGGGTACCTTTTGGGGGTCTGTGGTGGCCAATATAAATATAACATGGGCAGGAGGCTCCTCCAATGTTTTGAGCAAGGCATTGAAAGCACCTGAAGAAAGCATATGCACCTCATCAATGATGTAGACTTTGTATTTGCCCTGAGAGGGGGGATATTTGACCTCCTCTCGGATTTCTCTGATATTGTCTACACCATTGTTGGAGGCGGCGTCAATTTCTATGACATTCATGCTTCTGTTTTCCAATGCGGCCTGACACAGCTCACAGACATTGCAGGGATTGCCCTCCTTTGGAGAAAGGCAGTTGATTGCCCTGGCAAATATTTTTGCTGTGGAGGTTTTTCCCGTTCCTCTTGTGCCGCAAAAAAGATAGGCATGAGAAACCCGGTCTGAAAGAATTTGATTTTTGATGGTTTTTACAATATGCTCTTGTCCCACCACACCCGAAAAGGTATCGGGACGAAATTTTCTATAAAGCGCTGTATAAGACATCCGTTTATGCCTCCTTCCGATTTTGCTATTTTATCATAGTCAAGACAAAAAGAAAAGGGCATAGGCATTTTGAATGGGGAAAAGCCATAAAATAGTGAAGAAATGGGTTTATACAAATGAGAAATTTTTTGATTTATAAAATACAAAAATGGCAATATGACAGCAAAGTAAAATCAAAAGGCAGGTGATGGTTGTGAAAAAAGCCATAAAATGGTGTTTTGTGTGTCTGCTTTTTCTGGCACTGCTGTGGTCTGTTGTTCCCAAAAATCCACTGCAAAGAGCATTGCCAAGGCAGTACCAAAGCCATTGGAAGCAAATAGAAGGCCGATACAGCAGAGTATATTATCAAAATGAAAAACAAACGGCACAAATGATACAAAGACAGGCAGATACCTACTATACCATGATTGCCACAGACTTTGGCTGGCAAAGAACAGAAAAAATAGATATGATACTGTTTGAAACAAAGCAAATGTTTGAGGCCTCTTTTTTTTATGACGGCGCCCTCCCCATGGGAGCATACTACAAAGGGATAATAGCCGTTGTTTCTCCTCAATTATGGGATATGCAAAAGCAGGGCTGGGAAAGAACAGATTATTTTTTGGAAAATGGTCCTGTGGTGCATGAAATGATTCATTTTGCAGTGGAAGAAAAAACAAAGGGAAGCTGTCCCCGTTTTTTGACAGAGGGCATTGCACTATATTATGAAAAAAAGTATACAGGATATTTGTGGAGCATACCGGAGGAAGAAAAACAAATACCTGTTACAAAAGCAAATTTGGAAAAGGAATTTTATCATATGGATACCGGTCTTTTTTATTGGAAAAGCTATGAATGGGTTTTAAAATTTGTGGAATGCTATGGGGAAGAAACATTGCAGAAGGCTTTGGAGCAAAAAGGGGAAAAAGCCACATGAATGTTGTTTTTATTTTACAACAGGGCTTATTTTTAGTATAATGGAAAAAAATACTTTTTTTCTCTTTCTGAGGGTATTTTGGCAATGTAGGAGGTGCTATTTTGCAAAGAAAAGTATTGATTGTAGACGATGAAAAAAACATTGTGGACATTATTGCATTTAATTTAAAAAAAGAGGGCTTTCAAATCATGAAAGCGGCAGACGGAGAGGAAGGACTGAAAAAAGCACTGGAGGAAAAGCCGGATTTGATACTGCTGGATATTATGATGCCCAAAATGGACGGATATGAAACCTGCAAAAAAATCAGAGAAAGTATGCAAACGCCCATTATTATGCTGACAGCAAGGGCAGAGGAGGTAGACAAGGTGCTGGGGCTGGAGCTGGGAGCTGACGATTATGTGACAAAGCCCTTTGGCATACGGGAGCTGGTGGCAAGGGTGAAGGCAAATCTGCGCCGTACAGAAGCATTGCAGCAGACAGCCGCAGCAGCAAATCAGCAAAGCTATGGCAGAATTGTCATCAATTTAGACAGATATGAGGTGCAAAAGGATGGAAGGGTCATTGATTTGACATACAGAGAATTTGAACTGGTGAAATTTTTGGCACAGCAAAAGGGACAGGTTTTTTCCAGAGAAGCATTGCTGGAAAAGGTTTGGGGCTATGAATATTACGGAGATGTGCGTACAGTGGATGTGACAGTACGACGCTTGAGAGAAAAGATAGAGGATGACCCGGGAAAGCCCACTACCATACTGACAAAAAGAGGCGTGGGATATTATTTTGATTGTTAAGGAACAGGATGAACAAAATGAGAAGTTTAAAATGGAAACTGATTGCAATGTATTTGGGATTGGTATTGTTGGTTATGATTGTAAGCGGCACCTATATTTTGCTTAGCTTAAGAAGCATTGAAATCAGCAAATCCCAGCAGGATTTGGAAACCTATGCCGAAAAAATCAATGACCAGGTCATTGCAGGAGGAGATGAACTGTATTTTCAGTCAGAATTGTTAAAAACAGTTTCCAACTCCATAGGCATACAGGGAAATATATTGGATGCAAAGGGAAAAACCATTGCCTCTACAACAGATTTGCAGCCGCCCTATGAGGATTATAAAAGCTCTGTGATTGTGGCGGCCATGTCCGGTGTTTCTTCTTTTTCCACAGGGAAAAAAAATACAGATTCTCTTTGGCTCTCAAAAGAATGGATGAGCTATGCAACACCGGTGAAGGATGAAAACGACGCAGTGAAATATATTATATTTACAAGACTGGATGCCACAGATATGCAAAACAGCCTGCGCCAAACCACACAAATCATTGTGATTGCTGTGCTTTTGGCACTGATATTGGCGGCTATTATGGGATTTGTGTTTTCTCAGACGCTGACCGGCCCCATACTGGAGCTGACAAAGGGTGCAAAAAATTTGGCAGAGGGCAGCTTGAACCAAAAAATAAAGGTCCGAAGCGATGATGAAATTGGACAGCTGACGGCCAGCTTTAACAACATGGCATTAAAGCTGGAAAAAAATATTGCAGATATGTCAAAGGAAAAAAATAAACTGGAAATTATATTACATAATATGACAGACGGTGTGCTTTCTTTTGACAAAGACGGAGAGCTGATTCATGTCAACAGTGCCAGTATGGAAATGCTGGAGGTAGATGAGCTGCATTTAAATTTTTCCCAGTTTATCAAAAAATTTGACATCAATTCCGGTGTTTATCTGGATATGGGGCCGGAAATTTCTCAAAAGGTGAATTTTCCTGTGGGAAGCAAATTTATCAATGCCAGTTTTTCTCCTTATGCCAGCGAAACAGAAAAAATTGCCGGCGTAGTGGTTGTATTGCAGGATATTACAGAGCAGAAAAAGCTGGATGATATGAGAAAGGAATTTGTGGCAAATGTATCTCACGAATTGAGAACACCTTTGACAACCATTAAAAGCTATACAGAAACCCTTTTGGAGGGGGCTTTGGATGAGAGAGAAATTGCAGAAGAATTTCTTGGCATTGTAAACAGTGAAGCAGACAGAATGGCATTTTTGGTAAGAGATTTGCTTCAGCTTTCCCGTTTTGACAGCAAGCAGGTGCAGCTGGATATTACAGAAATTCCTTTAAATGCTTTTTTGGAGGAAACGGTGCGCCAAAACAAAATTCATGCAGAGGCAAAGCATCAAAATCTATATTATGTGCCTGCAAAACGGGATGTGATACTCTATGGCGACAGAGACAGAATCAGCCAAGTCATCAACAACATTGTAACAAATGCCATCAAATACAGCCTGGCAGAGGCGGAAATACGCATTTATACAGGAGAGGACGCTTATTATTACAAAATTATGGTAAAGGACACCGGCATGGGTATACAAAGAGAGGATTTGCCAAGGATATTTGAGCGTTTTTACAGAGTGGACAAGGCAAGAAGCAGAGCCATGGGCGGTACAGGACTGGGCCTTGCCATTGCAAAGGAAATTATGGAAAGCCATGGAGGCCGTTTGACGGCAGAAAGCGAATATGGCAAGGGCACCACCATGACAATGTGGTTTCCCAAGGCACAGCAGGAGCCTTGGGAAGGAGAGCTGCTGTAAAAAGGACCAATGTTTTTCAGCTGTGCCAAATTAATGTAATTCAAACGTAAGGGCGTTGTAACATAATTGTAACATTAGTAGGTTATAATAAGTGCGTGTAGAGTACAGAAGATACAAAAATATTTTAGTTAGGAGGCCGTGTTGAAAATGAAAAAATTTTCGATAGCGTTTATTGTTGTAATGCTTTTTTGCTTTGCACCAGTTTTTGTTTACGCCGGGCCTCTTGATGCTGAAGCGGCGAAGCAGGAGCTTGGCTTTTCCGTAACAAGTGGTATTGATATGTCTAAAGAGACACAGTCCACCTTTGATGATTCCAAAACCATCGCAGGTGTGGCAAACCAAGGAACTGCCATTGAAATTAGCGTTAGCTCAAAAGACGCAAATGGAGATTTGACAGAAAACACCAGCTTTTTGTTGGAGGTTGGTGCATCTGGCATTTTTAGCCAGACTGTAGAATTGAGCCTTGGAGAAAATGTTGTAGAAATTACAGCATCAAAAGAAGGATATGAAACAGTCAGCGAGGAAACCATTGTCAAACGGCGGAATATTACCATTAAAAATGAATTGGAAAATACAGTTTCCATTCCCGGCGGCACAAGAAACCTATCATTAACAATGTAACTGGTTAAAAATGAAATACAGAAGCGGTGAAAATCAATGAATATCAACAAAATGAAAAATTTTGTCATTATTATTTTGGTTATAGCTGCTGTTTATCAAACGGGATTGTTATGGCTTGAGGATACGGCAAGCCATAACTTTTTTTATACAGTTTTTGGACTGGGAGGGCAAAAGGAAATTGCAGCAGAGGAAGGACAGCTGCTTTTGCCCGGCAGGTTTGTCATAGGCAGCGGCAACAAAAAATATACAGTGGAGTATGCCAGCGATATAGAGCAAAAGGATGTGCTGGTGCAGGCCAATGATTTGCTTTTGGAGGCCTTGACACAGGGCAGTGCAGGCGTATTGAAGCAGGAGATTGATTGGCAAAGCATATTGTCAGAAAGATGCTTGATTTTGAACTATGGCTTTTTGGTACCGACACAGGAATATTTGGGAGAATATCCCAAAAAGATTTTGGTGCCGCAGCTGGAGGAATTTGACTGCATTGCAATGACACCAAGCAAAACAGGCAGCAGCAGAACAAGCATTTATTTTATTGATACACAAACAGAGCAAAGCTGGTCTGCTACCGTAGAGAAGTCTCGCTTTAGCCCAGAGCTGTATCATCTGCTGGAAACAACAGAAAAAAATTTGAATTATGTTTCCACAGAGCAAAGCGGTTTTAATCTTTTTGAGGACAGTGTTTTTGTACCGCAATGGAAGGAGGGGGATTTGGCCTATTCCAGTGTGATGCAAATCAACCCCTTTATGAAGGAAGGAAGCATTAACCGATATTTGCTGGAAAATTCTGTGGACAGTTTTTTTAAAAACCTGGAAGCAGACTGGAACCGTGTGGATGAAACAGGCACATTTGTATTTAGCGATGAAACGGTCGTTGTAAAATATTATCCTAAAGGCATATTGGAATATTATGGCTATGGCACATACGACACAGAAGTGAATACAGACATTGCAACGGGATATCAAATTTGCAAAAATTTTATGAAAAATGATACCTCTTTAAACACAGAGGTTTATTTATCCGGCATAAAACGAAACAGAAATGAAACCACATATTATTTTGATTATGTGGTGGACGATTATCCCATACTGCTTTCGGAGGCCGTGCAGCAGGAATTTGAACTGTCCCATGCCATAGAGTTTTCCATACGGGGCAATTCTGTGAGGAAATATAGAAGATATACCTATAATTTTCAGCCGGTGGATATAGAGGACAAAGCCATAAGCATAGAGTTTTTGACAGCATTGGATGAGGCCATTGTACAGTATCAAAGCAATCATGAGCAAAGCGATGTCAAAGAGGTGGAGGATATGTATTTAGGCTATTTTGTAGAACCAAATGCTGTTGTGACAATGAAATGGATTACACAGCTGTATAATGAGCTGTATATTGGTGCCACAGCATAGCCCTATGCTGTGGCATATAAAAGGCAGTGAAAAAAATAAACAAAAGCACTGCAAGGAAGGGAGGAAGCGTTTTGGAATGGAAGGCTGTAAAAAATTTACTTTTGGTATTATTAATATTGCTCAATGGTGTGTTAGGCTTTTTTAATTACAGACAATATCAGCAAAATGTATTGACATCCAGCCAAGAAAGGGCCATTTATGAAGTCCTTTCTCAAAATCACATCATATTGTATACAGACCTTTTGACAAAATTTCCGCCTATGCGAAAGGTATCTTTAAAAGCACCAAATTACAGCAGAGATGATATCAAGCAGCAGTTTTTTGCAGGAGAGGAAACCACCATAACCGTAGAGTTTGATAAAACCATTATCAAAAGCCCCCAAAAAACACTGACAATGGAGGGCAATCAAGGCAATATTGTGTTTACAGAAGGCACACGGCAAAGCCAAAAAATCACATTGGAGCAAGCAAAAAAAGAAGCAGGCTTATTTGTAGATACCCTAAAAAAGAGCAATGAAAAATTTGAAATCGGCTCTGTGCGGGAAATAGAGGATGGATATGAAATTACTTTTTTTCAAAAATATAAAGGCCTATGGATATTTGCCAACTATTACAAAGTGACAGTGGGACAAAATGGCATATCCTCTGTAAAATTGACCTATTTTGAGGTGGAGGGCTTTACAGGAGAGAAAAAGGATATTTGCTTTTCAGACGAGGCTTTGCTGACTTTTTTGATTGAAGTGGAAAAAGAAAGAGAGCAGACAGGCATATATGAAACCATTACAGTACAAAAAATGGAATTGGGATATGATTTTCAGCAAATGGAGGAATTGACAGCCGACAGTGTGGCCAAGCTGGTGCCTTGCTATTATATCTATGTATTGGGAAAGGAAGAGCCTTATAGAATTAATGCCTATACAAATGAAATGATACAGCCTGCAAAAGGGCAAAATGACGGTGTTTTGTGACATCGTCATTTTTTTATATAAAAAAATGAATAAACAATGAAATATTCTTTTTATTATTTAGAAAAATACCATAAGGTTTTTTTTCGTATAAAAAAAATATTTGAGATTTTAATATTTAGTGGTATAATTGCTATAATAAACAGAAGAATTTTTGACATAGCAGCATACAAATTCAGCATAGCTTGTGCTATAATACAGTATTGTAATGAAATTTACAGCTCTTTCTATGATTTTTTTAATAGACTGGTGAGATTCGATGGGAAATAGAAAGAGAATATTTTTTTGAAAACAGTGATAATGAGCGTTTCTTTGGGAGGACTGGAAGCTTTTATGGATAAATTGATTATGACAGGGCAAAAAAGATTAAAAGGTGAGGTTTTCATCAGTGGTGCAAAAAATGCAGCAGTTGCCATTATTCCGGCGGCCATTATGGCAGACGACATCAGCGTGATTGAAAATCTGCCCTGTATTGAGGATGTGAGCAGTCTTTGTAATACCATCAATAAAATTGGTGCAAAAAGCTCTTTTTTAAATCAGCATATATTACAGGTAGATGGAAGAAATATTCACAATATTCGTGCAACCTATGAAGAGGTGCAAAAAATTCGTGCTTCCTATTATCTTTTGGGGGCTCTTTTGGCACGCTTTAAAAAAGCAGAGGTTGCCATGCCGGGAGGCTGCAATTTTGGCACAAGGCCCATTGATTTGCATCTAAAGGGCTTTCGGGCGCTGGGGGCAGAGGTGATTGTGGAAAACGGCATTGTAAAGGCATATGCCGACAAATTGGTGGGAACCTCCATTTATATGGACCAAGTGAGTGTGGGAGCAACCATTAACATTATGCTGGCAGCCACCATGGCAGAAGGCAAAACCATCATTGAAAATGCCGCAAAGGAACCCCATATTGTAGATACGGCAAATTTTTTGAATTTTATGGGGGCAAACATCAAAGGGGCCGGCACAGACGTGATTCGCATTACCGGTGTAGAAAAGCTGCATGGTGCCCAGTATACCATTATACCTGACCAGATTGAAGCAGGCACTTATATGATTGCCTCTGCCATTACAGGAGGGGATGTGCTTGTCAAAAACATCATACCAAAGCACATGGATTCCCTTTCTGCAAAGCTGATGGAAATGAATGTAAAAGTGGAGGAGTTTGATGATTCTATCCGTGTGGTGGCAGATAAGCCTTTGCGAAATGTCAACATTAAAACAATGAGCTATCCCGGCTTTCCCACAGATTTGCAGCCTCAAATGGCCGCACTTTTAAGTGTCTGCCAAGGCACAAATATCATTACAGAAAATGTTTGGGAAAACCGTTTTCAATATATTGATGAGCTGCGCCGTATGGGAGCAAACATTACAGTAGACGGCAGAGTGGCTGTAATAGAAGGTGTTCCCTTTTTGACAGGCTCTCAGGTTTCTGCCACAGATTTGAGGGCAGGTGCGGCAATGATATTGGCAGGACTGGCGGCAAAGGGAGAAACTTGTATTGAAAATACAAAATATATTGACAGGGGCTATGAAAATGTGGAGCAGAAGTTTTCTGCATTGGGCGCCGACATCAAAAGGGTAAAAATAGATTGATACAGCATTTTGACAATGTAAAAGTGATTTTGTGGGGCAGAAGGGTTTTTGCTGTAAGGGTTTACAAAAAAAGATTTGTCAGAGCCGATTTTTAGAAATCTCTTTTTGGAAACAATATGCAGAAGCTGCTCATAAAGGGCTTTTGAAAGGGATAGAATTTGTAATGGTATCAGCCATTTTGTTTTGTCCCGGTACAAGGCAGCTTTGTTATGAAATGGGCAAGCCCATAAAGGGGAAAGCAAAAAAAAAGATTTGTAAAGACATAAAAAGCTTTTTTGAAATGAAAAAATAATACAGCATGATACATATTGTGCCAAAAGCCATTGCAGCCGCTTTTGAAAAAATGGGAAATGTCATATGATGTTGCCATGTTTTATATTGGTATTTGAAAAGAGAAGCTGTTTTTTTATGAAAATTTCCGCTATATTATATGGTGTGGCGAAAAGGCTTGGAATCAATACTGTATGGTTTTCTACCATACAGCAAGGCAGCAGTATCATAAAACAAAGAGGGGAGTGACTTTATGTCAGTAAAATTTTGTACCCTTGCCAGCGGAAGCAGCGGCAACAGTACATTCATTGGTACAGAGCATACAAAAATATTGATTGATGCAGGATTGAGCGGAAAACGCATTACAGAAAGTCTATCCTCTTTGAAGGTGATGGGGGAGGCCATTGACGCACTTTTTATTACCCATGAACACATTGACCATATCAAAGGGGCCGGCGTGCTTTCCAGAAAATTTGATATTCCCATATATGCCACACAAGGCACTTGGCAGGCCATGGAAAATCAAATTGGCAAAATTGCGCCCAAAAACAAGCAGTTTGTTTATACAGGAGAGCAGTGTGTGATAAACGACATTTGTTTAAAGCCCTTTTCCATTCCCCATGATGCGGCAGAGCCTGTGGGTTATACCATTGCGGCACAGAACCATAAGGTTACGCTGGCCACAGATTTGGGGCATATTACAGAAGAAATCCGTGAGCAGCTGACAGACAGCGAAATACTGCTTTTGGAAGCAAACCACGATGAGGAGATGGTCAAATGCGGCTGTTATCCCTGGGCATTAAAGCAAAGAATATTGGGAGAGCAGGGCCATATTTCAAACCGCACTGCCGGCAATTTGTTGTGTGAAATTATGTCAGCAAAGCTGAAATATGTTTTTTTGGCACATTTGAGTGATGAAAATAACCATCCTCATTTGGCTTATGAAACGGTGGAAAAAATATTGGAAAAAAACAAAATTAAAGTAGGCAGCTATCTCCATTTGGACATGGCTTCCAGATACAGCCACAGCAGAGTGGTGGAGTTATAAGGAGTATATATGCGCATTACCATAATTTGTGTAGGAAAGCTGAAGGAAAAATATTGGAAGGACGCTTTAGGGGAATACAGCAAAAGACTGGGAAAGTACTGCAAGCTGGATATCATAGAGGTGGCAGATGAAAAAGCACCGGAAACCATGAGTAAATTGGAAGAAGAAAGGGTGCGCCAAAAAGAAGGAGAAAGAATATTAAAAGCCATCAAAGAGGAGGCCCTTGTGACCGCACTGGCCATAAAGGGGAATATGCTCTCTTCGGAGCAGCTGGCTGAGCAAATAGAAAAAGATACTATACAAGGCGTCAGCCACATGGTGTTTTTGATAGGGGGGTCTTTGGGACTTTCCAAAGAAGTGATGAAGAGGGCGGACAGAGCCATGAGCTTTTCTGCCATGACATTTCCCCATCAGATGATGCGTGTCATACTGCTGGAGCAAATTTACAGAGCAATGCGTATTATCAAAAAAGAACCTTATCATAAATAGGATAGAAAAAGAGGCAATGATATGAATTATTATGGAAATCCCATTACAAAATTGATAGAAGAGCTTTCTGCATTACCCGGTATTGGAGGAAAATCAGCACAAAGGCTGGCATTTTTTATCATCAATATGCCAAAGCAAAGGGCGTTGGCATTGTCTTCCGCCATTGAAGAGGCGGTAGAAAATGTAAGATACTGTTCTGTTTGCTGTAATTTGACAGATGAGGACCCCTGCCCCATTTGCAGCAATCTGAAACGGGACCATAAAACCATTATGGTGGTGGAGGACCCCAGAGATATGGCAGCTTATGAAAGAACAAAGCAGTATCATGGTATGTATCATGTGCTGCATGGAGCAATTTCTCCCATGACTGGTGTAGGCCCGCAGGAGATTAAAATAAAACAGCTTTTGGAAAGACTCCAAAGGGAGGATGCCATAGAAGAAGTGATTTTGGCCACAAATCCAAATGTAGAGGGGGAGGCCACGGCAATGTATATCAGCCGTTTGCTGAAGCCTTTGGATATCAAGGTGACAAGAATTGCCAATGGTGTGCCTGTGGGGGGCGATTTGGAATATGTAGATGAAATTACGCTTTCAAGAGCCTTGGAGGGCAGAAGAGAAATGTAAAAGAAAGGCTTTTTTCATTGATTTTTTATATGGTTTTTGTTGTCAATGGTGCAAATTTATTGTATTATTTATATTTTTGATATGTTTCATTTTTAACTATGATTTTAATAAAAATATGTGTAGTCTTCTATTTTTTAGGCATGGTTGGAGCTTTATGAGAAATTGCCTTGTATAAAAAAAAGGAAGCAAAAGCAGATAAAAGCATATGTGTTTTATCTGCTTTTTATTATGCAAAAAAAATGTGTTTTACAAAGGGAAAAATGAAAAATTCAAAAACAAATACCATCATGGCTGTAAAAAAGTACCATTGGTATGGCTTCATAAAAGCACCGCCTTTTTATGGAGAAAAATGTAGTATTTTGTTAAAGTGTATTATAGCTATTATACATTACAATGAAAACAAATACAACTTAATAGGTTATATTTTTTACAACGAATTACCTTGTTATTTTACTTTTTAGGTTGGGCTATACTTTACCAAAAAAGTAAAAAGAGATGGTGAGGTTATGCAAGACTATAAAAAAGAAATGGGACAAAGGCTGAAAAAAAGAAGAAAAGAAATGAACATGACACAGGAGCAGCTTTCTGACCGGCTCAATATTTCCATAAAGCATTATAGCGAGGTGGAGCGGGGCATCACAGGGCTTTCTGTGGAAAACATTATCAAAATCAGCAATGTGCTGGGCATAAGCATTGATTATATTTTAAAAGGAGAGGCAGAAAAGGAGATTTTTCCTCAAGATATGATTACATTTTATAAAAATTGCTCCATGGAACAAAAAAAGGGATTTTTACAAATTATAAAAGGAATGGAAAGGCTTGTAAAAAAATAAATTTTGAAACGGCCATGGAAAATTGTTTTTACCAAAAGAGATTTACAATGGTCTGTTTGCAAAAAAAGAGGCGGAAAAAGTATAAACAGCAGGCATAAAAGCCATTTATATTCAAATTTTGTATAAAAAGAAGGGAGATTTTGGTTTTGTTTGAGAACATAAAACAACAAAATAGACCAAAACCATATAAAACAATAAAAAAATAGAAAACAATATGGAGAGGCTGAGGAAAAAATTTTTCTGCACTGCCAAAAAAGAGTTTGCATATAAAGTGTATTTTCAATACAATGCTGAAGCTGAAATTTGTTTATAAAAACAATTTTTAGTATTCTTAATGGTATTTGTAAAAAACGATGGTTTACGGCACTGTATTTTTGAAAATGCAGCCGGTGTGACGCCATGCCGGCCATTGTTTGTTTTAGAGAGTTGGGCTAGGGAAAAAATAGTATCAAGTATAAAAAATGGATTACAGCCAAAATAGGAAATACAGCATAGAAAAAACAGTTCTGCTTGTAGGAAATAAAGCAGAATGAGGGATATGTTTTAAGGCTTGCAATAATAGAAAGCCGGCTGTTTTTTGAGTGAAATTTACTCAAAAAACAGCCGGTTTTGTATACTTGGGCTATTTTGGGGCAGTCCCCCAGCATATCATGCTGTACGGATTTTTCTTATTAGAGAAAACAGGCAAAGATATGCCTTTTGAAAACAGCTGTTTTCTAAAAATTTTGATTTGTTTTATTTTGCCATGGCTCAATACCATCTGGTCATAGGTAAATCATTATTGATGCCCTTTGTAAATACGATTTGATGCAGGTCAATGACACCGTTATGGAAGGAGGCAGCGCAGCCGCAGAGGTATAAATCCCACATTCTGATAAATTCCTCATCAAACATGGTACGAACGGTGTCCAAATGCTCTCTGAAGTTTTTATCCCAGCAAAGAAGTGTCTTGTTGTAATGAAGGCGAAGATTTTCGATATCCAATATATCAAAATCATATTCGGCAGACAAATGAACAATCTCTCTGAGAGAAGGAATGACGCCGCCGGGGAAAATATATTTTTTTATCCAAGGGTCGCCGGCGTGTTCTTTTTTGCCGCTGATATAATGAAGCAAAAATACACCATGGGGATTTAACACATCGTTGACACTGGAAAGAAAGGTATTGTATTCCTCTCGTCCCACATGCTCCAGCATACCCACACTGACCACTCTGTCAAACCTTTTGCCTGATTTTGGCAAATCTCTGTAATCCATCAGTTCCACAGAAAGCAAATCCTCCAGACCCTCTTGTGCAATGCGCTCTTGGCATTTTTTATATTGCTCTGTGCTGAGTGTAATGCCTGTGCCTTTGATATGATATTTTTTGGCCGCCTCTATGAGCAAAAATCCCCAGCCGCAGCCAATATCAAGCAATGTCATATCCTTTTGCAGATAAAGCTTTTCTAATATATAATGGACTTTGTTGACCTGAGCATCATAAAGGGTGTCGGTTTCATTTTTAAAATAGCCGCAGGAATAGCTCATGGTTTCGTCCAGCCACAGCTGATAAAAGTCGTTTCCAATGTCATAGTGAGAAGAAACGTCTTTTTTTTGTATTTTTTTGGAATGGGAAGGAAAAATCAGCTTTTTCAACGCAGATTGGTCTGTGGAAAATTTATCCATTTGGCCTAAGAAATGGTCCAAAGCATTGTATAAATCCCCTTCTATCTCCAAATCGCCCCTCATATAGGCCTCTCCCAATGCAAGGGAAGTACTTTTTGTCAGCTCTTTTATGTCAATTTCCTTGTTGAAGCGCACCACAAATGTTGGCTCCCCTGTGCCTACTTGATAAGTATTGTTTTGGTATTTGATTAAAAAAGGATGTGCATCAAACTTTTTTAAAAATTTTACCATAAGTGTTTCTTCTAAACCCATCATAATATAACCCTCTTTCCAATTTTTTCTTATGCAAAGCATAGACCATATTTGACTGCTTTAAACAAAAAGCAATGGGATTTTATGAAAATAAAATGGCCGCACAGAAATCTATTTCTTTTTGTAATGAAAAAAAGTACATATCAATCATTTAAAGATAAAAAATGATTTGGATATGTTTTCAATGTGCCGGCGGTTTTATCCCTATAAAATCCTTTTATGGCAGAAATAATACCACATTTGTTTGGAAAAATGTAGCATTATTTTTTATATCATACGAATATATTATAAATAAGTCTGCATTTTCAAAAAAATAAACTTTTTAAAAATTAGCACTCACCTCTTGACAGTGCTAACAAATGGGTGTATCATATATCCAGAACAAAAGAAATGAACCCCAAAAAAGTCCATTTTAAGTAGTTCCGTCAATGAAAACAGCAGATATAGAATAGATTGAAATTGGAGGAATGACTTATGATGTTACCTAGTATTTTTGGAGAAAGCTTATTTGATGATTTTATGACAACGCCTTGGGAGAGAGAATTTTTTGGCGGAAAAAATCCCCTTTATGGAAAGCATCAAAAAAATATAATGAAAACAGATGTGAAAGAAAAAGAGGATGCTTATGAAGTGGATATTGACCTGCCGGGATTTAAAAAAGAAGAAATCACTGCCAAGCTGGAAAACGGTTATTTGACAGTCAGCGCACAAAAGGGCATCAGTAAAGACCAAAAGGATGAGGCAGGAAGATATATCCGCAGAGAACGCTATGCAGGACACTGCTCCAGAAGCTTTTATGTGGGAGAGGGTGTAGAGCAGCAAGAAATCAAAGCAAAATTTGAAGACGGCATTTTGCGCTTGACAGTGCCAAAAAAAGAAAAAAAACAAGTGGAAGAGAAAAAATATATTTCCATTGAAGGAAAATAAAAAACAGTTAAATTGCTGTTACAATATTGGGAATACGGTACTGCCGTATTCCTTTTTGTGTTATAATAGCTTTGTATTGCGTAAAATAAAGAAGGGAAATACCATTATGACAGACAGAGAATTTATTGATTTTTTGGATTTGGCAGAAAAAATGAAATGCTTTACAAGACATTCCTGGACATCCACGGGCAGAAAAGAAAGTGTTGCAGAGCATAGCTGGCGGCTGGCATTGATGGCGCTGCTTTTGGAGAGGGAAATAGAAGGCGTTGATTTTCAAAAGATAATCAAAATGTGTATTATACATGATTTGGGGGAAGCTATAACAGGAGATATTCCCTCTTTTTTGAAAACAAGGGAGGATTCCTCCAAGGAGGAAAAAGCCATTTTGGCATTGCTCAAAAAGCTGCCCTCTCCACAAAGAGAGGATATGCAGCTGCTTTTTGAAGAAATGGAACAAAAGCAAACCATGGAAGCAAAAATTTATAAAGCATTGGACAGGCTGGAGGCCGTGATACAGCACAACGAAGCACCCATTTCCTCTTGGCTGGAGCTGGAATATGATTTGCAGCAAAGCTATGGCTGGCAGGAGGCACAGGTGCATGAAAGACTCAGGCAGCTAAGACAGACAGCAAAGGAAGATACCATTGCAAAAATAGAAAAAGAAGCCAAGCAGTGATATTTTTATAAAAACAACAGAACAATCACAATTTTCTGTTGCATAGGGCATAGTTTTTCTGATACACTATAAAGAATGTGAAACTATTTTATGATAAAATAATGAGGTGAACAAAAGATGGGTCTTTTGGAAAAGATATTTGGCAATTACAGCGAAAAGGAAATCAAACGAATCACCCCTATTGTGGATAAAATTGAAGCTTTGGGGCCGGAATTTGAAAAGCTTTCTGAGGAGGAGTTAAAGCATAAAACAACAGAATTTAAACAGCGTCTGGAAAAAGGGGAAACATTGGACCAGATTTTGCCTGAGGCCTATGCCGCTGTCAGAGAGGCGGCCAGCAGAGCGTTGGGTATGCGTCATTTTAGAGTACAGCTTTTGGGGGGCATTGTGATGCACCAAGGACGTATTGCAGAAATGAGAACAGGAGAGGGTAAAACATTGGTGGCAACATTATCCTCTTATTTGAATGCCCTGGAGGGAAAGGGCGTTCATGTGGTGACAGTCAATGACTATCTGGCAAAGCGTGACGCAGAATGGGTGTCCCCTCTTTTTGAAAAATTGGACATGACAGTGGGTGTGATTTTAAACAGCATGGAAAGTGAGGAAAGACGGGCTGCATATGCCTGCGACATCACCTATGCAACCAACAATGAGCTGGGCTTTGACTACCTTCGTGACAACATGGTGGTAAGAGAAGAAAGCATGGTACAAAGAGATTTGCACTTTGCCATCATTGACGAGGTGGACTCGGTTTTGATTGACGAGGCAAGAACACCTTTGATTATTTCCGGCTCCGGTGCCAAATCCACAGAGCTGTATAAAATTGCAGATACATTTGTCAAAACATTGAAAAAGGGCAGAATACTCAATGAGGAAGAAGCATTAAACCCTCTTACAAAGGAAGAAATACAGGAAGAGGGGGATTATATACTGGATGAAAAGGCCAAAAGTGTTACATTGACACAGGAAGGTGTGAAAAAAGCAGAAAAATTCTTTAAAATTGAAAACCTTTCCGATGCGGAGAATTTGGAAATACAGCATCACATCAACAATGCACTCAAGGCCAACTACAATATGCACATTGACCAAAACTATGTGGTGCAAAATGATGAAATTATGATTGTAGATGAGTTTACAGGCCGTATTATGCCCGGCAGAAGATATTCCGACGGTTTGCACCAGGCCATTGAAGCAAAAGAAAATGTAAAGGTGAAAAAAGAAAGCAAAACATTGGCTACGGTGACATTTCAAAATTTCTTTAACAAATACAAAAAGAAATGCGGTATGACAGGTACTGCAAAAACAGAGGAAAATGAATTTAGAAATATTTATGGTATGGATGTGGTAGAGATTCCCACAAACCGTCCTGTTATCCGTATTGACCATCATGATGCAGTATACCGTACAGAGGCTGCAAAGTTCAGAGCTGTGGTAAAAGATATCATTGCCTGCCATCAAAAGCATCAGCCTGTGCTGGTGGGTACCATCACCATTGACAAATCAGAAGAGCTTAGCAAAATGCTGAGAAGAGAAGGCATTAAGCATCAAGTATTAAATGCAAAATATCATGAGCAGGAGGCAGAAATTGTTTCTCATGCCGGAGAGCTGGATGCTGTCACCATTGCCACAAACATGGCAGGACGTGGTACAGACATTAAGCTGGAGGAAGGTGTGGCAGAAATCGGCGGATTAAAAATCATTGGTACAGAACGCCATGAGTCCAGACGAATTGACAACCAGCTGAGAGGACGTTCCGGCAGACAGGGAGACCCGGGAGAATCTAAATTTTATATTTCTCTGGAGGATGAGCTGATGCGCCTTTTTGGCTCTGAAAGAACCATGAAGCTGGTAGATGCCATGGGCCTGGATGAGGATGAGCCTATTGAAGCGGGTATGCTGACAAGAGCCATTGAAAATGCACAGAAAAAGGTGGAAGGCAATAATTTTGCCATTCGTAAGCATCTGCTGGAATATGACCAGGTAATGAATGAACAAAGAGAGATTATATACGGTGAAAGACACAGAGTGCTTGTGGGGGAAAATTTAAGAGAAAATATCATTGCCATGATAGGAGATGTGGTAGACAGATATGTGGACACCTACACCGGTGAAAGTGAATTTTCAGAAGAATGGGATATGGTGGGACTGAGCGAAAATCTTGGCTCTATTATCCCCATTGGCACCATCAAAGTAAAAGAAGAAAGCAAAGAATCCTTGACAAGAGACCAATTAAAGGATATGCTCAAAAAGCTGGGAGAAAAAATATATGAAATGAAGGAGCAGGAAATTGGTGACCCGGAAAGAATGAGAGAGCTGGAAAGAGTTATACTTTTGCGTGTCATTGACCAAAAATGGATGGACCATATTGACGATATGGACCAAATGCGTCAGGGAATCGGTCTGCACGCTTATGCCCAAAGGGACCCTCTCATTGAATATAAATTTGCAGGCTATGATATGTTTGAAGAGCTGAGCAACAACATACAGGAAGATACATTGCGTATGCTTTACAGAGTGAAGCTGGAAACAGAAACCACAAGGGTACAGACCATACAGCCTATGTTTACAAACAAGGATGACACAGTGCAGAAAAAACCAAAAGAAAGAGCAGAGGCCAAGGTTGGCAGAAATGACCCATGCCCCTGCGGAAGTGGAAAAAAATATAAAAACTGCTGTGGCAAAAATGCATAATGGTTTTGGAAATGCAGCGAAATAGGGTGTATTTTTAAAAAAATGCACTGAAATGAATGGCTTTATGCAGAAATAAGCCGGTTTTAGGCTGTATTTCAGGGCGTGGAAAAAGCTGATACACTGTTATCAAGGGCTTATTTCATGCAGGCCTTTGAGGAGTAGACAGAGGTATAAAGCAGAAGGTCCATGGGCGAAAAGCCTTAAAGCTCCTGCTTTTCCTTGCCAAAAAATAAATTCTGACTGGGGATTTCCGTTAGAAAAGCCTTCGTTTTTCAACCCCTTTTGCACACTGGAAAAAATATAAAATTTCGTTTTTCTACATTCTGCAATACAGCAAAAGCTGTATTTTATGCAGCTGGCATTACTTATATATTATTTTTTATATCAAAGGAGATGATTTTTTATGTTCGAATTAGAACAAATTCGATTAGGACTTGCTTCCTATGACCAAAAATTAGAGGAAATGGGGGCTTCACTTTGACGTCGCAGGTGCAAAGCAGAAGATAACAGAGCTGGAGGAATTGTCTGCCGACCCTGATTTTTGGACAGATATGGAAAAAAGCCAAAAAACATTGCAGCAATTAAAAGCATTGAAAACAAAGGTGGGCAGATATGAAGCACTTGTAACAAAATATGAGGACATTTTGACACTTGTTGAAATGGGCATGGAGGAAGAGGACAACAGCATTCTTTCAGAGGCAGAGGAGCTTTCTGAATCTTTTTTTGAAGAATATGAAAATTTAAAAATTTCCACATTGCTGGATGGAGAATATGACAAAAACAATGCCATTGTCACACTCCATTCCGGTGCAGGCGGTACAGAGGCCTGTGACTGGACCAATATGCTGTTTCGTATGTATACAAAATGGGCAGACAAAAATGGTTTCCAGGTAGAGATACTGGATATGCTGGATGGAGAGGAAGCCGGACTCAAATCTGTGACCATACAGGTCAATGGAGAAAATGCCTATGGCTATTTAAAATCAGAAAAGGGGATTCACAGATTGGTCCGTGTTTCTCCCTTTGACAGCTCAGGCAGACGCCACACATCCTTTGCTTCCTGTGATGTGATGCCGGAAATTGAAAATGATACAGAAATTGAAATCAATCCCGAGGACATTCGTGTGGACACCTATCGTGCCAGCGGTGCCGGCGGTCAGCACGTTAACAAAACCTCCTCTGCCATTCGTATCACCCACAACCCCACAGGTATTGTGGTACAATGCCAGGATGAGAGAAGCCAGTTCAGCAACAAGGACAGAGCTATGAAAATGCTCAAAAGCAAGCTCCTTTCTTTAAAAATTGAAGAGCAAATGAAAAAGCTGGCAGAAATTCGTGGAGATGTGAAGGAAATTGGCTGGGGAAGCCAGATTCGTTCCTATGTGTTTATGCCCTATACATTGGTAAAGGACCATAGAACCTCTGAGGAAACAGGAAATGTGCAATCTGTCATGGACGGCAATATTGATAATTTTATTGGCGCCTATTTAGCATGGATACACAGCTAATGAGGAGGCCGTTTCTTTGAAAGAAATCAATATTACAAATCAGCAGCAAAATCAAAGACTGGACAAGTTTTTGCTGAAATATTTCAATAAAGCCTCCAAGGGCTTTGTGTATAAAATGCTGCGCAAAAAAAGAATCAAATATAATGGCAAAAAAGCAGAGGGCAGCGAAATTTTGAAAGAGGGCGACTGTCTGCAATTTTATATTTCAGAAGAAACAATGGAAGGCTTTATGGAGGAAAAAAGCCTGCATAAAGCACAAAGACATTTTGCCATTGTATATGAAGACTGTGACCTGCTGGTGGTTTCCAAGCCGGCAGGGCTGCTGGTCCATCCCCAAAGGGCAGGAGAAAAGGAAACACTCATTGACCAAATATTATATTATTTGTATGAAAAGGGAGAATATATTCCTTCCAAAGAAAATACATTTACGCCTGCCATTTGCAATCGTCTGGACAGAAATACAAGCGGCATTGTCATTGCAGGAAAAAATTTAAAAACGGTACAAGCAGTCAATGAGGCCATTGCCAAAGGAAAAATAAAAAAATATTATATGGTGCTGGTGAAGGGCATTGTTTCAAAGCAATCTGAAATGGTAAGCTATTTGCAAAAGGATGCTGTCCGCAACCAAGTGGCATTATACCAAAAAGAGGCAGAGGGCAGAAAAAAAATTGTAACAAAATATAGGCCCATTGCACAGGCAGAAGGCATGACGCTTTTGGAGGTGGAGCTAATCACAGGCCGCTCTCATCAAATTCGTGGGCAAATGCAGGCAATGGGACACCCTGTGGCAGGGGACAGAAAATATGGCGACAGCCAATGGAACAAGCTGTTTGCAGAAAAATTTGGATTGTCTGCTCAGTTTTTGCACGCTTATGGTGTGCTGTGGCAGCAGACAAAAAAAGATGGTACTGTTTTTACACAAAAGCAGTGGATGGCTCCCTTGCCAAAGCAGCTGCAAGCAATTTATGATTTTTATTTCAAACAATCAAATATGCAGCATTTTTCAGTAAAAACAAAGTGACGTGGTATGGGAATAAAAGAGGAGGTTACTACATGAAGGCAATTATTTTGGCGGCGGGTTATGCAACCAGATTATACCCTCTGACAAAAAATACACCAAAGGCGTTGTTGCCCATTGATAAAAAACCCATTATTGATTATATTGTAGAACAGATTAATGGCATTGAGGAAATAGATGAAATTTATGTTGTTACAAATCATAAATTTGCACAAAATTTTCAAAGCTGGCAAAAACAAACCGTCAGCAGAGCAAAAATCACTGTTTTGGACGATGGCACCACAACAGAACAAAACAGAAGAGGCGCCATTGGAGATATTTCATTTGTCATTGATGAAATGCACATCAAACAAGACCTTCTTGTAATAGCCGGAGATAACTTTTTTACTTATTCCTTAAAGGATTACTACAATTTTTATAAACAAAAAAACAGGGATTGTGTTTGTGTCAAAATTTGGGAGGATGAAAAGACACTTTCCAATTTTGGCATTGCCCTTTTGGATGAAAAGGGAAAGGTGTTGGACATTGAAGAAAAACCAAAAAATCCAAAATCCAATACGGTTGTGTTTGCAACCTATTTGTACCAAAGGGATACCGTTCCTCTTTTTAAGCAATATTTGATTGAGGGAAACAATCCCGATGCGCCGGGAAATTTTCCTGCATGGCTGTACCAAAAAAAGGAAGTATATGCCTATACATTTGAAGGAGAGTGCTATGACATTGGTACAATGGAGAGCTATGACCAAGTGAAAAAGCTGTTTGAAAAATCACAGTGATATATTGCAGCTTTTTATAAATAATGCTTTTGGCTGTCGGATTCGGCGGCCTTTTTTTACAAAAATAAGGAGGTTATGTCTTTTGGAATGGATAGAGGCTTTTGTTTCTACAACAAAAATAGGATTGGAAATGGTAAGCGGCTTGTTATATCAATGTGGTTTGACGGGGCTGATGATAGAGGATGAAACGGATTTTGAAGCATTTTTGCAAAATCCCAATCGTCAGTGGGATTATGTGGAAGAAAAGCTGGTGGAGCAAAAACAAAAACAGCCTACGGGCATTACATTTTTTTTGAGAGATAATGTTTATGGCATAGAGCAGCTTTCCCATATCAAAAGTGCATTGCTTTCGTTGCAGGAAACAGAAAAGGAGTTTGATTTAGGCACATTGGAGCTGACTGTCAAAAACATAAAGGAAGAGGATTGGTCCAATAACTGGAAAAAATATTTTAAGCCCTTTTCCATTGGAGAGAAAATGATGATAAAGCCCTCTTGGGAGGAGCTAAAGGAAGATACAGACAAAATTGTATTAGAAATTGACCCGGCCCATATTTTTGGCACAGGCACCCATGAAACCACACAGCTTTGTATTGAATTGATAGAAAGGTTTTTGAAAAAAGAAGATACTGTGCTGGATATTGGCTGCGGCAGCGGTATTCTTTCCATTGCATCGCTGCTTTTGGGGGCAAAGGAGGCAGACGCTGTGGACATTGACCCCAATGCCATTGCCGTTGCCTATGAAAATGCTGACAGAAACCACATTGACAAAAAGCAGTATCATGTGACAGCGGGAAATATACTGGAGGATGAAGCACTTCATAAAACATACAGCAAAAAGCAGTATGATGTGGTAGAAGCCAACATTGTGGCAGATGTCATCATAGCACTTTCCACTCAGGTGCCTCAATACATCAAAAAAGGGGGTATTTTTATATCCAGCGGTATTATACAGCAAAGGCTGGAGGAGGTTTATGATGCACTGCAAAGAAATGGCTTTGTACTACTGGATACAAAATTGAAAAAGGACTGGGCGGCAGTTGTATGCCGTTATGAGGGGAAAATAAATTGATATAAAACAATTTGTAGGAATGCTTATGGGAAATGGTATTGTAAAAGCACATATATTCTAAAGGGCAGAATATATGGGGGATATTGTGCTGCATAAACATAAAAAAGGATATGGTATTGTAAATAGGAATTTTAAAAATGTCCCAATAGGATTGCTGTTACTTTCTTTTAAATCAGTACCTTTTAAAGCAATGCCCCAAACAGCTTAGGGCGTTGTCAGTGCCTGTCCCTTTTGCAGTCTAGGAAAGGGGGAGAAATGCACAGAGTCGGTTTTTATAGCCTTTTATTTCATAGGAAAGCAGCAGAATCTGAATAAAAATAAGGAGGCAAAAAAATGCCCAAATTTTTTGTTTCAAAACAACAAATTGCAAATCAAATCACCATTTTGGATGAGGATGCAAAGCATATCAAAACAGTGCTGAGGGCAAAGCCGGGAGAAGAAATGACTGTTTGTGACGGAGAGGGTACAGATTATTTTTGCAAAATTAATGCTGTGGCAGAAAAAGAAATATTACTGGACATACTGGAAAAAAAGCCCTGCCAAACAGAGCCTGCTGTGAAAATCACACTGTTTCAGGGCTTGCCAAAGGCAGACAAAATGGATATGATTATACAAAAATGTGTGGAGCTTGGCATTGACAGCATTGTACCTGTTGTCACAGAGCGTACCATTGTCAAATTGGACAAAAAAGAGCCAAAAAAAATACAAAGATGGCAAAAAATTGCAGAATCAGCGGCAAAACAAAGCGGAAGAGGAAAAATTCCATGTATCGAAAATGTGCTTTCTTTTTCACAAGCCATAGAGGAAAGCAAAAAGCTGTGTTCTGCTGTAATACCTTATGAAAAAGAATTACAAAGAGGTATCAAAGAATTTGTAAAAACATTTTCTGGTGATACATTGGGACTTTTCATTGGTCCGGAGGGAGGCTTTTCCTTAGAGGAAATACAGCAGGCACAAAAGGAGGGCATACTGCCCATTACACTGGGAAAAACAATACTGCGTACAGAAACGGCGGCCATTGTGGCAACGGCCATATTGCTCCATGAGCTGGAATAGGGGGGAAAACGGTGATTTATTTTGATAACGCGGCAACAACAAGAGCCTCTGATGAAGTGGCAGAAAAAATGACTCAAATGCTTTGTGAAAATTTTGGAAATCCTGCTTCTGTGAACAAATTGGGATTGCAGGCAGAAAAAGAAATCAGAAAAGCCACAGAAATATTGAGCAGAGGCATCCATTGCAAGCCTTCTGAAATTTTTTATACTTCAGGAGGTACAGAGGGAGATAACTGGGCAATTTTTGGCACAGCACAGGGATATCAAAGGCAGGGAAGGCACATCATCACCACTGCCACGGAGCATCCTGCTGTGAAAAAGCCCTTGGAGGCGTTGCAGGCACAGGGCTATGATGTGACATGGCTTTGTGTAAACAGAGCAGGCCATATTGATTTGCAGGAGCTGGAAAAAGCCATTAGAAAAGACACCATACTAGTCAGCAGCATATTGGTCAACAATGAAACAGGCACCATACAAAATGCTGTGGAAATGGGAAGCATCATAAAACAAAAAAATGAAAATACACTGTTTCATGTGGATGCAGTGCAGGCATTTGGCAAATATCCCATTGATGTGCAGAAAATGAATATAGATTTGCTGACAATGAGCGGACACAAAATCAATGGTCCAAAGGGAGTTGGTATGCTTTACAAAAGAGAGGGACTGAAAGTAAAGCCTTATATTTTGGGAGGCGGACAGCAGCAGGGACAGCGTTCCGGCACAGAAAACGGGGCAGGAGCCGCCGCATTGGGTGTGGCGGCAGAAATTTGTTTTCAAAATATGCAAAAAAATCATGACAATGCTTTGCAAATCAAAAGGATATTGTCAGAGGGCATATTGGAGGAAATTGCAGATACACAAATCAATGGAGATACATTGGAAAAAGCAAGCCCTTATGTGCTGAATGTGACATTTAAAGGAATCAGAAGCCAAGTATTGCTCCATGCTCTGGAAAGTAAGGATATATTTGTTTCAGCAGGGTCTGCCTGTGACAGCAAAAAAAAGGTGGGCAGTGCTGTGCTGGAGGCAATGGGACTGGCTTTTTCGGAAATAGAAGGAGCGGTGCGGTTTAGCTTTTGTCAGTACAATACGGTGGAGGAGGCAAAGCAATGTCTGGAGCAATTAAAGGAAATTGTACCGTTTTTGCGCAAATATAACCGATAGAGGAGAAACAAAATGGAAGAAAAAGTATTGATTGTAAAATTTGGAGAGGTTGCCATGAGGGGCAACAACCGTCCTATATTTATATCACAGCTTGTCAAAACAATGCGGAACCGGTTGGATAAAATAGGAAATTTTTACATTGTAAAGGAGCAGGGCAGGCTGATTGTGGAAGACAGAGGCGGGGAAATGGACTATGACAGTGTGATACCTAACATTGTGCCTATATTTGGCTTAGTAGGTGTTTGCCCAGGCATCAAAATGACAGACCAGTCTATGGAAAATTTGAAGGAAGCGGCATTGAGACATATGCAGACATTTTTTGGAAAAGAAAAAACCACATTTAAAGTGGCTGTGAAAAGGGCAGATAAGCGTTTTCCCATGACTTCCCAAGAGGCGGCGGCAGATATTGGCGGCTATATATTGGAAAAAATGGACAATTTGACAGTGGATGTGCATAACCCGGCTGTCACATTGCAAGTGGAATTGAGAAACGATGCTTATATATTCTCAAAGGTGATAAAAACATTTGGCGGATTGCCTGCCGGCTCCTCGGGAAAGGGTGTGGCACTGCTTTCCGGAGGCATTGACAGCCCTGTGGCGGCGTGGATGATGGCAAAAAGAGGCATTGCAGTGGAATGTGTTTATTTCCACAGTCCCCCCTATACCAGTGAATGGGCAAAACAAAAGGTGGAGGATTTGGCAGAAAGAATTGCCTGTTTTACAGGAGAGATAAAGCTTCATGTGGTACCCTTTACAGAGGTACAGCTTTATTTGCTGGAAAATGTGCCTCATGACAAGCTGACCATATTTTTGAAAAGGGCTATGATGAAAGCGGCAGAAGAAATTGCCAAAAAAAATAATGGACTGGCTTTGATTACAGGCGACAGCATTGGACAGGTGGCAAGCCAAACATTGCAAGGAATTCATGCCATCAATTCCATTTGCACCATGCCTGTACTCCGCCCCTTGGCCGGCATGGACAAACAGGAAATTGTGGATTTGGCAAAAAAAATAGGCACATTTGAAATTTCCATCAGGCCCTATGAGGACTGCTGTACCATATTTGTGGCAAAGCATCCGGAAACAAGACCCAAAACCAGTGTCATTGAAGCCATAGAAAAAAATTTGACACAGCTGGAGGATTTGATAAGCAGTGCTGTATCAAAAAAAGAAAGCATTGAAAAATAAGGGAGAAATATGCAGATTAACAGATTATTTGAAATGGTATATCTACTTTTGGAAAAAAAGAAAATAACAGCAAAGGAGCTTTCAGAAAGATTTGAAGTATCCCAAAGAACCATTTACAGAGATGTGGATATATTAAGCCAATGCGGTATCCCCATTTATACGGCAAAAGGCAGAGGAGGGGGGATTTCTCTGCTGGAGGGCTTTGTGCTTAACAAATCTGTCATGACAGAGCAGGAGCAAGACCAGATATGGATGGCACTGCAAAGCTTGCCTAAGGCAGGCAGAGAAGACAGAAAAGAGATGATAAAAAAATATGGCAGTTTTTTTCAAAAATCCAATGAAAATTGGATACAGGTAGATTTTTCAAAATGGGGAGAACAAAAACAAGTGTTGTTTGAAACCATAAAAATGGCTATTTTTAACAAAAATGTGATTTCATTTTGTTATTATAACAGCAGGGGAGAAAAAACAGTTCGCACAGCAGAGCCTTATCAGCTTTGGTTTAAACACAGCAACTGGTATGTAAAGGCTTATTGCAGACAAAAGCAGGATTTTAGAATATTTAAAATAAGCCGTATGCAATCTGTTGTCATAACAGAGCAGCAATTTGAAGGAGTGTGGCAGCAAAAAGCAGAGCAGTATTTTGATACTGTCACAGATATGGTGACAGTACTTTTGGATATCAAAAAATCCATGGCATACAGAGTGTATGACGAATTTGAACAGGAGCAAATTGCATACACAGAAAATGGTGATTTTTTGGTGACAATGCAATGTGTGGAAAATCCGTGGCTGTATGGATATCTTCTTTCTTGGGGCAGCTATGCTTTTGTAAAAGAGCCTTTTTGTATCAGAGAAAAAATAGAGCAGGAATTAAAAAATATGGTAATACAGTATAAAATATGACATAAAGCTGTCCTATTTATTGTGGTATGCTTTCTTTATCAAAAAAAGGAGGCGATAAAAATGCAGTATGAAATTGTTTTTTTGGAGGAAAAGGTGGTGGCAGGCTTTTGTCAAAGAACAGGAAATGACAAATGTGATGTGACACAGGTGATTGGAGGGCTTTGGCAAAAATGGACAGAAGCAGAAAAGGAAATACAATATCAAAAATGCATTGGACTGTATTCCCATTATGAAGGCATGGAATATGATGTTACAGTAGGCTATGAAATACAAAAGGGAGAAAAGGTCAATGAAAATATGGTTCAAAAAACCATACCCAAAGGAAAATATGCTAAATTTGTTTTGATAGGAGATGTGGTGAAAACAGTACAAAGGGCCTGGGAAGAAATTTGGAAAATGGATTTGCAAAGAACATTTACAGCAGATTTTGAAGAATATCAGCCGGGAGAAGATATGGAAAATATGGAAATACATATTTATGTAGCAATCAAATAAATTTTAATATGGATTGATATAGTCTGTAAAACAATGAAAAAAGGCCGCCCGTTGGAGCGGCCTTTAGATTATTACTTTAGTGCCTAAGGCTGCAAAGCAGCCTTTTACAACCGCCCGCTCTGGGGGTGAGATGAAAAGCTTAAGCAAAAGCATCGAGCTTTGGTGTAAAATAGAGATGTTCAAGCCCAAATTTACACAAGAAAGGACGATGCTTTATGGCAAATAGTTTATCACATACAAAATGGGTGTGCAAGTATCATATCGTATTTACACCCAAGTATAGAAGAAAAATAATTTATTATGAGTTACGAGCGGATATTCAAAA
>CALWSR010000006.1 GCA_944384265.1 uncultured Clostridia bacterium
GTCTGTCTACTGTTTCAAAATGCTGGCCATATGGAACTGTTGTAACAGCTTGTACTGCTTCTCTGGCGGCAGTGTTTGTAGTTGGAGTGATATCATCTATATTGGTTTCATTCACAGCACCGCTTGTTTGCACTCCTTTTCCAGTTTTTCCACTTGCTTCTCTCACCACTTTATTTTTCACCGCATTGGCATTTTTTGCACTTCTTGTGCCGGCTTTCTCTGCTCCTTCTTGTGCTGTTTTTCTGCTACCTCTTGCGGCTGTTTTTTGTGTTGCTTCTTTTTGTACTGCTTCGCCAGCCTTTTTCACCTCTTGAACCACTGGGGCTCCCATAGCTATATTTTCCAATGCTTCTTTAGAGGCCGTCCTTCCCGTTGTTTCCCCCGTTTTTGCCGTTGTCTTTGCAGCTTCACCTCCTTGCCTTTTGGCCGTATTTGCCACTTTTTTTTCATCTGGTACCATCATTTTATAAGGGGCATTTGTAATACCATTGGCTATATTTCCTGTTGGAACATTATCAGCAGTCAACATTCCTCGTCTTACCAATGTTCCCATATCTGGGACAGCTTCCTTAACTGCTGTTTTTACACCGCTGCCTGCAGCTTTTATTCCAGTTCCAGCTATTTTTGCTCCTCCCCCTGTTGCATATGAACTGATTAAATCAAAGGCAAGCTCTCCTTCTTTTTCTGCTATTTCTTGAGGTGTGCTTCTCCACACAAGGTCTATTGTATCCTGAAAAATACCTCCTACCAATTCTTTTGTGTTTTGCCATGGATGCTCTGCAAAATCCGAAACACTTTCTACAACCGCTTCACACACCTCTCCCGGTTGTGTTAAAAGTGTTTCCACAGCATCCAAAGTGCTGGTTGCACCATTATAAAATCCTTTCAACTCAGCTGCTTTTATTGCCACTATCATATTTATCAATTCCGGAGGGTCAGGTATATCGTCTATTGTCAAATTTCCATTAAATAAATTTTCTAAAGTATATTTTTCATCAATTACCCTTTCTCCTCTCCATACTTTTTCAACAATTTCAAGATGTTCTTGCAGATATATAGCCGCTTCTTTAATATATTGCTTAATACTGCCCTCTCTTTCTTCTATTTTCAAAGCTTCCATTTGTTCTGTTGTAATTGTTACAAATGGTCTATTTACCGGCGGTGCCGCCTCCTCCATCATTTTTTTAAGCATTTCTGACATTGGTACCATAACCGCCGGATGTCCTATATAGCTTGCTCCTATTGTTGTCATCCCTCTTATATAAGCTCCATAAGGGGATTGTAAAAGCTCATATATATTTTGGGGAAAGGCCATTGCATTTTTGCCTTTTACAGCCGATTTTACTTTTTTTCCTCTGACCACTGCCAATCCCATTGCTATGGTTGCCGCTATTGGATTGCTTATCATAGTAGGGATAGACGCTTTTAATACATTTTGAAAAAGACCCATTACGCTCCTCCTCATATTACAGCAAACAATATTTCATTGCAACCGCTAGTTGATTCTCACTTCTTTTCCTGCAATGTCCACCATTTCATTGACTGTAATTTGGCTGGTTTTGCATTTAAACACAATTTCTTCCTTGGCCACAATAAATATTTGCTCCTCTGCCTGCAAATCAATATTTTTGTCACTTTTTAAAAGAATCGGCTCTGTGCTTGTAATTTGAATGCCGTTTTGCTCATGAAGCCTGATGTAGATGACCTGCTTTTCTCCTGTCTGTTCATTTGTTCCGTTGCAGCAGGTAATCAATATTTCCTCCGGACTGAATTTCAGTTCCTTTCCGTCTTTTGTTCTAAAATATTTTACTGCCGGGTCACTCAATTTATCGCTGCCCTTTTCCAGCACACGCAATGAATTGACGCCAACACCGTCTTTTTCCTCTCTTGTGGGGAAATAAATCATCACAGTATCCCCCACTTCCGGCATACAATACCAACCGCTGTTTCCCTCTGCTGTATAAGTGGTGGTATAATGAAAGGGATATGCCTCTTCTTTTTTTGTTTGTTCTGCGTCTATTTCCAGCTGTACCTTTACCCTATCCTGCACTGCCTCCAAAACCCTGCCCTTTAGTGACAATCCAATGATGCCCTCATGATACAGCTTATCCTGTGTAAAGCTGTTTTCGCTGGAAAGCACATATTCATAGACAAGCACGCCCTGCTGCATTTTTGCACTTTTTTGTTTGATATACAATGATGCATTTTGAAATGTTACATTATCTCCGATTTCAAAATCCTTGTCTGTTTCAATATAAAATAATACTGCATCTAATTCTTTTAAATTTTTATTTTCATTTTGTGATGATTTTAAATATTGCTCTATGTTTTTGCAGATGCGGTAATGATATTGGTTTAAATTTCCTCTGTATTCCCCTTTGGGCATACCTATTGTAAATTTGGGCTTGTCCGTCAAATGAAAAGGTACAATGGCTGCATGAAAATGGGATGCTGCCCTTTTTATAAATTCCCAATCCGTTTCCATATACTGCATGATGAAGCTTCCTATTGCTTTTCCTTCTGTTATATTGTCTATTACATCACTGCCGGAATAAGGCCTGATGACCTTTTTTATCATATCTATGTAAGTCATATTCACATTTTGAAAGGATTGTGACGCTTTTTTAATATCAAGCAGATAGGTGTTAGAAAAAGCCTCTATCTCCAGCCAATATACTCCTTTTTGCTTTTCTATTTCAATTTTTGTCACCACCCCCTGAAACAAAAGCTTGGGATGCTCTCCTTTTTGTTCCAGTACAATTTGTGTGCCTGATTTTGTATCATAAATATCATTGTCCTTTTGCTCATCATAAAGCAATGCTGTCATACGCAGTCTGCTATGTTCGTTTAATTGCTGTTTGATTTCCAATTCCTGCAATGCCTTCATTGCATATTGCTGTATTCCCAGCTGTAAATATGTATTGTTCATATGTCAAAGTCACTCCTCATTTACTTTTGATTTTTATGATGCCGCCCAGCATACAAGGTACTATGCAAATGTTTAAAAGTGCCAATTCGCTTTTGACTTTAAAATCCTTTTTCCCCTTTACCCAGGGCATACATACCACAGGAGTACATGGTACAGGCGGATTGCTTTTTTTGCACAGCTGAAAAGGCAGTATATTTTTTCCCACCACATTATCAAATATAGTAGCTTGGTTTTTTCCCGAAACACTGGAGCCATGGGGTGCAGGCACCTGCAGCTTGCTTGTCATTGTTCCCAATGTACACTCCAGTGTGGCTCCTTCTGTTACCATCCATATATCAGTCATATTCCTTTCCCCTCTTTCTTTGCAGTATTCTGTTGCTTTTATGACCATAAAGCATTGATTTTGCAATCAAATCCACTTTTTCCCCTTTTACAGACTACAAAAGGGGAAAGTGTGGAAAATTCCCTAAGTATAAAGAAAATAACAGCAATACTATTATCCTTTTTTTAAACAGTGTCATATTCTTTTTTCTATCAATGTCATGCACACATTTTAAATGTACAAAATACGAATGGCGTTTTGCCTGCTTTCCTTTTGTTCAATGACCAATGATATTTCCATAAATTTTGAATTATCTGTTAAAAATGTTTCATGGAAGGATACCACTCTGGCATCCGGAAACACCACCTTTCTATGAAATAAATCTGCATAGGTCTGCTCCACTGTGACTTCTCTGTAACTGTCTTGTTTTTGATTGCACTGCTTTGCCCATTTCTCCATTTCCTTCAATGCCTCTGTTGTGTTGCTGCTGCCTTGATTGATTTGTCCTGTTATAAACAATTTGCAGGCGGTATCATTTCCCTTTGCCAGTGTATTTTCTGCTGATGTTATTTCTAAAGCCGTATAAGTAACGCTATGTACTGACAGCTCCACTTTTTTTCCGCCGCCTTCTACACAAAAATAAATTCCCATATAAAACGCCTCCTTATCTATGTGTTCCCTTGCATTGCCGTATGATAATCTCATAGCTTGCTCTGCCTTTTTCAGCAGAAAAAGCATCTTTATATTTGACAACAAATGCTTTTTCAAAATGCACCTTTTGTATGCTTTCCCCCAAGGAATCAAACAATTCCATAGAAAATGCTCTGTAACAATTTTCATCTATATCGGGGCAAAATGCCCACTCTGCCAGCTTTGAAACATGAACCGTTTCCACACCGCCGCTGTGCAAATCAATTTCACCAATCAGTGTGACAGTATCCACACTTTCCTCCATATATATTTTCTGTACTCCCTCCACTATGCTGTATTCACTTTTTAATATGCTTCTTTCTGTCAATATAATGTGCTTGCCTCCGCCGTCAATACGAACCTGTATAGACAATGCTAACGCCTCCTTATCATTTTTTATTCCTTTTTTATTTCATGACAGGGTATTGTTTTGTTCCATATTGCTTCTTTTTCTTATTTTGTGGATTGCTCCATTTGCAATAAAACAAAATATTGTATGTGGCTTTTACCCTTTCATTTATATTTCTAAAATATGGCTTTATTTGTCATGCTTTTTTTCCATTTTTTTGTTTTTTGTTTAAAGTTTATAGGAAATAATCACAAATTTTGTAATATTGTTGATATTTTAGACATTGATATCCATATACTGTTCATTTGAAATATAAAATATAACAAAAAATTACATTTATTTTCTCATCAAAAACAGGAAAGGATTGATGCAAAAGCAAATGTCATAAACATACATTTTCTTAATCACCCAGAGAAATATACAAAGCCAATGAAACTGTGCAGCTTCAAGCACTATATTTTTCAAATGTATGATTCTGATATAAAAACGGAATATGGCATTTCAAAAAACAGGAGAATATTCCCAAAATACTCCCCAAAGGGCTTTAAAATTTCATATCCTCTTTCCGCCCGGTACATATGCCATTTTGTTGCTTTAGCAAATATTTTTTATGCTTATGATTGTTTTGACATAGCAATTTCCAAAGGAAATGCAGAAAAAACACCAATATCAAAAATAGGAGCAGTCTTTGCAGTACGACAAAAATCTCCTCTATATGAAATGGAAAGCTATGAATCATGATTTTTACAGCCAAAACCAGTGCTTTGCATTTTCCCTCTGCCATGGTCAATGGTGTGTATTCTCTTTTCAGCAATGGCATGTTATGGGCATTTCCCTTACTGTTTCTTTTATTTTTTTCAAAGAGTATGACACCCACCTCATTGTTCTATGCTGAAACTGGGCAATGCCATATTGTTTTTACCATTGATACTGCCTATCTTTTTTTACCATAAGCTATGTATGATTTCCCCCAATCCCCCCTGACTCATAGCTTTTCGTTTCTGCCTTCATGCAGCCCCTTTTTATTTGTATTCTGCCAACAGAATAAAACTGTGGATTTCCTCACCTGTTTCTGCTATACTTTTACTAAAATCATGCAGCAGAAAATTAAAAAGCATGGAGGAATGTTCATTGGAAAAGCCATTAAAATTCAAACAAATTTTTATGCCATATCCCAATCCAGAAAATAGGTACACCGATTATGACAAAAAATTACAGCCCAAAATGGAATTTAAACCGACAGCTTTAGAAGCATTCTTTTTCAAACACAAAGAGAAACTGATTGAAATGACAATCAAAGCGTGTGAAAACTATTTGGATGAGGAAGATTGGATGGCAGAAGAAACATTTCCCCGTGTGCAGGATTTAACCGGCCAATGGTATTTGGCTTTTGTTTCTGTGAAGCAGGAAGAAGATAACAAAATCGCTGTTGTATTATATATTCATTTTTTAGGTTATTATCCAAGGGGATGTGCAAAAAAAGAAATAGATGATTATCTAGGAATGGAAGCAATGTTTTACTATGACCCAGCAAAAAAAACATTTCTATTTGATGGCTTTAACACAGATTCTATTTAATCAATCCACTCCATAACGAAAAGAGGTATTTATTCAATATGGCTGTTCTTTTTCATAGAAATAATTTCATAGAAGTGATAGTATAAAACGCAGAAAATCAGACAACAAAAAATACAGTAAATGGGAAAAAAGCGGTTTTGTGAGAAATACACCATCCATTTCTTTTTGGCCACTAGGCAAACAAAAGCTCCAAATCCCACAATGCCACGCTATAAAAAAGGATATCAAAAAAACAGATGGAATCCCCTTTTTATGCAAAGAGCAAAATTCCCCTGAATATCTTGTAAAAACAGGAAAGGAAACACTGTTTTTACAGCTTTGAAGAAATGGCCATATGTTTACCATAACACTTTATGCTCACATTTTTTGCAGACAGAAAAAACATTACACCAATTAAAAATGTAACAAGCAATTACAAAATCCATAAATAAGGAGGAATATCATGTTTCGGCCGGCGGACTTAAACGACCTGAATGCTATTATACAAATTTATGACCATATATTGGAAAAAGAGGAAAAAACCATTTCTTATACAAATTGGCAAAAAGGAAAATATCCCACAGCAGCATATGCCAAAGCTGCCATTGAAGCAGGCACCATGTTTGTTTTGGAAGAAAACAAAAGTATTTGCGGCTGTGTGGTGCTAAATCACATACAGCCCCCGGAGTATAATGCCATTGATTGGAAATATGCTGCAAAGGAGGAGGAAATCATTGTGGTGCATACCCTTTGCATTTCTACTGCATTTACCAGAATGGGCTATGCCTCCAAGCTGATGGAGCATTGTGAATGCTATGCCAAAAAAAAGGGGGCAGCCGTCATTCGTTTGGACACCTATGAAGGCAATCTTCCTGCCTGTCAGCTTTATCCTAAACTGGGCTATGATTATGCAGGCACCACAAAATTTCATTTTCAAAATATAATTTGGGAAAACTTAAACTGTTATGAAAAATTATTGTAATTTACAGAAAGGAACATTGTTTTTATGACAAATCAAGAAGCAATACAAAAAAGAAGAATATTCGGCATCATATCCCATCCGGATGCAGGCAAAACCACATTGACAGAAAAACTGCTTCTGCATGGGGGCGCCATTCGGGAAGCCGGTACAGTCAAAGCCAGAAGAAACGCAAAATTTGCAAAATCTGACTGGATGGAAATTGAAAAACAAAGAGGTATTTCTGTCACTTCTTCTGTTATGCAGTTTGAATACAATGATAAAGTGGTTTCTATCATGGATACTCCGGGACATAATGATTTTGGAGAGGATACCTACCGTATTTTGACCTCCGTAGACAGTGCCGTAATGGTGATTGACGCAGCAAAGGGTGTGGAAGCACAGACTGTCAAGCTGTTTAAAGTTTGCAGTATGCGTCAAATCCCCATATTCACATTTATAAACAAGCTGGACAGGCAGTCAAAAGACCCATTGGAATGTATGTCTGATTTGGAGGAGGCTTTGGGGCTGCCCTCTGCCGCTGTCACATGGCCCATTGGAAACGGACTGACATTTGAAGGCATTTATGACAGACTGGAAAACAAAGTATATGTTTATAAAAAGGATATGGTCATTGATTTGGGTGCAAACGGTGTCTATGGAGAGAAACTGGACGGTGTCATCAGCCAGGCAAACATTGACATTCTCCGCAGTGAAATCGAACTGCTGGATGGTGCAGGAAATCCATTTGATTTGCAGGCTGTCAAAGCAGGAAAATTGTCCCCTGTTTTTTTTGGCTCTGCACTGGTGGATTTTGGCGTCACGCCATTTTTGAATCATTTTTTGGATTGGTCGCCTGCTCCGGGGGTCAGAAAAACAACCACAGGAGAGGTTGCGCCCACAGATGAATTTTTCAGCGGTTTTATATTCAAAATACAGGCAAATATGAATCCTGCCCACAGAGACAGACTGGCCTTTTTACGCATTTGCTCCGGCACATTTGAAAGAGGTATGAATGTGACACTTTCCCGTACCGGAAAGCAGTTTAAGCTCAGCCAGTCCACACAGCTTATGGCAAATGAAAGAGAAACGGTAGAAACGGCTTGTGCAGGGGATATCATTGGCATTTATGACACCGGAAATTATCAAATTGGTGATACATTGACAAACAGCAAAGAAAAAATATTTTTTGAGCCTCTGCCTACATTCCCTCCGGAGCTTTTTAAAAGAGTGCATCCTGTTAATTCATTAAAAGCAAAGCAATTTCAAAAGGGCGTGGCACAGCTGGCACAGGAAGGTGCCATACAGGTATATCACAATGAATATAACGATGTGATACTGGGTGCTGTGGGTATGCTGCAGTTTGAAGTGTTTGAATACCGTTTAAAAAACGAATATCATTCCGAAATTCGTATGGAGGAATTGGATTATAGCGTGGCAAGATGGGTATCTCCTTCCGTTGCAAAAGAAATTGATTTAAAAAATTATGTCACAGCCCGTTGTGCATTGGTCTATGACAGATTTGAAAGACCTCTGTTTTTGTTTGCAAATCAATATACCATGAACACATTTATGGAAAAAAATGAGAATATCAAGCTGGTGGAGGCATTGGATGTAGATGACAGGGCCTATTTAGATTTTTAAAAGAAGAAATGATAGGCAAAAGCAGCATTGGGCATACTGCCAAAAAAGAATATTATGAATATACCCCTGAAAAATATGGCTGTACTGCCATTGATGACGACGATATTGATTGCTGATGGCCAAAGCTGTGTTTGATGAAAACCTATTTTCATTCCATAAACCGCCCCGGTGTTGGCCTTGCCGGATATGGCATTACATTGATACTGCCTCTATCGCTTTTGCTGTTACAAAGCATTGTGCAGGAAGAGGTGAGAATACAAAAAGATACCCATTTCACTGCTTTGCTCTATTAAATACAAAAAGCCATAATGTATCAAATATAATATGATTCATTATGGCTTTCCAGACTATACACAGCATGGCTTTTTTGAAAGGGGGTATGGTGGATATAGATAAAGTGTAAACCAAATGACATACATTAAAATACAGCATTTTCATATGCTGGATTTTATGTAAATAGAGAGTATCCGTTCTTTTCCTATTTCCTCTACAATATAAAGCAATGCAGGAGAAGGGAAGAGGAATTTTTCATTTTACCATAAAAGCCCGAAAATTTGGAAATATTTCTCTTTTGTTATATTCTTTCAAATAAAGTAATGCCTTTATATTTGGAATCATTACTTTTTGATAGGAATGCCATACATGCCCATTTTGATGAAATATAACACCAGCTATATTTTATAAACCAAATCACCGGATTTTAATTTATGAAAATATATGGATTTTTCAACCATTATGCTGACAATCACTGCTTCACTGAAAGAAAACGACAGCTTCACATCCAGCACTTTAAAATTGAAATTGTTATTTTCTTTTATCACAACAATTTCATCTCCTGCTTTACAAAGCTTTGATGTGTTATGTTTGGTTATTTCTTTATTTCCGCCCACAATGACATGGCCCACATTGGCCATGGTAAAAGTATCGCCTATTGTCATAATCAATTCCATATTTTCTCTCCCAACTACCCCATACCCATTGATAGGGTTATTATGCTGTACTCCCTTTTTTCAATGCAACGGTAAGCCTAATTCTATAAACCTTTTTATAGGCATAAGCAATCCATTGTCTATATAAATATTTTTTGGAAAATCATTTTGTTTTAATATATTTTTTACACGTTTTTCACAAGTGTATGTCATTGTTATAAAATGAGGAAAAGCATAGGGAATTTTATGGAAATAACTCTCAAAATCTTCTATACTTTCATTGACATCATAAAAAATATGGTCTGTTCCAAAATCCACACAATACCTGCCTTTTATACATGACACATCATAGCAGTCCACACAGCCCCAATGCTTTATGGCTTTGATGGTATCAATATCAAATTTTTCATCTCCAATTAAAATCAGCCATCTCATTTTTTCACTCCTTTATAGCACTCTCTATACAGCAAAAAGCTGTGAAACATTGATTTTACAGTCAAAATCTGCATTTCTATGCTTCCATGCAAAGTAGTTTTCATTTTACATTGGGTGTGAACATTGGAAGTATTTCCCATTGCTCTGTTTTAAAATAGCCTATCATTTTTTATAGAAATGCAGTATATTCCTTTTTATTTATAGTATCATTGTTTTTGAATAAAATATATAATAAAATGAGTTTATCCCTGATTTAATGCCTCCTATGTATTATCATGCTATCATATTTTCCTTTAAACCTGCAATTAATTTTGTCTGCTCATCAAATCCCTTCTGCATGGTTGGTACAAATTGATAACCATAATTTTTCCATTTATATATTTGGTGTCCTTTTATCAATCCATTTTTGCTGTGTTCTGTTGCTCCACATTTTTTACATTCCATACCAATAACAGCTCCTTTGTTATTAGTATGTTCTTATTGCATCATTTCAATAACGCCCTCCACAAACACCCCCTTGATTTCCTCTATATCCTATTGGTAGACGCTGCTCGTCGCATTGCCCTGCTGCGCTTTGATGTTCACGCCGATTTTCTGTACCTTTGCTGTCATGGCTTTTCTATCGGCATGGTCTATCTAAATGATATACCCGTTGATTGCCATAGGCTTCCATGTTCCGGGTGGGGACGAGCTTCCTTTTCTGCTCAATCAACGCCCCTTCTTCCGCTGTCACTCTAAATTTGATTTGTATTGTCCCTTTCCGTCCGTCCATGCTCTGACGCTCCTTTCCGTTTTTAGAGGGTTTGGGACACTTCCCAACAAGCAATTTTCAACCGATGCACCGCAGGCGCAAGAGGACGAAAATACAGAAAGGGTCCCCCATTTTCCATTCCAACTACTATATATATCATTTAGACTTATTGTAAATGACCTCCTTTCGATTTTTCTGTGTCTTTGGCAGACTGCACTTCTATTATACTCGAAAGAGGTTTTTTGTCTGTTCCATCGCCAGAAGGCTTTTCTGCGCCACCCAACTATCACATGGTTTTCTCCATACAAAAAAGGCAATGGACCATGCCAATGCCTTTTTGAAAAGGGCAGTGTTTTCATGCCCTTTATTCTTCTATGCTTTTTATTCTTTCAATATGTATGGCAAAATAACTGATTTCAATATCAGAAAAAGGTTTTTTGATTTCTTTTTCAAAATGAGTACAAATTTCCTTTGCCAGTTCAAAGGCATCCGGAAAATGCCCCATCACATATTCTGTCATATCCAAATGCAGCTTTTCATCATTGACCACACGCAATATCATAAATTTCATATGTGTTAAAAGCCTTGTGTAGGAAATGGTTTCTTCATTGAATGAAGATTTTAATTTTTTTTCAATATATTGCAGCCCTTCCTGTATCATTTTTGCAATATTCATACTTTGGGAAATATGCTCTTTTGTCAATGCAGTGTGGACGTGAAGTGTAATGTAGCCCACTTCATCCTCACTGATAAGCTCTCCCGTTTTTTGTTTTATAATATCTCTTCCTTTTTCTGCCACTGCATATTCCTCTTCAAAAAGCACTTTAATTTCTTTGATAAAAGGATTTTGCAGCTCCAATCCCTCTTGCATACGTTTGATGGCAAAGGCAATATGGTCTGCCAATGGCAACAATATATTGTTGTCAACAGTGCCAAATTTCTTTTCTGCCTCTTCTATGATACTGCCTGCAATTTCAATAAAAAGGGGGGAAATACTTTTAATGGCAGCAATGGAATCGGCTCTTGCATTTTCCTGTGCAAAACGATACGCCTTGGCATTTGTAATTTCTTTTACATTTTCATTCACTTTTTTTCCAAAGCCTACGCCTTTGCCCAAAAATATCATTTCCTGTTTGGTTTCCAAATCCATTACCAATATACCATTGTTATTTAGAACCTTTAATATTTTAAACATATTCCCCCCACTTCCTTTTGTTATACGATTTCGATTGCAGCCTCATTGGCTTTGTATTCTGTTTTTTCCTTTTCTATCCAGTTGATTTTTTGATTTTCCTCTAAATTTGTAAATACCATAGGAATCGCCGTAGAAGCCGCATTTTCTGCTATGAATGCCAAATCCACCTCCATCAGCTTTTGTCCTTTTTTCACTTTATCTCCGTCTTTTACAAATACAGTAAAGCCTTTTCCATCCAGTTTTACCGTATCAATACCTACATGGAGCAATATTTCTGTGCCTGCTTCTGTTTTCATGCCCAAAGCGTGTTTTGTGGGGAAGACTGTTTCAATGGTCACATCTGCCGGAGCATAAATGACATTTGATGAAGGGAACATCACAATGCCGTCGCCCATCAGCTTTCCTGCAAATGCCTCATCCGGCGCTTGGCTGATATCTGCCATGCGGCCCTCCACAAAGCTATGGAACACTTCTTTTTGTTTTTCTTCCTTTTGTGCTGTTTGCTGTTGTTTTTGTGGTTCTTGTTTTTGCGGTGCTTCTGTCACTGTCACTTCTGCATCACTGGCAGGGCTTGCCAAATAATCCTCCAAATTGGATTTGATAACTGTTACCTTTGGTCCATAAATCACCTGTACGCCAAGTCCCTTTTGAATCACGCCTGCCGCACCGGATTGTTTTAAAAGTCCCTCTTGCACCTTAGAAGCATCAAATACAGTACATCTTAATCTGGTTGCACAGCAATCCACATCAGAAATATTTTTCTTTCCGCCAAGTCCCTGACAAATCAACTGAGAAACAACCATTTCCTCTGATGCGCCTGCTGTCTGAGAAGCATTGCCTGCTTTTGCCGCATTGACATCAGCTCTTGTATACAATTTTGTTTCTGCATCGTCCTCTTCTCTTCCTGGTGTTTTAAAATTGAATTTTGAAATCAAAAATGAAAACAGCAGGAAATATACTACAAAATAACCAATACCAATGATGACAACCCATATCCAGTTTGTTTTTGCATTTCCCTGCATGATACCAAACAATGTTAAGTCAATCAAACCGCCTGAAAATGTCATACCAACGCCTACATGGAAAATATGCATCAGCATATAAGCACAGCCTGCTAAAATACAATGGATTACATACAACATTGGCGCAACAAACAAAAATGTAAATTCCAATGGCTCTGTAATACCTGTCAGCATGGATGTCAGTGCAGCAGAAAGCAGCAAGCCTCCTGCAATTTTTCTTTTTTCTGGTTTTGCCACACGATACATTGCCAATGCAGCACCGGGCAGACCAAATATCATCAGAGGGAATTTTCCTGCCATAAATCTGGTTGCTTCCACATCAAATATGGTTGTGTTAGGGCTGGCAAGCTGAGCAAAAAATATGTTTTGCGCTCCCTCAATCAAATTGCCATCTACCATTGCGGTACCGCCCACAGCTGTCTGCCAAAAAGGAATATAAAATACATGGTGCAGACCAAAAGGAATCAATGCTCTTTCCATAATACCATAAATTAATGTTCCTGCATAGCCCGAACCTCTTACAACATCTCCAATGGCATAAATACCTTCCTGTATTACAGGCCAAATGTAAAACATGATGATACCAACAACCAAATAAACAATAGAACATATAATTGGTACAAATCTTGTGCCGCCAAAGAAGGACAATACCTGAGGCAGCTCTATTCTATAAAAGCGATTGTGCAGTGCCGCCACACCAAGTCCTACAATAATACCACCAAATACACCCATTTGCAAGGATTCGATTCCCACAACTGCTGCAATGGAGCCGTTTGGCAGTGTTTCTGCCGCATTTGTAACAGAAAGCATGGCACCAATGGCCGAGTGCATAATAAAAAAGGCAATGGCAGCAGCCAATACTGCAACCTCCTTTTCCTTTTTTGCCATACCAATGGCAACGCCCATTGCAAACAATATGGGCAGATTGGCAAAAACAATATCACCGCATTTGTTCAGCACAGAAAGAATGGCATATAAAAATGTTCCTTCTCCCAAAATACTGGTCAAACCATAGGCTTCAATCATATTTGCATTTGTAAAAGAGCCTCCAATGCCTAAAAACAAACCGGCAACGGGCAATATAGCAATGGGAAGCATAAAAGAACGTCCTACCCTCTGCAATACGCCGAAAATTTCATCTTTCATACAGCACCTCTCCTTTTCTTTCTTTTTTTTGTAAGCATTGCAATGAAAAAGCTTCCATTTCATTATTGTGTCCTTTATTGGGAATATTTTTTCATTTGAACCTAGGAAAATGAAAAAATAAACACAAAAAAAGACACCAACCCCAAAAAAAGCATAACATGCTCTTTTGATAGTTAATGCCTGCCATACCAGTAACACACTATTTGTACAAATGATACCATATTTTACGCTATATGTCAATGTATTTTATAATATTTCTTTTCATTATATTTTATGGCAACAATGCTATTGTCATTTTGTTAAAAACATAGTAGAATAGGGATAGTTATTTTTATCATGGTTTTGTGCAGCGTATAAAAAGCAGTGCCTCATATGGCAAGCACAAGGCTGAGTATATTGAAAAAGCGAAGCTTACATCAGTGAAGCCTGTTTTTCCCTTTCTATACTGCATGACAATGGCACGGCTTTTTCAAAAAGCAATGCTGTATATTTTTTATTTTCTATGAAAGCAACAGAATTTTATCACCAGAACGGAGGAAAAATCATGTTAGAAATCAATCCCTTAGATTTGTATGCACTTTCTAAAAACAATCATTCATTACATACTTCCAATACGGCTTCTTTTTCATCTGCATTGCAAAGTGCTTCTGCGCCCCAATCCCTAGACAGCATTTTTCAAAAGGCGGCGCAGGAATATGACGTGCCTGTGGCTTTGTTAAAAGCCATTGCAAAGGCAGAATCCAATTTCAATCCGGAGGCAGTTTCTTCTGCCGGGGCACAGGGCGTCATGCAGCTTATGCCTGCCACAGCCCAATCCTTAGGTGTGACAGACCCTTTTAATGCAGAGCAAAACATTATGGGCGGGGCAAAATATATCAAACAAATGCTGGAGCGATATGACGGCGATGTCAAGCTTGCCTTGGCAGCCTATAATGCCGGCAGCGGCAATGTGGCAAAATATGGAGGCATTCCTCCCTTTGAGGAAACACAAAATTATGTAAAAAAGGTTATGGCATATGCAGGAGAGGATTTGACAGCAGGCACCTATGTTCCTTCTGCAAATACATTATATCAGACACAGCTGGAGCAATCCATTTTAAACTTTGAGGATTTTACAGAAAATGACTATTTGCTTTTTATAGAGTCATTAAAAAATGATATGACATCTTCTCTTTTATCTGTTATCAATGGTACAGAGGAAGAAGAGGAGGAAAACCAGCTTTTTGAGCAATATACTCTTTTGCAAAATAATGCTCTTTTACAACAGCAGTCTTCTGATTTCACTGTTTCCGGTTTATCCAGCAGCAATGTCAATTTGCTGGGAAATCGCTTTCAAACATTTTATGATACAGAGCAATAAAGCACAAATTTCGGCTTTTATGGCTGCTTTATCCATTTTCCGTCAGTCCATGGGCTGACGGTATTTTTATGCTGCTTCATAGGCTCTGATTTATATGCAATTTGTTGCTATGATAGCCTACTCTATCTGCTCTGCTGTGTTTGTGCAGTATGCTGTTTTATTATAGGCCATCCCTTTTGCTGCAGTTTTGATAGTATTGCAATATATGGCTGTCATAAAACATATTTCATTTTAGCCATGGAATACCATGGTTTAGATTCCCTTTACAAAACAGAATTGCTTACCGCCTTTTTGCTCTGTGGGCAAAAAACAGCTTTTGTTAGCATAAAACAAGCCATATTTTCCGCAAGCAATAAAAAATAGCAGCTCTTTTCTATTTTTAAAGGTTTGTTTTTTCATTCTCTTTAACTGTTTTGGTTATTTTAGGGCAATCAAATATGCTTGTAATCAAATCCCCATTTTGTTGGCTGTGTGTTATATCTAAAAATCTGTTGTTCTGTTTTCACTGCCATTTTTTCTGTGGATATGTCAAATGGGATTATTTTGCAGCAGCTCCTGCATTTCTCATTTATCTATTGAAAACAATAGGATTTTTCAACGTGAAAATGTAATTTTTCATTTTATTGCGTATTGCAGCTTTCCTCCATTTTTTATATAGCTTTTCTCCCTGCTCCATTTAAAAATTCATGTGCCACCACTCCATACTTTAAATCCTCCAACTGTGATTCATCTTTTTTTATGATTAATACACCCTGTGATACATTCCAGTCCATATGATAACAAATGACATCTATCATTTCATGATAAGAATGTATGACATATTTTTTGTTGATGCGTTCATCATCTTCAATGAATATTGCAAAGGAAGATAATTTTAGGAGCTGATTCATAAATTTTATCATATCATTTTCTGATAATTGCGCACTATGCATATTAATGAACATATCCAAATTTGACATATGATTGCCTAAAAGCCTGAGAGATAAATAACCATCCATATTAAAATCCTCTCCCAGTATATCTGCATAATATTTATTCCGTATCCACATTTCTTTCAAAAAATAAAATTGATTTGTATTCATATTCCTGTGGTGTTTTAGAAAATATTTCCCCTCCCCATGCAGCCAATACCTCTGTTAGACATGGACTTTAAATCAGATTCTTTTATAAAAATATTTCATGTAAAATTCACGATTCCCTCCCCTAAAAAATTTTGTTGCTTTTTCACAGCTTCACTCCATTTACATTGATTTCAAAAATGATTTTATAAGCATATGCTTATGACTCTATTTTTCATGCTTCCAACACTGTTTTCGGTCATCAGCAACCATTTTTCTAAAATATCATTTTTTATTTCTTTGATAAACCCGTTGATTTTTATTCTATTTCCGGTTATCATAAAAACAGCAGACTTGAGAAAGCATCGTTTTCTATATTCATTTCTAATTCTCATTTCATCATAAAAATGTCATAAATTAAATATTTTTCAAATACAAATCCAAATGATATCCTTTTGCGGCATTGAGCAATGCCTTTGCTTCACTAAAATACATTTCGCCAATTTCTAATGCTCCATCATTCCTAGCCATATTCAACAATTCCTGATTGCTTTTATTTTTCAACGCCGGCACAATTTTTTTTAAATTATGTATTTGACCTGCCAAAGAAAATTCATACGACCATTTTATATAAATTTTGCACATGGGCAATACTGTATTGTCAAAAATGGCCACATCTCCTAATTCATACTGTTTTTTTGCACATATGGGGCATTGATATACGGCTAAGCCTCCTCTTTGTTCTATCAATATAAAATCATTTTCATTACATATATGTTTCATATCCATTACCTGCTTTCTGTTTGTCCATATCATTTCAAATTTTTATGTGCTGAAGAAGCGTTTATAAAAGCTCCTATTTCTCATTTGAAGGAAAAATATTGCTTTCCATTTCTAAAGGCTTCAAATTCATGTATTTTCATATCATGGCGTACTATGCCTCACACCATAAGCCCCTACACTGCTTCAGCTAAAATATTTTTATTGCAAAAATATAAAAAATTATGGCTAACCTATCTGAATGTATCAAAATCATATTTGTATACAGTAAAAAACCTACTGCACTTTAAAAAAACAGCTTGAAAGCTTTTTTCCTTTCCATCTGAAGGCACAATACCCTAATGCAAATATCTCTCTAAGCAAGGTATATTGTTTTTTCTAAACACATTTTATATACCTCTTCAATATGCTGCTGCTCTATAATACTACATAAAATTAAATTTTGTATCATATCATCAAAAATATGGTCATTCACCATTTCAATGGGCTGCGGAAAATATTGCACACCTTCTTTTTCATATGCCGCTTTTGATACATATGCAAGAGAATATATAATACAATTCCATGCACTGATACTTTTTTTGTCTTTCTCCATTTCTTGTAATAATGTAAAACCATTTTCTTCATTATCCAAAAAATTGTATAATGCTTCTCCTATATTTTCTTCTGTATTTTCCCATTTCCAAGCAATTTCTATGGCTTCCTGTATGAAGCTGCTGACAGTATTTTCATTAAAATAGAAAGCCGCCCTTTCTGCCAAACGAATGGCAAAAATACATTTGCCTTTTTGATTTAATTTTGTGATGTTCATATGAATTCCTCTATTGTATATACTCCCTTTTATTTGTTGCTTTTATCATAATATGAAATTGTATTGCTTTAACTTACATAACTGCTTGTAAAATATGATATGTATTTTTTGCAGTGTTACATCTTCATACATCCATAGCATTGATTTTCACACTGCTTTATGAAAATCATTTTATAACATTTCCCTAGATATCTAAATAATAAATTCATTTTTTGGTGATTTCAACTTTTTTTGTCATTTATATATAATGCAAATCTGAATACACATTGTTCCATGGTATTGGGTAACATTTAAAAGTAACATTTTACAATTCCTTTGTATTTTTATAATAGCTGTATTGGGTTTGGGTACATTCCATTTATATTTTAGAGAGCGTTAAGCAAATAATGAATGGAATGAAAAAGAGGAATTACAATGGAACTTTTCAAAAAGAAACATAATGAAATCTACCATTTCTAAAAAATGGGATACAACACAGTTTTTTCTTTTAAAAAAAACAATGCCTTTGACAAGAATTTTTTCTTTCAATAGAGGAAGTATATTTTTTACTTTGTCATCATAGTTCTTTTGGGATAACTTCTGCATAATATTTCCTGTTGTCAGTCATATAAATTTTTACACTCCACTTTTTTAATATTTGGAGTCATTTTTTAAGGGTAATGATATCGCCATTGCCACATTCGATGGGTTAGTACAATATGCTTTCCATATCCAAAGCTTGTTTTTTTTAATGCAGAAAGTGCCGCATTTCATCTAATTCAGCTTCTGAAGCAGGCTGTGGCTTTTCATAGTGGTGTAATGAAAAATTTTTTATCCAGATTAATATGCTGGCTGCAGAAGTATTCAATTATTCTAAATATTTATTTTCATCTGCTGTGCTTTTATATAGAAACCAAATGCCTTTCATTTGTTTTCCTATCTCCAGTATAGCCGACAGCTTTTATAAGTGCGCCAAAATTGTTTTTTTCACAAAGAATCAAAATATTTATTTCTGTCTGTATTATTTTTTTATGAATATATTTCATTTCGTGAATTTATATCTATTTGTTCTCTATTAAATTATGACATTTTATTGTATTTTATCAAAAATTTTACTATAATAATATAAAAATATCAGAAAGGAAGTCTTTACCATGTCACAATCATTAAATGCTTTTTGTACTGCTTTAAAATATGATATCATTTCTATGGATATTCATGGCGTCAAATTAAATTATAAAGGAAACATTATCATACTGCCTTATGATAAATGGGAAAAAATAGAATCTCTTATGTTATCTTTTTTTGATTTTGCCATTGAAAAAACAGTTCATGAAACAAATTCCTTTTCTCTAAAATCATTTTAAAGAAAAAGGGGCTGTCCCAAATAGGCCTCTAAAATAATAGTGTATAAAAACCGGTTGGTTTTTGAGCAAATTCACTCAGAAAACAACCGGTTTTTTATTATTTGCAGGCTTGCTGCCACAATTTCATTTTGCAGCATTCCCTTCTATACGCATCCATGCTATTTCTTTTTATTTTCCCATTTCCAAAATATCCATTTTACTATTTGTATCACCAATAAAGAACAAAAAGCAAGGCCATAAATCCATGCCAATGTGATACCATCCACTGGCGCCACCATAAAAAATTGACCAAGCACATCCCACAGCAACACGACATTCAAAAGCACCATACCAATGAAAAATGCTCCCCATAAAAATAAATTGTCAAACAATCTTTTGGAAAACAGCACCGGTTTTTTTCCTTTACAGCTAAATCCATGAAATAATCTGCTCAGGCAAAGTGTGGCAAAGGCCATTGTACCGGCCAGCGGTGCGCCTGCTTTTTTCAGTCCTATACCATATGCTGTCATGGTAAACACAGCCATAATCAAGCCTTGTATCACAATATCTTTTATAAATGCCTTTGTCAATATAGAAGCATTTGCCGGACGGGGCTTTTGTGCCATCACGCTTTTGCTGTGAGGCTCCATACCCAATGCTATGGCAGGCAGGCTGTCTGTAAGCAAATTGATAAAAAGCAAATGCACCGGTGCAAAAGGCACAGGCAATGCCAAAAAAGAGGCATACAGCACCGCCAATATGCCTGCGGTGTTTCCCGAAAGTAAAAACTGTATGGCATTTTTAATATTTTGATATAAATTTCTTCCATTTTCAACTGCTTTTACAATGGTGGCAAAATTATCATCTGTCAGCACCATAGAGGCTGCATCCTTTGCCACCTCAGAGCCGGTAATCCCCATAGCCACACCAATGTCAGCCTGTTTTAAAGCCGGTGCATCGTTGACGCCATCCCCTGTCATGGCAACAATGCTGCCTTTTTTTTGCCATGCCTTTACAATTCTGATTTTATGCTCCGGAGAAACTCTGGCATAAACTGCCACATCCTCCACAAAGGCTTCCAGCTCCTCTTCTGTCATATGGTCAATTTCTGCACCGTCTGCCGCTTTTTTTCCCTTTGTCAGTATGCCGATTTCTTTTGCAATGGCCGATGCCGTTACTTTGTGGTCTCCTGTAATCATCACCGGACGAATCCCTGCCTGTATGCATTGCTCCACTGCTTTTTGGGATTCCTCTCTGGGCGGGTCCATCATGGCAATCAATCCCACAAATGTGTAGTCCCTTTCCTCCTCCAATGCTATTGTTTTGTTTTTTTCTATTTCTTTATAGGCAAATGCCAGCACTCTCAGACCATTTTGAGAAAAATTTTCATTGATTTCATATAATTTTGTTTTATCCTCCTCTGTAAAAGGCAATATACCATTTTCCTTTTCTATAAAAGCCATTCTCTCCAAAAGCACATCCACTGCGCCCTTTGTCACCATCACCCATTTTTGCTCCAGCATATGCACAGTGGTCATCAGCTTTCTTTCAGAGTCAAAGGGAATTTCCTGCAATCTTGTATGCTCTTTTCTGATATGCTCACAATCCATTTGCAATGCCTCTGCAAACCGAATCAGTGCAATTTCTGTGGGGTCACCGATTTCCTGCCCATTTTGACTGCCTGCATCGTTGCATAATACACTCATGAAAATCAGCTTTTTTTCCAATTCATTTTGTGTATTGGCATTGTCCTTTTCTATGATGCTGTCATTGACGTAATATTTTTTCACTGTCATTTTATTTTGTGTCAATGTGCCTGTTTTGTCAGAGCAAATGACAGAAACACTGCCCAATCCCTCCACAGCAGGCAGCTTTCTGACAATGGCATTTTCTTGGGCCATTTTTTGTGTTCCCAAAGACAATACAATGGTGACAATGGAGCTTAGTGCCTCAGGAATGGCAGCCACAGCCAATGCCACTGCAAACAAAAAGGCATCTATCATTTCCCCTCCTCTTGCAATGTTTATCAAAAAAAGTATGGCACAAACAGCAATAATCACAATGGAAAGCTTTTTTCCAAAATCATCTAAATTTTGCTGTAAAGGCGTCTTTTTTTGCTGTGTGTTTTTCAAAAGCTGTGCCACTTTTCCCATTTCCGTTTCCATGCCTATGCTTGTCACAACATAGCTGCCTCTGCCATAGGTCAAAAAGCTGCCGGAAAACACCATGTTTTTTCTCTCCCCAATGGGTAATTGCTCTGTGATATCCGCCACATCCTTTTCCACACTGACAGACTCTCCTGTCAAAGCACTTTCGTTTACTTTCATGCTAAAATTTTCCAGTATTCTGCCATCTGCACTGACAAAATCTCCTGCCTCCAAAAAAACCACATCACCTATTGTCACCTCTTCAGAGGGTATGCTCTTTTTTTCACCGTTTCTCAGCACCTTCGCATGGGGGGCAGACAACGCTTTTAGGCTGTCCAGGGACTGCTTTGCTTTGATATGCTGTATGGTGCCCAGCACTGCATTGATTGTAATGACAACAAGTATCACCACAGCACTTTCCACATCCTTTAAAAAAAGTGAAATCACTGCTGCACCAATCAATATGATTACAAGAAAATCTTTAAACTGCTCTAAAAATACCATTATGGTGCTTTTTTGACTGCCTTCCTGAAGCATATTTTTGCCATATTTATGTAGCCTCTCTTTTGCTTCTTCTTCCTTCAATCCCTTTTGGGAGGCTGCTACATCCTCCAGCACTTGCTGCAATGGCATGGTATCATATCTTTTTTCCATACAAACATCATCCCTTCTTGTTCAAAAAAATAAGACCTTTAATTATAATTCCAAAAATCTAAAAAACGATTCTAAAAAATTATATTAAAAGTCTTGCGGCCAAAATATCATTTTCATATCACAACAGGCTTTTGATGGATATGCTGCTGTTATATGAAAATGACTCTCTTTTAAACAATATGCACTTTTTTATATATTACCACACTTTTTTGATATTTGTCATGTTTTTTTATGATTGATGAGGTATGTAATTGCTTCTGTAATAATTTTGTTTGTTTTCATACATCAGCCTGTCTGCTTGGCTTACCATCACAGAAATATCTGCGCTTTCTTCCATCCAAACCTCTCCCACCGAAACATTGCAGTCTTTATATTCCTTTATTTTTTGTGAAAATTCTTTTATTTTTTCAAAAAAAGCTTCCTTTTCAATATGCTTGCATATAACCACAAATTCATCTCCGCCAATGCGATAGACGTCATATCCCAAAAAAACCGTTTTTAATACAAAAGCAGTTTGTTTGATAATGATATCTCCAAAATTATGTCCTCTTTCATCATTGAGCCTTTTTAAGCCATTGATATCTGCATAAACAATGCCAATGTTTTGGCTTTCCTCTTTAGAAAGCTGCTGCATATCCTTCATATAGCCGTTTCGATTTAAAACTCCTGTCAAAGCATCATGATAGCTCATAAAATATAACTGCTTTTCCAATTTATATTTTTTTAATGCATCTGTCACAAAAAAAGAAATTGCATTTAAAATTTCCCCATCCTCCAGCAAATAACCGGGATTGTCAATGCCTATAAAGCCAATGAGCTTTTCTCCATCAAAGCAAGGCGCAATGATAATTTTTTCAATTCCCTTTTGGGTCAGATACTGCCAGCCCTTGTAATAGCTTTTGCGCCATTTTTTGATGTCTTCTATGATAATCATATTTGTTTTTTTAAATTCCTTTATCCATCTTCTCACATAAAAGGCGGGTATCACCTCTTCTGAACGATTTAAAGGTGCAACATTTCTTTCACACCATTGATACACATTGTAGCAAATGGTTCCTGTTTCATCAAATTCAAATATATACGCTCTGTCCGCCTTATGAAACACACCAATGATGCCCAGCACAAGAGAGAGAGCCTTTTGCAGATTTTCTTCCTCTCTTAAAATGCGAATGCAGTTTACAATGGTTTCCTGTATTCTCAATTTTTGTTTTGTTTTTTTGCTGATGTTTTCTCTTTCTGTAATATCAATGGCAATTTCCATACGGGCAGGCTTTCCGTTCCATTGAATCAGTTTGTCCTTTACAATAAAATTAGATTTTAAATATTCGTTATATATCTCCCAAATGTAAAAATCGCTTTTGTTTAATAAATGGTTGGTACAAAAGGGGCATGGCTCCTCCAGGCCCTGCAAAATGCGATAGCATTTTTGTCCCTGATAGTCATTTTTTCCCACCAGTTTTTTTCCGCCCTTATTCAAATAATACAATTCATAGGTTTCGATATCACTGACATATATAATCTCATCCAAGCTATCTACCAAATGAATCAAATTTGTCTGCAAATCAATGGCCTGATTTTCTTTTTTAAGGGGCATTTTCTGCTCCAAAATGGTAGATACAATGCGTTTCATTGTTGCAGTGCGATTTTGTATATATTCTTTGTAAAAAACATCCTCTTTCAGAGGCCTTCCAAATAAAAAGCCCTGTATTTTTTCCGGCTTCAATTCCTTTAGGGCAAACAGCTCCTGAGGAAATTCCACACCCTCTACACAAACCTTGATTTGGGCGCTGTCTGCCAGCTCTATCATGTTTTTCACCAATTTATAATTATAATCGCTGTGCTGTATGCTTCTGACAAAACAGCGGTCAATTTTAATTTCATCAATATTGAGTCTTTTTAAATAGTTCATGGTAGAGTAGCCTGTTCCAAAATCGTCAATAGAAATTTGTATGCCTCTTTTTCCCAAACGATAAAAGCTGTGATTAAATTTTTGATATTCCTGAAGCTGTATGCCCTCTGTCAGCTCCAAGCAAAGTGCCTCTCCCGGCAAATTTTCTTGGTCCAATATTTCCAAAATTTCATTGACAACATTTTCATTCTTCATCTGTACATAGGATAGATTGACGCTCATTTGAAAATCTGCAATTTCCTCTCTCCAAATTTTGCACTGCTTTACAGCCTGACGAAGCATCCAAAGTCCTGCCTGACAAATCATGCCTGTTTGCTCCAATATGGGAATGAAAACAGTGGGGCTGATTTCTCCGCTTGTTTCAGAGCAAAAGCGCATCAGTGCCTCTGCCCCCACCACACCATAATCCTCTGTTCTGATTTGCACTTGATATACAGCATAAAAACGAGAAAAGCCCTCCTTTACCTGACGCACAATTTCATCCTGCAGCTCCAAAAAAGATAAATGCTCTTTATAATCCTTTTTTGAAAAAAACACAAGATGATTTCTGCCATCCTTTTTCGCCTTCATAAGGGCATTTTCTGCAAATTGATACAATATGTTGCCATCTGTTTTTCCTTCAAAATATTCTGCTGCTCCTGCAGAAATGGTACAGCCTATTTTTTGCCTTTCCAGCTCCTGTTTTATGTTCAAATATAGCTTTTTGACATATTCCCTTTGCTTTTTGGGCAGTACAATGCCAAATTTATCCCCGTCCAAGCGATAAATTTTTTGTATATCCTTTATCTGCTTTTCCAATATTATGGCAATGCTTTGCAGCACCTGATTGCCGAATATTCTGCCTGATTTATCGTTTAAGTCCTTTAAATTGTCTATTCCCAAAACCATCAAATAGCCTGTTTGCTCTAGGGGCTTTTTTTCAAAATCCATTGCCATTTTGGAAGCATTCATCAATCCTGTCAATTCATCCTCCCACAGCGAAAACACATTTTCGCAAATTCTTCCTATCATAATGGGATTTTTATGCTTTGTATCTGCAATGATGTTTCCCCGACAGCTAATCCATACATTTTTCCCCATTCTATCTATCAAACGATAATTTAAGTCTTGGGTATCCTTTTGTCCCTGCTTGATTTTGTTCAATTCCTCCAGAAGCATTCTTTTGTCACAGGGATGTACAATGGAAAGCCATTGCTTTAATGTATATCCATTTTCCTCTTCCTCCAAAGGATATTGCTTTGTAATACGAGCTGTAAAATAAACACGTCTTTTTTTGACATCCCATATAAAAAAATAATCATCCGTACTTTCATCAATAAAGGGCAGCAGCTTGATATAAAATTGTGTTTCTTTTGCATAATGGTCTGTTTTTTCAAAATTTTCTTTTTCTTTCATGCCTCTTTCCTTTTCCTTTCATTATGCTTTTTATTTTATCATAAACCATTACCATTAGCCAAGAACTACATTGTTTTTTTGTAAAAAAAACAAGAGAATATTTGAAACATTCTCCTGTTTTTTTATTTTTTTATGCTTCCTGTTCCATATCAATATAGTTTTCCAACTCTTTATACAATAATCTTGTGTCCACATCATCCTCTGTCACAAGGTATAAATCCTCATCTATTCTAAGCGCAAAAATGCCCAGTATAGACTTGGCGTCCACCATGCCGCTTTTTCCGTGTATCCAAATATCAAAAGGATAACGGCACACAATTTGATTGATTTTTGTCACCTGATTCATATCTTTTATACTAATTTTCACCCTCATGGCAAAACCTCCTCTAAAAATATCACTTTGCTAAAAAAGCGTTGTTTTTGTATGATTTTTGTGTTTCATCACAGTTTACTTATTTTTTAGTATTATTATATGATTTTTTTCAAATATTGTAAAGAGTGAAAAAAAGAATCAAAAACATTTCTTTCTCTGCCAATATCAAAAGCATACTGCATGGAGCAATATGATATATGCTTCTTTTTTGGAGCAAACAGAAGCTTTATGAAAAAAAGGCTTTGCTTTTTAGGCATTTTCATGAACTTTTTAAATGGTCTGTGCTTTTGTCTGCTGCTGTTTTTTTGCTTTTACCACCAGCACATAATAAGCACTGGGAATGACAAACATGGTTAAAACAGAGGACAAAAGCATACCATATACAATGGCCGTTGCCAAAGGCGCCCACAGCAGCCCCCCTGTCAGTGCCAGCGGCACCAATGAAATCACAGTGGTTATCATGCCTATCATAATGGGTCTTAGCCTTGTTTTGCAGGCTTCTACTATGGCATCAGCAGCATTGTCATATTCTTTTATCAATGTGTTGATATAATCCAAAAGCACAATGCCATTGTTGACCACCACCCCCATCAAGCTGATGGCTCCCAAAAGTGCCATAAATCCAATGGGATAATTTAATAGCTTCAGTCCCCACAATATTCCTATAAAAGAAAGAGGAATGGTACCCATAATAATCAAAGGCTGTCTGATGTTGCCAAATTCCATAACCAATATCAAATAAATCACCACAACTGCCAGTATGGTGGGTATCACAAGAGAAGAAAAGGCCTCCTTGTTTTCTTCATTTTCTCCTCCAAAAGCAATGCTGTAACCCTCAGGAAGCTCATAATCGGCCAATGCTTTTTGACAGTTTTTCATAACAGCCTCTGTATTATAGCCCTCTTCCACAAAAAGACCTACTGTCAGCGTTCTTTTTTCATCTCTGCGCACAATTTTATTCATGGAAGATTCTGTGTGGATTTCTGCAATTTGAGGTAATGGCACATTTTCCCCTGTCAGCTGTGATGTGACATAGATATTGTTTAATATTTCTCTTTTTGTTTTGTTTTCATCAGGTATTTTGATATGGATGGGATAAGGCTCCTCGTCAATGTCCTCTTGCTTCAGCTCTGATATTTCCAGACCATTGACAGCCATTCTGACAGTAGAAGCCACATCATAATTGGAAACTCCCACTAGGTTTGATTTTTCTTCATTCACCTTCACCTTCAATTTGTTGGAAGGATAGCCATAGTTATCTTCTACATTTTTTCCGCCTTCCACATCATATATCAAGCCTTTTACATCATCGCCTATTTTTCTTAATTGCTCTGTATCCTCTCCTGAAATTCTAATTTCAATGGGATAATTTGCGGGAATGCTGATTTCCAGTTCCTTTGCATTGACCATAACACCAGGTATATTTTCATTCAACTCCTTTTCAATGCGGTTTCTTTCCGAAAGGACTCCATTTACCAAAAACTGGGCTTTATTGGAGGCCAAATCGTTTGGGATAAATGTTACATAATACTTTGGGTAGCCATCTCCTATCATCACAGAATAATTTTTGACAGAAGCATCCCTTTGCAAATAATCTCCTATCTTTTTCACAACCTCTTGTGTATGCTCTATGGTGCTGCCGTCCTGCACCGTCACATTGAGGGCATACTGCTCTCTTTCTGCCGGTGGAAATATTTGCACTCCCATGGAAGGAATCAAAAGACTGCTGAAAGCCAATATCACTACAAAAATACCTATCAACAGCCTTGGAATTTTCAACGCTTTTTTCAAAAGCATTTCATAAACAGACAACACTTTTTCTCCTGCCTTTTCTACATGAAATGCTTTTTTTATATTTTGTTTGATACCATTTTGCTTTTGTTCCGCTTTTGGCTGCAAAAGCCAAAAACCCGTTGCAGGCACCAATGTCAGTGATGCCACATAGGAGCCTGCCAGTGCCACACAAACCAGTATGGGCAGGGATTTTACAAACTTTCCTGCCGAGCCTTGCATCATTGCCAGAGGCAAAAAAGAAGCTACGGTGGTCAATGTGGAAGTCAGTATGGCAATGTGGACTTCTTTAATACCCTCTATGCAGGCTTGTTTTTTGGAATAGCCCTTTTCTAAATATACATTGATGTTATCATTTGCCACAATGCCGTTTGCCACCAGCAAGCTCAGCGATATCATCAATGAAGCAATAGAAACCTGATGCAGTGGAATTTCTGTCAGTGCCATATATATAAACACCACTGCTATCACCACAGGAATGGGCAGTGACACAATGATTGCACTGCGGATTCCCATTGTCAAAAGCACCACTACTGCTACCAATATCACCGCAGAAATCAAATTTTCCTGAAACAATCCTATGGAAGATTTTACAAAATCTGCTTGGTCTGTCAGCTTTACAATTTCCATGTTTGTATAAAGTTGATTTTGTTCAAATTCTTCTATTTTTTGATACAAGCTTTTTTGAATGGCAAGCATATTTTGTGCGTCGGCATACTCCACACCAATCAGCAATGCTTTTTGATTGTTCACCTCTGCCAATGCTTCTGCTTTTTCTTCTGTCTGCACCACTTCTGCCACATTTTTTAAATAAACAGGCGTACCGGACTGGGGAGAAACGCCCACAATGGTATTTTTGATTTCCTCTACGGACTGATATTCTCCAGAAATCTGCACAGGTATTTTGGTGCCTGCAATTTCCAAATTTCCTCCGGGAATATTGATGTTTCTTGCCTGCAAATAGGTGGCAATGTTTGTGGGGGTAATGCCATATTGCTGCAATTTTACCATATCCAGGCTGATTTCCACTTGCTGCCCCACATCTCCAAAAATATCCACAGATTTGACACCATCATCCTCTTTCAAAAAGTCTTTCAAATCATTTGCCACATTTTTTAAATCCTGATAAGTATAATCCTTTGATGTCAAGCCTAATATCATGCCGTAACAGCTTGTAAAATCTGTATCTATGGTTGGCTTTTGAGCATCCTCAGGCAGCTGTGCTTCTACAATGTCAACATCCTCCTTCACATCGTCCCAAACCATATCTATGTCGCTGTCACTCAAATCTTTTAATGTTATTTTTATCACACCTATGCTGTCCATTGAAAAGCTTTCCAGTTTTTTGATTTCTGCAATATCTCCAATTTGGTTTTCAATGGGCTTTACAATCAGCTTTTCAATATCCTCCGGGCTGGCACCGGGATAAATGCAGCTAATGGTGGCAATGGGACTGGCAACGCTTGGATTTTCCTGCCGTTCCATATTGATATACAAAAATCCCCCCGAAAGCAACAGCACAACTGTAAGTAATATGACAATACTTTTATGTTCTACACTCCACTTTACCATCAGCCCTTCATCTCCTCTATCTGTACGGTATCCCCGTCATGCAGTGTAAACTGCCCCTTTGTCACAATGACAGTACCACTTTCCAATCCGGAAAGTATTTGTATTTTATCTCCTGTAATTTCTCCTGTGATAACATTTGTTTTTGTAACAGTATTACCTTCATTTAATACAAACACAGCAGAGCCTTCTGCAAAATGTATCACACTGTCAATGGGAACAAATATGGTCTTTACATCGTCCATGGGGATTTCCACACGGCAGACCATTCCCGGTTTAAAACGATTTTGTTCATTATCCAACAATATTTTGACAGGAAATGTTCTTGTTGTGCTATCGGCTAAAGAATTGATTTCATCTACCACACCCGTCACAGTTTCATTTAAACCATATACATATACATTTGCCTGCTGTCCCTTTTGCAGCCGGTTCACCACTTCATCTGTCACGCCAATTTCTGCCCAAACCTGATGGATATCTCCAATCACTGCCACAGGATAGCCTGCACTGATGGTTTCTCCCGACTGGACCACCTTTTGCAGCACCACACCACTTATGGGACTGGTCAAAACCGTATCGCTCAAGCTTGTTTTGGCTGCATCCAGCTGTGCATCAGAAGCGGCAATCTGCGCACTGGAAGCCGCCACCTGTGCATCTGTCATGCTGATTTGTGCCTCTGCGGCATTGAGCTGGGATTTTGCAGATTTTATTTTGTTTTCTGCCACAGCTTTGGCGTCCAATGCCTGTTGATATGTATTTTCATCTACTGTCAGCTTTGCAGAAATTTCATCTAACTGGCTTTTGCTGGCGACTCCTTGGTCATAAAGCGTTTTCACCCTGTCATAGCTTGCTTTTGTCAAATCATATTGTGCTTTTGCCTGTTCAATTTTTGCAGGGATTTCTGTATCCAGTTGTATCTGCGCTGTTTCAATGTCAATGGAGGCAGCTTCCTTTTGTGCCACAGCCGCTTGTTTTTGTGCCACAGCAGCACTTTCCTGTGCCTGTGCAGTGGATTTTTGTGCCTCTGCTCCTTTCACTTGTATGTTGTAGTCTACTTTGTCTAAAGTGGCTATGGTCTGCCCTTGCAGTATGGTATCCCCCTCCTCTACTGCTACATCACTCAAAACGCCGGATATTTTAAAAGAGGCATTGACTGTCTGCACCGGTACAATGCTGCCGCTGACAGTCAGCACATCTGCATAGCCGTCTGCTGTTACTGTTTCCACAGCCACTGTGCGAACATCTGCCTTTGATGCTTGTTCTGCTGCTGCATGGGTACAGCCTGACAAAAGCAGTACACACATTGCGGCTGCGGTGATTTTCTTTTTTTTCATAATAAATTCCCTCCTCAAATTATATTACAGACAGAATACTATTTTTTGATTGAATTCATTCAATATTATTTTAAAAATAGGTGTCTGTTTTTATATTTTATTAAGAACAGACACTTTCAATACCGAAGTCAAAACAATATTCTTTTTTCATACAAAGCATATTTGCAAAAAGCTGTGCAAATTTTTTTTCATTTTTGATAAAATATTGGCTTAATGTTACCTCTTTTAATGCTTCTTCTCTTTCTTTTTGTTTATGAAACTGTCTTTGGAAGCCGTATACAAACACCTCTGCCGCTTCTTGAGGATACGCACAGCAAAAAATGCCTTCCTCATTTCCTTCCTTTATAAACTCCACCAGCTTTTTAATGATGATATCTAATGTATTACAAGCAATACGGTCTGACAAAAGAGATGCATTGATTTTTGTACTGTCTTTTTCTTTTATGATTTTACTTTTTTCAGAAACATTGTAAAGCACTTGACTCATCAATAAATTGATTTTTTCAACAGCGTTTTTTTTGCCGTCAAAAAATGTTTCCAGCTCCAGCTCCTCTGTAATCATTTGGCTGTTTAATGCAGCACAGGCTATCAGCACATCTTCCTTTGAGCGAAAATAATAATGAAACAAACCTGTTGCAATGTGCATTTTTTCTGTAATATCTTTGATGGATGTTTTTTCATATCCCTTTTCTAAAAACAACTGCAATGCCACATCTATAATTTCTTTTCGTCTTTCCTCGGCGGGCTTGCTGTTTCTCATAAAAACACCTCCTTACTATCATTGAATCCGTTCAATTTGAATCAATTCAAAAATAACACTTTTTTACTCTTTTGTCAATAGGCTTCCAAAAAAAAAGACTGTCTAACACATAGACAGTCCAGTGTGTAAAAGGCCCATTTCATGCAAGCCTTTGGCCAGCAGACAGAAGTATAAAGCAGAAGTGCCATGGGCTAAAAGCCTTGAAATGCCTGCTTTTCCTCGCCAAAAATAAATTCCCACCGGGGATTTTAGTTGGAAAAAACCTTCGTTTTACACCCCCTTCCACGCCCTGAAAAAATATAAAATCTAGTTTTTTTACATTCTGAGCTGTCTAACACATAGACAGTCTTTTTTATTTATTTCTCGTTATAAAAATATTCTATTGCCTCTGCAATAAAAAGTGCAGTGCCTTTTTTTGTTTTTTTATCTATCACAGCTCTTACTTTTTCATTTTTTTGATACAATTTGGCAGTTGCCAGCAATATAGGCTTTATCTGTTCCACCTGATAAAGCTGTTTTGCCACAAACTCATATTCTCCTACCAATTCTTTCACTGAAAAACTGCCAGGATTTTTCTCTTTGCAATCTGCAAATTTTTGATAAATCTCCGTCATTCTATTGCCATAAGCCTTTACAATAGCAGATTGATTGGGATTTTGTACAATTTCCATCACTTTTTGTTTATCGCCATACCACTGCACCATTTTTTGAAAATTGCTTTGTGCTTTTTCATTTCCTGCCATTTCAAAAAAGAAATTTTGAAAGCTCTCCCAGTCTGAAAACTGTTCCAATATAGCCTCTTTCTGTTCCTGTTGTAAATTAGAAAGCATGGAAGTATACATCTGTTCTATTTCTTGCTTGCTAAATATTTCAAATGCCATAGAACTCTCTCCTTTCAGCAAACGCTCCACCAATAAAAGCATATCGTCATACCGTTTTCTTTTTAAAAGCAATATCTTTTTTTGTTCCTGCAATATTTTTTGTTTATCAAAATGAGGGTTGTCCAATATATTGGCAATTTGTTTTAATGGAATATCAAATTCTTTAAAAAATAATATTTGTTCCAGTCTTTGCAAAGCCTTTTCATCATAAAACCGATATCCCTTCTCATTGACATATGTGGGCGGCAAAAGACCAATTTCATCATAATAATGTAATGTCCTTACACTCACACCTGTGAAAGAAGCCACTTCTTTTACTGTTTTCATCAAATCCCTCCTTTGATATTTTTATATTACAGTATAACGCAGTGTGAGAGTCAATAGAAAACAAATAAATTTTATTTGCTTACAAAAAACAAAACGCCCTTATATTTTCAGGACGTTTTGTTTTGGAGTGATATTATGGTTTTATGTATTAGTTGGATTTTTTCAAAGGACTGATTCTGATTTTATCCTGTTCAAATCCTGTTTTTCTTTTTACAATATCTTCAATCTGTGCCACTTCTGCATCTGTCAATGTTTCTTTGTCCACCACCACATCAACTGTTTCATCGTCAATGCGTACATATGCCTCTTTAAACCCTTTTGCTTCAATCATAGCTTCAGCGGCAGTTTCTTTTTCAATGCGTTTTTGCAGCTCCAGCATATTGTCTGCACAGGCAGCCTTTTGTTCTCCGTCTATGTTTTCATTGTTCATCATTTCTGTCAGCATATCCTTTTGCTTTGCTCTTGCCTGCTCTCTGTCCAGCTTTGCCTCTGCAAAAAAAGCAGAAGCATCTGCTGCGGCAGGGGCTGTATTTTCTTCTGCATTGACAAACACCGCTGCACCGTCGCCTGTGGTGGTGGAGGCCTCTGCCATGGTTGCCTCAGCTGTAATGGGGTCTAAATCCTCCATTGTACCGCCCACATCTGCCATTTCTGCCGGGTCTGTATCCGGCAGTGTGGAAAAATCATCCAGCAGTGCCATGGCATCCCCTTCTTCATTCAATGACATAGCTGTTTTGGTGCCTTCGCTTGTTCTGCTTTCTGTAAAATTCAAATACCCTGCTACTGCCACCATAACGGCCAATGCTGTTACAATCACCTGATTTCTTTTCATTACAAACATATTTTTTTCCTCCTCATTTCATCTTTAATACTGCAACTTTATGTGCCGGTATATTTAAAAGTGCCTGAGATGCTTCTGAAAGCAGCTGCACCACCTGAGGGTTTTCTCCTCCCTCTGCTACAATCACAATGCCCTCCACTTCCGGCATGGTTTCCTGCACAACAAGAGGTGTTCTGTTTCCCTTGCTGTCTTCTGACATCACAACTGTATTTTCTTCTTTAGATGTTTGTGTGCTTTTATTTTCCCCCTCCTGTGTAGAGGATTGTTCTTTTTTTTCCTCTCTTGCCAGTACAGAGGCAGTGGTATTTTTCATTGTCACCATCACTTCTACCTGTCCAACTCCCTCCATTTTGGAAAAAATATTTTCCAGCCGCATTTCCAACTCCTCTTCTATGCTATTTTTTTGCTGTGGTATCTGCATTTGCGGCTCCGGTTGTGTTTGCTCCTCTTTGGGCGGTATCAAAAATAAATTGCTCATAAAAAGCAGGAGTATTCCAATGATAAAAGCCGTAAATAAATTGACTCGTGCTTTTTTATTTTCAGGACGAAGCAATTGCTTCATCCAATTCTTTTTTTCCAAAGTAGCTTCACCTCTTTTGTATTTTCTATTTGATTTTAACTGCCTTCTATGTATACATTTTCAATATCATATTTTTTTTTCATATATTGCTTCATCTCCTCCTCTTTTTCCATTTCTCCCTGCAATGTCACTGACAAAACAGCACCATAATTTTCCTCTGTTGTATCAATTTGTGCTGTCACTGTCATGCTTGTTTGAAATCTGTTTTGCAAATCCTCCTGCAATGCTTTTTCCAGCTCTTTTTTATAAATATTCAGTATCATTGTTTCATTCCATATGGCATTTTCTGTGTTTTCCACATCATATTCCCGGCTCCAAAAGGATAGGGTTTGCTGCAATGTTTTCAGTTCCATATCTGCCCCCTTTTGAAATATCAAAAGCATAGGCTTTGCCACAGTGCTTAACAGTATCAGCCCCATAACCAAGCTGATATACTTTTTAAAATTGTTTTCCGGCATAAGCATTTCTGCAAATGCCGCAAACAGCAAAAACACTGCTATGTTTTTTATATATGCTGAAAAAGCCTCCAACATTCCTATTGCCTCCTTACTTTTCAAAAAAATGTCAATAGCAGCACTGCCGAAAATAAAAACATACAATCTACCAAAAACAATGCTCCAAAAAGCAGCACAGAAAAATCTCCCGCACCGCCAATGCATTTTACCAGCCTTGCCTCACAAATAGGCTCTGCCACTGCCGCAGTGATTTTGTAAATCAATATCATAATGCCCAGACGAATCAAAGGCACTGCACACATCAGCACCAATATGACCACTGCCGCAAACAGTGTGCCGCCCCGCAGCATACCTGTCAATGCCGCAGCCGTATCCACTGCGCCCCCCATCACATCCCCCACAATGGGAACAGAGCCTACAATGGCCTTTGCCGTTTTTGCCGTACCTTGATTGAACACAGCGCTTCCTAATTTTTGTAAAGAAAGCAATGCCATAAACAAAAAAGCAATCCCCTTCATCAGCCAGGACAGCCCCTCCCGAAACAGCTTTGTAAAACGGCTCAGCATAGGCTTTTCTGATATATGGTTAATCATTTCCAAGGATGTGGCCATTGTGGTGGCAGGCAATATAAAATGGCACACAACACCTGTCAAAATGCCTGCCCCTGCCATAATTGCCGAGGCCGTCAGGGTGGACTCTCCATACCCTCCGGAGGCCATTGCCAATGTCATAAAAACAGGCATCATGGCCTGAAATGCCGTTTCCACAGCTTGTACTGTTTGAGAAACCATATTTGTCTGGTGATAAAATGTGGCGGCAATGACCACAATCAAAACCATATAGCAAACATAAAACCCCAGCTCCCCCACAGACCTGCCCTGAAAGGAGCTGTTGAGATTTTTTAATATGGCACTCAAAAGCACCACAAAAAGTATTTTTTTTACCATAGCAATTTGTGTTACAATTTCTCCGGAAAGCTTTTTTAATAAATAGGAAAAAACTTCCGAGGCATTCACACTGCTTCCCTCTGCTGCCACATTTTCCACCATTTCCTGAAAGGAAGGGATTTCCTCTGCCTGCCAGATTTCTTCTGTCTGCTTGTCCACCTCCTCCAAAGGCAGCAGCTGTATTTGCTCTTGCAGTATCTCTTGGGTGGCTTCTTTGGAAAGGGCGGGCTGCTGTGCATTTGCCGAAAGGGGAAAAACAATCAAAAAATACAGCACACAAAAAAGAAACATTCCTTTTTTCATTGTTCTCCCCCCTATGCCAGCCCCATAACCACATCCAGCAAAGAAAGCAGTACAGGAGCAGAAACAATCATCATCATAATTTTTCCTGCCAGCTCTATTTTTCCTGCAATGGAGGTTTCTCCCGCATCTATGCACAACTGCATACCAAACTGTGCCAAATAGGCAATGCCTGTTACTTTTAATACAATGGCAAAATATCCTCCATTGACGCCGGCCTTTTCTGCCGTTTCCTCCAAAAGTGTCAAAAGAACGCCTAATTTGTCACAAAGCGAAATAAATATAAAAACCCCTGTTGCCACTGCTGTCAAAAGGCTGATTTCCGGACTCTGCTTTTTCAGCAGTACGCATAACACGGTGCCGATTAAGCCTGTTGCTACAATTTGTGCCATATTCATCCCATCAGTCCTCCTTTTTAAATTTGAAACAATGTCTGCACCGTATCAAAGAGCTGACTGATGTACTGTATTACCCAAAAAAGCACCACCACAAGCCCTGCCAGCGTTGTCATCATGGCCTGCTCCTCTCTTCCTGCTCTGACCAGCACTTGGTTTAGCACAGCCACCAATATGCCCACTGCCGCAATTTGAAACACAATGTTGATTTCCATGGTTGATTTCCCCCTTTTGCACTTTCCGATTTTGTTCCTTTGCTGTAAAGCATTGATTGAATCAGTGCTTTGCCACAGCCTGGGCAATAAAATGTTGGAAGGAATGCTCCCTATACATATAGGGGGTTTAAAAGCAGTCCCCCCATTTTTTACTGCTTTCTTTCAAAAACACATAACATTCTGTTTACAGCGCCATAGCTTTTTCATGCAGCACATTACATAAGCCGCTTGCAGCATTTGTTGCAAGCAGCAAAAGCATTTGACTGTGTTTTTTCAAAAAAGCCTGCTTCTATTTTGAATACTGTTTTGCCCATGCTCTTTATATACGGTTTATAAATTTTATTTTTATAACAGCACCACAACCAGCAAAAGCCCTGTCAATATTCCCATACTGGGATACAGCTTGATTTGTTTTTTACTTTTTTGTCTCAAATTTTCCATGGTGATTTCAATATATTCTAAAAGCAATGCAATACTTGCCTTTTGCTCTGCCATATCCAAATATCCTAATGAGGCACCAAAGCAAAGCATGGCCTCAATATCCTCCTTTGCCAAACAGGTGCCATACTGCCATTGGCGTACAGCCTCCTTCCATATGTCTTCTCCCGATAGGCCCTTTCTTTGCTCCATATCCTTTGCAACAGCACAAAACAAATTTTCAATCACACCCCTTGTGTTTTTTCCAATCTCCTCCAGTGCCTCCGGCAAAGGCCTGTACAAAAAGCCAATTTGATTTTGAAGCATTGTCATAGCCCTTTGCAGTGCTTGCAGCTCCTCTATGCGATATGCCGTTTGAAAGCCCCAGCAAATGCCTGCAATGGTGGATGTCAGTACAATCAGCATTGCTCCTGCCATTTGCAGTATCATATGAACATCACTTCTTTCTTTTTTTCAAAGCCGGTATACACATTTTGCAGGCTTTTGTTGTAAATGGCCTCAATTTGTCCTGTTTTTTCCTTTGCCGACAGCACCACAATGCTATGAAACACACCGCCCTTTATCATATTCCACAATACAGGTCTTTTTTTCACATCCTCAATTCCATTGCCATGGAGGGTGCAAATCAGCTGTATGCCTGCATTGACAATACTTTCTATGGCAGCAAAATCCTCTGCTTTTCCAATTTCATCCACTGCAATGATGCGGGGAGACATACTTCTGACCAGCATCAGCATTGCCTCGGCTTTGGGACAGCAATCCAAAACATCTGTTCTAATCCCCACATCATTTTGCGCCACTCCTTTATAACAGCCTGCAATCTCTCCCCTTTCATCTGCCACGGCCACTGTTTGTCCCAAAAAACAACCCTTTTTTCCATTGCTGAGCTGTCTGACCAAATCTCTTAAAAGCGTTGTTTTTCCACAGCCGGGAGGAGAAATAATCAATGTATGATAAAATTTTCCTTTTTCAATGGCATATTGCAGCACCGTATCTGCACAGCCCTTGATTTCGTGAGAGATTCTGATATTTAAAGCACTGATGTCCCGAATGGTTTGTATGGTATGATTTTGCACCACTGTTTTTCCCACAATGCCAATGCGATGTCCCCCTTCTATGGTAAAAAAGCCGTTGCGCAGTTCTTCCGAAAAGGCATACAGTGAATATTTGCTCAACCGCTCCAATGTTTGTTGTATATCCTGTTTTTTGACAATATAGGCCTGCTCTATTTTATTTGCAGTACTGCCGTCTGATTTTATAAAATATTCCTTTTGACAGGCCCACAGCAAAAGGGGCTTTTCTGCACGAATGCGTATTTCCTCTATGGTGTCAAAAAAGTCATTTTCCAAATGTTCCAAAACGCCTTTCAATTCCCTGCCCAGCGTTTGCAAAAGCATTTCTTTCTTTTTCATATCTCGTCCTCCTTTTTTCATATTTATGTTGCTGTGTTGAGAAATATGCTGTACAAAAACAGAAAAAATTTATAAAAATACAGACTATACAGTGAAGACAAACTATGCTACAATTTTTTTTAATAGATTTTTTGTATGAACTCATACCCCAACTAAATGGAGGCGATTTTTATGTATCCATTTACATTTTGCAAATGCTTTTTTTGCCATGAAGCCGAGCAGTTTACCGCCAATTTGATTTCCCGAAATCATCCTGATATTGAGATTATTTCACCGGAAGTTGATTGGGGAGAGCCGGAAAAATTTCTCTCTCAGTTTTGTGAAAAACGGATTCATGTTTTTTTATTTTGTTTGGACAAAAATCCAACTGCCATTTTAAACTTTATAAACGAATTACAGAACCACAGCCAATTTGCCCATCATCCTATGGTGCTTTTTTCTCAGGACTGCCAAAACCTTACAGCCGCCTTTTGGCTGCTGCGGCCATTTTGTGCAGTTCCGCTTCCTTTGACAGCAAAAAGAGCTTTGCATTTTTCAAATTATGTGCAGCATTATTATGATATTTATGAAAAAGAAAACCAACAGGTATTGGAGCTGGATTTTCCCTCCGGTTCCTATCGCTTTCCCATCAATGACATCCTTTTTGCAGAGGCCAGCAACCGTAAGGTGCTGCTTCATATGCAAAATGCAAGCATCACAAATGAAGAACAAATAGTAGAGCTTCCCCTTTCTTTTCAGCATTTTATCAAAATTCTGCCGCCAAACAGTCTTTTGCAGTCTCACCGTTCCTTTTTAATCAACCCCCGCAATGTTTTAAAGGTTGACAAAAAACAGGACCATTGGACAGCTCAGTTTTATCACAGCAATGAACAGGCCTTTATCAGCCGTTCCTACAAAAAACAAATTTTAGACAGCATATTTACACACATTCATAAAAACAACAGCATCATTGCCAAAACACAATTACCCAAGGATTGACACAGTTTATTGCAAATAGTAAAATGGTACAAAATAGTATGTACTATTTTTTATTACAAAAATACAGGAGGGATTAAAACATGATTGTTGTTATGAAACAAACGGCAACAGAAGATAATATACAGTCTATCATTGCAAAGCTGCATTCCTTGGGATTGGATGCACATCTTTCCAGAGGTGCTTCTATTACACTCATTGGTGTGGTGGGAGATAAATCAAAATTTTTGGCAGAAAATCCACAAATTATGCCCGGTGTGGAAAGATTGGTCCCTATCAGCGAATCCTACAAGCTGGCAAACATCAAATTTCATCCGGAGCAAACTGTCATTGATGTAAACGGCATCAAAATCGGAGGCGGCCATTTCACCATCATTGCAGGCCCCTGTGCCATTGAAAGCTATGACCAGCTTATGGCTTCTGCCATTGCCGCAAAAAATGCCGGCGCACAGATATTAAGAGGCGGCGCATATAAACCCCGCACATCCCCCTATTCCTTTCAGGGCCTGGAGGAGGAAGGCCTGCGTTATATGGCGGATATCAGAAAAGAAACGGGTATGGCCGTTGTTACAGAGGTCACTAGCTGCAAAGCCATGGAAACAGCAGTCAATTATGTGGACATACTGCAAATCGGTGCCAGAAATATGCAGAATTTTGAGCTGTTAAAAGAAGTGGGAAAAGCCAATTTGCCTGTTTTGTTAAAAAGAGGACTTTCTGCCACCATTGAGGAATGGCTCAATGCGGCAGAATATATTATGAGTGAGGGAAACCAAAATGTAATGCTTTGCGAAAGAGGGATACGCACCTACGAAACAAGCACCAGAAACACATTGGATATCAGTGCTGTGCCTGTTTTGCGCACAAAAACCCACTTGCCTATTTTGGTGGACCCAAGCCATGCCTCCGGCATCCGGGATTATGTTGCTCCCCTTAGCCGTGCCGCCATTGCCGTTGGTGCAGACGGGCTGGAAATTGAAGTGCATCCAAACCCTGCCTGTGCCCTTTCTGATGGCCCTCAATCCTTAAATCCACAGGATTTTAAAGCCCTTTGTCAAGAGCTGAAGCCTTATATACAATTAGCAGGAAGGAAGTTTTAAATATGTTTTCTAAAATCGGCATCATTGGGCTGGGGTTGATTGGCGGTTCTCTTGCAAAGGCTTTTCGCTCCAGAACCTCTGTGCAGACCATTGTGGCATTCAACCGTCATGAGGATGTGCTGATAGAAGCAAAAAAACAACACATCATTGATGCATATGCCACAGAAATCACAGAGCTGTTTTCCGACTGCGACATCATTTTCATTTGTACTCCTGTACAAAAAATAATGGAATATACACAAAAACTGCTCCCCTTTGTTTCAAAAAACTGTATTATATCTGATGTAGGCAGTACAAAGGGAGAAATCTGCAAAAATATGTCTGCTTTTTCAAATCATTTTTTATACATCGGAGGCCATCCTATGACCGGCTCGGAGCGGTTTCGATACCACGCCTCCAAGGAACACCTTTTTGAAAATGCATACTACATTTTAACACCCGGTGCCTCTGTGCCGGAGCAAAGGGTAAAGGCCTTTTCTGAGCTGATACAATCCATTGGTGCCATCACTGTGATACTTTCTGCACAGGAGCATGATTATATTGTGGCCTCCATCAGCCATGTACCCCATGTGGTAGCCTCTGCACTTGTGCATACCGTCAAAAAGCTGGACACACCAAACCATTATATGCATTTGCTGGCCGCAGGAGGCTTTAAAGATATCACCAGAATCGCTTCCTCCAGTGCAGATATGTGGCAGGGCATTTGCATGGAAAACAGAGAGCAAATACTTTCTGTGCTTTCCTGCTTTGAAGCTGTCATTCAAGACATGAAGCAGCAGCTTATATCAGAGCAATATTCTCATATCTATCAATATTTTGATACTGCCAGAATTTACAGAGATTCCTTTGGTTCTGTCACCCCAAAAAGCTTTGTCAAACGCTATGAAATTTCTGTGGATGTGCTGGACCGTCCGGGAAGCATTGCCATCATTGCCGTACTGTTTTCCAGCCATGGCATTAACATCAAAAATATGAGTATCATCAACAACAGAGAACAGGAACAGGGCGTACTTTATTTTGCATTTGATACAGAAGAAGAAAGACAAAAAAGTATAGAACTGCTTCGGAGTTTAAACTATGACGTTTTTGTAAAGGATTGATATAAAATATGAATCAAATCATTACACCAAAAAACAACATTCATGCCGCCATTACCGTACCGGGAGATAAATCCATATCTCACAGAAGCATTATGTTTGGCGCACTGGCAGAGGGTATCACAGAAATAGAAGGCTTTTTGATGGGAGAGGATTGCCTTTCCACTATTTCCTGCTTTCAAAAGCTGGGCATAGACATACAAAAACAGTCTGAAAAAATCATTGTTCACGGAAAAGGACTTCATGGGCTGACTGCCCCCGCCCAAACGCTGGATGTGGGAAACAGCGGCACAACCCTCAGACTGCTCAGCGGCATTTTAGCAGCACAGCCCTTTTGCTCTCATCTGACAGGAGATGCCTCTATACAAAAGCGTCCCATGAACCGTGTGGCCGCCCCCCTGCGTCAAATGGGCGCTGTGCTGAACGGAAGGGACAGCCAAAATTTGTTTGCCCCTTTTACAATAGAAGGCAGAAAATTAAATGGCATTACTTACACACTGCCTGTTGCCAGCGCACAGGTAAAAAGTGCCGTTTTGCTGGCCGGCCTTTTTGCAGAGGGACAAACAGCCGTCATTGAGCCGGAGGCCACCAGAAATCATACAGAAATTATGCTGGAGCATATGGGTGCAAATATCAAAAAAATAGGAAATACCATTTACTGCAATCCTGTTTCCCAATTACACGGCACAAAAATTGCAGTGCCGGCAGATATTTCCTCCGCCGCATATTTTATGGTGCTGGGCTGTGTCTGCAAAAACAGCAGACTGCTTCTTAAAAATGTAGGCATCAATGAAACCAGAACTGGTATTATTGACGTACTCAAAGCCATGGGCGGCAACATTGCCATAGAAAATGAAAGCGTTGTAAATGGAGAAAAAAGAGCCGATATTGTTGTCAAAACAGCTTCATTGCATGGTACAACCATTGGCGGAGAGGATATTCCCCGTTTGATTGATGAAATCCCTGTCATTGCAGCTGCCGCCTGCTTTGCAGAAGGCACCACTATCATAAAGGATGCTCAGGAATTGAAGGTAAAGGAATCCAACCGTATTGACACTGTGGTGACAGAGCTGAAAAAATTTGGAGCAGATATTGCAAAAACAGAAGACGGTATGATTATAAAAGGAGGAAAGCCCTTACATGGCTGCACCACACAAAGCTATCACGACCACCGCATTGCCATGTCCATGGCAGTGGCCGGCATTTGCGCCCAGGGCAAAACCACCATTGTGGATGCAGAATGTGCAAACATTTCTTTTCCTCATTTTTATGACATATTAAACAATTTATAAAAACTGTTTTTCAAAGAAATATACTGTGTAAAAGAATGTACATTCAGACATAAAAAACAGCCAACTGATTGAAAGAATGGGCCAACCTGAGCAAAAAGGCGTCATCCATGGGCAGACGAGTGGGGGCATAGGATATGGATGCCTTTAAAATCCATTACCAATATACAAAAGTGTAAATCACTTTCATAACGATTTGTGCCGCCGGCAAAAAGGCGGCGGAATGGAGAGGAACATGATACAAACAACCATTGTTGCTTTTGGAGACAGTTTAACATTTGGTTATGGCGTAAGCCGGAGTATTACCTATACAAGCCGGCTGGAAGCATTTTTGCCCCAGTGTTATCCCTGTGTCAACTGGAAAATACAAAACAGCGGTGTCAACGGCCACACCACAAGAGAAGGAGTCGAACGCTTGGAAAAAGACGTTTTAAGCTATCATCCTAATATTGTGTTTATATTATTTGGCTCAAATGACAGCTCCTTTTTGGAGGCCCAATACCGCACTCCCTATGAATATGAAAAAAATCTTTGTACTATGATAGAGCAAATTCAAAAGCACCATAATCATACAGGACTGCACCATCCCATTGCTGTGCTGATTACCCCTCCCCCTGTTGTGGATACAGATTTTTATCCTTTTACCACCACAGAAAGAGTGGAAAAATATGCTCAAATTGTCAAAAATGTGGCAAAGCAATATGACTGTCCTGTGATTGACTTTTTTAAAGCATTGCAGGAATTGGGGCAAACAGATTCTTTTGAAAGCTTTTTTCAGCAGGATGGTATTCATTTAAGTCCCAAGGGCTATGACCATTTATATGACTGTATTTTTTCTGCATTGACACTGTTGGTGGATAAAAACGGCATTTTAAAAGAAACATTTTAAATCATTTTTCCATAAAAAAAGAGAGGCAAATGTCATTTGAAGTAGAATTTTTGATTCTGCTTCTTTTTTATGCAAAATAAAAACTGCTATTTTTGTGTTGCTTGTTTTTTTCATGGCTTGCATCAAAAACCACTCATTTCATGGCCAGTAGCTGTTTGCCGGCCTTCCTTACAGGAGCGGCTGGGGCAAACCCTTTCTAAAGGGCATGAAATTCCTTAATATAGGACATTTTTTTCATGCTTTTCATCAAAAACCACTCATTCATGGCCAGTAGCTGTTTGCCGGCCTTCCCTGTGAAAACGGCTGAGGCAAACAGCTTCTAAAGGGCATGAAATTCCTTAATAAGGTTGTTTTTTTTCACTTGTTATGCTATATTAAATGTATTATACAAAACAACTGTTTTGCTATAATCATATTTTTATTTGAAAAAAGAAGGAGGTAGTTATGTATGAAACACATTTTCAGAAGGCTGACTGCTTTGTTTACTGCTTTTACCATGACAGCCGGTATTTCTGTAACGGCATTGGCAGCACAAAACGGCAGCTTTGATTTACAAATCAATGGGGAAATTGTGGCATTTGAGGATTTGAAGCCCATCAACCGCAACAACAGAATTTTTGTTCCTTTTCGTGACACACTGGAGGCACTGGGGGCAGAGGTTTCTTATGACAATGCCACTCACACAACCACTGCTGTAAGAGGAGATACAACCATTGCCTTTTCACCCGGTCAAACCTCTGTTACCGTAACAGAAAACGGTGTCACACAAGAGCTGGAAACCTCTATGGTCATTTCCTCAGGAAATGCTTATATTCCCGTTCGCTTTTTGGGAGAGGTTTTTGACTATCCGGTAGGCTGGGACAGTGCAGAAAAAACAGCTTTGCTCATTGATACAGACACAATTTTAGAGCAGGCCGGTTCTTTTTCATTGATGAACCGTTATTTAGAATATTCTAATACATATAACACACAGCCATATGTTTTTAAAGGCACATTTTCATTCAGTGTAGATATGCCCGGAGATGAAACAACAGCTGCCATTATGCCAATTTCCGGCACAGGTACACTGGAAGGCATTTCCGAAGCAGACAAATTGAATATGTCCACTGCAATACAGCTGGATACTGCAAAACTGAAAAACTACATTGCAACAGAAGCACCGGATGAAGCTTCTGCCACTGCCGCAAACTATGTTGTCAGCACATTAGAAAATATCAATTTTGACTATATCATGGACATTTCTTCCGGAAAAATGTATATGCATTCTCCTTTGTTTACTCTTTTGGGTATGCCGGAGGATGCTTGGATTTTGATTGATTTAGACGGATTGTATGCTTCTATGGGAATGGATGTTTCATTGTCTGAGCTGATGGAAACCATGACAACAAATGACTTTGAATCCTATTTAAAAACATCATTGGCTTCTGTCCCTTTAACAAGTGTCAATGATTATGCAGCCTTTGAAGACTCCATTTCCGTATTCCAAGCTCTTTTCAGTGATGCTGCATTTCAGCAGCAGGCGGACGGATATGTTTCACAAATCAATATTGATAATGAAACAGCATATGTTCATATGACCACAAAGCTGTTGGAAACAAATGGTGCAATTTCTGGATATGCTTTGGACCTCTCGGCAGAGGATTCCAGCACAAATTCCGTCTCTCTTTCCATTTCTCAGTCAAATGATGCTGCTTCCGGTCAGTTCCAGTTTCATTTGACCAATCTGCTTACAATGGCATTTGACTACAACATGACAATGGAGCCAACCACCCAGCAAGCATTGAGCCAGCCTGATTCCAACAATATCATTGATATGATGGAAATGGCAAACTATACAGCTACACCAGCAATACCTGAGGAAGTGGCGGCAACACCAATCACAGAAGATACCTCTGCTGTTATGGAGGACTCTTCTGCTGTTGCTGAAGATTCTGCCGCTGAAGATTCTGCTACTGCCGAAGATTCTGCCGCTGCCGAAGATTCTGCTGCTGCCGAAGATTCTGCTGCTGCCGAAGATTCTGCCGCTGCTGAAGATTCTGCTGCTGCCGAAGATTCTGCTGCTGCCGAAGATTCTGCTGCTGCCGAAGATTCTGCTGCTGCCGAAGATTCTGCCGCTGCCGAAGATTCTCCTGCCACAGAAGATTCTGAAAACACAGTAAAGGAAGATATTGCTGCATCATAAAAAAGCAGTGTTAAATCAAAACAGCCGTCATTTTCAGTACAGAAATGGCGGCTGAACTATTTTAGTCATCACAGAAACGAATATCATAAAACAAAATTTATCATATATCCCTTTCATAATATTTCAATTACATTTAACAGCAATCTCATGCCCTTTTCTGCCCATGGTTCAGCAAAGAAATTTCAATTTCTGTATTGACATTGCCTCCATATTCCTCATGATAAAATTCTGTGTTATATTGTGCTTTCCATATTGTGACCCTATCATATTGAAAATGGATATAAATGCCATTTTCAGCCTCTTTTTTATCCACTGCTTTTTTTATTTTTTCAAAGCTGTTTATCATACCTCTGCAAAAGCATGGAAGTCTAATTTTGTATAAAAGCATAAATAAAAATCCATATTTCTTCTCCTCAGCATAGCCAGATTCTGTTACTTTAATATGAAATAGAAAGCTATAAAACACTGCTTCTGCCCTTAAATCCAGCTCTCTGCTTTTCTCCCCTTCCACAGCCTGTCAAAAGAGCCTCCAATCTTTTTGTTTGCTTTTTTTTAAAGCAGCGTCCATCTCTTTGGTACATTTTTAAAATTCATATTTTCAATGCCATATCATTTTTCATATTAACGTAACACATCCATAGCCACAAAACCCATTTCTTTTGATGCTTCTGTGGGTTTCAAGCTATATTTTATCCATTGCCTTTCCTTTCTTATCTAAAAGCCCAAGCAATGGAATTTTTCTTTTTTACCATGAAGGATTTAGAGGCATTTGCAGCACTTGCAAGCTTTTTGGTTTCTTTCAAACAAAGCAATACCATTTTCATTTTACCATATCATAGAAAATCCACTTGTTTTTTTCACTTATGCAATAAAATGAAATAGCAAATTTATTTCTTCTTTTTTATATTATAATTTGATTTTTTTGCTGTTCTGTCAAATTCATTTCATTTAACTGTTTTTTGGAAAAAATACATTTTTCTAACACAGCATTTGTAAAATCAACATTTGTCATGTCTGCCCCTCTAAAATCTGCATATTTTAAAACAGCATTTTGAAAGCTGGCATTTTTTAAACAGCAGTCTTTAAAAGAAGTATAGCAATAAGCAGAATGAAATTTCATCATAAAAATAATGGTGTTTAATTCTGTTACTGCATAATCAAAACAAGCCCCCTGTAAATCTGCGGCGTCAAAACAGGCATAATTTAATATGGTTTGTTTGAAATTGGACTGCTTTAAATTGGATTTTTGAAATCTTGCTCCCTGTAAATCACTGCCCCTTAAATCTATGTACTGCAAATCGCTTTTTCTAATATCTGCATATCTTAAATCTGCACCATTTGCACAAACTCCCTTTAATTCAATGCCCCTTAAATCTGCAAAACAAAAATGATTGTTTTGTTGCTTTAAAAATTGTCTTTTCCATTTTCCATAATCTATTTCTGTTTCTTGTTGATACAGCTTGTCACAAGGCTCATAATATTCTCCGCTTTGTATTTCTAAATGGTCTGCTTTTTTTAATTGATAATAGGCGTCGCTTTCTGTCAATCCATTTATGGCATACCGCAGTATTTCCACAAAATGAGAATGGAATACACCAATCTGTTTCATTGCAAACATTTCCAGCTCCGGTATGGAAAAAACACAACGATAAGCATTGCTCTGCAACAAAAGCTGTTTATAAAATGTGTTATAATAATCATAAATGATATGGCTGTCCAAAACACCGATTTCTCTTCCCTTTTTCAAATACCAGCTTTCATCATACAAAATCAAATGATATTGACAAACCCCTTCCAATACATCCTGTCTCATAATATGAAATGTAATGTAATGTGCTTTTTGTTCACATAGCTTATGGGCTGCCTGCTCCAAAAGCTTCTCCATATCCGCACAAACAGATTTTTGTATTTGTTCTATGTTTTGCTGTATTTCTTTTTGCATTGCACAAACAATATTTTCCAATAGGGGGAACATAATTTCATTTTCCCACTTTTGAAGCATTTCTTTTTTATTCATAACTCTTTTCCTGGCCTTCCAACTGTATTGATAACAGCATTTGCATTATGATATTTATCCAATCTCTTTTTTGCACATCAGGGCAATGAAATGTGCCAACCACCCAATCATTTTTTATCAAAAACAAAAATATGACATTTAATAAGCTATCTTTTTTCCTTTGCAATGGAAATGAAAATTGTATGACAGATAGATTTTGTTTTGTATTGAAAACATTTTTTTCTAGGACAATATTTCCATGCAGCTCTTTGATATCCTGTTCCATTTCCTGCTGCGCCTGCAAAATATCTTTTCCAATCTCTTCACAATGCAAAAAGGAAAAAGTCATATTGACATCTCCTTTGTCATTGGTATATACAAAATCCGGATGGTGTTTTGTCCCATATTTTAATAGCAGCATCCCTTTTTTCATACTATGAAATGAAACAGGCAGCATCATGCTGAATGCACCGCCGCACAATTTTTTTCTTTCAAATAATACTGTATCATAAAAAATTTCTGCATATCCTCTACTGATATCATTTTTTTGCTTTTCCTTTCTTTTTTTCTCCTGGTTCATCATTTTTATCACAGCTTCTGCATAGCTTTTCAACAAAAATCACTTCCTATGCCTTAAAATGCATGATTTCATCCACAATCATATTTGCCTTTGGCGTTGCTGCCATCAATCTGTCTGTTGCCTGAAACACAATTTTGTTTGCTTCCAATCTCATTAAATTGGATGTATTGATTTGAATGCCCCCATCTCCTGTCAGTGTAATGCCACTGCTGTCCTGCATATTGACAGAGCATTTTTGCTCTGAGGCAACAATGTCAATGCTCTCAGGAGAGAATGTCATTTCTTTTTTATGTATGCTGCCAAATCTTTTTGTAGAAACAGATTGGGTTTTATCATTTTCATTTCCGTCTGTTCTATTGACAAGTCTTACATATGCCTGTGATTCATCTTGTTTTGGACTGTATAGCTTCACACTGTCCCCCACTTGAGGCATAATGTAGCAGCCTGTTTGTCCTTGTGCAGTATAAGGCGTATTGTATTGAAACCAATGACATTTTGCTATATCCTGTGTTTCATCAATAGACAAATGTAATTTTAAATAATCCTTTTTCACATCCAGCACCTTTGCATCCATAGAAAGCCCCATAAAAGCCGTATTATAAAATATATTTGTAAAAACACCCTCTTTTTTGCATAATTGATAGCGATAAATTATTTTTCCATATTCCAGCACCATTTCTTTTTCCATCACAATATAATAAAAGCCATGATACAATACCATATCTCCCAATGCATAACACCGCTCTGTTTCTATTTGAACATAGGTAAAATCTGATACGGCTTTTTCATTATCATTTTGATTTTGTATCATATATTTATCTGTTTGTCTAATGATTTTGTAATGCTGCGCCTGCTCTGTATGGGTTTTTCCATTGGGCAGGCCTATCCACAGCTTGGGACTGCCAGATAAAATGTCAGGTATCACAACAGCATTCATATGAGAAGCAATCCGCAGCAAAAATGCCCAATCCGTTTCATCATATTGTATGATGACTCTGTTTTGTGTTTTTCCATTGGAAACAGTGTCTATAAAATCCCCTTGATACTCTGTTTTGATAATCTGTTCAAATATGGACTGATATTTATTTTCTGCATATTGAAAGCTTCTTCTTTTCTTTTTGATATCTAATAAAATACTATTGCTTTTGGCTGTCAAGCGCACTGTACAAACATCTTGCTGCATAGCAATTTGTAAATCCATCAGCACCCCTGAAAACAATATTGTTTTTTTATCCTTGCCATTGTAAAATAACACAACATTTGTTTTTTCATTCATGCCATAAACATCTTCCATTTTTTGGCCATCCTCCAACATAACCTCAAGCATGGCAACAGCGTGTTCATTGCAGCACTGCACCATTTTTACAGACAGTATTTTTTGTACCTTTAAAGGCATTTCTATTTCTAAATCCTTCCATAGTATACTCATTTTTTCACCGCCCTATATAAAATACTTCACCCTTTGAAAAGAAATACCCATATATCCTTTTCGTAATATATTTTCTGTCAATACTCTGTCAAATACAAAATATTCTTGTTTTTCAAAAGCAACACGAAACAAAAAACGCTCTTTTATTTTCTCACCTTCCAGCACAACAGCTTCTATACCCTTATATTTTCCTTCTGCAATACAATCCAGTGCCGGACAAACACACTTCCAGTAAACAACAGACTGCATATGCTGATTGTCACACAAAAATATGGGGTAAAATTCCAGTGTTTCATCATAGATGGACAACAGTTCTTTTAATCTGTCGGAAAACAGATGAAATGTAGAAAATAGCTTGCGAATCATAATATAATCTGCCTGTAAGTATTTCTCACCCAAATCACAGTCAATGACTTCTTCTGTTGTTTGCTCCAGCTCTTCTTTTGTCATATTGATAGGAATGATATTTCCAATTCTTTTGTCTGGCTTTACAATATAATAATAAATATGACCACCCTCTTTTAGAAAGCTTTGCTTTCACTAAGCAGTGCTTTGCAAGCTGCTTTATACTTTCCTTCTCACATTATTCAAAAGCTCCTCCACTTCAAACCGGATTTCTGCCTCCTCCTTTTTAATCCACTTTTGATGTCTATCTCTGTATTTGTCCATAGGAACCATTCCTATGCCTTCCCACACTTTATCTTCTTTCATCTTTCCATTTTCATACAATGTAGCAATAAACAGCATTTCTCCCCTTTCTTCCATCACTTCAAACTCATCCTCTCCATAGATAGCTATTATTGTTATTTTGAAATAAGAATCTATCTCTGCCGGATTGACATATTTGATACAAACAATATTTTGTTCTATTCCCGAAATTTGAAATGGTTTACATTCTTCAAATCCCTTTGAAGCATCTTCTAAATCTGTAAAATACAATATAAAATTGCCGTCTAGTGTGATATCTGTCACATATGTTTTTTGATGGTATGCTGCAAATTTTTTTCCTTTCTGTTTTTCACTGCAATATGGAACAGCCGCCACACACTTTATATGTCCTGATTGCTTGCCAGCTCCTTTATTTCCAGCCTGATTTTGGTAAACTCTTGCTTTTTTACCCTTTTTTGATATGGACGTTCTTTTTTAAAAAGGGGGTCTGTTTCTTCTCGTTTAAAATCAATAATGGTTTCTATCCCCACAAATTATCTACATCAATATCAAGTCATTTCTCTATATACCTACAAAGCATTTCTTCATACCATAAAAAAGCTATTCTTTTTCAATATAATATGCAATATAATCTATATCCTCTAAAAGAGCTTCTTTTTCCTCTTCATTGAAATAGTCATCTAAATTCAAATTTTTCATTGTTTCTTTCATATCTTTATCATAATTTAAATAATTTTTCAAGCTCTCACTATCATACTTTGCCACTCTTTCTAACAATGTTGCATATACTGTTACCGTATCTATATCTTTTTTTAATAGTTTATCCGTAAAATCAACCTTACATCTTCCTGCTGCTTGATTGATTGTATACTGCTCCGATAAAATAAAATCATAAAAAGATTCTGTCACTAAATATTTTAATTGATAATAGTCCATATATCAATCCCTCCCCTCGTACATGGAATCATAAATCATTACCGATGCTGTTTCATCCGCTCTCATTTTGCCCATTTTATACTTCCAGCGATAAACACCGTTGACTTCATCAAAATACTTGTAAATTCCCTTTTTCCATTCCTGTTTGGCGTTGACACCAATACCGCAAAGCATCTGTTTTTTCATTCCCATCAAATTTAAAATTTGCACTGACATCGCCCATACCTTTCACCGTCACGGCCTGTGGTTTTGGCTGGCCATATCCTTCTTTTGCTGTACCAAAATTTACATTTGTACTAGATGGCCACACAGCATTCAGCGTAATATCTTCCATAATTTGTGCAGCAAAATCAAATGTCTGTCCATTTTCCTGCCATTGTGCCAACACAAAGCCATTATTTGACGTGCCGCCATTTTCCTGTTTCAAATAATTTATATCTCAAATCTTTATCTACTGTGACTGTATTTTCCCATTCATTTTTTATTTTCTCCCGTCAAGGCATTTTCAACAGCCTTCTTTATGACAATGCTTGAATTTGTTGCTTCCGATACTGTGTCAACATCTATTTTCTGTTCTTTCACAATTCTGTCTGCAACAGCCTCTGCGGGTTTTCCACGCCCGTTTTTATGCTCCAGAATATCAATATTTGTCATTACTCCGTTTTGAACGGTTACTTCCACTTTGGCATAAACAAAATCCACGTCATATTCTCCAACATAAACTCCGTCGGGAACATTGGAAATATTGATATTGTGAAAAGCAGTTTCCCTTACAGCCTTTTTATAATCCGCCACACTTTTCAAATAAACTGCTGTAAAAATCAAACCAATCAGGAAAAGCAAAATGACTGCAAACAATAGAATGGGCTTTCGGAATCGTTTCATTTCAGACACCTCTCAATCTTTTTCATTGTCCGCTTAGGCAGTTCTTTTTTACGCTTTACATTTGCACACACCACTTTTCCTGTTGGCTTCATGCCTGCGGTCTTAAAAAATTCGTCCATACTGCGGATTGCCCCTCTGCTCTGTCCGTATATCCATGAAAAAGGGGCAGGAGTATTACAGGAAGTTAAAAGCATATATTTCTTTCCCTGCAAACGTGGTTTTGGAAATGTATCTGTTTCTTTCATAGCAGTTCCCAATAATCGGTCAAACATATTTTTGACAGAAGCCGGAACATTTGCCCAATAAACAGGGGCGGCAAGGATAACAAGCTGACACTCATGTAATAGCACAGCAATTTCCTGTATGTCATCCTTGTGTATGCAAATGTGTGTGTCCATGCAAGTGCGGCAGCCTGTGCAGAAAGCAATTTTCTTTTCATACAGTTTGATTTTTGTTACAGCATATCCCAGTTGTTCCGCTTTATGAATTGCCAAATCTAACATGGCTGCTGTTGTTCCATTTGCATGAGGACTGCCTAAAATAGCAAGTGCGTTTTTTTTCATAATCCTTTCTCCTTCGTTGCAATCGAATGATAGATAAGGGAAAAACCATATTCCAAAAACTGCCCTTTCGATAGACCCATTGATTTTTTAATATATTCTTCTTTGTTTACAGCAAGCTGAATGATGCCGGAAAGCATACCCCAAAAACTAAAGATAGTAGGCATGATTTCCAAATCACGCCGCAAATCCCCTTTTTCCATACCAGACAATAAAAAATCTTTTATCTTCTCATTGATTTCTTCCCCAATTTGATAAGTTTCCCTTTCTTCCGGCAAATGGTCTTGGCTCTGAAAATCAACGTTGATTTTGTCCAACACCATTTTGAAATAAAAGGGAAATTCTTTCTGATACTGTATCAGACTGTCACAGATAAGGCTGTATCTTGTTTCTGTGCTTTGGTGCTGTGCCAAAGCAGAGGATATATAGTCGTAAAGCTTTTTCATACTGTTTAATACTAAAATGCCGACTATCTCCTCTTTATTTTCAAAATATACATACAATGTTGCTTTGCTGTATCCGGCGGCCTTAGCTATATCGTCCATAGAAGCTGCGGCAATTCCTTTTTCCATAAATAGTACCGATGCCGCAGACACTATGTTTTCCCTGTGTACGCTTTTAGGTGCTTTCTTTCTTCGTCCCATGTTTTTTCTCCTTGTAATAATTAAACTCTTAGTTTAATTATATGAATGGTGTTTTGTATTGTCAATACGTTGTGGAATAAATGTTTTAAAAACATTTGCAAAAATTATGAAAAGCAGAATTTTTATTATTTGATTTGGCATTTCCAAAGCTTTTTTGTACTAAGAAATGAAAAAGAAAATATAAAAAATCTTTCTCAAAGCTTCAGCAAAATCGCCTTGCCCGGTATTGTGGGTAGTGAGAGAGAAATCAGAGGCTTTGGAGAACTTTACAAGGGACTGCCTAAAATCAAAATTCACACACCTCCGCCACCATATTGCCGGCAAAGGGTACAAGCATCAAAACCCACCAATTTCACCACAACAAGCCCGAAGCAGGCTTTCTATCAAAGAATATAACATAAATAAAAGTGCTGAAAATGTTGATTTTCTAACATTTCCAGCACTTTTTATACAAAAAGCTTTCTTTTCCATTTTTTATGTATTTCAAATACCCTTTTACTCTTTTCAGGCAGCATTTTGCTCTAAAAGTGATTTCAAAAATATTTTGATTGACAGATATATAAAATATTAAAAAAGCACCTTTGCCAAAAATGTTTTTAAACGCTGGCTTTTTGGCGACTCAAATATTTCTTTGGGCGTTCCTTCCTCCACTTGCTTTCCATCTGCCATAAACATCACTCTTGTGGCCACTTCCTTTGCAAAGCCCATTTCGTGGGTCACAACCACCATTGTCATATTTTCCTTTGCCAGCCCTTTCATTACCTCCAGCACCTCCCCCACCATTTCCGGGTCCAAGGCAGAGGTAGGCTCATCAAACAGCATCACATCCGGCTGCATACATAACGCCCTTACAATGGCAATTCTTTGCTTTTGCCCTCCTGAAAGCTGAGAGGGATAGGCATTTGCTCTATCCTCCAAGCCTACCCTTTTTAAAAGCTCCATGGCAATGTCTGTGGCTTCTTTTTCACTTTTTTTCTGCAGCTTCATAGGTGCGATAATCATATTTTTTAATATGGTCATATGGGGAAATAAATTAAAATGCTGAAATACCATACCCATTTTTTGTCTATGACGATTGATATCTGCTTTTTTATCTGTAATATCTACATTTTCAAAAAATATTTTTCCCTCTGTCGGCACCTCCAAAAGATTTAAGCAGCGGAGAAATGTGGATTTTCCCGAGCCGGAGGGTCCTATGACAACAACCACCTCCCCCTTTTTGATTTCTGTATTGATATCAGAAAGTGCTTTCATTTCACCAAATTTTTTCCCCAAATGTTCTACTCTAATTAAGCTTTCAGTGGTCACTGTTTCTCAATCTCCTTTCCAGTCTATTTACAAAATAAGTCATAATCATAACAATCATTAAGTAAATAGCCGCTACTGTCAGCAGTGGAAAATAGGCATCATAGGTACGGCTTCTGATAATATCGCCGCCCTTTGTCAAATCCTGTATGGCAATATAGCCTGATATTGCCGTTTCTTTCAGCAATACAATCATTTCGTTGCCAAGAGCAGGCAATACATTTTTAAAAGCCTGGGGCAATACAATATAAAACATACTTTGTATGTAATGAAATCCCAAGCTTCTTCCGGCTTCCATCTGTCCCTTGTCAATGGACATGATGCCGGAGCGGACAATTTCTGCCACATATGCTCCGGAATTGATGCCAAAAGCCAATATGGCAACCATAATTTTATTATTCATGCTTGCAAACACAATAAAATTCAGCATCAAAAGCTGAACCACGGTAGGTGTGCCACGAATCAATGTCAAATACAGCTTGCAAATATAATTGGGAATTTTTAATTTTCCCGTCATGTCATGCGTTGCACGAATCATGGCAATCAAAAAACCAACACAGATTCCCAAAAGCACTGCAAAAAATGTAATTTGTATGGTTGTAAAAAAACCATTGACAATAAACAAATATCTGTCTTCTGTTATAAAATTTCTTGCAAAGCCATTTTGGAGCATCTCCAATATATTGCCCATAAAACGCCTTCCTTTCTTTTTCTATTGAAAGCATACAAAAAAAAACAGTTTTGATTATAAATTTACCCACCGCAGTATACTTTGGTGGGCAAATAGCATTGCTATTATTCAGCTGTAATATATTTATCAACGATTTGCTGCAACTGACCGCTTTCTTTCAATTCTGCCAGTGCCGCATTGATGCTTTCTACCAATTCTGTGTTTCCCTTTTTCACAGCAATGGCATATTCTTCTGTTGTAAATGGTTCATCCAGCACCTTTACATCTGCATTGTCTGCCGCCAATGCCTTTGCCACCTGGTCATCAATAATCACTGCATCAATTTTTCCTTGTGAAAGTGCCTGCACCGCTTCAAAGCCCTTGTTGTATCTTTCCACTGTTTGTGTCACATCAGAAGCATAAAGGTCTCCTGTGGTGCCAAGCTGAACGCCTATCACCTTGCCCTCCACATCAGCAGGGCCGGCAATTTCTGTATTATCTGCTTTTATAATAATTGCCTGAGATGCTGTCACATAGGTATCTGTAAAATCAACAGTTGCTTGTCTTTCTTCTGTCACTGTCATACCTGCTGCACCAATATCTGCTTTTCCGGATAACAATGCAGGAATGATAGAATCAAAAGCCATGTCCTCCACTGCCAATTCCATTCCCATGCTTTGCGCAACTGCTCTGGCAATTTCCACATCAATGCCCACAATCTCCTGTCCCTGATAATATTCATATGGTGGGAATTCTGCATTGGTTGCCATAATCAAAACATTTTCTTCTGTATCCTCTGGGGCAGCTTGCTCTGTCTGGGCTGCATCCTCTGTAGTGGCTGTCTGCTCTGTGGATGTACTGCAGCCGGCTGCGGTCAATGCCATTGCAGCAGCCATTGCAATAGCCAATACATTTTTCAACTGTTTTTTCATTGTAATAGCTCCTCCCTAAAAAATGATGATTTCTTTTTATCACAACTAGCATTATACTTCTTATATGAATATAATGCAAGCATTTTTTCTGTTTTTCAAAGCATATGCTTTTCTTTTGGGCAAAATTCCATATTTTATTTTGCAGGTCTATGCATAAAACACTGCATAAAACCATTTTTATGCAGTGTGCTTTATACAGACAGTACAAAAGCCCGGATTTTTGTTTTACAAATCCCAAGCATATCAAAACAACTGGCATTTTGATACAGCATACTGCACAGCAATGCTTTTTGCCTGTTCTTTTTCATTTCAAATTCTGGTGCTATTAATAATAGAACGTACCTCTTTAAAATAATTTTGTTCATTATCCACTTTTAGGGAATATAGTGTAAACAATATATCTACCAGCATAATTTGTGATATTGTTGCAGAAAGAGCCTCCGGTCTATACATAATCTCATCGGATATAGAGGACAAAACCACACTGCTTTTTTTGGACAATGGGGATGTAATGTCACTGGTGATGGATATAATAGGCACATCATGTCCCTTCAATATATCCACAATGCGCATAATATCCTTATTTCTTCCTGAGTGTGAAACCACCAAGGCACAATCCTGGCTTGTAAATCTTGAGCAGGCCAGCAGCTGTGTATGAAAATCGCTGTATACTCTGCATTCCAAGGATGTTCTGATAAATCTTTGCATTGCATTTTGTACAATGGAATAGGAACCACCCAGGCCAAACATACCACAGCATTTTGATTTAGATAATATATCAATGGCTTTTATAAGCACCTTCTCATCCAAAACAGAAAGGGTAGCCATCAAAGAGGATATGCCGCTTTTAAATATGGCTTTGGATATGGATAACAGACTGGAATCGGCTTCGTTTTCAATGGGAAAAAAATAAGAATCCTTGTTTATGCCTGATGGTGCTATCATATCTACTCTTAAATCCTGAAAATTTTTATAACCTATTTTTTTTGTAAATCTGGAAATTGCCGAAATGGAAACACCTATATCCTTTGCCAGTTCTTTAATAGAAATATTTTCCAATGCGAATTCATTATTTAACAAATAATTGGCAACCTTTTTTTCTGTATTGCTCATGCCATATAAGTTATTTTTTATTTTGCTGACTAATTCAATATTCATCAAATATCTTCCTTATTTGTATCTTTTTTCTCAATTTTGCTTTTTTCACCCAATTTTTGTTTTTTGATAGTAAAAAGCATGACATCATGCCAAATGATTACAATAAAAAATTTCCTATTGTATAATACTATTTTATTGCTTTTATACCGGCTGTCAACACATAAATCAGCAAAATTTTATGGATTTTGCATTCCTTTGACAGCCGGATGGCTTAGAGAAAATTTGAAAAGCAGCAGGCCTTTTCATGTGGAAAAGGACATGAAAAAAGCCCCTGCATATTGATTGAAAGCCTCAAAAAATTTTCTCCCTTGCCCATAAAGCTTTTTATACTATTACAATAGGCAATCCTTCATTTCATTCATTTATTTTTTTTATATTATTTTGTAACGGCACAAACAGGCTCTTGCTTTGCAGCCAATCTTTCCACATCACCCACGCATTTTTCACCCATACCCTTTAAGCATTCATATGTATATGCAGAAATATGAGGGGTAATAAAGCAGTTGTCATACTGAAAGAAAGGATGGGTATTATGGGCAGGCTCCTTGTGCATAACATCCATAGCCAGTGCTTTTATGGTGCCGTTTTCCAACGCTTTGCAGGTGGCCTTTTCCTCCAGCAGGTCAGCACGGGCATTGTTAACAATATAAACACCCTTTTTCATCATTTCATATTGTTTTTGACCAATCATATGCAATGATGTTTCATTCAAGGAAGCATTTAAGGATATGATATCTGCATTTTTCAATAATGTTTCCAAATCTGTGTATAAAATCCCGTGCTTTTGGCTCCACTGCCTGTCCGGATTGGGGTCATAGGCATACACTGTTGTATGAAAGCCATGCTTTAAAATCTCTGCAACACGGCTGCCAATGTTGCCGCAGCCAATGACGCCAACGGTTTTTCCTGTGATGCCATTGCCTACAAATGCGGCTCTTTCTGCCCATCGGTTTTCCTTTGCCGCTGCTTGGGAAATGCTCACCTGTCTCATGGCATTGATTAAAATTGCAACGGCTCCCTCTGCCACTGCATCCCTTTCCACCAGGGGCGGAACTATGGTTACTAATGTGTTGCAGGACTGGGCCGCTTCCACGTCAATATTATTATAGCCTATGCCGTGACGGGAAATCAATAACAAATCTTTTTTATGCTCAAAAAATTCCTTGTCAAAAAAGGGTGTTACACTGGATATTAAAATATTAAACTGCTTCATTCTTTCTGCCAGCTCTTTTCCTCTCATATCGCCTGCAACCTTTACAAATTCAATGGTGCCGATTTTTTTTAATCTTTCCAGCAATTCGGGAAAATTTTTTCCAAAGCTGCTGGAATTGACAATGCCAATGCTGTATTGCATAAAAAACCATCCCCCTTATGTTTTTAAAATTTGTTTTAATATTTTGTTCAGTTCTCCAACAATTTCATTGTTTTGTTGCTCAAATGCTTCAAAGCTGTCATATTTTACAGGCTCTATTTGAATCTCTTCCCCCATAAAAACACCTCTTGTCAATAATATGCTGCCATATCTGCTGTATTTTTTTATCATATCCCTTCTGTGGGGAGAAGGATATTTTATATCAGAGAGTACATTGATTTCTCCCTTTGCTCCCACACAGTCCAAATAGATTTTTATTTTTTTGTTTTTAGGCAAATATTTTTCAAGTATTTTTATGCCTATTTCAGAGCTTGTTCCCTCATCTATAAAAGCAAAGCAAATCCTTTGTTTTTTTGCTTCCTCCAGCTGGTCAATCAAAGACAGCATGGCTATGATGCTTGAAGAATTTCTCACAATGTTGTTTGTGTTGGCTATGCCATATTTTAAGCCGTTGATGCAGCCAAATGCCGCCAGAAGCAGCAATACAAATGCCAGCCCCCATATGCTGAAAATGCCATTTTTGACTATATTGGCATGGATGAAATTTACAAAAACAAATACTGAAATGAAAATAATCATCATCCCCAGCAAAAAGCTGAATATCATATTTTTTTTGTCATAATTGCTTTGAAATGCAAACAATGTATTGGAAAAAAAACGCTTCATGGGTGTATCATAATAGGTATAAATCAAAATATCTGAATGGATGGTATCCCCGGCATATAAATTATAGTATGTTTTTTTTCCAAAGCCTCTGCCGGAAAGCGTAGTTTGGCTGACCTCTGTTTGATATCCCATATTTTCCAGCTCTTTTTTGGCTCTTGTGATAAATTTCAATTTTTGTTTTTCTGTAAAACGCTTTCCCAATAGAATGCCATATGATAAAAACCAATCCTTGCTTTTTTGCTCCATAAAACCACCACTTTTTAAACCCTTTATCATATCAGCTCCAATACCTTTGACAAGTCCTCGGCTCTTTGACAGCCTGCTATTTTGTTTTCATCTATATCAAAGCTTCTATCCGGTATCAAAAAGGTATGGATACCGGATTTTGCCGCCGCTGTATATCCTGTCAAGGAGTCTTCAAATGCCACTGCCTGATTGGGCCTGCAATTTGACAGCTCCAAAATATGGATATAGGGAACGGGGCTGGGCTTTGTTTCTTTGACATCTGATGCTGTGACAGCATAATTTATTTTATCCTTCCAGCCAAAATATTCCAATATGGCTGTCACTCTGTTTTTTGGCGAAGAAGTCACCAGGCCGGTCATATAGCCATGCTCTCTCAGCTTTGTCAAGGCCTCTGAGGCAAATTTTTTTTGCAGTATCTGTCCGTTTTTTAATGCTTGTGCAATAAAAGCTTCTCTGATTTCATAAGCTTTGTGATATATTTCTATATTATGATGTATTTTTACCACATCCTCTGCTGCTGCAGCTGCACTTTTTCCCCTCCAGCTGTCAAATATCTCCTCCGGCATGGGTGCCTGCAGCCTTTCAAAGGCAGATTGCCATGCTTTTTTGTAAATCCTTTCCGAATCTATCAGCAATCCGTCCAAATCAAACAGAAATATATCATACCTCATTTTTAAACTCCTCTACCAATGCCACAAACCTTTGGGCTTCTTTTTTCACAGCCTCAAAATCATTTGTGGCTGCCCCCTTTGTCAAGCTGCTGCCTGTACCCACAGCAATGGCGCCATTACGCAGCCACTGCTTCACATTTTCACAGCTTACCCCGCCTGTGGGCATAAAATCAGCTTGGGGAAGCGGCCCTTTAAATGACTGAATCCCCTTTGGACCATATACATCTGCGGGAAACAATTTAATCACCTCTGCACCATATTTTAGTGCCTCAACCATATCCTTTACAGTGGTTGCACCGGGAAAACAGGGTATTTTGTAGCTGTTGCACAGCTTCATCACTTCAATGTCCAAATGAGGGGACACTACAAACTTGGCCCCGGCCAATATGGCCAGTCTTGCCGAAACCGTATCCAGACAGGTGCCGGCACCGATTACAATATCCTGCTGCTGCTCATATTTTTTGCTTAATTGTGCAATCACCAAATCCGCATTGGGAATGGTAAATGTAATTTCCATAAAATGAATGCCGCCTGCGTATACAGCATCTACTATTTTGATGACCTCCTCTTGAGAATTTCCTCTGATTACCGCAACCAGCTTTTCTTCTTTTAATTTCAGCATCAGTAAATTTTTATCCATGGCTGCTGCTCTTCCTTTCCAAAAATTATATTTTGTTTAATTGGGCAATGATATTGTCCGTGGCCATTTCACTCATTTTGATGGTTGCCCCTTCTGTGGAGGCAGCAGTGTGAGAACCCACTATCACATTGGGCAGGCCCAAAAGCTTTGCATCCTCAGGAGGCTCCTGTTCAAACACATCCAAGCCAGCACCGTATATTTTATTTTCTTTTAATAAATGGTACAGACACCCTTCATCAATCAGTCCGCCTCTTGCTGTGTTTATGATAATCAAATTCCTTTTGGCATATTTCAAATTATTTTTATGCAGTATATGCCTTGTTTCGTTGTTCAAAGGCAGATGCAATGATATAAAGTCACATTCTTTTATAATGGTATCTATATCTGTAAATTTTATGTGATTTTCATTTATGTAAGCCTCATCCTGATATATGTCAAATCCATATACCTCCATATCAAAGCCCTTCGCCCTTTTTACAACCCCCTTGCCGATTGCGCCTAATCCAATGACGCCTATTTTTTTTCCAAAAATATCCAATGCCTCTTTTTTTGTCCAGTCATTATGATGGCAGCCATGGTCTATTTCAACCACTCTTCTTGCCACAGCACACAGCAGTGTCATGGCATAGTCTGCAACAGCACCGGCATTTGCTCCCACTGTTGTGGTAACTGCAATGTTCCTGCTTTTGGCATATTCACAGTCTATATTATCTATACCCACGCCATATTTTGAAATAACCTTCAGTCGATTGGCCTGTGAAAGCACATTGGCATTCATCACATCCACACCCAGTATCACACCGTCTGCATCCTTTATCTGTTCTATCATTTGTGCCTCGTTCATAATGCTGCCATAAGGATTGAATACAGCATGGATTCCATTGTCATGCAATTTTTTCACAAGGGCCTCCTTGTTGTGCTTACCATAGGAACGAGGCGTTATGAGTACTTTTTTCATCAGTAATCGTCATCTCCCTCCTCTGCCACCATAACAGGCTCGGCAATGCTTTCTTTTCCACTGGCCTTTACTGCTTCAAAAACCTCCTCCAAATTGGACATCATTCTGTTTGAGCAGGCCTCCAAAAGCATGGCCAGATTCGCACCGGATATGATTTTTGACTGTATCCCTTCAGCCTCCAGCTTTTTAGCCACCTTTTGCGCCGCATTAAAAGGAGAGGCCCCAAACAAATCTGCCAATATCAAAACACCATCGCCCTGCTGAAGTGTCTTGATTTTGTTTTCCATATTTTTTTCAAAAATTTCATAGTCCTCTCCTCTGTTCAATGAAACAAAGTCCACTGCCTCCATGCTTCCCATCACCATATCCAAGCTGTCCAGCATACCTTCAGCCATTTGACCATGTGTAACAACTAAAATACCTATCATATTTGATGACACCTCAGCTTCCTCTGACAATTTTTGCCGCATCCTTTAATGACACCTTTGTGCTGGAAGGCACATCCTGAAAATAAATTTCTACACCATATTTTTCATGCAGCCTTTCCAATATGCATAATTGCTCTTCATTGATTGAAACTGCCTTAATGACAGATGTCAAGCCGGGCTTATATGGAATACCGCCCAAATTCAGCTCCTTAATCGGCACTCCCCCTTCAATGATGGAGGCCATTACCTCAATGCTTTTTGTCAGCAATATCACATTAAAATTGTCATACTGGCGGTCATTCCAATAGCGCACTGCCCCATCCTCTTTTAATACTCTTACCTTTAAACCGGTTCTTGTGCCTGCGCCCAAAATAATATTTTTTGTAAAATCATCATTTGCAGAAGGATTGTCTGCCACAAATATTGCAGTTGCTCCTGCTGATTTTGAAAGATTTGTCATAACCTGTCCATGAATCAAACGTGCATCTACTCTGGCCAATACCACTTTACCCATATATCCATCTATCCTTTCGCCTATTTTTTCTATCTCACTTCATGCTTTTTTCATTATAAAATTCCGATTGCCGCCAGCACACCCAGTATGACGGTTAAACCAAACAATGCCTTTGTCACATTCAAGCCCTTTTTTGCAAAAAAGCCATAAATACATCCCACTGTCACCAATGGCAGAATCCCCGGCATAATACCGTCTAATATACTTTGTACCACAAATTCCTTTCCGGAAAGATTAAATTCCAAAGAGGATGAAACCTTAACATAATTTCCTGCCAAAATACCCATCATAAACAAGCCTAATATGGATAAAACCTCTATCACCATTTGCATTTTATCTCCAACCACCTCACTGGCGGCAGAGCGGCCCAGTCGAAAGCCTAATTGTGCAAAGTAATATCCAATGACCAGCTGATAGGTTGCAAAGCAAATAAAGGGTATCAGTGAACCTAAGGGACTTCCCTGCTGCGCCCAAGGCAGCGCAATGGCAATAAATATATACTGTACTGTACCAGAATCAATGGAATCGCCAATGCCGGCCAGTGCGCCCATCAATCCGGCCTTGGAGTTGTAAATCAAATCATCGTCTATTGTAATTGGTTTTTTTTCATACACTTCCTTTGCACGGGCGCTTTCCAATGAGGCCACAATTCCTGTAATGGTACCGCCTCCCCAGGATAACTGGGTGTTAAAAAACAGCATATGTCTTTGATAAGCCTCTATCAAATCCTGCTTGTTTTTATACAGCTTTTTCAATATAGGCATCAATGCCCACAGCAATGCAGGAGCAATATATTTATCAAAGCAATGGGGAATTTCATTGGCAAAATAAAATCTTAGCCATGCAAATCCCACATCTTTTTTTGTAACGGTTTCCGGCTGTAAATTTATATTTTTATCAATTACACTCAATTTAAACACCACCCTTATTTTTTAATAATCATCGTCATCCTCATCAGCATTTGCAGAAAAACCAGCATCCTGCACCTTTGAAAGTGTTTCTGATTTAGCCATTACATAAATAATGGCAATAATGGTGCCAATGATTGCATAGGTTATCATTGTAACATTTAAGCTTTTTAAAATAATTGCCATAAAATATGCCAATAAGAAAAATACAATGTAGTTCTTTTTTCCAATGACATATACTGTTACCGCAATACCTATGGCAGCCAAACCGCCGCCTATTACCTCTAATATATGGAACACAATCGTACCGGAAGCAGAGGATACCACTTCAGCTATAATAGGCGCTCCATAATACAATGCAATAAACATAAATGGAACAAATATCAAGCAGGAAATGATAATCGGCATACCTATAATAGAAAATGACAGCATTCTTTCATTTCCCTGGGCTGCATATTTGTCTGCCATTTTTTGCATTACAATGGTATTTAAGAAAAAGCGAAGCTGATACAAATAGCTTCCCAGCAATCCAACAGGCACTGCCACACCGATTGCCGCTTCGGGCGTCAAATTTCCCAGCAGTGCCACCGGTACAGCAATGGAAGTTGCCACACAAGGCTCACTTGGCATTTGTCCTCCCGGAGCAAATACACCCATAAAAATCAGCTGAATTGCCGCTGTAATGAGCATGGCCTCCTCCACTCTGCCAAACACCAGTCCGCAAACCAAGCCGGACATCATGGGAGAAAAGCGCATTGTCAGTGTTGCTCCCCCCAATAAAAACCTGCCCATAATTCCCGCTACCCAAAATGCAATAATCAGGGCTTGTATTACAGTGATATTTTCCATAATCTCCCTCCTTAACAAATTTCATACAGCTGAAATCATTGCTTTGCCACTTTGTGGCCTCCAAAGCCTTTTCTGAGCGATGCCACAACCTTTCCTGTAAATGTGTCCTCCTCCAAAGAACGGTATCGCATCATAAGGGCCAATGTGATGACAGGCAGGTTTACATTTCTTTTCAGGGCCTCCTGCACGGTCCATTCCCCTTCTCCTGAGGCATACATAATGCCTTTTATTTTTTCCAGATTAGGGTCCTCTCTAAATGCTTCCTCCGCCAGCTCCATCAGCCAGGACCTTACAACAGAACCATGGTTCCAAAGCCTTGCCACTTTTTCATTGTCATATTGATAAGGACATCTTTGCAATAAATCAAATCCCTCTCCTATGGCCTGCATCATGCCGTATTCTATACCATTGTGGACCATTTTCAGATAATGTCCGCTTCCTGCCGGACCGGTATATAAATAGCCGTCCTTTTGGGCCAATTTGCTGAAAATTGGCTCTATGTAATGAAATTTGTCTTTATCTCCGCCAATCATAAAATTGCCGCCGTTTAATGCACCGTTTACTCCTCCTGATGTGCCGGCATCAAAAAAATAAATTCCTTTTTGTTTTAATAATCCATAGTTTGAAAGAGAATCCTCATAAAAGGAATTTCCCCCGTCAATGACATAATCTCCCTCCTGCAATATCTCAGAAAGCTTTGCTGCCATATTTTTTGTAATCTCTCCGGCAGGCAGCATAAGCCATATGATTTTAGGAGAGCTTAGTTTTTCAACAAGCTCCTTTACAGAATCCACAGTTGGAATGCCATGGCTGCATGCCTGCTTTCTTGTGCCTTCCTCTACGTCATAGCCTATTATGTCAAAATCATTTCTTTTAAAATTTAAAGCGATATTAAAACCCATTTTCCCAAGACCGATTATTCCTACCTGCATATATACCTCCTCATAAAAACAAATGATTTTCCAGAAAATATATTTGTAGAGCTCTTACAATTTTCTTAATTTCATTATAAAAATTATTTTTTAAAAGTCAATTAGTTTTTAAAAATTATTTTTAATTTGTATAAATTAACAAGAAATAATTTTCAAAATATTTTTTTGACATCTATATTTTCTCCATATTTTTATACTAATTTTTATGCAAATCAAACGAATTTACACTTTATTTTTTATTTTATCCATTTTATTCTATTTTACTATTTTTAAAAAATATTTTTAATTTATTTTATATTATTAAAATTTAATACCACTTATATTTCAAATTTTCAAAACCTCCTATTTTATGGACAGCCATATCAAAATCGGCTGGAGTACACAAAAATGAAATATGCCACAACACCCTCTGCTCTTTTCAAAATATTTTCAATCCAAAAAAAGCCCCACAAATGATTTTTCTAAAAAAGCAGTGTAAAGCCATATATATCAAATCATTTTTTTACTGTCACCTTCTTGTCAAAAAAAGCAGTATTGCCGTATACAGCCAAAACAGCTCTTTTTATCATACTATCCAAAGGAATTCATTTTTAAACAAAAAAATCACTTTACAAATCCATATTCATACCTGCAAAAATACTGTATCAATGCCATAAAAATAAGCCCTTTCGGGCTTATCTTTATAACAAATTTGATTGTTGTACAAATAAAATGCTTTCCATAAATATGGGGGCTGTGTTTTTCATTTTATTTGATTTTTACAATATGGCTGAAATGGATTAGACATTTGCTTTTTAGGCCGCTTTTTTGTTGTAAAAAACAATAAAATCGGCTTTTAAACCATTTTCTATTTTTTAGAAGGCAGTGACATTTTATGGTTTTGTTGTTTTGCAAAATGATATTATATATTTTATTCTCCAAAGCCCATCATTCTTCCTCTTCTTCTGTTTCCTCCTCCTCTTGCCAAAGGGGCATCATAATAATGGCTTTAAACAAATCTCCATCTATATTGATTTCAAACCTTCCGTCCTGTATTTCGGAAAGGCTTTTTGCAATGGATAAGCCAAGTCCTGCTCCTTCTGTGGTACGGGAGGCATCTCCTCTTACAAACCGTTCCATCAGCTGTTCCGGTGTAATGTCAATGGAAACAGCAGAAATATTTTTCATAATCAATACGCCCATGCCTTCCATTTTAAAAATATCAATATATACTCTGGAATTTTCCATAGAATATTTGATAACATTGGATATCAAATTCTCCAATATTCTCCACATATGCCTTCCGTCTGCATAAATAATGGTTTCCTCCTGAGAGTTGATTTTAAATATCAGTCCGGCTTTTTTTATTTTTTCCTCCAGTTCTCCTATGGACTGCATCAACAGCATTTTTAAATCCACTTTTTCCTTTGTCACAGTCAAATTGCCGCTGGAGGCTTTGCTTGCTTCAATCAAATCCTCTATCAGCTGTTTCAATCTGTATGATTTTTCGTGAAGCACCTCCACAAATTCCTTTGCTGTGGCATTTTCCAAATTTTCTTTTCCCAGCAAATCTACATAAGTGATAATGGATGTCAAAGGCGTTTTCAAATCATGGGAAACATTTGTAATCAGCTCTGCTTTCATTCTTTCCCCTTTTACAGCCTCATTGACAGCCTGCTTCAGACCATTTTGTATATTGGCAACATCCACAGCAAAATTATGAAAGGAGGGGGAAATTTTTGTCAAATCCAATTCATAGGACAAATTTCCCTTTGATGTTTCTTTTACAGAAATCATGATTTTTGTCAAAGAACCTAATGCTCTGGCACAAAGGGCTGCTGCCACCGCATTGAATGCAATGATGCAAAACAACAAAAATAGCACAATGCTGCTTGTACCATACTCTATGGCATAAAGCAAAAATATAGACATCAAACAATTTGCCATGCCATAGCCAATTAACAAAAATACAATCCAGCCCCGAAATGTTTTTCCGCTGAACAAATAGCTGATTTTACGCAATATTGCTGCTATGAGTGTATTGCTTAAAAAATTTTTCCCTTTGATTTGTCTGGAAATGCTGGTTGCAAAGCTCAGCAGCGCCGTTGCATAAAGCACCAGCAATGCCCCCAAAAGAGTGGAAAATATGTATGTCCAAAAATAATAATAGCTGTTATACAATATGGCATTGGAAAACATAATGCCTGCTGTTGCACAAAAAAAGCTGAATATACAAAAGCATATAATATGAATATCATTGTATATTTTATCTACAAAAAAATATTCTATTTTTCCTCCCCTCTGCTTTTGTCCTGCCACCCATATCAAATAGACCAGTGTCAAAAGCATTGTAATGCAGGCTGTGACACCGATGCCAAGCAATATGGGGTAGCTTTGCTTTACCATGTTAAATTCCTCTTGCTCCTGATAAAATGCGTCCCCTCTTAACAGCGGGTCCCGAATGGCAGCATACAGCTTATAGCTGCTTTCCTCCAGTGTGATATTGTGATATTCCATATAATAGCCCAAATTATCGCTTGAAAATTCTCCCGAAAGCACAATGGTTCTTTCCATTTCTGAAAGGCCGTCCTTTGAAATGTTTCCCGCCGCCTTGACACCATTTTCATCCTCTAAATAATAAAAGAAATTTTCATATTCATTCAGTTCTCTTTTCATGCTGCGATAATATTCCAGCTGATTTTGTATAAACATATTTCTGTACTGGGGCAGTCTTGTTTCCACCAATGTTTTATATTCTTCAAAATTTTCCTGCAAATTTTCAGGAATTTCATTTTTCACAATCAACCCATCATAGGTGTCATTTACTTCTGTGCTTTGTGTAATCACGCCATCTATCACATTGTAATAGGTTTTAAAGCTATTTAACAATTCTTCTCTGGAAAGATGCTCTCCTGCTTCAATGCTGCTTTCGTCTTGATAATAAATGCAAACACCAATCACATCATCCAAAAGCTGGTTAAAGCGCAGTCTGAAATTTTCCGTTTCATAATAGGTATCTGTATTGATTGCCTGAAACTGCCAGTTTTGACTGATGTTTGCAAATATAATGCCTGCTAAATATAATGTCAATATACTGATAAAATAAATGGTTGCAGCAAAAATTTTTGTTCTTGTCAAATACTGGCTAGTTTTTTTCGATTTTGTAGCCAATTCCCCACACCACCTTCAAATATCTCGGTTCCTTTGGATTGATTTCTATTTTTTCTCTGATTCTTCTGATATGTACAGAAACAGTGTTTTCCGGCGCAAAGGAAAGCTCCTTCCAAACATTTTCATAAATTTGGTCAATGGAAAACACCTTTCCTGCATTTTCCATCAAAAGCTGTAATATGCCATATTCTGTGGCAGTCAGCTTCACCTTTTCTCCCTCCACTCTCACCTCCTTGGCATCCTTATCCAGCTCCAGCCCTCCTATTTTAATGGTATTGCTTTTTTGGGCAATGCTGCCCAGTGTGGTATAGCGGCGCATTTGGCTTTTTACCCTTGCCAGCAGCTCCAAAGGGTTAAAGGGCTTTGTAATATAATCGTCCGCACCAAAATTTAATCCTAATATTTTGTCTGTATCCTCTGATTTTGCAGACAATATAATAATAGGAATGTTCAGCCTTTCTCTGATTTTAATGGTTGTGTTTAATCCATCCAGCTTTGGCATCATAATATCCAAAAGAATTAAGTGGACTTCATTTTCCTCCAATGCCCGCAGTGCCTCCTCTCCATTATAGGCCTTTATGATGTTATAATTTTCTTGTTTTAAATAAATCTCAATGGCGTCCACAATAGACTTTTCATCATCGCATACCAATATATTAAATTTTTCCATTTTTACTGCCCCTCCTGATACCATATTTCACCTGCCTGTTATAAAATATTACAGCATTTGCTATCACTATAACAGCACAGATTTACAATTATCCTAACCATTGTCTTAAAAAATTCTTACGATTGCTGTATTTTTCTCTCTTCTGTCATACGGAGCAAAATCCCTCCCAGCACCAGCAGTATGCCAATGAGCTTTTGCCAGGATATCCCTTCTGAAAACACCAAAATACCAATGACAGAAGCCACAACAGGCTCTGTTGTGGCCAGTACAGAGGCCTTGCTGGCTTCCATGGCACTAAGTCCCTTTGTGTAGCAAATATAGGGTACCAGTGCTGTAAATACAGAAAATAAAAGCATTTCTATCCACACACCTTGTGCCGTAATTTTTTGAAACAATGCCAAAGGCTTTACCATAAAAAGCAAAAACAGCATTGCCATCAAAAATGTATAAAATGTCACAGTAAAAGAAGGATATCCCTTTTTTAAAGCAAATGTGCCAAAAATACTGTACAATGCATAGCCCACTCCTGAGCAGAGGCCAAACCATATTCCCTTTGCAGAATAATGAAGGGCCTGTGCATCTGCCATTCCTGTCACCAGCACACAGCCTGCAAATGTCATGGCAACCACAATGCATTTTTTATATGTCAGCTTTTCATGAAACAAAAAAACAGAAAGCACCATCACAATGGCCGGTGCCGTATACAGCAATACAGCAGCCACACCCAAGCTGGTTTCGTTGATTGCTTTCATATAGCACCAGCTAAAAAATACAAAGCTGCATATTCCTGTACCAATAAAATATTTTATATCTGTTATACCATAGATACGAAGCAATTTTTTATCTTTGCTATACAATATGACTGCCAAAAGCAACACATCCACAACCATTTTGATAAAAAGCATTTCCATTTCAGAAAAGCCAAGCACTGTAATCCGTTTTGTAAACAGTCCAATACAACCCCAGCATATTCCTGCAAGCAATATCAAAATCCATGCCCCATTTTTCACTGTTTTTCCCCCTATTCTGTCATGGCAATGGCTTTTCCCAAAGCAAAGGAATATAGATAAGCTTCTTTCACTTTTTTTCCTGTTGTTTTTTCCAGTGCCTTTTTGTAAAAATACATTTGTACTTCATACTGCTTTTTGAGGGTAGCTGCATTTTTTTCTCCCCCTATTCTGTCATTTTTATAGTCTAGCAGCACAATTTCTCCTTCCTCTTCAAAAAAGCAGTCTATAATACCATGTATCACAACGGTATCCTTTACATTTTCATATTCCCCTTGCAAAAAAATCTCATTTGCCTCCACCAGCATAGAAAATGCCTTTTCCTTTTCCACATAGGAGGCCCTTCGGATTCTTTGCGCAAGAGAGGATGCAAAAAAGCCTGCAATTTCATCACAGCGCAATGCCTGTGCTTCTTTTGGAGAGAGAATATTTTTTTCTGTCAATTCTTTTATTTTTTGTTTGATTTCTTCCACAGAATATGCTTTTGTCATATCCGCCTGCTCCATAAATGTATGGGTGGCTGTACCAATTTCCAAGGCAGTCAGGCCTTTTTCCTCTTTTTCAAATTTAGGCAGCTCCAAAACCCTTTTCCACTGCTGCTGCTGTTCAAAAATACCTTCTGCCTCCTGCCATTTTCTTTTGATTTCGGAAATGGAAAAATTTCCCTGAAGCTTTGCAGCCATTTTATATTCATATTCCCAGCTTAACTGATAAAACACTTTATCTCTTTTTCCGCTGTAATCTCTTTCATTGTCCCAATTTTCAAAATATTGTTTGATTTGCTTTTGCTCTTTTTTTTCTTCTGTTTCCGGTATTTTTGCTTCAGACTCCTTTTCTGCTGCAATGCGCCAAACAGAAGCATCCTCCAAAATAAACTCCTCATCAACAGGCAGGTGATGCTCCTCCAAAAAGCCTTTTGCGGCTTTATGCCGCAGCAGTGCCGGCATCACCCAATCCAAGCTATTTTTTGCCTGTGCCATTTTAGATACAGGCAATGCCCTCTCCTTTGTGGAAGCAGTCACAAGCCATTGGCTCAGGCTTTTTTCCATATCCTTTACACAGCCTGTCAGTATCAGCTTTTCTTTGGCTCTTGTCATGGCCACATAAAGCACTCGCATTTCTTCAGAAATATTTTCTTGTCTGATTTTTTGTTCCAATGCCTTTTTGGACAATGTGGTATAGCTGACTCTCTGCTCCAAATCCATATAATTGAGGCCAATTCCCATTTGATGGTCCAGCAGCACCTTTTTGTGCAAATCCTTTGTGTTAAACTCCTTTGCCATATCCGCAACAAATACCACAGGAAATTCCAATCCCTTGCTTTTGTGTATGGTCATAATACGCACCATGTTTTCATTTTCATTCAGAAGCCTTGCAGAGCCGGTGCTGTCCTCGCTTGCTTTTTTAATATTTTCAATATATCTGACAAAATGAAAAAGTCCCTTTAGGCTGCTTTTTTCATATTCCTCTGCCTTTTGTATCAAAAAACGCAGATTTGCCTGTCTCAGCTTTCCTCCTGCTGTCACGCCTACATAATCAAAATAGCCGGTTTCTCCATAAAGATACCACAATAGCTGACTGATGGAGCAGTCCTTTGCTTTTTTTCTCCAAAGAGCAATATCCTCCATAACGCCTTCCAGCCTTTGTGTGATTTTTATGATTTCCTCCCCTGCATCCAAAGGGATGCTTTCTGCATTTTTTCCATAGTGTTCTATGCAGTATAATATACATTCGTAATAATTGGCATCTCCTTCTGCTGCCATGCGAATTTCCATCAGCTCCTCTGCTGTAAAGCCGTATATGGGACAGTGCAGCAAAGAAAGCAGAGGGATGTCCTGTATGGGATTATCCAGCACACAAAGGAGATTGGATATGGTCATCACTTCCAATGTATCAAAATAGCCAAGAGAGGCTTCGGCATAAAAAGGGATGTCCTCTTTTAAAAACACATTGTCAAACACCCCCTCCCAGCTTTTTGCACTTCTTAGCAATATGGCAATGTCTTCAAATGCCATAGGTCTGTAACATCCTGTTTTTTTGTCCAATACATGATATTTTTCTTCTGTTATCATTTTTTTGATGCGTTTTGCAATGGCAAATGCTTCCTGCTCTCTTCTGCCCCATTCTGCAATGATGCTTTCTGTGTCCTCCTGGAAGGATTGCTTAGGCATTGTGTTGCTTTGTAGCAATATCACCTCATTTTCTCCTCCGCAGCTTCCCTCAAACATGGGAAAGATTGCCCCTGCATACAGTGCGGCCTCATCATCATACACAAGCCCCCCCACTTTTTCCGACATAATCTGGCGGAATATAAAATTGATGCCGTCCAAAACATTTTTGCGGCTTCTAAAATTTTGAGAAAGCAATATTTTTTGTTCCTGTCCCTGTTCCAATGTATAGTCATAATATTTTTTCATAAAAATTTCCGGCATGGCCAAACGAAAACGATAGATACTTTGCTTGACGTCCCCTACCATAAATCGGTTGTGCTTGCCTTGGCTTTTTTTGGAAACAGCAGACAATATCATTTCCTGTATCATGTTACTGTCTTGATATTCGTCCACTAATACCTCATCATATTTTTGCTGCAATTCCAATGCGGCCTCTGTGGGCAGTATGTTTTCCGGCGTGCTGCCCTCCTGCAAAAGCACCCTCATGCAAAAATGCTCATAATCACCAAAATCCAAAAGCCTTTTTTCTTTTTTTACAGCCTGATATTTTTCTATAAACAATTTTACAATATTGGCCAATGCTTTTACAATGGGGTATAATTTTTTGGTCTGCTCCTCCATGGTGTCAATGGAATAGGGAAAAAGCTCCTCCCCAATGGCTGCGGCACTTTGCTTTGCCTTTTTGCGAAACTCTTGTATTTGCTTTGCAATTTCCTTTTTTTCTCCTCTGTATGCCGGCATTTTTTCAAAGGAAAGCTGTTTTAGCTGTTTTTTGACATGGCGAAAAGGCAGAGAATGTATGTTTTTATAATTCTCCGCCATTTCACAGTCCCTTTGAAGCTGCAATGCATATTTTTCAAAGCCCTCTGTTTTTTGTGCCAGTATTTTTCCCTGCTCTAAATGATAACACATGATTTCTATGCTTTCTTTTATACTTTGGCGAATGCTTTCTGCCCAAAGGGTATTTTCTATTTTTCCATGCTGCTTCATGGAAAAGGCCTCTGTCATTTCCTCCAGCCATTTCAAGGGCTGAGGACAGCCCAAAAGAAATTCATGTATATCCAATACCAGCTCCTTGAGCTTTGTATCCTTTGTATCATTTCCAAACAATTCTACCAATGTACAAAACAGTTCGTTTTCCTCCGCTTCATAAAGTGCCTCAAACAGCTCCTCTAGCACCTCCTGCTGCAAAAGCTTTACTTCAATTTCATCCGCTGTTTTGACAGCAGGGTCAATGTCTAATGTATAATAGTTTTCTTTTACCACCTGAAGACAAAAGGAATGAATTGTTTTAATATCTGCCCGACTCAAATGCGTCAGTTGATTTTGCAAATGTTCATTGGTGGGGTCATTTTCCAATTTTTTTGCAATGGCCTCTCCAATTCTTTGGCTCATTTCAGATGCCGCCGCCTTTGTAAATGTCACCACCAAAAGCCTGTCCACATCAATGGGGTGTTCCCCCTCCGTTATCATGGTAATGATTCTTTCCACCAGCACAGCGGTTTTTCCTGAGCCTGCCGCCGCCGAAACCAAAAGGTCTGCGCCTCTTGTATCAATGGCCTTTTGCTGTTGCTTTGTCCACATTTGCTGTCACCTCATTTTTTTTAAAAAATCAGTTGGCAGCCCGTTTCAATCTCATATTGACAGAAAGATATTTTGTAAAGGATGCCATAAAACTGTTAAAAGAATTATAGCAAAAATTTTCGATAAATGCCAATGAAAACGGTGAAAGTGTTTTGGAGCCAAATACATATCTTGCCGTTGTTTTTGCAAACAAATCAGAAAAACAGCCTTCTCCTGTTTTTGCACAGCGATATAAAGCATCCGCCAGCTTTTTTTCTGTTTCGTTTAATTGAAATACAATGTATAAATTTTTTTTCATCTCTCTCCAAGGCAGCTTTCTTCTTTTGATGCGGGATAAACGAATGCTGTGATAAATGGACACCAGCTTTAAAAAACGCCTTCCCTTTTCTTTATCCAATTTTTTCAGCTGCTTTGCAAAATAATTATATTCTGTTTTGGTTTCCAAAAAAATTTCATAGGCATCTGCCACAGCATTTTCAATGGAATGTTCAAAAAAGGCTTCATAAAAAGAGTTTTTCAGCTTTTCTGTTCTTTCCAAAAAAGCATATTTTTGTTCCTCTATGCTTTCTTTGATTCTTTCCTCCTTTGTAGGCTTTTTTTTATAAAATATTATGTTGTAATGAAACATTGCTTTTCCTCCTTAAAAAAATAAAAGCTGGTATTTATTACCAGTCTATACAAAAAGAAGAATGTATTACAACTTTTTTTACCGCATGATATGACAAACAGCCTTTTTATTGAAAAAAAAGGCTGTTTGCTGTCAAAGAAAGGCTGTATTTTATTCTAAATATATGCGTCCTTTGCTGTCATTTCATTGATTTTCACAGCTTTTTGCTGCACCTCTTTTACTGTATCATGGATATATTGCATATTTTCGTTTTGCTTTTGTATTTCCTTTTGTATTTCCACAGATTGTTCACAAACAAAATCAATGGACATCTGCATCTCCTGAAGGCTTTGAGAAATACTGCGGGATGTTTTGTCACTGGTTTGGGCCAAAGAGCGCACCTCTTCTGCCACAACAGCAAAGCCCTTTCCCATTGCGCCGGCATGAGCTGCCTCAATGGAGGCATTTAAAGAGAGCAAATTTGTTTGGCTTGCAATTTCCTGAATGGATTTGATGATATGCAGTGCCTGATAAACCTTTTGCTGGGCATCTTGTATCAAAATGGTGACATCCTCCTGCTGTAATGTGATTTCAGACATTTTTTGATTATTTTCCATTACAGTTTGGGTAATGCTTTCCAAGCCCTCTGTCATCTCTTTGATATATCCGCTCATAGCATCTTGCGCAATTTCTTTTGTTTCTGTTTTTTGTTCTATCACACCGGCAGTCACAATAGGTGTGCCGTCTGCCTTGCGAATGGTTTTTGCTGTGGCGCAAAACCAATGATAGGCTCCATCCCTGCATTTTAAACGATACTGCACATCATAGGAGGTGTAGCCCGAATGGTCCATAATATGTTCATAAAGGGCATTGAGTGTTTTTTGTTTATCCTCAGGATGAAGCAAATCACTCCATGCGCTGATTTGATTTGGAAAAGCATTTTCATCATAATAGCCTAAAATATGGCGAAGCTGATTGGACCAGCAGCAAGCATGGCCGGGGCTGACAGGATTGTCATCCTGGATTTCCATGCTCCAAAAGCCTTCTTTCAAAACAGAATCTATGGCTTGACAGCGCTGCAGTGTGCTGTTGTATTTTTCTTGGCTTTGGCACTGCTGTGTCACATCCAGCAATGCTCCAATATATTGTACCCCATTTCTGTCACAAACAGCCCTTGCTGTGGCACGATACCAGCGATAGCCCCTGTTTTTTGTTTTCAAACGATATTGCATATCATAAGCACTGCGGCCGGAATGGTCTTTGATACATTTTTGAAGCTCTTCCAATGCAGCTTTTTTGTCCTCCGGATGCAGCAGGCTTGTAAAAGCCTCCCATGTATTTGGAAAATCATTTTTGTCACGATAACCAAGCATTTTTCTAAATTCATCGGACCAAACCACTTTTTCTGTATTTTTGTCAATGTATACATTCCACATACCGGAAGAAAGGGCGGCATGGCTACATTTTACATGGTTTGCTTCTTGCAGCACTCTTTGTTTATATTGCTTCAGCAAAGCATCAATGGCCTCCAGCAGTCTGGAGCCGCCTTCATGGATTCCTGCAACATATAATTTCTCAGGCAGCTGCTCTGCTGCAGCCTCTTGTATGGTCAGTTGTTCTAAAGCAGAAATGATTTTCTTTTTTTCGGCAAACAGATTCATATTCTCCCCCCAATTTTTTAATGCTTCTCTCTGAATGTATCATGATGGTATCAATACATTGCAACCTATTTTGTTTTTCAGTATAGCATTTGTCGTGTCAATATGTCAATATATTCCATTTCACTGCAAAAACACCTATTGTCATATTCTAAACAATAGGTGTTTTTATACTGGAATGTGAAAATAAAATTTGAATGGATATTTTTTTATCTGAGTTATATTTCAGTATATTTCTGCCAAAATCAACTCTTATTTTTTATCTTCTTTTGTCTCAAAGCAACAAAATAATTGCTGTTTTTGTTCCAAATCATTGATTTTACTCCGCCTTGGCATATATAACAGTCTGTTTTCATTTTTTCAATACCATTTTTTGCACCCTTTCAGCCGGACTGCCATGCACCTTTTATATTTGGATACAATATATGCCAAAGCTTTTTTATACTTTGCAGCTTCCATAGAAAACAGAAAGCTATGAAGCATTGATTTTGCAGCCAAAACCAATTTTTTTTCATTGGCTGCTTGCAAAGCAAGCATATTTTTCAATGGGCAGCTTACAAATACAGCAACACCTGCAATGCCTCCAAGCCCTTTGGCTGCTTTTTTTATTCATAAAAATATAACCTCCGTGTTTTTGTTCTATTTTTCAGATTCATCTCTATAATACCATATCATTTTTTATGGAAAACTAACCCATTTCTTTTTTTTGCATAAGCACTCCATTTGCCATCCCATCATTTTTCAAAAGCAACACCTGCACCATACAGACAATGCCTTGGCTTTTCACCTATTGCCATTGGTTTTTAAAAATATCCGCCGTCATTTTGTTTTATCACCCTGCAAGGATTGCCTGCTGCCGTTACATCGTCGGGAATATTTTTTGTTACAACACTGCCTGCACCTATGATAACACGGCTCCCGATTGTTATACCAGGCAATATCACACTTCCCCCTCCAATCCATGTATCATCTCCTATGGTTACAGAAGAAGCCATTGTGACAATGGCATAGTCAGATTGGTCTGTTTTTTGAAAACGCTCCTCTGCCCTTTTTGGATGATGTGCCGTATATATTTTCACATCCGGCCCAATCAGCACACGGCTTCCTATTGTAATATTTCCTGTATCCAAAAATGTACAGTTCATATTCACAAGGCTTTCATCTCCTATTGTAATATGACAGCCATAATCCACAAAAAAAGGCTGATTGATTCTTACATTTTTTCCGCAGTGCTTTAAAAGTCTTTGCAGTATGTCCTTTCTTTTTTCCATTTGTTGTGCCGGCAAAGCATTGTATTGCTGTATCAAATTTTTTGCAGCATTGCTTTTTTGGCGCAGCCCATTGTCCGAAGCCATATAAGCCAGCCCTGCCAAAAGCTTTTGTTCCTCTGTCATAAAAACGCCTTCCATTTCTTTTTGTTTTTGTAAGCAATCCATTTGTTTCATTTTAGCTCTGTCATAATGTTATTGTAAAATACCTATATTTTATATGCTATTATGCTCTGCAAGCATTTTAATATATTCTATAAGCTTTGTGGCAGCTTCACTAAATATTTGATGCTTCTTCCACACCAGCACAGAGGTGGATGTCAGAGGAGGATAAAAGGGTTTAAAACAAAAATCTTTATTTTCATAGGCAGAAGCTGCCCCTTCTATTGTAACGGCATAGCCCATTTTTTTCTGCACAAGCAATGCCGCATTGGCAATCAAATTATATGTAACAAAAACATTGATTTTTTTATGATTTTTTCCAAACCAGCCTCCAATGTCATCCTTTTTATAAAAACGATTGGTAATCATCACAGGCAGTCCCACCATATCCTTTGCTGTAACAAATTCTTTTTTGGCCAAGGGCGCATCCCTTCTCATCAAAACCCCCCATTTCTCCTGCTGCTTCAGCCGTACAAAATCATATCTTTCCGTAGACACAGGCTCAATCAAAAGCCCTATATCCAGCAGGCCTTTGTCAATTTTTTCCATTGTTTGGTCTGCACTGCCAGAAAGCAGGTGATATGTTATTTTGGGATATTGTTTGCTAAAGCCCTGCATCACATCCATCAGCACCTGTGCAGAGGCAGACTCCCCACTGCCTATGGAAATGCTGCCTGTCATCTCCTGCTGTGTTTCTCTCATTTCACATTGTGTTTTGTTTGCCAATTCCATCATTTCTTCCGCTCTTCTTTTCAACAGCATACCCTTTTGCGTCAATGTTATATTTTTTTTGCCTCGAATAAAAAGCTGTCTTCCCATCTCCTCCTCCAGCTGTATCATTTGTCTGCTCAATGTGGGCTGTGTAATATGCAGCACCTCTGCCGCTCGGGAAATATTGCCCTCCCTTGCTACTGTCAAAAAATAATGCAATACTCTTAATTCCATTTTCAGCCTCTTTTCCATAGTATCATCCGTTCCATTTTTATAACAGTATCACATGATTCCACCAAAAAACAACACTTTTTGTTTCAAATTTAAAAATATTGCTTTTTTGGAACAAATATGTCATAATCAAATCAATTTGATTGACAAGGAGGAAACCGTATGAAGCTCTGCATTGCATATGCTCTGTGCAAGGTCTTATCAAAACGACAGCGCACAGAGTAAAAAATGTCGTTTGCCTGACTTTGCACTTTCATCAAAATATCATATTTTGAAAAAAAAGGAGCAAAGTTATGAAAAATATAATATTTACAACCATAAAGGAACTAAAATATTTTCTGATTCTTTGGATAACACAAGCTTTTTCTTCCCTTGGCAGCTCTATGACAAGCTTTGCTTTGGTCATATGGGTTTATCAGCAGCAGGGTTCTGCATTATCCACAGCACTGCTAAGCATTTGTTCCTATGCCCCTTATGTACTTTTGAGTATTTTTGCCGGTGCATTCAGCGACAGATGCAATCAAAAGGCGGCAATGCTTCTTTGCGACAGCTTTGCTGCGGCCTGTACCCTTTTGGTATTGCTTTTGCTGACAACAGACCGGCTTCAAATATGGCATTTATATGTTGTCAACACACTCAACGGTGCTATGAATACCATACAACAGCCTGCTTCTGATGTGGCAATCAGTTTATTATGCCCTCAAAGGCATTATCAAAGGGTCAGTGGTATGCGCTGCTTTTCCAATGCTCTTGTCACTGTACTGACACCTGCCCTTGCAACGGCTCTTCTTTCCCTGACAAGCCTTCAGACAGTGATTTTTTTTGACTTGGCCACATTTTTTGTTGCCTTTGGCGCATTGCTGTTTTTTATCAAAATTCCAAATGTCAAAAAGGAAAGGGCTATGGACTCCTATAACCTATTGCAAACAGCCAAATCAGGCATAAAATATCTGCTGCATCACAGAGGCATATTGGATTTGATATTGTTTTTGGCACTCATCAATTTCACTGCTTCCATTTTTCAGGCGGCACTGCCTGTTATGCTGCTTTCCAGAGAAGGCGGCGGCAATATGGCATTGGGTATGGTCAACACTGTCACAGGCATTGCAACCATCATTGGCAGCATTGCCGCTGCCACACTGCCTGCTCCCAAAAGCAGAGTCAAAACCATATTCAACTGTCTGCTGTTTTCCATGAGTACAGAAAATTTTATACTTGCCTTTGGAAAAGATGTGACAATATGGTGTGTGGGTGCTTTTTTAGGGTGGGTATGTATCCCTGTTATGAGCACACATATGGATGTGCTGCTGCGCACAAAAATTCCTGTACCAATGCAGGGGCGTATCTATGCCGCCAGAAACTCTCTTCAGTTTTTTACCATTCCCTTGGGCTATCTTTTGGGAGGATTTTTAATAGACAGTATATTGGCACCCTTTATGATTATGCAGCCAAGCAATTTGCTTACACAGCTCTTTGGTACAGGAAAAGGCGCAGCAGCAGCATTTTTGTTTTTTGTAATAGGTGTGTTTGGTATGCTTTCCTGTCTGCCCTTTCGTTTGGACAGACATATTTGGGAGCTGGATAAATAAGAAATGATTTACCAAAATATTGTTTTTTTAATACTGCTTTAATATAAAACTGGTATTTTATAATTAATCAAAAACAATATAAAAGCATTTTATTTTTTATCATTTACAGCATCCATAAAAAACTGCATTTTGAAAGGAATAGGAGGATAGGAATATGTATGATACCCAGGAAAATATGAACAAAAATAAAAACCGCACACTATCAATTATTGTCAACACTTTAACTGTGATTGTAGGAATTTGGGCCATTGCCGAATTATTTGATTTTGAAGATTTTGAATGGGACATTGATATGCCTGAAGCTCTTATTGCAGTCATTGTATTTGCACTGTTTTTGTTTATCCGATATATTGTGCTTTCAAACAAAGAGATACAAAGCTCTGTTTCCAATCTATTCCAGCAATCTGAGCATTTGTTTGAAAATTTTTCCCAAAAAAGACAGCAGTCTGCAGCTCCCCAGGCACCAGCATTGTCCCAAGGCATTTGCAGCTTTGCTGCTTCCGCAGACCATGTCATCAGCTATTGCAACGACACCTTCTGTGCAATGATTGGATACAGCAAGGATGCCCTTCTTGCACAAAAAAGCTTTCATTTTGCAGACCTTATCATTGCTGAAGAACGCACAAAGCTTCATGATGAAATTTTACAGGTGGCTTTGGAAGGAAAACAAATACAATCTCTTTATCACATGAAGCGGCATAACGGCCAGACCATTGCTGTCACTGTTTTTATGAAGGTTGCAAAGGATTCTCAAAATAAAATGTGGATACAGGGTGCTTTTATAGAGCAGTCCTCTCATACAGATACATATGATGAGTTAAAAAAAAATGCCAAAAGAAATGAAATATTATTAAGCCAGCTCAATGACATTATATTTGAAATTGATGTGGAAAATGATACACTGACATATTCTATGAACTGGGAAAATAAGCTGGCTTCTGAAATTCCCACAAACCATGTTTCTGCCCATTTAAGAGATGCAAACGTCATACATCCTGACGATATTGACATCATAGAAAAGCTTTTTTCCGACTGCAAGGCCGATGGCATAAGCAGAGAAGAAAAGGTACGTCTATACGGAAAAGAAGGCAAATATATTTGGTGTATCATCAGAATGTGCGGTGTCAAAAATGAAAATGGCTCCATAGGACAAATTATAGGGGCAGTGACAGATTGCGACAAAGAAAGCATGGAGGTAGAGCTTCTTCGCAAAAAAGCAGAAATGGACGGTTTAACTGAGCTTTACAATAAATATACCATTGAAGAAAAAATCAAAGTATATCTAACAGGAAAATTAAATACAGAACAGGGCTTGATGTTTATTATTGATATGGATAATTTTAAACAAGTAAATGACACCTATGGGCATCATACCGGTGACTATGTTTTACAGCAAACAGGACATATTCTTAGTGAATTTGCGCAAAAGCACGGTGGAGAGGCAGGCCGTATTGGAGGAGATGAATTTTTGATTTTTCTCTACAATGTTTCAGACATAGGGCATTCTGACAGCTTATTGCAGGAATTATATTCTGATTTGCATATACAAATTCCTGATTCTGAACAAGTATTTTCCGGAAGCATTGGTATGGTTGCCACATCTGCCGGAGATACATTTGACTCCCTATACATGAAAGCTGACAAGGCTCTTTATGAAGAGAAAAAAAATACAAAATCTCAAAGAGCTGCTCATTGAAGCAAAGCCATATCAATTCCTATCATTGGCTCAGTTCATATTTGAGGGCGTTGAAAAAGTCAACGCCCTTATTTATGTCTGCCATTTCATTTTGATATCAATACCATCATTTATAAAAAGCATTTGCAGCATCCCCTCCTTTGATTTATTTTGATTTATTTTTATTCATATTTCCTTTATCTGGGGAGCTGATAGCAATCATATCTCTGTTCCTCCTTTCAATGTTTCCTTTACAATTTCATCAATACCTTCCTTTCAATACCTTCCTTTCAATACTCTCCTTTGCTGCATGAAGGCAGACTGCTTTTTAAATACCTTCAGCTTTTATCTATCCTATTTTCCGGCCCCTCCTACTTCAGCATATCATACAATTCTGTTTTTTTCCATTGATTTTAGAAACAGCCCACAATGAAATTGTATAGACCAAACCATGCTCTATGCCATATTCCATTAAAAAATGGAATAGCAGACCTTTGTTTTTATAAAAGCCGTGATAACAGAGCAATATTTTAAAAAATCACATTATTTTTTATTAAAATCATTCCTTTCTATTCCATGAGCAGCAGCATTTTATCTGCATATATTTTTAAAACACTTGTCTATATTTCTATTGCCAGCTATTTATAAATTTTCTACAAAAATAAAAAATGGTTTTACAGCAAAGCATAAAAAATAATCTTTTTTTAAGCAAAAGAATTTTCATATTTTTTTATGTGTTATATTATATAAGCAAGTGGTATAGTCATAAAGCCTTTTTGATGCTTTCGTTGCTGTTGTTTTCCTTTGAGCAAAATAAATGCTTTTCATAGAAACAATATAAAAACACTGCTGTATTTCATAACATGAAAATACTATCTTTTTTCATGTTTAAAGCAGGCATTTATATATAAATGCAATGGAAAAGTCTAAAAGCATTTGCCGGCAATCATATCTATATCATACTATTTTATATTTATAAATATTTTTTTAGTTAAAGATATATCTATTATAATTTTAATATATATCTATTAGTACGATATTATATATTTTTTATCCATATAATAGTAATATACATTTTGAAATATCATTTTAAGATGTGTTACATTGATATGGTGTTGTTTACAAATATCACAATAGGGTTGCTGTTACTTTCTTTGAAAAAAATGAACCAAACAGCTTAGGCTTTTTTCCATACTTTTTCCTTTTGCACTCTATGAAGGGGGAGAAATGTGAAGCACTGATTTTGGCTGCAAAATCAATATTTTATAGCCTTCTATTTCATATGAAAGCAACAGAATTTTATTTTGAAAGAGGGGGATAGTATATTTAATGCAAAAATATTTGGAAAAAACATAAAAAGCCTCAGAAAAAGCAGAGAACTGAGAATACTGGATATTTCAGAAAAAATCAACATCAACGAGTCTTATTTAGGACAGATTGAAAACGGAAGAAAAGTGCCATCTGTTGATATTTCTCTGTCTATTGTAAACTACTTCGGACTGGACTTTGAGCTTCTTTTGCAGCCCGAGGGCATGGAACAAAGCAACAATCTATTGCTTCATAACATTATCAATGAATTTTCAAAATTAAACCCTGATGAAAAACAATTTGTTTATGATACGCTGTTATTGTACTTTCGCACTAAGGAGAAATGGATATGTATGACACAATTACACTAGGTAAAAAAATTGTATACTTCAGAAAGCAAAAAAATCTATCTCAAGCAGATTTAGCCAAGCAAGCAGCCACATCACAAAGCAACATTTCCAATCTGGAAAATGGTAAAAATAAATTTAACATTGCAAAGCTATCAAACATTGCTGATATTTTGGAAACAACATTGGATATATTGCTGTTTGAATCCATTGAAAGATATCATAACACTTCTGTTGCTTCCTGCTTTTATGACAAACAGTTTTTTTATCTTATTTCTCTTTTTCAACATGAAGACCTTTTATATACCTCTCTCTTTTTAAATCACTTTGCAAGATTAAAATGCCATTCTTCAAAAAATACATAAACCATTCTTTTCTCATTTTGAAAGGCTTTGTTTTGAAGCATATCACTGCAGCATAACAAAAACCCCTACAAAATTAGGGGTTTTTCCTCAAAATCGTTATAAAATATTTTATTATGACAATATTTTCATATCATTTTCATGCCAATCCTTGTTATACAGCTTGGCTCCATAAAACGACTGTGATGTATTGTGCATTGGATATGGCCATACACTTCTGCTAAAACAAACACTTTATTTCTTTCACAGCATTTTTCTATTCTCCACAATTTTTGCTGCGCAGTATTTTGCTAAAATAGCAAATGATATGCACACTCCTTTTTTCTGATATCATAATTTATGAAAACCAAAATAATATGCTGTATTGCAAAACAAAAAAGGCTTCTTATACGGAAGCCTTTTTCATCATCTCTATTTCATATGCAAAAGTGGCATAGTACATTTATAAAAATCCATATCATAATGATAAAAAAGAACAGGCTAGATTTTCTGCTAACAAATATCGACTCTGTTCTGACACTTTAGCACCGTGCCGATACCGTGCTATTCACCGTAGGATACTGTTGCAATAGCACGGTATCGGTTCACGGTGCGAGTTGCGCAGAACATGGTGGTGTGTTGGCTATAAACAGACAACCTTGGGGCTTCCCCAAAGCATTTAGACCAGAAAATCTAACCTTTTTTATACAGTATAGCACAAATTTAAAAAAAGTCAATCAATTTTTTTACATATTTTTCAATTATATCCATAAAACCACTTGAAAATATACCAAAAAAATGTATAATTTTATAATATGAATGGTTAAAAAGCATAAAAACAAAAAATATCCTATCAGAAGGGAAGGGATTTACAAGAATGAAAAATCTGACTCCTCATCAGAAGCAAAGGATTTGGAAAGGGGGCATAGAGCCTCTTCGTACCATTTTTCTTTTGGGAATAGACAACCAGAAAAACCCTTGCTTAGTGATTTTGTATGGAAGACATAAAATACAGATGGTTTTACAAAACCATTACTATCATCATGAATGTATATTGGAACCAAGCGTTAGATACACCCATTATGCTGTATTCCATGGTATGAACGGACATTTGCCCTCTGTTATAAAAACCTATTATCATGAAGAAAAGAATTTGCTTCTTCATCACAGAGGCTACAAGACTATGCAGTTCACATGGGAAAGGATTCCAGAACAGCTCCACCGCTGGCGGCGTGTTGACATCATTGACCCAAAATATATCATTCCATCCTTCTATCCATTTGAGCAGAATGTGGTTTTTAATTATTATCAAGAAAATCGTTATGAAGACTACGTTGCTCTTTTAAAGCACCATAACATCACATTTCATGGCTGCCAGCTCATAGAAAATCCAAGCACACTCTTTGGCTTTTCACCAGAAAGCCCCTACTATGAAAATATTTTTCATATGTTTTTGCAGCAGCGGCTTTATGCAAGAAAAAAGCATTTGAACCAATTTATAAAAAAGAATCCTTCTGTGGAGGATTATAAAAAAATTTTAAGTATCGCAAGCGTGGAGCTGGCCTGCGGCATTTTTCAAGAACTGTCTGTACAAAAAAATCCCATATTGCTGGAAACGGCACAGCAAATTTTGCACAGCAATGAGCTGTGGGCAAAAGAAGCGTATCATAATGGATTAAGGCGTTGTATCCACCAATATATCAATCTGTTTGATGAGGCATTGGTGCAGGAACAAAAAAACTCCATTTATGAAAGACTGCCTGAAATGGATTTTCACATCAAAAGATTAAATTGGTATAACACAATATTAGAGGGAGAAGCATTGCAGCAGCATCTAAATCAACCTTTTGCTTACGACGAGCTTCGTCACAGCTATCCTCCTGTATTTGGACGGCAAGTGCTATATGAAAGAAATACTTATACAGACGGCAAGGATTTTTATAACATCCCTTTTAAAGATACCATACAAAGGGCAAGAGCCTATGACATGGCTGACGCCCTTGGCAAAATTGCCTATTATCTTGATGCCCCCAGAACCAGCACTTATTTAAAAGCAATCGGCAAAGGCGGCGCATATCGATACTATGTACGCTATATCAGAAGAGTCCTTGATGAATATAAATCCACAGACGAATCAAAATTTATGGCTGCAGTCAAAGAAATGCTGACTAGCTACACAGACAATGACAATGTTCTATACCAAACTGCCCTTTTTGGAAATTATTTTTTCAATTACTATTTTAGGATAAAAACCGACAACGGCTTCTCATACAGCTATAACGACAATGACCCAATATGGCACAAACACATAGAGGACATGGTTTATATTGCAAAAAATGCACAAGCACTGCCTGTTCATGAATTTTGCTATGCCATACTCAAAACCCACAGCTTTGATGACTATCCAATACAAGAGCTGATTGTATTGGCTCAAATCCCCCATGAGGAAACTGCAAAATTTTTTGAAGTAGCATTATTTACCAAATTAGAAACACTTCAAGAATTTGATGCAAAGCTTATGATTGCATTGATGAAAAGCAAATCAGCAAACATACAAAATGCTGCCAGCCAATATTTTGTCAGAACAAATGGAAAATTTACGCCGGAAAATATTGCAGCTTTATTTTCTCCGGCCACAGCAGATACATGGTATGATGTGATACAAAGCAATATCAATGCATTTACGACGGAGGAATATATTGCATTTATCAAAATCATGACTGGAAAAAATGATTTCTTTTTAAAATCAGAAAAGGAAGCTGCCTTTTCTGATGATATAAAAGAATTATTGCAGTATACAACAAATAAGCTGGAAGCAGCTTCCATTGAGGAGCAACAGCAGCTGCTGCAATATTTTATTGCATTGCTGTCTAAAAATACCAAATGGGCAGACATCATTGGCCAAATGGCAGAAAACATACTCTTTTTTATGCCCTATCCTACATTAAAAGATAGTTTAGAGCAAATTTCTTTAGAGCATGATGCACTTTCGGAAAAAAATTATCATGCCATGGTGTTGCTAAAAGCCATCAAAACAGATGCTTTTCCAAAGGACAGCTACCTATTGTCCATATTGGATACAGCCTCTGCAAGGCTTGTCAAAACACTGACAGAGGTCATATACGCTCAAAAAGAAGCATTGTCCCAAAAAAATGCAACCCTTCTGCTTCTTTTGGAATGCAATGTCTATTCCTTAAACAAAATTGCACAAACGGTTTTTGAAGCCATGGAAATAGAAAAAAGAGAAAAAATGCATATGCTTTTATTGGATTCCCCTGTACAAAAGGTATATCAATATGGACTGGAAAAGCTGGACAGCTGGTATGAGGGCAAAATTCCCAAGGCGTTTATTGTCCGTATGCTGGAGCATCCTTGTCTTTCTGTGCAATCCTATGTTTGTGAAAAAATGGAATATGCACTTTCTCATTTAGAGCAGTCACAGCCGGATATATACGTTTATTATGCCAAAACACTGCTTTATCTGCCAAATAAGGCCTCCAAAAGCAAGGAATATGTATACAGCACATTGATTCCCTTTTTACAGCATTATCCTGAAAAAAGAAATGAAATTGAGGCCATATTGCTGGACATTGGCAGTACAAATACAAAATTTCAGGCTGAAAAGGCACTTGTGGCATTTGCCCAAATTCAGAAGGAGGTATGTCATTTATGCAAGTAAATTATAAATATGCAAGCCCTTCTCAATGCAGCCAATACAATGACAAAACAACATTGGGCTTTAGCCCTGATTTATCCCGTGAGGAAACCGTTTCTTTTTTAGGCAGACTAAAGCAGCCCTTGTTGTTTCGGGACGCCATGCTTATGCTTAGAGAAATTGTCATTTCTGATGCAAGCCAAAAAACAAAGGAAAGACCGGAATATTTTCAATGGCTGAATCAGGAAATAGAAAGGCGTCTAAAAGAACATATCCCAAATATGAGAGAGGCCCTGCAAAAGGAAATAGATGTCTGTGATGCTGATTTGCAAAAGCAAAAAGAGGAATTGGAAAAGCTTTTGGATATAAAAAACAATCTGCAAAAAGAAATAGACGCCTATGACAGCTGGAGTGATTATAAAAAAATAGAAAAAGAATTTTGGAAATTTATCAAAGAAAGAGATTATGATTTGTGGTTTGTGCTGGACCCTGTCATTACAGTACATAAAGACCAGGTTTCTTTTGAGGCTTTTTCTGTTGACGAATCTATCTATGGCTGTTTGTCTGTGGATATCAATGCATTTGATTTACTTCAGCCGCCCAAGCTTGGTACAACCAACATTGATTTTTCGGCAAAGCTGGAAAAAGAAATGCAGCGCTTTCGCAGTTACAGCCATGTTACATTGTCAGTCAATCCTGACGGCTTTATCGTTGATAACCAGATTGTTCCCGAATATGTGGAAAAGAAAATAGATTTGCCGGAAACATGGATAAAGGGATTTAATCAGGTTTCCTGTGCCGCCGTATTGGATGGCATTGAAATAGAGCTTCTCCCCTCAGATATGTACGATATTTGTGCATTTTTAAGAAAGCATAGGGAGAAAAAAAGCCCCCGTTATATGAAATGGATATTTGTGCCAAATGAAAAAATACAAATTGTGTTTGAACCCTTTGGCACCACACTGACATTAAATGCCGTTTATCATGGCAACCAAAAAAGAGAAGAAAAAATTTGGGGCAGAAGACGCTGGCTTGTGGCAGAAAAATTGATTCCCATATCCAAATCATTTTTTATCCGTTTTTTAGGCTTTGGTATGCCTCAGTTCATTCGTGCAGATATGGGAATGCTGCAAATGACCATTGGCTTTTCCTCCTGGTCCTCTAATGACTGGGTAAAGGGTACTGCCTTTCATATTATGGCCGGCTTTACAGGAGAAGGCAATTATGAGCAGGTTTATGGGCTTTTAAAAGAGGAACGGGCTTTGTCTATGGAGGAAATTTTCAATGCTTTTCCAAATGTCAAAAAAGATGTGGTACAGTCAGGCATTGGTATGCTGTTTCGAAGGGGAGAAGGCTATTTTGACATGATTCATAACAAGGTACGCTTTCGTCAGCTTTGCAATTCCCCCATTCCTGCAAATCTTTATGAAATCACAGACATGGAATGGAAGGTAAAAAAATACAGCAAGCATACATTTGACAATATGACCATAAAATACACCCCCAAACACGAATTTATATTCTCCACAGCATATAAAGAAGGAAATACATCTGTTTTTCATCATACAGAAATTGTAATTGACCAGGATGGTCAAATTGAAAATCTAAATTGCAGCTGCTATGCATTTCAAAGAGGCGAAAGAAATATTTCTCAGCCCTGTGCCCATATTTTGGCACTTTATATCGCCTCCTTTAAGCTGCTGAAGCTGAAAAATTTGGAGTACAACAAAGAATATAAAATCAATGATATTATGGAGATGTTGCTATAATGGGTACAAGAGATGAATATAGAAAACAAGTACATCAAATGGGCAAAAAGGAATTTACTTTTCTAAAAATGCAGGAATATGGCTTTTGGCCAAGTCATTTGCCAACACCTTATGAGCGTCAGCAAAATGAAACCCAAGAGGACTTTGAAGCCAGAAAACAGCTTTTGGAAAGCTTCCAAAAGCTTTCTGAGCAAGTTGCAGAGGCCTATGAACAAAAACGAGAAATTGAAAAAAAGCTCTCTTCCTTGCAAAAGCAATACCAAAACACACAGGATTATGAAAAAATGCGCTCTGTGGTAGCACAGGAAATGATGAAAGAATCCATTGCCAAAAGAGCGGAAAAAAAAGCCCAAAGAGAACTGCAAAAACAGCAAAAGGCCCAAGCATGGCAAAAAAAGAAATCTGAAAACATACTCTTTGTCGGCAGAGGATATTCCTCTCTTTTATGCAAAAAGGAAACAGACATACAAAAGCTTACAAAAAATCATCTCCCTGTCATACAAACAGATAAGGAGCTGGCAGAACTGCTGCAAATAGAATATAACACATTGCGTTATTTGACATATCACAGAGATGTCATTACATTTGACCATTACTACCGCTTTGATGTTCCCAAAAAAAGCGGCGGCACACGGCACATTGCCGCCCCAAAAACACAGCTGAAAAAAGCACAAAGACAAATATTGGAGCAAATACTGCAAAAAATAGAGCTTTCTGATGCGGCTCATGGTTTTATCAAATCAAAATCTATACTTACCGGGGCCAAAGCCCATACCACAGGCCCCGATTTGTTAATCAACATAGATTTAGAGGACTTTTTTCCCACCATCACATTTGAGCGGGTAAGGGGTATGTATCAGTCCTTTGGCTATTCCGGCTACATTGCATCCCTTTTGGCAATGCTTTGCACCTATTGCGAAAGAATGCCCCTTGCCATCAAAGGAGAAACAAAATATATTAAAACTTCTCCAAGAATATTGCCCCAAGGCTCCCCTGCCAGTCCTATGATTACCAATATTATTTGCAAAACCATGGATAAGCGTATTTATGGTCTGTGCCAAAAGCTAGGATTTACTTACACCCGCTATGCCGACGATATGAGCTTTAGCCACAGTGGAAAAAATGAGGAGCCTGCCATTGGCAGCTTTTTAAACAGCCTTGCCAAAATCATAGAATCAGAGGGCTTTCATATCAAAAAAGAAAAAACACATATTTTAAGAAAAAACAATAGACAATATGTTACCGGTATTGTTATCAATCATAACCAAATCGGTGTTCCCAGAAAATGGGTAAAAACACTGCGGGCTTCCATTTACAATGCAGAAAAGCTAAAAAATACAGGCACACCTGTGCCAAACCAAACCAAACAGGAAATTGCAGGTAAAATCACATGGCTAAAAACAGTCAATGCAGTCAGATATGAAAAAATGATACAAAAGGGCATGGCAGTGTTAAAATAAAAATACCGCATCAAAAATACAGTAAGCAAAGGAAGGGGTTTTATTATGGCAAAGAAAAAATCAATTTTGGACCTTTACAAAATGAAAGAAGCAGGAGAAAAAGCCGCTTGGATTGTTCTGTATGACAGCTGCTATGCCTCCTATGCTGAAGAAGCCGGACTGGATATGATTCTTTGCGGCGATTCTATGGGAATGATTGTCTATGGATACGACGGCACTGTTCCTGTAACCATGGACATGAGCATTGCCCATTGCCAAGGCGTGCGCAGAGGCGCCCCTAACACCTATTTGATTGGCGATTTGCCCTTTGGCAGTTATCACACCAGCACAGAGGATGCCATAAAAAATGCCATCCGTTTTTATAAAGAGGCCGATGTGGATGCAGTCAAGCTGGAGGGCGGTGTTGCCGTAGCAGATAAAATTAAGGCAATCACACAGGCCGGCATGGTTGTTTTTGGCCACATTGGCCTGACACCTCAAAGCTCTGCCTCTATGGGGGGATTTAAAGCACAGGGCAGAACAGTGGAAAGCGCAAGGGCAGTGATTGAAGATGCCATTGCTGTTTATAAAGCAGGCGCAAAAGTATTGCTTTTGGAGGGTGTGCCGGAAGAGGTTTGTGCCTATGTGCATAAAATGCTCCCCATTCCCGTTTATGGCATTGGCGCAGGCATACAATGCGATGGTCAGGTGATTTTGGCCGCCGACTCCCTGGGAATGTACAAAAATTTCACACCAAAATTTGCCAAAAAATATGTTGACATTGCCGCATTGGCAACACAGGGTATGAAAGAATATGTAAAAGAAGTAAAAGAAAATGTTTTTCCCTCTCCTGAGCATAAATATAAAATTTCCGGAGAAAAAGAGGCCTTTGATAAGCTCTTTACAGAAATGGAAAAATATTTTGAAAAATGATAGCTGCGCTTTATGGCGATAAAAAATAATATGGTATTGTAAATAAAAATTTTAAAAATGTGCCAAGAGGATTGATGCCATTTTATTGCAAAAAAGCAGCCAAACAGCTTAGGGTGTTTTCCCTTTTGCAGTCATAAAAGTGTGGAAAACCACAGCACTGATTTTGCCATGCTTCATCACTTTTTCTTTCCTATGAAAGCAACAAAATCTATTTTTTTTAAAAGGGGGAATGGTTATGCCAAAATATGCACAAAGAATGTACCATATGGAAGATACTGCAGTCATCATCAGAAATCTATTTCAAGCCATGTCTGATGGAGAAACCATATCCTTTGGAGGCGGCGCCCCTGCACAGGAAGGACTGCCCGTTGACATCGTCAGAGAAATTTGTACACAGGTGCTTACATGGGATAAAAGAGGGCCAGAGGCCCTGCAATATGGTTCTGTTTTAGGTGTGAAGGATTTGCGGGAGGCAGTGGTCCATTTTCTTTTAAATCCTAAAGGAATACAGGCATCCATAGATGAAATTTTGATTGTAAACGGCGGCTTGGAAACCATGAATCTGCTTTGTCAGCTTTACATCGACCCGGGAGATGTGATATTGGTAGAATCTCCCACATTTGTTCACTGTGTTGAAATTTTCAAAATGTTTCAGGCAAAATGCATTGCTGTGGATTGTGATGAGCAAGGAATGGTGCTGGAGGATTTGGAAGAAAAAATACAAAAATATCATCCAAAATTTGTATATGTCATTCCCACATTTCAAAATCCCACAGGCAAAACACTTCCCATACAGCGCAGAAAAAAATTGGCAGAGCTAGGCACACAATACGATGTCATCATTTTAGAGGACGACCCTTATCAAGAGCTTCGTTACAGTGGTGAGGCCCTTGCCCCCATTAAATATTTTGATAAAAGCGGTCACACTGTTTATGCAAACAGCTTTTCCAAAATTTTTTCTCCCGGAAGCAGACTGGGCTTTGTATATGCTTCTAAAGAAATCATTATGAAATTATTTGATGCCAAAACAGCTACAAACTCCCACACCTCTACATTGTCACAGGTCATTTGTGCAGAGTTTTTTAACAGAGGCTATTTTATACAGCATTTAAAAAAGATTTGTGAGATTCATAAGCAGCGCAGAGATGTTATGATACAATGCATTGACAAATATTTCCCACCCCAAACAAAAAGAGTTTTTCCCGACGGCGGTCTTTTTACATGGGTAGAGCTTCCCAAAAGCATAGATACCAGCCGGCTTTTAAAAGAAGCAAATGAAAACAAAGTGCATTACATTGCAGGAGAAGGCTTTTTTGTAGAAGGAAAGGGAAAAGGGAAAAATTGTATGCGTATTAGCTTTGGAAATGTTACACCGGAAAAAATTGAAATCGGCATAAAACGGCTTGGAGATTTAATAAAATCCAAAATGTTAATATAGCCAAAAAATAGGAGGGGTTTATCATGAACAAAAACTTATGGACAGAACTGGAAAATTGGAAAAAACAATATGACTTTATTGACCTTTCTTATGAAGTCTCACCCCAAACACCTCATTGGTCAGGCTTTCCTGCCATGTCCTCCAGCATAAAATTTGATTATCCCGATGGCTTTCGAGTGCATGAATTTACATTGGTCAGCCAATACGGCACCCATGTGGATTCCCCTTTACATTTTGTGGAGGGAAAAAGAGGACTGCATGAAATTGCGCCCCAAGAAATGCTTCTTCCCCTTTGCGTTGTTGATATCAGTCAAAAAGTGAATGAAAATGTGGATTATGCCGTTACAAAAGCAGATATTCAGCAATGGGAGCAAACATATGGAGAGATTCCTGAAAATGCCTTTGTGGCTCTTCGCACCGACTGGTCTAAAAGAAGCGATTTGGATAACTGCGATGCACAAGGAAACAAGCACTATCCCGGCTGGAGCATAGATGCCCTGAAATATTTGGTAAAAGAGCGTCATATTTTGGCCATTGGACATGAAACCTCTGATACTGACGCACCGGCAGATTCCTCCAAGCATGGATACATTTGTGAATATTACATTTTAGAGCAAAACTGCTATCAAATTGAATTGATGCATAATTTACATAAATTGCCTCCCGTAGGCAGTGTCATTTTCTGCGGCTTTCCTAAAGTAAAGGATGCTGCCGGTTTTACAGCAAGATGCATTGCCATTTGTCCAAAGCAATGATTTTTTTATCCCCCTTGCCACCGGCCCAGCCGGTGGTTTTTTAAAAAAATGCTCTTTACTGTTTTCAAGCCTTCCCTTTTTATACTGCTCCTTTGTAAAAAATTTATTGTTTGCTTTTTCATTTTCAGCCATATACAATTTTTTATAAAAATTTTCATTTCTTTTTTAGACAACGACTGCTCCATTGCTCTGTTTTTTATGTATTATTTATCAAAAATCATTGCTGTATTTTTTTTAAAGCTTTTATTATTTTTTGCAAATCTCTTTCCATTCCATTGCTTTCATGTCGTTTTTGATTCTATTATAGAAAAAGCTATAAAGCTTTATTTTAACAGCCAAAACCATTCTCTTAAGCCAAAGCAAAGCAACAACTTTTAAATGTGCAATTCTCATTGTCAGAAAATTGAGTACATTTCCAACACTCCCAAAAGAAACATCCATTCTTTTGTTCCATTTCTATTTGCAATGCCATGCCGCTTTTTATGTCATCACACTTATTTTTGTATATTTGTATTCTCAAAATTCTGAGCCATTTCTATCCAAAATATACTATGCATCTAAATCAGCATATAAAACAAAAAGCCTCCACCTATCCAGTGGTTTTATGCTCTTAGCTTTCTAACCGGTGGGCCAAATATATTTGTGTTATCCCCTCTTCAGTATTCCTTTCCTTCTTCTTTTTTCATTGATTTTTCTTCCACATTCTTCTCTGCTGTATGGATATCAAAATCCTCTATCTAAATACCTTTCAAATACTTCTTAAGCTCCAATATGCCCAGTATTTTTTCATTCTATTTTTACAGCTGGCAGCCTTCGCATAAAACCACATCTCATGTTTTTATGATACAAAAAAAGGATTGAAGCATTTTCAATCCCTTTTTTTATTATGTATTATTTTTTATGTTGTGTCATATCATTGATTTCATTGCCCACATCAGAAAGACTCCGTTTGTCCCCATAGGCACGATATGCAATAATCACCATCAATATAATGCCTACATACCCACTGTATGGATAAATGGTATTGACCAGTGTACGGAAATCTGTCATGCCTAATACAAGGGCAACAGCAGACAACACAACCGTGATTAACACAAATTTTTTGGTTTTTTCTGCCGCCAATGCAGAGCTGACACTCCAAAGCAGTGGAACTGCCGTGGTATAGATACCACAAATGATAATAATAGAGAAAACAATACCCAATATAGGTGAAATTTTATCTGCCAATACCAGTGTAGGCACCTCTTTGGCCGCCACTTCTGAAATGTTTACCAACAAACCTGTACTCATGCACAAAATTGCAAGACCTAAAAAAATACCGCCCAATGCGCCTCCTGCAAATGCCTCTTTTTTGCTGTTTGCACTGGCTCCAATACCAATCAGGAAAAAGAAAACAACAATGATGTTAAATCCTGGATACAATACACTGGATACAAACCAGTTGCTGCTTGCACGAACCATATCAATAGAAACAGCCGCTTGAGAAGCAGCAGATAAATTGCCCAAGCCTGCTATTGCACTGATTAAACCAATACCGATTGACATCGCAATAATCACTGTACCCAGACAGCCCAATACATCTGTAATTTTGCTTAAGCCAAGCACCACTGTAAACAATGAAAGCAATATCATGCCAATACGGCCAATCATAGGGTCTAAGCCATAATATTCTGCCAATGTTGCCCCGGAGCCTGCAATCATGATAACAAAAACACCGAATAAAAATATTTGGAATATGATTTCAAAGAAAATACCCACTTTATGACCAAAATAATATTTTGTTGCCCAGCTGGCTATATTCAGCTTCATTTCATAGCCATGCTCCATAATCAATCCGCCTATCCATGCAAACAATATCATTGTGACAATGGCGCCGATAATACTGTATACACCATATCCCGTAAAAAACTGGAGTATTTCCTGGCCCGTTGCAAATCCGGAACCAATGGCACAGGCCACATAGGCACCGGCAAATTTAATGACATTTAAAGCACTGAAATTTTTTTCATTCATATCCTATTCTCCCTTCTTTTTTGTTCATTATCACCTATTTTATGTTATAAAAAAGATAAATAATTAACGATATTTCATAATTATATACCAATCGTGAAAATGTGTAAATACTTTTTCAAAAAAACATCATAAAAATATCGTATAAATTTATATATTTTATGCTTTTTGTACAACTTTTTATGATAATATGTGATGCAGCATCAATTTTTTTATTCATATGGTGTTTTTTTATCGACAAAACCATAAAAAAATGATACCATAACAACAAGACAAAAAAATAACATATTGACAAGGAGTGATATAGCATGAACACGCAAAAATGTACGGAATGGATAGAAAGAGATAAAAAGGTTTTGGCACCGTCACAATGTCTTTCTTATTTCCCTCTTGTGGTAGCCGGAGGCAAGGGTTCTATCATATATGATGAAGACGGAAATGAATTCATTGATTTTTTAAGCTCCGCCTCCTCATTAAATTTAGGTTCCTGCAATGAGCAAATTACACAGGCCATTGAAAATCAGCTCAAAAAATGTACACAATATACCGCTGTATATACATACAACGCTCCCATGATTGCATATGCCGAAAAATTGGTTGATACCTTTCCCGGAAAAGCTGCTGCAAAAATTTTGTTTGGAAACTGCGGCTCCGATGCCAACGATGCAGCTGTAAAATTTTCCAGAGCCTATACAGGACGTACAAAAATCATTACCTTTATCAATGGCTATCATGGAAATACCTATGGTGCTTCCTCCATGACCACTGTCACCACTCGTATGCGCAAAAAAATGGGTCCCTTTCTGCCTGAAATTTATCATTTTCCATTTTTTGGCGAAGATGTGCCGGATGATGTTTGTGAAAGAGATTGTTTAAAAGAAATGCAAAGAGCATTTGATACCTATCTGCCTGCGGAGGATGTGGCCGCAGTCATCATTGAGCCAATACAAGGGGATGGCGGTTTGATACCGGCTCATGCTATTTTTATGAAAAAGCTTTATCAGCTATGTAAAGATAACGGCATTCTTTTTATATCCGAGGAGGTACAGCAGGCGTTTTACCGTACAGGCAAAATGTATGGCATAGAGCATTATGATATCATACCCGATGGCATTATACTGGGCAAATCTGTGGGTGCCAGCTTAACATTGGGCGCATTTATGGCCAGAGCAGAAATTATGGACACTTTGCCTGCACCTGCTCATCTTTTTACAATGGCCGGCAATGCCATTGCCTGTGCGGCGGGCAATGCGGCTTTGGATTATATGCATACAGACCAATTTCAATCCATATTGCATAAAAACTGCAGCATACTGCAAAAATGCCTTGCTCAGCTGAAAGCAAAACATAGTGATATCATTCCAAAATACAATGGCATTGGCTTATCCTATGGCATCACCATTACCAAAAAAGACGAAAAGGGAAATGATATTGCCGATTTAGACGGTACATTCAAAATATTATATCGTGCTTATGAAAAGGGACTGCTTATTATTTCCGTTGCAGGCAATGTTTTAAGAATACAGCCCCCATTAAACATTGACCATGCATTGTTCCAAAAAGGATTTGATATATTGGACAAAGCCATAGAGGAGTATAAAGCCGGATTGATTCCTGACGAGGTTTTAAGCTTCCAAAACGGCTGGTAAAAGCAGCAGCAAAAAAGTCAGTATAACACTGGCTTTTTTTGCTGCCAATTTCCACTTTTTGCTTTGGTATTTTGATTTTTAAAATAATTTTTTATCACATAATATCAAAGCAATGGGATATCATAAAATCATTATGGAAGCTTTCTTTTCATGTCTTTATTTTTACAAAAATAACAGTAAAACAATGGAGGATTGTGTTATGAACACAGAACAAAAAATTGCTTTGCTTGTCATTGATATCCAGCAGGAGGATTTTACTGAAATGAACGCCTCCAATATTCATCTGCCTCAATGGGATTGCATACGCAATGCCAAAAGAGTGCTGGATATATTTCGAGCCAAAAAGCTGCCCATCATTCAAATCAAAGAAGTGCATAGAAAGCATTTTGTAGATTTTGGACGGGAGCTAGATGGGTCCGAAACCGTTCATTGCTTGGAAAATGACCCAAATACAGATTATGCCCGGCTCACTTATCCCATGGAAGGAGAATATCTTATTACCAAAAGACGTTACAGCGCATTTTTTGGCACAGATTTAGAAAAGGGCTTCATGTAAATACACTGTATATGATTGGCGGGCTTACAGATGTTTGTATCCATTATACAGCAGTGGACGCTCACCAACATGACTATTATATCAAGGTAGTGACGGATGCTGTTGCCGGCTCCTGCAAAGAAGCCCATTATGCCGCCTTAAATGCAATCAAATATATGCAAAAAAACGCATTGGTTACAACTGAAGAGGTGGAGAATCTGCTGTAAATCTCCTTAGAGATTGCTTTGAAGAGCAATCTCTTTTTGCTGTGTAAAACAATTTTGAAATTTATAAAATGATTCTTTTTTGAATGTCACTCATTTTTCTATGTTACTCTCTCCTTATCCCTTGCTTTCAAAAGCAGTATTTTATTTCACATCCTTTGACATTCCTGCTGTATTGTTGAGAGCCTTTTTCCTTTTTATTTCTTCGGCACAAAAAACAGCCCTCTTTCTCCCATTTTATACACTCTTTTCTATGCTCGTCCCATTTCCAAAACACAGTAAAATCAAGTATTCCATAGGCCGCAAATGCTTTTTTTTGGCTTATAGGAATTCCATTATAGCTCTTCAATACAATAAAATGAGAAACATTTTTTTATATTCCCTTTTATACTATCCTTTGACTGCCTGTTTTTATGGTCCGCAAAAAACGGCTCCTTTTACAATACATATTTTCAAAAATCCCTTGATTGTCATGATACAGCCAAATGTAACGGAATCTCAGGCAGCATATGATTTGCACAATATTTTGCTTCTACCCTATTTATGCTCCATCCTTTTTTTTATATCCTCTTTTCATTTTTTATAAATTACTTGTATACGATTCGGTCCCAAAACAATAGGATATCTGCCGCTTCATTCGCAATGTGATAAACTGCTTATGTCATTCATTGACAAAACCTGCTGCTTCTGTATTTTGCTTGCCAGACCAATTTTATGACAGCAGGAGAGCTGTTTTATATACCAAAATATTTTTTGGGTTTTGTCATGCCTATTTGGCATACAAAAAAATCTTCCTGTGGACGGCACTCCACAGGAAGATTCCTTTTTATTATCATGCTACTTAAGGGGTAAGTAAAGCATTCTATTTTGTTTTTACCCAAAATATAGATAGCAAACAAATTGATTTCCAAAATATGTTATACATCTATATCATAAATCATTTGCTTTGTACTAGATTTAGCTTACACCAGTGATTTCTACTGAGCCAAATCCAACTACATTACCATTGTCATCCAATCCAATGACAACTAAGTATTTATTATTTTCAGCATTTGTAATGGTTGGATTGTCTTCAAATGTTAAGCTTAACTCCTCTTCCAATGCTTTTACAGATATACCTTTTTCTGAAGATGTACTTTGGTTAGAATCTGCAACTACATATTTAAATTCTGCGGCACCACTTCCACTTGGGTCTGTAATGCTTCCACTTGTATCAACTGAAGGAGTAAGTGTTTCCAATGCTCCATTGCCTGTAATTTCAAGTGTATCAGATAATTCTATGTCTGAAGCTGCTGCATATACTGTACCGGCAGTGGTGGAAACAATAATTTTATAGGTTCCTACCGGTGCTTTTGTTATCTCAGGAACATCTGCATCTTGGTCATCTTTAAATGTCACTGTAATGGTACCTGCATTGCTGTCATTTGCATCGCCTGTATATTCCACAATATCATTTACATCCACATTGCCATATGTTTGGCTGTCTTTTCCTGATGCGATTGCAAACTCAGATGCTGTCAATGTTTTGCCTGTTACAGTCACTTCTATATCACTGATAGCCAACTCTTTTGCTGTGTAATTACTTTCAGCAGTGATGGCAGCTACCGGAATGGTAATGGTGTAGCTTTGTGCAGCAGCAATCTGTGCTGGTGTGCCTGTAAAGCTTACTTTAAATTTGTTATCAGCTGTACCATCTCCAATTGCAGCAGTAATACCATTTGTTGCAGCATCTGGTGAAATGCTTACTTTTGCATGGTCAACACTTTGGGCACCTGTTACAGTAATTTCCACTTCATTATCTGCACTAATGGCTGTACCGGCTTCAAATGAGAAAGCTGTTTTATAACCTGTCTGCACTGAAACATCTGAGCTTGTACCTGATGATGTTGCATCTGTTACTGTCACATCTGCCTCTGCCACAATTGCAGCCGAATCAAATGCTCCTGCTACAATTTTCAGTGTTGCATCTCCTGCATTTGTTGGACTTGTAATGGTTAATGTCACTTTTGTATCTGAATCTCTTGTTGCATTTGAAATGGTTACTGGTGTAGATTGGGCATCCGTCAGTGTAAATTTTGTTGCAAAATCTGTTGCCACATCACTTGCAAATGTTCCTTTAGACAATGTCACTTCTACCTTTGTGCTTGCTGCTGTTAAATTTACTGTTTTTGTAATATCCTGCTGCACTGTTGGAGCTGTGCTTGCCGCCACTGTTACGTCGCCTTCTTCTACAACCACTGCAGAGTTAAATGCAGTTTCAGCTATTTTTACTGTACCTGCTCCCACACTAGCACCTGTTACTGGTGTTTGCAGTGTCAGTGTTGCTGTTGTTTTACTACCAGCTAGGGAAGCATTAGATACTGTAATCCCATTTGTGTCAGCACCTTTTACTTCAAAGCTTGACTCATTTACACCGTCTGCAAATGTACCCTTTGATAATGTTACTGTAATCACATCGTTGCCATCTGCCAATGTAACATCCTTTGTAATGGCCTGCTGTACTGCTGACGCCTGGCCGGATGATGCTGTTACATTATCTTTTGTTACCACTGCGTCGGATGTAAAAGCTTCTTTTGCAATGGTGATTGCCGCTCCGGTATTGTCTGTATCTGCCGCAGTAATGGTCAGCTTAGCCACTGTATCGTTATTGCTCAATGCCACAGCTGTTACTGTTTCATCCGTTACTGTAAACATATCCTTTGTTGCACTTGTATCAAATTTTCCGCCGCCGCTGATTGTCACTGTGATAGTATCATCACCTTGATTTACTGTGATGGCATCCAGTGTCACATCTGCCTGTGTAGCTGGTGCTGTTGTTGCAGGGAATTCCACATCAAATACCAATGTATTTCCTTCTGCTACTGAAGCCACCACGCCTTCTTTCGCTGTTCCTGCATCCACTGTTGGTGTAATAGCAGGTGAATCTTGGAATTGATATCCAGTTGCCGCTGTCAATGTCACCGTTGCTGTGTATGTTTTGTCTGCTTCAAATGTAGCACCTACTGGAGTATCCAATTCATCCTTCCATTGCAAATCGGTTACTGTATAACCTGTTCCTGCTGTCAATGCGCTTGCTTCAATTGGTGTTGCACCTGTCGCAGGAGCTACAAATCCTGTTACATTTGCACTGGTAAGGTCTGTCAATGCCCCAACAGTTACATTGATTGTCAGCTCTTTCGCTGTGCCGGATACACCGTTTTTCACTACATTGATGTTACCTGTTACATCTGCACTAGCTCCTACTACACTTTCCAATCCACTGATATCAGTAGCTTCAAATGTAGCAGTAATGTCACTAACACTGTTATCTGTTAAAACAGTGTTTGCTGCTGTCACAATTGCTTCTGCCACTTTCGCTGCATCTTTTCTGTCAGCCGCTGTCACTGTTGGTGTTTCTGCTTTTATTGCTGTGTCTGTCAAGTAACCCAATGCAGTTGTCAAATCAGCTTGGTCTACTGCTGCTGCAACTGTTACAGTTGCTGTGCCGAATTTGGATGTATCATCTACGGAAGTAGCTGTTACTGTCAATACAGTATTTTCTGCTTCTGTTGCGCCCACTGTCAATAAACCTGTGTCGGAAATTTCAGTGCCTGCTTCCAAAGCACCCTTGTCACTTTCTACTTTCCATGTTACATCTTGTGTATTGTTTGTACCAGCTACTGTTGCTTTAAACTGCAATGTACCTGTTGGAGCAATGTTTTCACTAGCTGGTTCAACAGTAACACTGGTTACCTCTACCAGAGCTTCCACACTTACAGTAGCTGTACCGGATTTGGATGTATCTGCAACAGATGTTGCTGTCACTGTCAAGGATGTAGCATCTTCATCAGCCGCTAC
>CALWSR010000007.1 GCA_944384265.1 uncultured Clostridia bacterium
TACGCACTATGAAAAAAATCTCCTTATTAGCGAATATTTTTTATGGTCATGAGTGCTTTGACTCAGCAGTTTGCAAAGCAAACGCAGGAAAAGCACGAATATAAAAAATAAGAGCGGTTTTTCTTACGCACTATGAAAAAAATCTCCTTATTAGCGAATATTTTTTATGGTCATGAGTGCTTTGACTCAGCAGTTTGCAAACCAAACGCAGAAAAAGCACGAATATAAAAAATAAGAGCGGTTTTTCTTACATAGTATGAAAAAAATCTCCTTATTAGCGAATATTTTTTATGTTTATTTATCATCACTTTTCCTGCGGAAAAGCCAGCCTTCAGCTGTCTGCCCCTTCTTGGGCAGTGAGTTGTGTTTGAACGTAGTGTTTCCGCAGGAAACACAGGTAAAACACGAATATGAAAAATACGAACGGTTTTTCATACGTAGTATGAAAAAAATTTCCTTTTTTATTTATATACAAAGAGTTGGGAGCAATGGTTTCTGTGCTGACTGCCTGGCAAAAGTGCCAATCCCTCCCATACTTTTTCCATAAAGCTGTCACAGCATAAGTGATTTTTATCATATCTCTTTTGATATTTCATTTTTTATTTTCTCTGTTCATATCATTTCTGCTCCCCAATTTTTTATACTGTTCCTTTGGGATGTTTTACCATCATTTTCAGCAAATCTCTCTTACTGCAATCACCAAGTCAAAATAACATTTCATACTATAATTCCCTTTTTACAAACAGAAAAGACAAACCAAAAGCATCCATCCGTTTAGGGAATGGTTTTTCACATAAGCATATAGCCCTCTTTTCCTCAATTTATATATAAACCCATAAACTCATCTGCCAACTGTGTTCCTGTTTCTCTTAAAAGGGTTTTCTGATTTCAGTATCAGCTTTGCTATATATCCTTTGTATTCCTTCCTGCCGCATCAGCCTTTACACCAGAATTCTTTATTTCTAAATTTGAACTTACTAAATGCTTCATACAGCATCATACTGCTTTTCCCTTTTCAATCTCTTACAAAGCTTAATATGCCCATTTTAAACGGTATTTCCACCAGCATATAATATAAAATTTGGGCATACCGCAGTTTTTATTATACTTACTTCCATTCATGCAGCTTTCTCCCTATTTCTCCCACGGCCTTTTTTGCATAATAAAATACTTTATACTTTGATGCAAATATACTATAAACAATTATAAATACATTGAAAATAAAAAATGACCCATCATATAATGGGGCAAAATAAAAATGCTCCAGCCGTTCATTTTTCATTTTGATAGCAGAAGCTCAATGAACTATTGATTTTTTTAAATATGTTTTTTCATGTTTTTCAGCTAATTATATTGTATTTCTTATACTATTTTATGCTCCCCATAAGCTTGGATTTATCGTTCTGACATATATTTCTGTATTTCATCAGAAGTTAATTTTCGTATTTGTGTATTCTTTATATTCTCCGGCAGTATAAACAGGTTTCATCCATTTACAAAATTTACCCTTATTCTTTTTCAGGTATAATTGCAAATCCTTATCACCTGCAAAAATTTTATAAAAATGTCTGCCATTTTCATCTTCTATTTCATAAATACCACAAGATTTTTTCATACTGTAATCAGCAGTACACAAATACATTTTTGCAATCTCTAATGATTTAAAAGGGAAATTCCACCGTTGTAATCCACGTTTGGGGTCACGTTCAATACAAATACACCGTCCGCAAGTCCCACATATATTGTGTGTGATTTTCTAAACAATCCAATGGATTTCAAAGTGGGGTTATCCTGTTTTTATCAATATAACATTCCATACACATATTATGTCATCTCCCTAAAAATTCCAATTTCTCTTTTTTGTTATAGCATATATAGTCAAGAAAAGGCATCACAAATGTGTTATTCCCCTATTACAATATATATTTATTTTTAAAAGGTCCATCGCAGGCCCATACTATTGGATTGAGCATAGGCCCTTGCAGAAAACTTCAGCTTCATAAAAAATGTGTGAGCGTTTTAAACCTTAATATCCATGTTTGATTAAAAATTAGTTGACTTTTTCAAGGTTGGCTCAATTTTTACATGAAAATTGTTATATTTACTTCATGATACTATGATATGATTCCATTTTGTGTAGGATAAACTATATATCCCTAATTTCCATATACAGACCCCCTTTTCATTCTATTTTTTGCAGCTGCAAACCGCAATCTCATGATAGTGAAAAAGAGTTTTTACTTCTTCCCCAACGCCAGAAGGCTTTTGGAACCACCCATCTAACCCATGGTTTTCTTTATACAAAAAAAGGACATGACAACCGCCATGCCCTGCATTTTTTTACACCAATTCAATGATGACCTCTGGTGCGCCATCGCCTTTACGCATACCAATTTTGATGATTCTTGTATAACCACCTTTACGGTCAGCATATTTTGGCGCAATTTCATCAAAAAGCTTTGCAGCCATATCCACTTTCTTTGTAAGGCTTCTTTTCTTTCTGCCATCCTTTGGTACTTCTGTCACAGGATAAAGTATGCTCAAAATCTGTCTTCTTGCATTCATTCTGGATGGTCTGTCTTTTTTAATTGTTTTTTTCTTTTCTTCGTAAACAGTCACTTTTTTGCCGTTTACAACCTCTTTTACACGTTTGCCGTCAGCATCCTTTTTGGCAACCTTTGCCAAAACCTCTACCTCGTCAAAATTATCTTTTTCTTTTACAGCAAGTGTAATCAGCTTTTCTGCAATTCTTCTTACTTCCTTTGCTCTTGTTTCTGTTGTTTTGATTTTGCCATGATACAATAAATTTGTAACCTGGTTTCTCAAAAGAGCCTTTCTTTGTGATGATGTGCGTCCAAGTTTTCTGTAACCTGATCCATGCATAATTGTGAATCCTCCTTGTTATCGCCTGCAAAACTGAACCCGAAAAAACAACTCGTCGGTATTACGTTTTTTCGTAATTTTGCAGAATACTATTATTCATCGCTTGGACGTAATGCCAAGCCCAACTCTGCCATTTTATTAAGCACTTCTTCCAAGGATTTTCGTCCTAAGTTTCTCACCTTCATCATTTCTTCTTCTGTTTTGTTTGCCAAGTCCTCCACAGTGTTTATGCCGGCACGTTTCAAACAGTTGTAGGAACGTACAGAAAGGTCAAGCTCTTCAATGCTCATTTCAAGCACCTTTTCTTTTTTGCCCTCTTCCTTTTCCACCATAATCTCTGTGTTCTTTGCACTGTCAGATAAATCAATGAAAAGATTCAAATGCTCATTTAATATCTTTGCACCAAAGCTGACTGCTTCGTCCGGCGCAATGGTTCCATTAGTCCAAACTTCTAATGTCAATTTATCATAGTCGGTGATTTGACCAACACGGGTATTTTCCACCAAAAAGTTGACTCTTGTCACTGGTGTGAATATACTGTCCACTGGCAGCATACCAATGGGCTGGTCATCTTTTTTGTTTTTATCGCTGCCGATATACCCACGCCCCTTGTTGATTGTAATCTCCATGGAAAGACGTGTGTTTGCTCCGCCGCTTAATGTTGCAATGTGATGGTCAGGATTCATGATTTCAATGTCTTCATCACATTTCAAATCTGCTCCTGTCACTTCCCCTTCCCCTTCTACATCAATATAAGCAATTTTAGGCTCATTGCCTTCGCTTGTATTTTTGATTGCAAGGCCTTTTAAATTGAGTATAATTTCTGTCACATCTTCTTTTACACCAGAAATCACACTAAATTCATGAAGTACACCATCAATTTTAACATTACTCACCGCCGCACCAGGTAAAGAAGAAAGCAGTATTCTTCTTAAAGAATTGCCCAATGTTGTGCCATAGCCTCTTTCCAAAGGCTCCACCACAAACTTTCCATAGGTTCCGTCCGGTGCCATATTAGCAATTTCAATGCGAGGTTTCTCAAATTCAAACACTCATGCAAACCTCCCTTTTTTATGATAGTTTGCCGCAGAAATTTCTGCGGCTGAATAATTGACTTTTTTTCATTATTTGGAGTACAATTCGACAATGAGTGTTTCCTCAACAGGAACATCAATCTGTGCTCTTTGAGGTTTTGCTAAAACTGTACCGCTCAATGCCTCATGATTTGCAGATAACCATTCAGGAACAATTCTTGCACCTGTCACTTCCAAAACATCTTTATATCTTTGTATGGATTTGTATTTTTCTTTGATTTCGATTGTATCTCCCACTTTCACTTGGTAAGAAGGAATGTCCACTGCTTTTCCATTTACCAAAACGTGTTTGTGGCGTACAATTTGTCTTGCTTCTTTTCTTGTTCTGCCATATCCCAGTCTAAACATAACATTGTCCAGTCTCATTTCCAGAATCATAAGCAGGTTTTCACCAGGGATACCTTCTTTTTTTGCAATCTGCTCTGCTTTTGCATAGTATCCTCTAAATTGTCTTTCCAATACACCATATATAAATTTTGCTTTTTGTTTCTCTCTCAGCTGTAAGCCGTATTCGCTCATTTTTTTACCGGCTCTCAGGTTTTGTTTTTTAGATTTTTTCTCAATTCCTAAAAAGATGGGGTCTAAGTTTAAAGATCTGCATCTTTTTAAAACGGGAACTCTGTCTCTTGCCATTTTCTATCGCACCTCCTGTTAGATTTCAGATTACACTCTTCTGCGTTTTGGTGGTCTGCAGCCATTGTGTGGCACAGGTGTCACATCTTTAATCAGTGTCACATCCAATCCTGCTGCCTGCAATGCACGGATTGCCGCCTCACGTCCGGAGCCGGGTCCCTTTACAAACACCTCAACTGTTTTCAAACCATAGTCAGAAGCAGCCTTTGCCGCTGTGTCTGCTGCCTGCTGTGCAGCATATGGTGTGGATTTTCTGGAGCCTCTAAAACCTAACTGTCCTGCACTTGCCCAGGAAAGCGCATTTCCTGCCGCATCTGTAATGGTAACGATTGTATTGTTAAAAGTAGACTGAATATGTGCCTGACCACGTTCCACACGTCTTTTGTCACGACGTCTACGAGTTGTCTTTTTTACTGCTTTTTTTGCCATCTTTGATTCAAACCTCCTTACGAAATATGATTATTTCTTCTTATTGGCTACTGTTTTTCTTGGACCTTTTCTTGTTCTTGCATTTGTCTTTGTTTTTTGTCCTCTTACAGGAAGACCTTTTCTATGACGAATGCCTCTGTAACAGCCAATTTCAATCAGTCGTTTGATATTTAAGGCAATTTCACGTCTCAAGTCACCTTCTACTTTTTGAGAACGGTCAATCACTTCACGAATACGAGATACTTCTTCATCTGTCAAATCTCTTACTCTTGTGTCAGGATTGACTCCTGCTTCTTTTAATATTCTAATTGCGCTTGGTTGTCCGATGCCATATACATATGTCAAACCAATTTCAACCCGCTTCTCTCTTGGTAAGTCTACACCAGCAATACGTGCCATGTATCTATTACACCTCCTGAATAATTCTATCACCGTGTTATTTTTTTTATTTCAAACAATCTCTTTTTTATCTACCAAAACAGCTTGACAATATATTTGTCATGCTTTGTATCGTTGGGCATTACAAATAGAGAAAATAGACCGTCATCTATCAGCTGCCTCCACTTTTAACTGTATGCTCCTTCGATACTCTGACGGATTTTCTTTCCGGTCTTGGTAAGGATTCTTGACCCTCCCATCACCATACACAGATTATCAGCCTTGTTTTTGTTTATGCTTTGGATTTTCACAAATGACCATTACACGACCTTTTCTTTTGATAATTCTGCATTTTTCACACATTGGTTTTACAGATGGTCTTACCTTCATTGTGAGTCGCTCCTTCCTTATTTTGCTCTCCAAATGATTCTTCCCTTTGTCAAATCATATGGTGACATTTCTACTAATACTTTATCCCCCGGCAGTATTCTGATAAAATTCATACGAAGCTTGCCGGATATGTGTGCCAGAATTTGATGTCCATTTTCCAGCTCCACCTGAAACATTGCATTTGGCAACTTTTCCAATACAGTTCCTTCTACTTCAATTACGTCATCTTTTGACAAGGCCTAGAAACCTCCTTCATCTTTACTATATTCTCTCAAAACCTTTACAATATCAGCATTTAATAAATAGCTTCTTTCAATCAGCTTCTTTTTTAAAACCTCGCTGACAAATTTTGTCGGCTGTATATGCTTGATTTTTTTTCGTTTTGGCTTTTCCAAGCTGCGGCATTTCCCATCTGCAAGATATACATATTCTTCTTCTACACATATAATTACAAATATCTTGCCTTTGTCATGGCCGCTTTTTGAATAAACAATCTGCCCGACTTCATATTCCATGGTCGTCACCTCTTATGGCAGTAATGTGAGAATTTCCGGTTCCCCATCCGTAATCACTACTGTATTTTCATAATGTGCTGCATAAAGGCCATCCTTTGTCACAGCTGTCCAGCCGTCTTTTAATACCTTCAGCTTGTGGCCTCCCATATTTACCATAGGCTCTATGGCAAGCACCATGCCCTTTTTTAGCTTCACACCTCTGTTTGGTGTTTTATAATTGGCAACAGAAGGGTCCTCATGCAGATTCCTTCCAATGCCATGGCCCACATACTCTCGCACAACGGAAAAACCATTTTTTTCTACATATTGCTGTATTGCAGTGCCAATTTCATTCAAATGACACCCCTCTTTGGCATATTGTATTCCTTCAAAAAAGCTTTGCCTTGTCACATCAATGAGCCTTTGGGCTTCTTTGGAAATTTCTCCCACAGCATAGGTTCTGGCTGCATCTGCATGAAATCCTCCAATAAAGCTGCCCATATCTATGCTGATGATGTCACCCTGCTTCAAAATTCTCTCCTTTGGAATGCCATGAACAATTTCATCATTGACAGAAGTGCATATGGAACCAGGAAATCCTCCATATCCTTTAAAAGAAGGGACTGCACCCTCTTTTCGGATATATTTTTCTGCAATTTTATCTAATTCCTTTGTAGTAATGCCGGGTTTTACAGCCTCCTGCAATATGCCATCCAGCCTTGCCAATATGGCTCCCGCCACCTTCATTTTTGCAATTTGTTCTGCTGTCTTAATATAAATTGCCATGCTTATGCCTGCTCTCCCAATTCTGCTATAATAGATTTGGAAATTTCTTCAACACCCTTTAAGCCGTCTACCTCAAACAGTATTCCCTGTTTTTGATAAAATTCTACCAAAGGCTCAGACTGCTCATGAAATGTTGCAAGACGGGCTTTGCCTGCTTCCAAGGTATCGTCCTTTCTTTGGGTCAAACCTTCTTTGCATACATCGCAAACCCCTTCTATTTTTGGAGGAAGTGATATTTTGTTGTAGGAAGCGCCGCATTTTGGGCAGGTTTCTCTTGCTGTCAGTCTTGTAAGCATCACATCATCCGGTGCGTTGATATAAATTGCTTTATCCAGCTTTACCATTTCCTCCAGCTTTTCTGCCTGTGTTGTTGTGCGTGGAAAACCGTCCAGTATGAATCCGTTTTTACAGTCATCTTGCTTAATGCGCTCTTTTACAATGGCTATAATCAGTTCGTCAGATACCAAACCGCCGGAAGCCATAATGCTCTGCGCTTTCTTGCCCAGTTCAGTACCTTTGCTCACTTCCTCTCTCAGCATATCGCCTGTGGAAATATAAGCCAATTTATAATATTCTACCAGTTTTCTTGCCTGTGTTCCTTTTCCTGCAGCCGGTGCGCCTATCAATACCAGTCTCATACGATTTTCCTCTCCCTTCTACTTCTTCCTCTCTTATAACCTTTGGAAATGCCAGGCATTTCCAAAAGGTCAAATCAACGGCCCAAAAATCCCTTATAGTGCCTCATTAACAGCTGGGATTCCAAAGCTTTTACAATGTCCAAAGCAACACCAACAACGATAATCAATGTTGTACCGCCAAAGCCCACATTTACTTTAAATATCCACTGCATTACAACCGGTACCATGGCCAGTATGGCATAGCAAATGGCTCCTACCAGTGTAATACGGCTTACAACTCTTGTAATATAATCGCTGGTTGGCTGTCCAGGACGGATTCCTGGAATAAATCCACCGCTCTTTTTCATATTTACTGCAATCTGATTGGGATTTATCACAATAGAGGTATAAAAATATGTGAATAATATAATCAGTATTACATATAAACACGCACCAATGGGGTGTGTCATACGAAGTATTTCGATTATCTTTGTAAATGTTTCACCTTTGTTTGGTATAAATTGACCAATCTGTTCTGGAAACTGTAACAAAGAAATCGCAAAAATGATGGAAATTACACCAGAAGTATTTACTTTAATCGGCATAAATGTGCTTCTTCCGCCAACCTGCTTTCTGCCTGCCATTTTGGCAGAATACTGCACAGGCAGCCTTCTTTCTCCACCGTTTAGTTCTACAATAAATACCAGCACCACAAGCAGTATCAAAAGTATTCCGCCTACGGTGGCAATCCCCCTCATGCCGGAGCCTGCCGCCATATCATACAGGCTTTTTGCCGCAATGGGCAGGCTGGATACAATGTTGATAAAGATGACCATAGAAGAACCGTTTCCAATGCCCTTTGCCGTAATCTGTTCCGCCAGCCACATAATAAATGTGGAACCACAAACCAATGACAGCACTGCACTGATGTATAAAAGCATACTATTTGATACAAACAGCTCTCTATAACTATATGTTACACCAACAGCCTGCAACAATGCAAGTACTACTGTCAAATATCTGCTGTAAGATTGTACTTTTTTTCGTCCTTCTTCGCCCTCTTTTGACATTTGCTCCAATTTTGGTATGGCAATCGTCAATAACTGCATAATGATGGAGGATGTGATATAGGGTCCGATACCCATTGCAAATATGGACCATTGCGCATTGGCTCCTCCGGCAATCATGCTGTAAAGCGTTCCGATTCCCGCTGCCTGCTGCGCCTGCTTTACGCCCACCACATCAATTCCTGGTATCGCAATAATGGTACCCAGTCGGATGATTGCAAATATCATCAGCGTATAAAGTATCTTATTGCGGATTTCTTTTACTTTCCAAGCGTTGATGAAAACATTGAACAATTTAAATCACCTCTGCTTTTCCGCCGGCAGCCTCAATTTTTTCCACAGCAGATTTGCTAAAATGCTGTACCTTAATTGTAAGCTTTTTATCAAGCTCTCCAACACCCAGTATTTTTACACCATCCTTTGGATTGCTGATTAAACCAACAGCTTTTAAAGCATCGATGTCCACAACTGCATCATTTTCAAATCTATTATTTAACATACCTACATTTACTGTAATGATTTCTTTAGAGTTTCTGCATTTGAAGCCTCGTTTTGGAAGTCTTCTGTATAAAGGCATCTGTCCGCCTTCAAATCCTGTCTTTCCGCCGGAACCAGAACGTGCTCCCTGTCCTTTATGACCTCTGCCAGCTGTTTTGCCATTTCCTGAACCATGGCCTCTGCCTCTTCTCCAATTATTTTCTCTGGAGCCTTCTGCGGATTTCAATTCGCTTAAGTTCATTTTGGCACCTCCTTCACATTTGCTTTCATTAAATTTCTTCCACTTTTACAAGATGGCTCACCTGTTTAATCATGCCACGGATTGCCACATTATCTTGTTGGATTTTGCTGCTGTTAAGCTTTTTTAAGCCCAAAGCCTGCACTGTTTTTTTATGCTTTGGAATTGCTCCGATTGTTGATTTCACTAATGTGATTTTAATTTCCGCCACCGTTCATTCCTCCTTAGCTCAAGAGTTCTTCCACTGTTACGCCACGCAGCTTTGCAACAGCTTCTGGTGTTGTGACTCTGGATAATCCTTCTATTGTTGCGCTTACAACATTGCGCTTGTTGTTAGAGCCCAATGATTTTGTTCTGATGTTGCGGATACCCGCCAATTCCAATACCGCACGGGCAGGACCGCCTGCAATGATACCAGTACCTTCTGCAGCTGGCATAAGCAATACACTTGCACTGCCATATTTTCCTGTTGTTCCGTGATGAATACTGTCTACTTCATTTCTTTCCACTTTAATGATGTTTTTCATGGCATCTTCTTTGCCCTTGCGTATGGCGTCCGGAATTTCTGCTGCCTTGCCCAGTCCACAGCCAACGTGTCCGTTGCCGTCGCCAACTACAACCAATGCAGCAAATCTAAAAGTACGTCCGCCTTTTACAACCTTTGTAACACGGTTGATTGTCACGACTTTATCTTGAAGATCTAAAGTACTTGGGTCGATTCTTTTCAATTTCTCTTCCTCCTTGCCTTTTAGAATTGTAATCCGGCTTCTCTTGCAGCGTCAGCCAGTGCTTGAATTTTACCATGGTATACAAATCCGCCTCTGTCAAATACAACTTCCTTGATACCCTTGTCTAATGCTTTTTTTGCAATGGCTTCGCCTACAACCTTTGCAGCCTCTACTGTGGATGTAAACTTCACCTTGCTTGCAATGTCAGCCTCCATTGTGGATGCTGCACACAGTGTATGCTGTGCCACATCGTCAATGATTTGTGCATAAATATGTTTATTTGAACGAAATACAGCCAGTCTTGGTTGTTGTGCAGTGCCGCTTACCTTGTTACGAATTCTTTTATGACGTTTGATGCGGGCAGCCGCACGGGATGGCTTATTAATCATGGAATTCACTCCTTCTTTACTACCCTTCAAAGCAAAAAAACAATTTTTTATTTTTATAAAAAGTATTTTCAAAAAACATTGCTTTTTTACTTTGTCAGCTTCTAAATTAGTCACTTTCCGATATAAACAATCTCTAAAATTATTTCTTACCGGTCTTACCAACTTTTCTTCTGATATGCTCATCGGCATATTTGATACCTTTTCCTTTGTATGGCTCTGGAGGACGTTTTGTTCTGATTTCAGCTGCAAATTGTCCAACCTTTTCTTTGTCAATTCCTTTTACAGTGATTTTGTTTTGTCCCTCCAGCACTGTTTCAATGCCCTCTGGGTCCTCCATTTCCACTGGATGAGAATAACCCAGTGTCAATGTCAATTTCTTTCCGGATTTTGCCGCTCTGTAACCAACACCATTGATTTCAAGCACTTTTTCATAGCCTTGTGTCACACCCACAACCATGTTAAATATCAATGTTCTTGTCAAACCATGCAATGATCTGTGTCTTTTTAAATCACTTGGTCTTGTCACTGTAATTTGTCCGTTTTCTATTGCGATGTTCATGTCATCAGCTAATTTACGCTCTAAAGTTCCTTTAGGGCCTTTCACTGTAATGTGGTTCCCTTCACCAATCTTCACTTCCACACCTGCTGGAATTTCGATAGGCAGTTTACCGATACGTGACATGGTCTGCACCTCCTATTTTTTTCTCATTACCAGATATAAGCAATTACTTCGCCGCCAACGCCTGCGTTTCTTGCCTGTTTATCTGTCATCAATCCCTTACTTGTTGAAATAATGGCTGTGCCAAGTCCGCCTAGCACTCTTGGCAGCTCTTCTTTTCCGGCAAATACACGAAGACCTGGCTTTGAAATTCTTTTCAGTCCTGTGATTACCTTTTCGTTTTTATCCTTGCCATATTTTAATGTGATGCGCAGTGTTGCTTTCACACCGTCTTCAATCACTTCATATCCTTTGATATATCCTTCTGCTGTCAATATGTCTGCAATGGATTTTTTCATCTTTGATGAAGGTACATCCACTGTGTCATGTTTTGCTGTGTTACCATTTCTGATTCTTGTAAGCATATCTGCGATTGGGTCGCTCATTGACATATGAAAATCCTCCTTTCCGTTTACCAGCTTGCTTTTTTCACGCCTGGAATTTGTCCTTTATATGCTAATTCACGGAAGCAAATACGGCAAATTCCAAATTTTTTCAGCACAGCATGGGGTCTGCCGCAAACTCTGCAACGTGTATAAGCTCTTGTAGAAAACTTAGGTTTTCTCTGCTGCTTTACAACCATTGATTTTTTAGCCATTTTTGTCCCTCCCTATTATCTTGCGAATGGCATTCCGAATAATCTTAACAATTCTCTTGCTTCTTCGTCTGTTTTGGCAGTTGTCACAAATATAATATCCATACCTCTGATTTTGTCCACTTTATCATATTCGATTTCAGGGAAGATTAATTGTTCTTTGATACCCATTGTATAGTTTCCTCTTCCGTCAAAAGAATTTGCCTTTACACCACGGAAGTCACGCACACGAGGCAATGCAATATTAATGAGTCTGTCTGCAAAGTCATACATTCTGTTGCCTCTCAGTGTCACCTTGCAGCCGATTGGCATCCCTTCACGCAGCTTAAATGCAGCAACAGATTTTTTCGCTTTTGTAATAATTGGTTTCTGACCTGAAATAATGGTCAAATCCTTTACAGCACCGTCCAATATTTTTGCATTGTCCTTTGCCTCGCCAACACCCATGTTGATGATGATTTTTTCAATTTTTGGCACTGCCAATTTATTTTTATAAGAAAATTTCTTAGTCATTTCTGGAATTATTTCATTGTTATAAAACTCTCTTAATCTACTCATTGTTTACCTCCTTTCACAGCTTAGTCAATTACCTCGCCTGTTTTTTTGGCAATTCTTACCTTTTTGCCGTCTTTGATTTGATAGCCGATTTTTGTTGCTTTTCCATTATGCACATACATTACATTGGATACATGAATGTAATTTTCTTTTTTGATGATGCCCCCCTGCTGGTTCACTGGGTTTGGCTTCATGTGCTTTGAAACCAGGTTTACACCTTCTACAAGCACTCTGTTCTTTTTCAAATCCACTTTCAGTATCTTGCCTTCTTTTCCTTTATCTTTTCCGGCGATGACTACTACCTTATCACCGCTTTTCAATTTCATGCCAGCCACCCGATACACCTCCTATTATAATACTTCCGGTGCCAGAGATAAAATTTTCATAAACTGTTTTTCTCTCAGCTCTCTTGCCACAGGTCCAAAAATACGAGTTCCTCTTGGGTTTTTGTCATCTCTGATGATAACGGCTGCGTTTTCATCAAATCGAATGTAGCTGCCGTCTGGTCTGCCCACAGCGTTTACTGTTCTTACCACAACTGCCTTCACGACATCCCCTTTTTTCACAACACCTCCGGGTGTTGCATCTTTAACAGAAGCAACGATGACATCGCCAACACCTGCATATCTTCTTGTAGAACCTCCAAGCACTCTGATACAGAGAAGTTCTTTCGCACCTGAATTGTCTGCTACTTTTAATCTGGTTTCTTGCTGAACCATATAAATGCCTCCTCTCGTAACAGATATTATTTTGCTTTTTCCATAATCTGAACCAGTCTCCATCTTTTATCCTTGGATAAAGGTCTTGTTTCCATCACTTTTACACGGTCGCCAATGCCGCATTCATTGTTTTCATCATGGGCCTTCAGCTTGTAAGTTCTGTTTACAATCTTACCATATAAAGGATGTTTTACTTTATCTTCTACTGCCACAACAATGGTTTTGTCCATTTTGTCGCTGATTACTCTGCCCACTCTTGTTTTACGAAGATTTCTTTCTTCCACGAGGTGTGCCTCCTTTCCTTTGACATTCGCTTTTTATTCAGCCTTGTTTTTGTTTCTGAGTAATAATTGTCTGAATTCTTGCTATATTTCTGCGAACTTCCTTAATTCTTGCAGTATTGTCCAACTGGTTTGTTGCGTTTTGGAATCTCAGGTTAAACAATTCTTTTTTTGCAGAAACAAGGTCGTTTTTCAATTCATCTGCTGTTTTTCCAACTAATTCATTAACGTAGCCTTTTGTTTTCACTGCTGATCACCTTCCATTTCCGCCTGTTGCTCTGCACGAGAAACAATTTTACATTTGATTGGCAGCTTATGAATGGCAAGTCTTAATGCTTCTCTTGCTGTTTCTTCCGCAACACCACCGATTTCAAACATAATTCTGCCTGGTTTTACAACTGCAACCCAGTATTCCGGTGAACCCTTACCAGAACCCATACGGGTTTCAGCAGGCTTTGCTGTGATTGGTTTGTCCGGAAAAATTTTAATCCATACATTACCACCACGTTTGATATATCTTGTCATAGCGATACGGGCTGCTTCAATCTGGTTTGATGTAATCCAGCTTGGCTCGCAAGCCTGAATGCCAAATTCACCATAAGTGATTTTGTTTCCTCTCATCGCTTTTCCTTTTAAACGCCCTCTCATTTGTTTACGTCTTTTTACTCTTTTAGGCATTAACATAATTATTTAGCGCCTCCTTCCTTTTTTGCTGCTTTTACAGGAAGTACCTCTCCTTTATAAATCCAAACCTTTACGCCCAGTTTGCCGTATGTTGTGTCTGCTTCTGCAAAACCATAATCAATGTCTGCACGCAATGTCTGAAGTGGAATAGTACCTTCATGGTAGCTTTCGCCACGTGCCATGTCTGCACCGCCCAAACGGCCGGAAACAGCAGTTTTAATTCCCTTTGCACCAAATTTCATTGTTCTGCCCATTGCCTGTTTCATTGCACGACGGAATGTCACACGGTTTTCCAGCTGCAATGCAATGTTTTCTGCCACAAGCTGTGCGTCCAATTCCGGTCTTTTGATTTCTTCAATGTTGATTGCCACTTTATGCTTTGTCAGCTTTTGAATCTGGTTTTTCAGCTCTTCAATGGCCTGGCCATTTCTGCCGATGACAATACCTGGCTTTGCTGTGTGAACAGTGATTTTCACTCTTTCTGCTGTTCTTTCAATGGCAATTTTGGAAATTCCTGAGGAATATAATTTCTTTTTGATAAACTTTCTGATTTTAACATCTTCTACTAAGTAGTTTGCAAACTCTTTTTCAGCATACCACTTTGTATCCCAGTCCTTGATAATTCCGACTCTTAATCCATGTGGATTTACTTTCTGTCCCATTGTTTACCTCCTTATCTCTCATTGAGGATTATGGATATATGACTTGATCTTTTCAGTATTCTATATGCTCTGCCCTGTGCTCTTGGACGAATTCTCTTCATTGTTGGTCCTTGGTCTGCACTCACTTCTTCTACATATAATTTGCTGATATCCATACCCAAATTATTTTCTGCATTGGCCACTGCTGATTTTAATACCTTTGCAATAATTTCTGCCGCATATCTTGGAGAGTAGTTTAACAAAGCCGCTGCTGTGGCAACATCCTTGCCTTTAATCTGGTCTAAAACAATTTTTGCTTTTGTAGCTGGAATGCCAACATACTTAGCCGATGCGTGTGGTCTTTTCTCTCTGTTTTCCATATTTCTCTGTTTTTTGATTTGGCTTCTATGTCCCTTTGCCATGACGAAACCTCCTTTCGGTATTTATATGCTTAACGAACTCTTGATTTCTTTTCTGCGTCTTTTCCGTGACCTCTGTATGTTCTTGTCAGTGCAAACTCACCCAGCTTGTGACCAACCATATCTTCTGTAATATATACAGGCACATGCTTTCTGCCATCATGCACTGCGATTGTATGACCGATCATGTCCGGAAAAATTGTGGAACGACGAGACCATGTTTTAATGACGCTTTTTTCGCCGGATGCATTCATTGCATCAATTTTTTTCAAAAGATGTTCATCAGCAAATGGTCCCTTTTTCAGTGATCTGCTCATATTTTAATCCTCCTTATGCCATATTAAGCACACATTTGTGCCAAGCTATCAGCCGTTTCTACGACGAACAATGTATTTATTGGAAGCTTTGTGTTTTTTGCGTGTTTTGTATCCCATTGCTGGTTTGCCCCAAGGTGTCATTGGTGATGGACGCCCAATTGGCGCTCTACCTTCACCACCGCCGTGAGGGTGGTCGTTAGGGTTCATAACAGAACCTCTTACCGTAGGTCTGATACCCATGTGACGTTTTCTTCCTGCCTTACCAATGTGAACCAATTCATGGTCAATGTTTCCAACCTGTCCAATGGTCGCTCTGCAATCAATAGGGAGCATTCTCATTTCGCCGGAAGGCAGCTTTACAGTTGCATATTTTCCTTCCTTTGCCATCAGCTGTGCCACATTTCCTGCCGAACGAACAAGCTGTCCGCCTTTTCCCGGTTTCATTTCAATGTTATGAATGTTTGCACCAACAGGAATGGCTCTCATAGGGAGTGTGTTTCCCACTCTAACCTCTGCCTCCGGTCCGTTCATAACAGTATCTCCTACCTTCAAGCCAACAGGAGCCAAAATGTAGGATTTTACACCGTCAGCATACACAATCAATGCAATGTTTGCTGTTCTGTTTGGGTCGTATTCAATGCCTGCTACCTTTGCGGGAATGTTGTCTTTGTTTCTTTTAAAATCAATGATTCTATATTTTAATTTTGCACCGCCGCCTTTGTGACGTACCGTAATTTTACCCTGATTATTTCTGCCTGAATTCTTTTTAATATGCACAACCAAAGATTTTTCAGGAGTTGATTTTGTGATTTCATCAAATGCAGACACTGTCATGTGTCTTCTGGATGGTGTATATGGTTTATATCTTTTAATAGCCACCTGATTCCACTCCTTTCAGTACCTTATCTATCTTCATTACACGTTTCCGTGTGTGTCATTTTTCAAAAAAATTTTTTCATTACATTCCTTGGAAAATTTCAATATCTTTGCTTTCCGCAGTCAGTTTTACAATTGCTTTTTTTCTTTTTGCTGTTTTTCCCCAAATCATGCCTCTTCTTTTGGGCTTGCCTTTGTAATTCATTGTGTTGACAGAAGCAACCTTTGCACCGTCAAACATTTTTTCTACTGCTTCTTTAATCTGTATTTTTGTTGCATCTGGGTGTACCAAAAAAGTATACTTCTTTTCGTCCATGATAGACATACTTTGTTCTGTGATGACCGGTTTTTGAATAATGTCATAATATTTTAAATCTGCCATTATGCGTACACCTCCTCAATTTTTGCTACTGCTTCCTTTGTCACAACCAATGTGTTGTATTTCAAAATGTCATATACATTGATTGTATTGACAGAAGCTGTTTTGACATCAGGAATGTTTCTTGCAGAAAGTATTACATTTTTGTTGGAGCCGTCCATTACAAACAATGCCTTGCCGCAGTTAATGTTTGCAATCACCTTTGCCATTTCCTTTGTTTTGATTTCAGGCAGTGTCAGCTCATCCAGCACAATGATTTTGTTTTCAGCCACCTTTGTAGAAAGCGCAGACTGCAAAGCCAGTTTTTTCACCTTTTTGTTCAGTTTAAAAGAATAATCTCTTGGCTTTGGAGCAAATACAACACCGCCGCCCTTCCATTGTGGGGAACGTATAGAGCCCTGTCTTGCTCTGCCTGTGCCTTTTTGTCTCCAAGGCTTTCTACCGCCGCCTCTTACTTCTGCACGTGTTTTTGCACTTTGTGTGCCCTGTCTTTGGTTTGCCAAATATTGTAACACTGCTAAATGCATAACGTGTTCATTTGCTTCTATTGCGAAAATAGCATCGTTAAGCTCAATATCGCCAACCTTTTCGCCATTGATATTTATTACTGCAACATTTGCCATGTTATTGTTCCTCCTTTCGTAAAGTAAATTAAGCCTTTACGCTGTCTTTGATTACAAGTACTGCACCCTTTGGTCCGGGTACTGCACCCTTTACCAAAATAATGTTCTTTTCAGCGTCTGCACGAACCACTTCAATGTTTTGTATTGTTACATTTACATGACCCATGTGACCGGGCATTTTTTTGTTTTTCTTTACACGGCCTGGTGTGGTGCCGGAGCTCATAGAACCTACCACTCTGTGAGATTTGGAGCCGTGTCCCATAGGTCCTCTTTGTGCATTGTAGCGTTTGATGGTGCTTTGGAAGCCTTTACCCTTTGAAACGCCGCTGACATCTACTCTATCGCCTGCTGCAAACACGTCTGCTTTGATTTCTGCACCCACTTCATATGCACTGATATCTTCCAGTCTAAATTCCTTTACATATTTTTTCGCTGTTACGCCGGCTTTATCAAAATGACCTTTCATAGGCTTTGTCACTTGTTTTGCTTTTGCATCTGTGTAACCAACCTGTATTGCTTCATAGCCATCATTTTCCATTGTTTTCTTTTGCACAACAACACAAGGACCTGCTTCTAAAACCGTGACAGGAATCAATGTGCCGATTTCTGTGAAAATTTGTGTCATTCCCACTTTTTTTGCAATAATTGCTTTTTTCATTTTCATTGCACCTCCTAAGTTTCTACAGCGGATTACTTCCTATTATCATATAGAAAGAAATCATTCTAGTTTCATATAAGATTTTTTTCTTATACAAACCACTTGGATTATTTCATCACTTTTAATACAATATCAACACCAGCTGGCAAATCCAGTCTGCTCAAAGCATCTGCTGTTTTTGGGCTTGGTGAAATAATGTCAATCAGTCTTTTATGTGTTCTCATTTCAAACTGTTCTCTAGAATCTTTGTACTTGTGTACCGCTCTTAATATTGTCACTACTTCCTTTTTGGTAGGCAGTGGAATAGGTCCGCTTACCTGAGCACCTGTTTTCTTTGCAGTCTCAATGATTTGAGCTGCGGACTGGTCGATCAGCTTGTGATCGTACGCTTTCAGACTGATTCTAATTTTTGGGTTAGCCATAAAAAAAGTCCCCTCCTTTTCGCACTATTGAACTTCAGCACGACAAGTGGTGACTGCACACTCATTTCGGATGTATCTGCAACGTAAGACACACATAAAGAATCTTCTTAATAAAAAGAAGAATCCTTTTCCAATATTCAGTACAGTGACCATGTCGCCCGGTTTCTTGAACTGGACATCGCTCCGCAGAAAAACCAACACACAACTCATTTTGTATGCCGCAACCTTCTGCCTCAACGCTCGTATGTCACAACATGGTTTAGTATACCTGATAAATGCTGTCATTGCAAGCTTTTTTTTTATTTTGACCCCAAAATATTATAATAATTATTACCATATTTCACAGCATTTATTATACAATTTATACAAATGCATATCTTTTCATCATGCTTTTGCATAATACTATACTTTCCTTTCTGCACTGTTTTATTCAATTTGTATGAGCTTTATATTTACAAATTCTATCAAAATCATACAAACAAATCATTGTAATGGTCCATACCTTCCTTTATCAATGGCAATTCCTCCTTAAATATATGGATTCAACCCTTGTGTTATATTAAAGCATTTCTTATCATTGCAATGTTTCTGGCATTATACCATTTTATCATTCATATGAAAATAGACAGCACTTGGCATTTCTTTTACAAATTTTCTCTGTTTTTCATTTTTTATTATGATATGGTATCCCTTATTTTTCATATTGTCCTTATAAAATAGATTTTTATAACCCCCTTCATTTTCTTATCTCCCTTTTATTGTTTAGATACAGTTGCCTTCATGGGAAATAGAAGGCTGTGAAGCATTCATTTTTCAACCAAAATCGCTCCTCTGCATTTCTCCCTTTTCATAGACTGCAAAAAGGAAAAGTGTTAACAATGCCCTTAGTCCATTTCTTTTATGTCCATCCTCTTGTTATGTGTTTAAACAGCACCATATCCTTTTTTATATCAATGCCCCCCATTGTTTACAAAACAAATTCTTACATATCATTTTGTTTTTATCATTTAAAAAATCGCTTATGGGTAAACCTATAAATTCATCTGACAACTGTTTTTTTGCTGCCTGTTGCCCTTGTTATACCATTCTAGTATTCATTATTCCTCTAGTTGGTATTCCTTTCATTGATTTGCTATATACTCCTCCATTTTTACTGCTGTATCCATGTAATCACATTGACACCAAAATACTTATTTCTATATCTACATATTAGTTTATTAAACTGCTTTTATAACATAATATTGCCCTTTCCTTCTCTTCCATAAAGCTTGATATGCTTATTTTTAAAAATATTTCTACTAACAACTGATTTTTCTTTCACTCTATTTTTTATCATCGGCAGACCACCATTTTACTATTGTTAAAAACAGTTTTTACTTCTGTCCCAATGCCAAAGGCCTTTTTGAACCATGTGTCTAATATGTATTTTTATTTATACAAAAAAGGGGCTGTTGCAAAACAGTCCTCTTGCAATAACAGTGTACAAAAACCGGTTGCTTTTTGAGAAAATTCCACTCAGAAAACAGCCGGTTTTCTATTGTTTTCAAAAATTCTTTGTACAAGCTGCTACTGCAATTTCATTTTGCAACGGCTCCCAGACCATATCCAAAATAATTTTTACATTTTAATAGGAAACAAAAAAGTAAAAAACAAATCATTTTTCAAATATATGCTTTCATTCTTTTTCTCTCATTTGTCAAAGACCTGCACGAAATGCCCTTTAGACAGCACTTGAAATAAGCTTATTTGTAAATACATTGCACATCCAAATACAAAAATACCATTCAAAAATGTATTTTATTGTACTTCGAGCTTTATACATAGGGGACAATTTCATTTAAATATTGCTCGGCTGCCTTTTCTGCCTTTTTTGCTCCAATATGATAAGCTCTTCCCCTTCTTTTTTCACAATATATTTTGACATTTTCAAAGTATTCTCTCATAATTTCTTCCCCGCTATGTTCAGATTCTACTATGATTTTATCAGTATCTATTTTGGCCAGCTCCGGAGCAGCATCATAGGATAAATTCATCATATATGTCAAATCATCCATACTATACCATTGCATATGACTTAAATTATATCTTACAACCAATGCATGGGGCTTGATACCGCTGATTGCAATGAAAAATACCAATGCCACAATAAACACATATCGAAATAGGCCATATTCCTTTTTCCATATGGAATAAATCACTCCAACCATGCTCACCGTCAATGCCGCCAAAAACCACAGCACAAATACCCTCAGGGTAGTCAAATGATATGCACCTATGTACAAAAGCATACGATAGGCAGAGGAAGCAATCAATATCATGTTGCATACAGAAATTCCAATCAGTATGCCATCCAGCCATTTGCTTTTTCTAAAATTGATATTGCATATGACCACCATCAAAAAGTTAATGACGCTGACAACAAGCAGCTCAAAAAATCCTCTTCTGGCATAGCTGGAATAGGTATATCCCTGAGGAAGATTGTTTTCTCCTCCTGCAAATAAATATACGATTTGTATTACACAAAACAATATATAAATAGCCAGCAATACGCTTGTAAATGTAATGGCAATGACAGGCTCGGCCTTTTGTATTTGTTTTGGCGCTGTTTTTATATTCATTTTGGACAATCCTGCCATAAAACAATAAAACACCCAAAATCCAAATAAAAATAAAAACAATATCAAAATCATATTTTTAGGAAGAAACAAATTCCCAAACAAATTTACAATCATATTTTTAAATACCACATCGGCAACACTGAGCATAATGCCAATAAACAATACAAGCGGTACAGCAATGGCTATGCCCAAAAGCACATAAATCCCCTTTTTGATTTCCACCTTTTCCTTTTGCAGCTGTTTTAAAAACTGCTCTGCCGGCTGAAATAAACTGACAATGCCATTGCATACTAATGTCAATGTATAATAAAGCTCATCCTTTAGCCTCCAGCTTTGATAGGTGTATAGCTGATGCAGCAGCATCATCAAAAACAATATCAATATTGCTCTTTTTTGAAAAAAGTGCAAAAAAATTTGATTGGTCCACAGCATCATAACGCTGAGTGCCAAAATCATGACAATATAAAAAAGGATATCTTTTTTGATTTCCATTTTCCATTTTTTCACCATTGCCAGACAACAAGCAATTTCTCCAACAGTCGCTGCAAAAAGGCCCAATCCCGATTCTATATTGTATGTGCCAAAAACATAACAAAATCCAAAGCAAATGCTTATCATCAAAAAATAAAAATAATTTTCGTCCATGCTTTTTTCATAAATAGTCTGTTGTTTTTCAGCCTCCTTTTTTTGCTCCAAAGCTTGTTTTTCTTCCTGCATTTCTTTTTCCCATTCCTTTTTTGCTTCCAACAGCTATTCCTCCTTTACAAATTCCAGTATATCTCCCGGCTGACAATGCAATGCCTCACAAATGCTTTCCAGTGTGGAAAACCGAATTGCTTTTGCTTTATTGTTTTTTAAAATAGATAAATTTGCCATGGTAATATCTACTTCCTTTGCCAGCTCTGTCAGTCCCATTTTTCTTTGTGCCATGACCACATCCAAATTTACTCTGATTGGCATATGCTACCTCCTATATGGTCAAGTCATTTTCTTCTTTGTAATCAACGGCCTGCTCAAATACCTTTGATAACACAAAGCTAAATAATCCTGCTATAAAAAATATGACAATGATAATAACCGTAGACGGCGTAATGGTATAAAACAGCCGAATGGCCGTGACAACAGCTATGGCTATGCTATACCTGCCCATTTTTTTTAAGCTTTTGACATTTTCTTTTACAAAACAATTTTGCTCCAGCACAGTACAAAACATTTTTCTCAATTCTCCAATAATCAGCACAGACAAGACCCCTGCTGCAAAAAACAATATGCACATTTCTGCATAATTTGTTTCAAATACAGAATACCATTTGCCCATATAACGAAAAATAATGGGCAGGGCAATGCATACCACACAACCACTGTAATACATAAAATCCAGCATTATTTTCACCCATTTTTCCAATGAATTATCTTTCATATTCCTTTCCCTCCTGTTTTTTTTAATATAACACAATATTTTTCGTTTTTCAATATTATTTTATTGTTTTTCAATAAATATTTTTCTATTTTCAATAAATCATGTTTTTATATCCATCTTCCCAAAATACATTTTTTTGCAAGCCTTGGCAGTATGGTTTTTAAATTGATTCCTTGTTTTATGCTTTGTTTGCCATCCTTTTCATTTTTATCCATTTTGCAGTTTTTCTTTTATCCCTCCTATTCAATGCCCCATTCTATTTTTAAATTCCTATGGATGTTTGACAAAAAATTTTATACATAGGAATAGATTTTTAAATTGCAGCATATTGGCAGCAGTCTTCAAACCTCATGCAGTATTTTATATTTTTATCTGTTCCATTGCTTTTGCAGCCATGCAATATATTTTGTCACAAGCCATATTTTCATAGCCTCTTCATTATGGTATCTAAGCCCATAAAGCATTCCATGAACACCTTCATAAAATAAACAAAGGACAGCTAAAAAGCTGTCCCAACCATCCAAAAATATTTTTACAGCAATATAAATTGCTTTGTTAAATAAAATATGCTATGTGGACTTTGTTGCTATAAAAAAATAAACGTTTCATGCTCTCTATCTCTTTTTCAAAAATACTATACAAATTATACTTTTTTATTTATCATGCCAAAAAAAAGAGCCGGATTGTCTTCATACTCCACCACTTTTTCCTTCTTCAAAAAGCTCATCTACTGTTATATCCAGCTGTTTTGCCAAACGGAATGCCAATGCCAGTGTAGGGTCATATTTATTGTTTTCAATGGCATTGACTGTCTGTCTGGAAACATCACATTTTTTTGCCAATTCCTCTTGAGAAATTCCTATTTTTTTTCTGATTTCCCGAATTTTATTTTTCATATCCAGCACCATATTTTTTCTTAAAATATAAAAGCTGAACAAAATATATTATAGACATTGCTGTCAGTATAATAAAAGGATTTTTTTCCTCTATGGGTATTTTTTCTGTAAAAGATTTTATCACGCCTTCTGTCACACAATATGCCAAATACACTGCTGTTATCATAAAAGTGTTGCTTCCTGCCTTCTCCACAATCATTTTTCTTCTTTCATCCCCTTGTCTGATGATGGAAAAAAATAAAAACACATTGATTGCAATGAGAAAAAGCAATGAAAAAATGCCAAGCATCGTATAAAATTCATGCATATCCCATACCTCCTTATGAAATGCTTCTTTTCTGAGCGGCATGATTTTTGAGCCAAGACATAAATGAAACATCCCCAAAATCTCCATTCTACCACATTTTTATACTTTTTTGACAAATGATACTGTTTCTGCCATATGTAAAATACTTTTGACATTTTTAGTATAGCTTTTTATTCCAAAAATGTCAAGAGTTTTTGACATAATACAATAAAGACACCCATTGATATTTCATTTTTTTGAAAAATATGTTTCAAAAATAATTTTCTATGCCAATATGAATCAAAAAATCATATTTACAGCTGTTTCATTCTCTTGTTTCTTTATTGTAAAAAACAGCAAAATATGCTACTATAAAAAACAGTATTTGAATTTTGGCATCAAAAGGTGTTAGACTGTAAAGAAGCTTGCTTATACTAACTTTTTTGTTGATTAGAGTATCAAAACAGCAAGGCTGTTTGACGGTTTTGTACCCAGAATTGTATAAAACCATACAGACAGATAGAAAAAAACAATACGATTGCAAGGGCAAAAGCACTGGTTGCTTTCCTTCTCTTGGCTGACTTTGCTGCTTCTAAACAGAAAAGACAAATGGCAGTATCGTTCACACACTTATGGTAAAATAATGCCATATGAAGCAGTGGATTGGGCATACTTCCAACAATCAAAAAGCTCTCTTGCTGTCACAGGCAAAAAGATTCCTTTTTCACTCTAAACAAGTGGCATTCCCCCCATTCCAAATCAATAAATTGTTTTCCCATAAGGCAAAGCCATCCGTATTGATATGGTGGAATGGAAAATTTGAATTTGGAAAGGAGCTTTATAAAGTGGAAAAAAGAAAAATTGTTCGTGGGATTATATTAGCAATCCTTCTGATTTGTACAGTGTTTTTGGTTTATTCCATCAAATCCATTGGGTGAACATGATACTATCCTTGCCCTTGCTGTTACAGCAGGATTTATTGCATTAGGGCAAAACAAAAGATAAATCCCATTTGATACAACTGAGAAAATTATAACCCCAATACAAAAAAATTTTGAGTATTTTTTTAAAATGTTACGCAGTGAAAGGGCATTTTTGAGAAAAAAGATATAAACACATTGCACCATTGGTTTTGGTGTTTAAAAAATACTGCATTGCAAGCTTCCGTTGCGTAACATAACAGCATAAATACAAGCATCCTTCTAAACTGTCTATGTATGCTTGGTAATGCGGCTTTGTGCCGATTGCCTGTGGTGCTAAAATGAGCCAGGCTTTACAAAACCAAATGATGCAAAGATAGCAAGCCATAAACAGAAATGTGGGGAAAAAACTGTTTTCAGCCACTTTCTGCAAGCACTTACAAAGGCTTATAATACGCTTTTTGTCCATAAAATCAATAGAAAACAATGTTATTTTAATATGCTATACATCAAAAATTAGAAAAGGTGGAAATCATATGAATCAACCAACTGTTGTTGTAGGTATGTCCGGTGGTGTGGACAGCTCTGTGGCAGCATTTTTGTTAAAAGAACAGGGATATCATGTCATAGGTGTCACAATGCAAATTTGGCAGGAGCAGTCCCGTCAGTGTCAAGAGAACAACGGGGGCTGCTGTGGACTTTCCGCTGTGGATGATGCCCGCCGTGTTGCCTTCAGATTAGATATTCCTTATTATGTCATGAATTTTAGAAAAGAATTTCAAAAAAATGTCATAGACTATTTTGTTTCAGAATATGAGCAGGGACGCACACCCAACCCCTGCATTGCCTGCAACCGATATGTCAAATGGGAGGAACTTTTGCATCGCAGCAAAGAAATCGGTGCAGATTTTATTGCCACAGGACACTATGCCCGCATCGAAAGGCATCCAAAAACAGGCCGCTATGCCATCAAAGCCTCTGTCACTGAAAAAAAAGACCAGACCTATGCTCTTTACAATCTCACACAAGAGCAGCTGCAATCTACTCTTATGCCCATTGGGGCATATCATAAAGAAGAAATCAGAAAAATTGCAGAAAAAATTGACCTTCGTGTTTCTCAAAAAGCCGACAGCCAAGAAATCTGTTTTGTACCCGACCATGATTACAGCAGCTTTATAGAAAAGGAAACAAACAAAAAATATCCTTCCGGCAATTTTGTGGATTTAGACGGAACTGTTTTGGGAAGGCATAAAGGCATCATTCATTATACCGTAGGGCAAAGAAAAGGACTTGGCATTTCATTTGGAAAGCCTATGTATGTCTATGCCATTGATGTGCAAAATAATGAGGTGATACTTTGTGAAAACAATGCTTTGTTTCACCATACTCTTTTTGCAGGAAACATCAATTTTATGTCATTGGAAAAAATAGAAGGGGAAATGCGTCTGGAGGCAAAAATACGATACAGCCACAAAAAAGCTTGGTGCAGCGTTCGTATGAAAAATAAAAATGAAATAGAATGTATTTTTGATGAGCCTCAGCGTGCCATCACGCCGGGGCAGGCCGTTGTGCTGTACGATGGTGAATATGTAGCCGGAGGAGGCACCATATTAGGCTTTCAATAACAAAAAGGAGTGTTGCCATTATGCATTTTTATGCCGATTATCATATGCATACAAATTTTTCTTCCGACAGCCATGCAGCTATGGAGGATATGATTGAAAAAGCAATTTCTTTTGGCTTAAAGGAAATTGCAATTACAGACCATTTAGACTGTCAATATCCTGATAAGGAATTTCCTTTTTTGCTGGATTATCATGCTTATAGTGAAAAAATAGCACAAATGCAAAAAAAATATGCAGAAAAAATCATCATTCGCAAAGGGGTAGAGTTTGGCTTGCAGGCCCATGTAAAAAAAGAAACAGACACCTTTTATGAAAACGGTACATTTGATTTTGTAATCGGTTCTACCCATTGCGTTAAGGGGCTGGAGCTGCATGGCAACAGCTTTTATGAGGGCAAAACCCAGCATGATGCTTATTTAGAATATTTTGAGGATTTATATCACAATATACAAATCTATGATTGCTTTGATGTCTACGGCCATATAGATTATGTCAATCGTTATGGCAATTATGATAACAGAAATCTAAATTATATGGAATTTCAAGAAATAATAGATGAAATACTAAAGCTTTTGATACAAAAAGGAAAAGGGATTGAAATCAATACCTCCGGTATAAAATACGGCTTAGGCTATGTTCATCCAAAAATAGAAATTTTAAAGCGTTATAAACAATTAGGAGGGGAAATCATCACAGTGGGCTCCGATGCCCATGCTCCGGACCGTGTATGCGCAAATTTTAAAGAGGCCTATGAATTGCTTCATGCTGTTGGAGTGAAAGCCATTACTGTGTTTGAAAAACAACAGCCTCGTTTTATTTCTATTTCCAAATGAAAAGCATATCTATTCACAAATGATTTCTATTTGTGAATAGATTTTTTGTTTATCCATGCTTTGATACAGCAATTCCCCTTCCCAAATGAATGGAAAAAAACAGCCATCTGTATTATATCCCTCGGTTTTCCCCGGGGATATAATACTCTTTTTATATTTCTTCCCATTGTCTTTCCTTCTTTTATTTCACATATCATTTTGCTTCTTTCCTTTTGATAAAGCCTCTTTATATTTTTATTTGGAAATATGCCACATTATATTTCCATTGCTCTCTTTGTTTATCCTTTCATTACAGTACAATAATCAAAAAATTTTTTCTGTTTTATAAAAAATACGGGGTATAGAAAAAAAGACAGCAACGCCGTCTTTTTTATACACCTTTTTCTCTGCAAAAATTATCCCAAAAGATAGTTTGTCACAAAATCCTTTATATTTTCTTTTTCACAAATATGATGATGTATCACTTTTTTTGTTTCAATTTCTCTAATAGACTCCGGAATGGGAACTTTAGAAACAGCTTCCAGCTTTTTCATCAATGCAAATGTATCTTCCTTTGCATTGCTTTTGTCTAAGGCTGTCATAACATCCTTTGCAAATTTGTAAGGACTTGCAGTAGCCGCAATCACCATGGGAGTGGTATCCTTTGTTTTATTTTTATATTTTTCATAGGAAGCATATGCCACTGCTGTGTGGGTATCCATCACATAGCCGGATTGGTCATACACTTTTTTGATTGCTTCAAAGGTTTCTTTCTCAGTAGCATATTCTCCTGATATTTCACTATTTTTTAGCTCTTGTGTTTCATAGCTCCCCTTTGACTGTAATGCCTCCATCCACGCCTTTGTTTTCTGCTGTCCTGCCAGCTGGCAAAGAAATCTTTCCAAATTGCTTGAAATCAATATATCCATAGATGGAGAAACCGTCACATGAAATGTTCTGTTTTTATCATATACACCTGTTTCAAAAAAATCATACAACACTTTGTTGTCATTGGAAGCACAAACAAAATGATGCACAGGCAATCCCATACATTTTGCATAATAGCCTGCCAAAATATCTCCAAAATTTCCAGTAGGCACTGTAAAATTCAGCTTTTGCCCAATGGTGATTTCTCCTTGCTTTACAGCTTGCATATAGGCATAAAAATAATATACAATTTGAGGTACCAGCCGTCCAATGTTAATAGAATTTGCAGAAGAAAACAGATATCCCCTTTCTTCTAATTTTTGAGAAAGCTGCTCATCTGTAAAAATGCTTTTTACAGCAGACTGGGCGTCATCAAAATTGCCCCTGATGCCCACAACACAAGTGTTTTTTCCTTCTTGTGTGGTCATTTGCAGCTTTTGTACAGGGCTTACGCCATCCTCCGGAAAAAATACTATAATTTTTGTTCCCTCCACATCTGCAAAGCCCTCCAGTGCTGCTTTTCCTGTATCTCCTGATGTGGCTGTCAATATCACAATCTCTTTGTCTATGCCATTTTTTTTGGCGGCTATTTTCATAAAATAGGGCAGTATGGAAAGTGCCATGTCTTTAAATGCCAATGTTTTTCCATGAAACAGCTCCAAAAATAAAGCATCTGCTTTTTTTACAAGAGGTACAATTTTTGTTGTATCAAATTTTTCATCATAAGCATTTTCAATACAGTATTTTAATTCCTCCTCTGTAAAATCAGTTAAATACAGCTTTAACACTTCATAAGCCAATGCTTTATAATCCATTTCCATCAGCTCTTGTAATGATTTATCCATTTTAGGAATTTCATTTGGCACAAAAAGTCCTCCATCGTTGCAAATTCCTTTTAATATGGCCTGTGATGCCGTTGCTGAAATGGTTTCATTTCTTGTTCCGATATAATGCATAGCTGTTTTCTTCCTTTCTCATGATAAATATTGTTTTAAATACAGCAAACAAATTTTTTTAGAAAATAAAAGCATATTCCTTTATGTCTTTTTTTTATGAATATTTCTGATGGTTTTCTTTTTAGAGGCATATTTTTTTTCTGTTTTTTTGCTCTTTGCAACAAAATTTTGAGTATGCCTTCCCCTTCCCTCCCATGCTTTTTCAGAAGCCCTGGGGCGAATCAGACAATGCTTGTCATATCCTATCAAATCCTCTCTGTGGGCTTTTTTCAATGCTTCCAAAACCAAATGATAATTTTGAGGCGCTCTGTATTGCATCAAAGCTCTTTGCATTGCCTTTTCATGGGGTGTTTTTGGTACATAAACCCTTTCCATGGTTCTGGGGTCCAGCTCTGTATAATACATTGCCGTAGAAAGTGTGCCAGGTGTAGGATAAAAATCCTGCACCTGCTCCGGCTGGTGTCCAATATCTCTTAAATACTCCGCCAGTTCAATGGCAGAATGCAAATCACTTCCCGGATGACTGCTCATCAAATAAGGCACCAAATATTGTTCCTTATCTATTTTTTTATTGATTTCATAATATCTTTTTACAAATTTGTCATAAACCTCTCTGGTGGGCTTTCCCATTTTTTCAAGCACCTTGGAGGAAACGTGCTCCGGCGCCACCTTCAGCTGTCCGCTTACATGATGTTGGCAAAGCTCATAAAAAAACGTTTCGTCATTGTCATATATCAAATAGTCATATCGTATGCCCGAACGGATAAATACCTTTTTTACTTTAGGCACTTCTCTCAGCTTTCTCAAAAGCTTGATATAATCCTTGTGGTCCACATTCAGCCTTTGACATTTTTGAGGCCACAGGCATTGTTTGTTTTTGCAGGCCCCCTGTGTCAGCTGTTTGTCACAGGCAGGTCCTCTAAAATTTGCGGTTGGTCCGCCCACATCATGGATATATCCTTTAAAATCCGGCTCCCACACCAATTTTTTGGCTTCCTCCACAATGGAGGCATGGCTTCTGGCTGTCACAACACGTCCCTGATGAAATGCCAATGCACAAAAATTGCAGTTTCCAAAACAGCCCCTGTTGCTGATTAAACTAAACCTTACCTCTTCAATGGCAGGCACGCCTCCCTCTTTTTCATACATGGGATGATATGTCCTCATATAATGCAAAGCATATACCTTGTCCAGCTCCTCACTTTGCAAAGGTGCAGAGGGAGGATTTTGCACCACAATCCATTCATCATATTTTTCCACAAGTGCCTTTGCCGTAACAGCATCTGTGTTTTCATACTGTATCAAAAAGCTTTCTGCAAATTTTTTTTTGGATTTTACCACATCATTGTAATGGGGCAGCTCTATAAAATCATAAGCCCTGTTTTCATCCTTTGTTTTATACACAGACCCCCTTATAAATGTAATTTCCTCTATGGGTATGCCGCTGTCCAAGGCCTCCGCCAATTCTATAATTTGATGCTCTCCCATGCCATACAGCACCAAATCTGCACCGGAATCCAGTAATATGGACCGTCTTACCCTGTTGTCCCAATAATCATAATGGGACAATCTTCTTAAACTGGCTTCAATGCCTCCTAATATAATAGGCGTTTTTTTATAAATTTCTCTTAATTTATTTGCATATACAATATCTGCCCTGTCAGGACGCAGTCCTCCTTTTCCTCCCGGCGAATAGGCGTCCCTTTGCCGTCTTTTTTTTGCCACACTGTAATGATTGACCATAGAATCAATGTTGCCGCTGCTTACCAAAAAAGCCAGCCTTGGCTGCCCCAATTTCATAAAATCCTCTTTTTGATTCCAGTTTGGCTGTGGTATCATACCCACCTTGTACCCTCTGCTTTCCAGCGTTCTGCAAATAATTGCCGCACCAAAGGAAGGATGGTCCACATAGGCATCTCCGCAAATATAAATAAAATCCAGCTGCTGCCAGCCTCTTTGTTCTACTTCTTCCATTGTTACAGGTAAAAAAGGCATAACATTCCTCTCTTTTCAATATAATTTATTCCCATTTCCATCCAACGGCATATTTGTTTTTGAGCCGTCCCTTTTGTACCTTGCCCCATCCCAAGGGATAGCTGTCTACACAAACAATGTGCCAGCCTTGTTTTTGCTGCGCCGTTTCTATGGTTTCTCCCTTCAAATATCTTATGACATTGTCATCATTGTATGAAAAATCAATGACATTTTTCACATCCTCTTTTGTCAATGCCATAGCAAAGGCCTGAGAAGGTTCAAAACGATTTTTTTTAAATGTTCCCAAAAGCAATCCGCTTCTAAGCACTCTAAGCCCCTTCAGGGAAGGGACCCCTTTGGGAAGATAGCATAAATCATCTCCATATATTTTAAAAATTCCCTTTGTTTTTTTCCATTGCTTTTGCAGCACTTCTTTTTCAAAATCCTCAAACAGACCAATTCTTTTGTCTGTATCCTCTTTTTCTTGTTGAAAAACAGCTTCTTGTTTTTTTCCTTTTTTTTGCAGCAGTGCCAAAAAATGTCCTTCTCCCCTTATTTTGTGGGGAAACAGCCGGCCGCAGTATTCCAGCTCTTTTTTGCCTCCCTCAATCCATTGGGGTTTTCCTTTGTCAAATCCCAAAATGGGGTCAATGGGTACCAAAAAAAATTCATTGTGTTTTTCCAAAAATGCCTGTATGATGCCTTCGTTTTCCTCCGGAGAAAATGTGCAGGTGGAATATAAAATCATACCTTCCTTTTTTAGCATATCTGCGGCACATTCCAATATGTTTTTTTGCTGTTGTATACAAAAATCAATCAACTCTTTGTTCCAGCTTTTTATCATATCCGGCTCTTTGCGAAACATCCCCTCTCCGGAGCAAGGGGCATCTATGAGTATTTTATCAAAATAGCCGGGAAAGCTTTCTAAAAGTCTTTTTGGTGTTTCACTCATTACAATGCTGTTGTCAATACCAAATCGTTCTATGTTTTTTAAAAGGGCTTTTGTTCTGCCGGCACTGATGTCATTTGCAATCAATACACCTGTATGCTGTAATTTTGCCCCCAGCTGTGTACTTTTTCCTCCGGGGGCTGCACAAATATCCAGCACACAATCCCCCTCGCTGATTGGCAGCACGCAAGCAGGTGCCATAGCACTTGGCTCTTGTATATAATATAGCCCTGCAAAATAATAAGGGTGCTTTGCCGGACGTACCTCTTGTGAAATATAAACTCCTTGCTGACACCATGGCACATCCTCTGTGTCAAATATATGGCTTTGCAAAAGCTGTTTTTTGCTCCATTTTAATGTATTGATGCGCAGTCCGGCTTGCTTTTTTTCTGCAAAGGCATCCAAATATTGCTGATATTCCTTTTCACCAAAAAGGCGCCTCATTTTTTCTGTATATTCCTTTGGTAAATTCATTTTCAATCCTTCCATTTTATGATAGTATCAAATCATAAATTTTACTGTCAAATATTCTGTTTTATATGATATCAAAAAAATGAAATAATTACAATTCCTTTCCTACGCTTCTGTTTATGGATTTTATCATAGAAATTTTAAAAAATTTACATTTTGTACTTTACAAAACTGCTGTTGTCTTATACCATATACAAAGTATTACCATTTACATTTGTTTTGTGAATACAAAAATCATTTTATATCAAACACTGCAAAAAAACAGTGAAAAATGCAGAAACATTTGCCAATGTTTGTCTGCTGAATCTAGTCAATGCTTTGACAAGCATTTGTCTATAATGTTATCAAAACAATCCATTTATCATAAAGAGGAGGAAAAAAATGGGGAAAATTCATTGGAAGCCCGGCACCGTGCTTTATCCTGTTCCCGTTGTCATGGTTTCCTGCGGTGACATGGCAGGGCAAAAGGACATTGTGACAGTTGCATGGACAGGTACCGTCAACACAGCACCGCCTATGACATATATTTCATTAAGACCCTCCAGATATTCCTATGACATCATCAAAAAATCCGGAGAATTTGCCATCAATTTAGTGTCCAAAAAGCTGGCCTTTGCCTGTGACTATTGCGGTGTCAAAAGTGGGCGGGAAATTGATAAATTTCAGAAAATGCATTTAACCGCAGTAAAAGGAGAAAAAATTTCAGCACCAATTATTTATCAAAGCCCTGTCAACATTGAATGCCGTGTCAAAGACATCCTTCCCCTTGGCACACACGATATGTTTTTGGCTGAGGTGGTTCATGTTTCCGTTACAGATACTTATTTAGATGAAAGGGGAAAATTCCATTTTGATAAAACAAATCCTGTTTGTTATGCTCATGGCAGTTATTATACATTGTCAAAGGCTTTGGGAGGATTTGGATATTCTGTCAAAAAAAAGAAAAAACATAAAAAATAAGGAGGTTTCAAAATGCTTCAAATTACAGAGGTTTGTATCATCAGTGCAGACAAAAGTGACAGTAATTGGGAAATAGAAGGGGAGGTGTTTTTTGATGAGGATTTAGATACGGCATTTACTGTAACTTATATCAGTGAAGAAGACGAATTTGAAAATATTTCATTGGAGTTAGACATTACAGATTATGATAAACAAGCTTTGAAGCATAAAATTTTGCAGGCCCTTTCTGAATATGAAGAATAGTGTAAAAGCTTTTTTGTCATAAAAAATCGGTCTGCATTCATTATTAAATGGCAGGCTTTCCAATATTTTATATGCAAACAAAAAACGGTACATATTTTTTGTTCATGTACCGTTTGTATTATATTAGCCCAATGCCATGATTTTCATATTACTTTGTTGGCAGCAATATGTATCATTATTTTAATTTCAGCCAGTTGGCAATCACAATTTTTTGTACCTCAGAAGTACCTTCATAAATTTCTGTGATTTTGGCATCTCTCATCATTCTTTCAGCAGGATATTCTCTTGTATAGCCATATCCTCCATAAAGCTGCAAGCATCTTCTTGTCACATCACTTGCTGTTGTGGCAGCATAATATTTTGCCATAGAAGAAAGATGTCCATAGGGTCTGTGCGCATCCTTTTCACAGGCTGCTTCATAAACCAAAAGCTTTGCCGCTTCTGCTTTGGTTGCCATATCAGCCAATTCAAACTGTGTGTTTTGGAATTGACCTATTTTTCTTCCAAATTGTTTTCTTTCCATTACATATTTAATACACTCTTCAATGGCTCCCTCTGCAATGCCCAATGCCTGAGAAGCAATGCCAATACGTCCGGAATCCAATGTCTGCATAGCAATTTTAAAGCCCTGTCCTTCCTTACCCAAAAGATTTTCTTTGGGGATACGGCAATTTTCAAATATCAGCTCACAGGTTGCAGAGCCTCTGATACCCATTTTTCTTTCTTTTTTGCCGACAGAAAATCCCGGTGTGCCTTCTTCTACAATAAATGCAGAAATGCCTCTGGTGCCTTTTGAAACATCTGTCATGGCAATGATAACATATACTTGGGCATAGCCTGCATTTGTAATAAATATTTTTGTACCATTTAATACATATTCATCCCCATCCAAAACAGCCTTTGTCTGCTGCATGGAAGCGTCTGTGCCGGCACTAGGCTCTGTCAATCCAAATGCACCCAATTTTTCACCCTTTGCCAATGGCACTAAATATTTTTGTTTTTGTGCTTCTGTACCAAATTGATAAATAGGCTGGCAGCACAATGAAGTGTGGGCAGATACAATCACTGCTGTTGTGGCACACACCTTTCCCAGCTCCTCCACTGCCATGGAATATGCCAAATTATCTGCACCACAGCCGCCGTATTCCTTTGGAAAGGGAATGCCCATAAAGCCATATTTCGCCAGCTTTTCAACGGTTTCCACAGGAAAACGCTCTTCTTCATCAATTTCCTCGGCCAAGGGTTTTACTTCTGTTTCGGCAAATTTTTTGTACAAATCCCGCAACAGCATATGCTGCTTTGATAAACTAAAATCCATAAAAATGCTCCTCCTTAATGATTTTTGAAAAAAAGCCCTTTCAAAAGCATAAAACGGGAAAGCCGGATTTGAATTTGCTAAGGCGGTTACAGAAAATGGCTTTCCCTTGTGAATCTATTCACATTATACATGAATGATATAAAAAATTCCATAGTGTTTTGAAAAAAATGCAACTAAAATTCTATTTTTACTATCATAGTAAACAAAATTATCATCATGATTTCATACGATTGTATATTCCTTTTATAAATAGACCCATATTTTATTTTTTTGCAAACGGCTCTCTAAAAAGCGGACGATATACCAGCTTGCCTTTGATTCTCACACTTTCAAACAATGTAATGGCATCTACCAGCATTTCTTTTTGTTCCACAACAACATTTCTTTCCATTTGTAAAAAAGAACCGTAAGCAACCGCTTCTCTTGCCAGTGTAATGTGGGGCCGCAGTGCTTTTTTCTCTCTTGCAAATCCCTGTCTGGACAAATTCCGCTCCAATGCTTCAAATAAACGAAAAAGCTGCTTGCTTTCTTTGACTCCGGCCCAAATAATCCCCTTTTCTCCCCTTTGAAAAAAACCGATTCTGTTTAAATATAATGGAAAAGCTTTATTTTTTTGTGCTGTTTCAAAAACCGCTTGTTTTAAATACGATATGTCATCCCTTGTGGTTTCCCCAAAAAAATGTAATGTCATATGAAAATTTTCTTTTTCTGTAAAATTTCCCTTTTTGCAGTTTTTTTGACACTGCTGTTGTATTTGTGCCAAAGCCTCTTTCATTTCCTCTGACATACCAATTCCAATAAATGTTCTCAAATGCTTCTTCCTTTCTGTTTTTTGATATTGTTATTTTCACATAGATTTTAAAGTAAAAAACAGTTCTTTCCATTTCTCTGTTACAATACAAAGCAATGTTTTTTTGCCTCCTTCCGCCATAAGGGTTTAGAAGCATACTCAATTTTTTTGATTACTTCTTTTCATATGACACCAATGGTATTGTTCTGTTTTAAATACCACTGTCAATCCTTTTTCCTATGCAATGAAAACACATACTGTTTTATTTGTTAAAAAAATCTCCATTGCACAAAACAGATAAAACAAACCTTCCTTATTTATACATAACCAAGTCATATGCTTCAAAATTGCTTCGTATTTTGTTTCACATTGGCTGTGATTGCTTTGATTTTTTGTATTTTCTATACAAAATAAAATGGACAAAAAACCTTTTTCGTATTTTTCCACATTGCTTATGATTCCGCAAAACCATATAAAATACATTCGTGCTATCACCATTAGCTTTTCATAAACCAAAGGCTTTAAAATTCATGCAGCCAGTCCATTTTGGGATAAAGCTTCCCTGTCCAAATGAAATATATTCCACTTTACACCCATATCAATATCTGTGATAGCCTGCATTTTAGCAATAGGAGATTGACCGCCGCTGTTTAAAGGAGTATATATACTTTTATCAAAAAAATTGCCTTTCATAACCTCATTTGCAGTATGGGCAAAATCCCCATTATAAGAATAATAGTCGCCATCACAACAATATGAAAGTGCTATCCATTTCCCGTCACAGTTTACTTCCAGCCACTCCTCCTCTCCATAGGGTACAAGTGACAGATACAGATTCAATCCAGCAGGAATTTTTTTCAAAATCTTTTCAATCACTTTTTCTGTAATTTCTTCTCCTTCCTATTCATGATACGGAGGGTCAAAATATCTAATATGCTGTAATTTTATTGCCTTTTTATCAAAATCAGAAGCTATTTCTTTTTTAGAAATGACTTTAAATTCCATATTTTCTCCTTTCACACTTTCAAATTGAAATTCATTGCTTTTTTTCATTGTTTTATAGAGTATGCTTTTCTTCTTCCATAATCCCCTTAAATTTTTTAAAACCTTTTTTTGTGTCAGATTGCTATTATTTTATCAAAATCGTCTTTTAATAAACAGCATAGGCAATATGGCTGACTATCTAACACCCATAAAACAAACAGCAAAACGGCATAGCCAAAATGACTATGCCGTATACAGGGAAACCATTTTTTATTGTGAGTATGAAACCTCTTTTTTATTTTCCTACTACATTCATAGCTGTTTCCACTACATTTTCTACTGTAAAACCATATTCTTGAAACAATGTATTTGCCGGAGCAGAAGCACCAAAGCCATCTATGCCAATGACAGCCCCGTCCAAACCAACATACTGATGCCATCCAAAGGAGGAGGCTGCTTCTACGGCCAATCTTTTTCTGATTTCGTTTGGCAATATACTTTGTTTGTATTCCTCTGTCTGTTCTTCAAAAAGCTCAAAGCTAGGCATACTGATAACACGGGATTTGATGCCTTTTTCTGCCAAAACATCATATGCCTTGTATATCAGTTCCACCTCAGAGCCGCTTGCCAAAAGCAATATGTCTGGAGTACCTTCACAATCTCTTAATATATAAGCACCCTTTAATGCCTCTTTGCCTGTGCCTTCCAGCAATGGCAAATTTTGTCTTGTCAATATCAATGAGGTGGGAGATGTGGTTCTGCTCAATGCCGCCAGCCAGCCGGCCGCCGTTTCTCTGGTGTCACAGGGGCGGAACACGGTATAATTTGGCATACTTCGTAGTGCTGCCAAATGCTCCACAGGCTGGTGGGTTGGCCCATCCTCTCCCACACCAATGCTGTCATGGGTCATAATACTGATAACAGGCAATCCCATCAGTGCTTCCATTCTCAATCCGGCTTTCATATAATCGCTGAATACAAAAAATCCTGCAATATAAGGCCTTAATCCTCCATGAATCGCCATGGCATTTGCCATTGCTGTCATGGCAAATTCTCTGATACCAAAATGGATGTTAGAGCCTTCCGGTGTTTGGGCAGAATAATATGCTCTGTCTTTCATCACAGATTTGTTGGAAGGTGCCAAGTCAGCAGAACCTCCAAAAAGATTTGGTATCACTTTGGAAAGCTTTTGCAGCACTTGTTCAGAAGATGCTCTTGTGGCAATATCTCCTTCATACTGCCAATAATCTTCTTCCTCCAGCAAATTTACAGGCAATTCTTTGCTGTGCCAAATTTCCCATTCTTTTGCCAGCTGAGGATTTGCTTTTTTGTATGCTTCAAAAAGCTTGTTCCATTGCTCTTCTTTTTGTGCAAATGCAGACTGCAATGCTTTCATATGCTCTGCAACATCTGCAGGTACAGCAAAATCTTCTGTTTCTGTCCAGCCAAGGGCTTGCTTTGCCGCTTTCAGTTCTTCTTCTCCCAAGGGTTCTCCATGCGCTGAGGCCTTGCCTTGCTTGTTTGGAGCACCATATCCAATGATTGTATTGATTTTAATGATAGAGGGCTTTGTGGTTTCTGCTTTTGCCAATGCAATGGCATTTTCAATGGCAGCTATGTCTGTGCCGTCTTTCACCTCTTGAGTATGCCAGCCATAGGCTTCAAAGCGTTTTAATACATCTTCTGTAAATGCAATTTGTGTATCTCCTTCAATGGTAATATTGTTAGAATCATAAAGCAGTATCAGCTTATCCAATGCCATGGTAGCTGCCAGGGAAGCCGCTTCTGCCGCCACTCCCTCCATCAAGCAGCCATCTCCGCAAAGTGCAAATGTATAATGGTCTACAATATGATATTGTTCTGTATTAAATTTTGCCGCCAAATGCTTTTCTGCCAGGGCAAAACCAACGGCATTTGCAATGCCTTGTCCCAAGGGTCCTGTGGTTATCTCCACTCCCTTTGTATGGCCATATTCCGGATGTCCCGGAGTGAGAGAATTTCTTTGACGAAATTGTTTTAAATCCTCTATTGTCAAACCATATCCAAACAAATGGAGTAAGGAATAAAGCAGAGCAGAGCCATGTCCTGCGGAAAGTATAAATCTGTCTCTGTCTACCCAGTCAGGATTTGCCGGGTTATGCTTCATTTGCTTTGCCCAAAGGGTATAGGCGGCAGGGGCCGCACCCAAGGGCAGTCCGGGATGTCCGCTTTTTGCCTTTTGTATGGCATCTGCGGACAGAAAACGAATTGTGTTAATAGATAATTGGTCAATATGATTCATACAATATTTCTCCTCCTACTGTTTCATTGGTTTTGTTACATTAATACGAAATAAAAAGCTATGAAATATCAATTTAATAGTCAAGCAGTTTTCCTTTTTCATAGTCTGTATACAAGGATTTTGAAAAATAAACTCCAATTTCTCTCTTTTATCCTTGGAAGCTCCCTTCATTTTTTTGATTACTTTTTTGTAAAGCTCCTCATTTTTAAGCTTCCCAATTACAATACCATATCATTTTTCATATTAAACATAACATATCCTTATCATTGTAAATTTTTATGTTTCATTTGGCTAAAATTCCCCCTCATGCCAGCCAATTCAGAGGCCATGTTAAGAGGGGGAATGTACTTTTTTCTTTCACCATTGGCATTGGTGAATGTATCCTGTTGTGTTTTATAAATTCTGAAGAAAACACCTTCATACTATATGACACTTTCTATTTTAAATACAACAGCATATTTTTATCATACCCTTTGGGCATAAAAAATAGCTTGTCCATATTATGCCATATATCAAATGACAATGCTTTTATTTTTTTGGAACTGCCTCCCAATCCTTTAAAAATCTTTCAATGCCAATATCTGTCAAAGGATGCTTTGCCATTTGTACAATCACATTGTAAGGAATGGTTGCAATGTGGCAGCCCAAACGAGCTGCTTCAATAACATGAAGAGGATTTCTTACACTGGCTGCAATGATTTCTGTATCTATGTCATGTATTTGAAAAATATCTGCAATTTCTTCAATCAGCTTCATGCCCTCTGTGCCAACATCGTCTAATCTGCCAAGAAAAGGACTCACATAGCTTGCTCCGGCTCTTGCCGCCAGCAATGCCTGTGTTGCAGAAAAAATCAATGTAACATTTGTTTTGATACCCTCTGCCGACAAAATTTTTACTGCTTTTAAGCCTTCCAATGTCATAGGGATTTTGATTACAATGTTTTTATGTATTTTTGCCAATTCTCTTGCTTCTTTTACCATGCCTTCCTGTTCCAATGAAATGACCTCTGCGCTGATGGGGCCATCTACAATGGCTGTAATTTCTTTTACCACTTCTATAAAATCTCGTCCTTCCTTTGCAATCAGAGAAGGATTTGTTGTCACTCCGCAAATCACTCCCAAATCATTGGCTTGTTTAATATGCTCCACATTGGCAGTATCAATAAAAATTTTCATTGTTTTGTCGTCCTTTCTTTTATATTTTTTGGTCACAGTATTTCTTTTTTCTATTTTAAAACATATTTTTTGTAAAAGCAATACTTCTGACAAAAAACATGGTCCCATATTCCTATACTATCTGCTTTTCCAGAATTCTGCCGTCAAAGCATTTTATTTGATTTCATCATTGCTTTTTGGTATGCAGCTTTGTCACTGATTTATATCATTCTACACATTGCAGACAGATTGACATAATACCATACGATTTACGGCTGTCACAGCCCGCACCACCCGAAAATTTATGTATATCTTTTATTCCCATATACATACCTTATTTTGACGTTACATCTGACAGACCAAATTATTATTGTAAAAAGGCATTTTTATTTTAACACCAAATGCTTTTGAACCACTTCACAATCACTTATGCGGCTGTAATTTCTTGGCATAATAAAACCTCCTATGATAATTTAATTCTACCATAGGAGGTCTTTTTTTCTATTGTCCGTTTTTTACAGACTTGTTCATTTTATTATTTTTTATGCTTCTTCAGGCAAATCATGGAGATGCTCAATGTCATCCACCGGCTCTTTCAAGCCTTCAATCACAATGCCATTTTTTTGTGCATAATCCCACAGTGCGGCATGAAGTGCTTCCTCTGCCAAACAAGAACAGTGTACCTTTACAGGTGGCAAGCCATCCAGTGCTTCCATCACCGCTTTGTTGGTCACTTCCAATGCTTCCTGCACACTTTTTCCCTTCACCAGCTCTGTCGCCATAGAACTGGTTGCAACAGCAGCACCGCAGCCAAATGTTTTAAATTTTGCATCCTTTATTACACCATTTTCAATGTCCAGATATACCTTCATAATATCTCCGCATTTTGCATTGCCTACGGTACCTACACCACTGGGATTTTCCATTTCTCCCACATTTCTTGGATTCATAAAATGGTCCATTACCTTTTCACTATATTCCATGATTTTCATTCCTCCGTATTTTTTATCAAAAAGACTTTTTCCATTGCTATATTATTTTTGCTTTTTTATAAATTCTTCATACAATGGTGACATTTCTCTCAGTCTTGAAACAATATCAGGCAGCTCTTCCAATACCTTATCTACTTCCTCCTCTGTGTTGTAATGCTCCAATGTCAAGCGCAGTGAGCCATGGGCTTTTTCATGGGGCAGTCCAATGGCCAAAAGCACATGGGAAGGGTCCAAAGAGCCTGATGTACAGGCAGAACCGCTGGAAGCAGCAATTCCCTTGCTGTCCAGCAGAAGCAGCATGGATTCGCCTTCTATAAATTCAAATGAAACATTACAGTTGCCGGGCAGTCTGTCTGTTGGATGTCCATTGAGCTTGCTGTATGGAATTTTTTCTAAAATACCATGGATTAACTTATCTCTCAAAGCAACCAATTTTTTGGTGTTTTCTTCCAGCTCCTCAGATGCCAGCTCTATGGCTTTTCCCAAGCCCACAATGCCTGCAATGTTTTCTGTACCTGCACGTCTTCTTTTTTCCTGTGCGCCTCCGTGAATCAAAGGCTTTATGTTAACGCCCTTTTTGATATAAATGGCACCAATGCCCTTTGGCCCGCAAAGCTTGTGTCCGGACAATGAAAGCAGGTCAATATTCATTTCCTCCACATCAATTTTCACATGGCCCACTGCCTGCACTGCATCTGTGTGAAAATAAATTCCCTTTTCTCTTGCAATGGCTCCAATTTCTTTAATGGGCTGTATTGTGCCGATTTCATTGTTGGCAAACATGACAGAAATCAATATGGTATCATTGCGGATGGCCTTTTTCAGCTCCTCCAGGCTGATTTTTCCATATTCATCCACAGGCAAATAGGTTACTTCAAATCCTCTTTCTTCTAAATATTCACAGGTATGCAGTATGGCATGATGCTCAATTTTTGTTGTAATAATATGTTTTCCTTTTTTTTCTAATGCTTCTGCCACACCCTTGAGGGCCATATTGTCACTTTCAGAGCCTCCTGCTGTAAAATAAATTTCACCAGGGTCAGCATGCAGTGCCTTTGCCACCTGCTCCCTTGCTGTTTCCAATGCCTTTTTGCTTTGTCTTGCAATGGTATATACACTGGAGGCATTTCCATAATATTGCATAAAATAGGGCAGTATTTCTTCATACACTTCTTTTCTTACTGGTGTTGTTGCGGCGTTGTCAAAATAAATTTTTGTTTCCATAGCATTATACACTCCTTTAATATATGAACAGTTATATGATATCATTTTTCTTTTGAAACAAATAAGCAAAATTCATACTATTTCTATATGATTTATGGTATAAGCATAGCACTTTTGGCGTTTTCTGTCAATATAAAACTCTAAAAAATTTCTTTTCTTTTTTTATACAAAAAACAACAATATCAGTCATTTATTGCGAATTTTTTTATTTTTTCCCTCGATGATTATGACATCATATTCCTGTCTAAATATTTTTTCAATATAATAAATAAAAATACAAGAAGTTTTATTGAATGAACTTCTATTCTTTAAGCATACTATATAGTATGTGAAATACTTTAAGAGGTGATTATAATGCAATTCAAAGACAGACTGAGAATGCTGAGAAAAGAAAAAAAAATGACTCAGGTACGTCTGGGAAAAATGTTAAACTATGGCTACACAGCAATCGCAAATTATGAATCTGGTAGAAATAGCCCTTCTATTGAAGACCTGAAAAAAATTGCTTCCATATTTAACGTTTCTATGGACTTTCTCCTTGGTGTAAACGACATTCGTTATCCTTATATCAGAGATGACAACTCTAACGAATTTAACGAAGTACGCCGTCATTATGCCAATATTTCCAACAACCCCAAAAAAATAGAAGAGCTTCTTTTCTTTATGGAATGGCTGGAGGCCCGCAAGGATGAAGGAGACGAAAACATTGTTTATGGACAACCTCCTCAGCAGGAGCCAGTACTGCAGGTGGCTGAGCCTGTTGCGGCCTATGGTGCAGAAGAAAATAAAACACAATCCCCACAAAAAGAGGGCTAAGCCATTCTAATCATGATATTTGTAAGCAATGTATCAAGTGGAAGGTCAGTCCGTTTTTTATAAAAAATTGCTTTCCTATAAAATCATTTTATACTAAAATGTTTTATTTATAAACCCCTATTTTGATAGGGGTTTTTTTATCATTGGTTTTATATATCCATTATTATAAAATGGCAGTCATTTTATACTCTAATAAAATCATATTGCTTTTAAAAATGTTTTTTCTAAATGAATTATATTATGACGCCTTTTTTTCATTTCCTCCATTTTGCTGTATGGCTATTGCCCCCATTTTTTGGAGTACAATTTTTTATGCTTCATCATACCATGTCTTTTGTGGTTTTGCTCTAAAAAACAAAGAGGCAGCCATAGCGCTTTTTTAGTTTGCTTTTTTCCAATTATCCGCCTGTTCCTTCAATTCCTTTGCCGCCGTCCAGGTTGCCTCTGTCATTTTTGCCCCTCCAATCAAACGGGCAATTTCGTGGGCAGATTCCGTAGCATTCAATGGTTTTATTTTTGTAATGGTTTTTTGCTGCTGCGTTATTTTTTCAATCAAAAAATGGTGGTCTGCCATTGCAGCAATTTGAGGCAAATGGGTAATGCAAATAATTTGATGGCTTTTTCCAATGAGAGTCATTTTTTCTGCCACCTTTTGGGCCGTTCTTCCGCTCACCCCTGTATCAATTTCATCAAATATAAAAACCTCTATGCTGTCAGCCTCTGCCAAAACCGTTTTCAATGCCAGCATCACACGGGACATTTCTCCTCCGGAGGCAATTTTGGCCAATGGCTTCATTTGCTCACCGGCATTTGCAGAAATCAAAAATTCTACTTTATCCTTTCCGTTGTGTGAAATTTCTTTTTTATCTTCTATGGCAATTTCAAATCTGGCATATTTCATTTCCAAATCCCAAAGCTGCTGTTCAATTTCCCTTTGTATTTGTCGGGCCTTTTCTTTTCTGATGCTGCTTAATGCTTCTGACTGCTGCTGCAGCTGTTTTTCTATCTCTTTTTTCTGTTTGTTTAATTTTTGGGCAATTTCTTCACTATTGGACAAAAAATCCAATTCTTTTTCTGCATTTTTATAAAAATCCAATATTTCCGCAATACTGCCGCCATATTTTCGTTTCAGACCATAAATCAGCTGGAGCCGTTCTTCCACATTTTCCAATTCCTCCGGCTCTTGAAACAGCATGGTATCTGCATAATGCTTTAAATCCCTTACAGCATCATCCATTTGTGCATAAACAGAAGAAAGTGTCATGGCAATATTTTGGATGCTGTTGTCATATTCTGCCAAGTCCTCCACCTCTTCCAATGCTCTGGAAAGCTGGTCAATGGCAGAGCTTTCTGTCTGCGTGCCATGATATAACAAAATCAAACTGTTTTCTGTCAAGCTTCTGATTTTTTCTCCATTTGCCAATATCCTTCTTTTTTCCAAAAGCTCTTCTTCTTCTCCCAGCTGCAGCTTTGCCTGTCCAATCTCCTCCATTTGAAATTGGAGCAAATCCATTTTTCTGGCTCTTTGTTTTGCATCTCCTGTAATCTCTGCCAATTTTTTTTCTACTTCCTTCAGCTCTTTATAGGTTGCTTGAAAGGCCTGCTTTGCCTGCTCCAGCCTTTTGCCGCAGAAACGGTCAAGAATTTGTATATGTCTTGCAGTATTCAATAAGGATTGATGGGAATGCTGTCCATGTATATCCATAAGTCCGTCTGCACATTCTCTCATCATGCCCACAGTGACAGTGGAGCCATTGATGCGGCAAACTGTTTTTCCCGATTGATTCATGGTTCTTGTCAAAAGCACTGTGCCGTCGCATTCCACTGTGATTCCGTTTTCATACAATTTTTTTAATATGTTTTGGTCCTTTACCGTAAAAAGTGCTTCCACAACAGCCATTTTTTCTCCCTGTCTTACAAAATTTCCGCTTGTTCTCTCTCCCAAAGCAAAATTTAAAGAATCAATGACCATAGATTTTCCTGCACCTGTTTCTCCTGAAAGAATATTGAGTCCCGGTTCAAAATCAATTTCACTTTCTGTAATCAAAGCTACATTTTTAATATGTAAATGCTCTAACATATTTTTTCTCCTATCATTTTATAAGCTTTTGTTGCTTTCATATGAAACAAAATGCCATACAGCATTGGCTTTTCAGTTGTTGGAGGCAAAAGCTTTGACATTATAAAGCTTTCTGCTTTATTTTGTTTCACATAAAATCCACAAAACCCTTGCTATGGGTTATAAAATGTTTTTCAATGCATTCATTTTTTTTCATGTATCACACTGTATAATTTTTCAATGATTGCAGCAGCCTGATGCTGTGTTTTGACAACACAAAACACAGTATCATCTCCTGCAATGGTGCCCAATATTTCTGTTTCCTGCATACTGTCCAGCGCAACGCCAACGGCCATTCCCATACCTTCCAATGTTTTTATGACAATCATGTTTTGGGCATAATCCATTTTGATTACAGCTTCTCGAAATACACGAATCAACCGTTCTGCAATTTCAGAATCTGTTCCGGAAATGGCAGAATATTTTTGTCTGCCTTTATTGGTGGCAATTTTTGTCAGCCGCATTTCTCTAATATCCCTTGAAACGGTAGCCTGTGTCACAGAAAAGCCCGCTTCCTGCAATTTTTTTGCCAGCTCGTCTTGGGTTTCAATGTCATAGGTATCTATCAATTCTAAAATTTTTGCGTGTCTGGAAACCTTCAAAATGATGTACCTCCTTTATCTGCCTAATTTTTGACGTAATACATCATAAAAGCCTAAATGATGTGTTTTGATAATTGTCGCAAAATACGGAGATTTTTTGACCTGCACAATATTTTTTCTTTTTAAAGACATAGAACATTGGCCGTCTGTGTTAATCACAAAATCCTCCTCTGCTCTGTTGCAGACCTTTATTGTCACTTTGTCGTCTGCCGAAACAATAATGGAACGGCTTGTCAATGTATGGGGACAGATGGGTGTGATGGCTATGATTTCTGCATCTGCCTTTAATATAGGCCCTCCGGCAGAAAGATTGTAGGCTGTTGAGCCTGTGGGCGTACAAATAATCACACCGTCTGCCCGCAATGTATCCACATATTCTGTATTGACAAATATATGAAATTCCAATATTTTGGAGGAAAACCCTCTTGTAATGCAAACATCATTCAATGCCACAAGTCCTTCAATTCTTTTTGGTTCTGCATACACAGAGGCCTCCAGCATCATTCTTTTTTCTATGGTGTATTTTCCCTGCAATACTTTGTCAATGGCATATTGAGCATGGTCCTTTTCTTCTGCTGTCAAAAAGCCTAGATTCCCCAAATTGATGCCCAATATGGGTGTGCCGTATTTTGCCGCACGCCGTCCAACGCCTAAAAGTGTGCCATCTCCTCCCAATGAAATCAAAAAATCTGCTTTTTCATATATCCATTCCTCTTCTTGGGTACAGCACTCCAGCTGAAGGGTTTGTGCTGTCTGTTTTGTAAGCATAGGCTCACAGCCCTTTTCCAATAAATAGGTTATCAAATTTTTTGTTACAGAACAACTGTTTTCTTTTGCTAAATTGGGCAATATACCAACCCTTTTCATATGCTTCCTTCCTTTCCTTCTCCATCTAACAGAACATGAGAAGCATTTACAACGGTTTCTGCCAAAGCATAGGCTGTTTCTTTTGTCATATCTGAATTATTTTTTTGCATATAAATCAAATATTCAATGTTGCCTTCTGGTCCTTTGATAGGAGAAAAACTGATATTGTGTATTGCTAAATTTTGCTCCAAGGCATAATCTATTATTTTTTCAATCACTTCTTTGTGTACCTTTTTATCTTTTACAACGCCCTTTCTGCCTACCTTTTCCCTGCCGGCTTCAAACTGGGGCTTAATCAGACAAACTATTTTTCCCTCATGGGTCAATACGCCTGCCACAGCAGGCAATACCTTTGTCAATGAAATGAAAGCCACATCTACCGAGGCAAAATCAGCCTGCTGGGGTATCTGCTCCTGGGTGATATATCTTACATTTGTTCTTTCCATACAGACAACACGAGCATCGTTTCTCAGCTTCCAAGCCAGCTGTCCATGTCCCACATCCACGGCATATACCTTTTTTGCACCGTTTTGCAGCATACAGTCTGTAAAGCCTCCTGTGGATGCTCCCACATCCATGCAAATGCAGTCATTGAGGGAAATTTGAAATTCCTCCAGGGCTTTTTCCAGCTTATAGCCTCCTCGGCTTACATATTTCATTTGATTTGCTTTTATTGTGATTTCTGCTGTCACAGCAATTTTTGTTCCGGCTTTTTCTTCCTTCACACCATCCACATAAACATTGCCTGACATAATGTATGCCTTTGCCAATTCTCTTGACGGAGCAAGCTTTTTTTCTATTAACAATACATCTAGTCTTTCTTTTTTAATCATTTTTTACTCCTTTTAAACCAACTTTCTTTATTATTTTTTCATAAATCCCTTCTCCGTCCAAACCGTACAAAGCATATAATTGTTCAGGTCTTCCCTGCTCAATATATTTGTCAGGAAATCCTATGTTGATTACATTGACTGCATTTATTTGTTCATCACTGTAATATTCCAGCACCTTTGAGCCAAATCCTCCCTGACGCAGCCCATCCTCCACAGTCACAATATATTGGCAGCACTCTGCCGCCTTTTTTAGCATTTTTGTATCCAAAGGCTTTAAAAACCTCATATTGACAACAAGGGGCGTAATGCCCTGTTCTTTTAATTTTTCTGCGGCTTCCATGGCAAAGCAAAGCATATGCCCCTCTGTTAATATGGCAATTTGACTTCCCTGCTGTATGACTTCACTTTTTGCATACACAATGGGGCTTCTTTTTTCCAAAAAATCCTCTGAAGCCTCTCCTCTGGGGTAGCGTACTGCCACAGGCTTTTTCAAGCCAATGGCAAATTCCAGCATATCCTCCAATTCCCATTTGTTTTTGGGCGAAAGCAGTACCATATTGGGTATGTGGCTCAAATAAGCAATGTCAAACAATCCTTGGTGGGTTTCACCGTCTGCTCCCACAATACCTGCCCTGTCCACTGCAAACACCACAGGCAGGCTTTGCAGACAGACATCGTGTACAATTTGGTCATATGCCCTTTGCAAAAATGTAGAATATACTGCAAATACAGGAATCATGCCTTGTGAAGCCAATCCGGCAGAAAATGTCACACCATGCTGCTCTGCAATGGCAACATCACAAAAACGAGTGGGAAATTTTTTTTGAAACTCCAAAAGCCCCGTGCCGGAGGCCATAGCCGCTGTCAAAGCCAATATTTTTTCGTTTTTTTCTGCCAGCTGCATCAATTTTCTGCCAAATACGGCAGAATAGTCCTCTTTTCTTTTTTTATCGGCCATTTCTCCTGTTTTCACATCAAATTTTCCAATGCCATGATATTTCCATGGTGCCTGCTCTGCATAGGGATATCCTTTTCCTTTTTTTGTTTTGATATGAACCAGCAGAGGCCCCCTCATGTTTTTAACATTATGAAACACCTCTTTCAATTCCTCCAAATCATGGCCATCAATGGGACCAATGTAATGAAATCCCATTTCCTCAAAAAGCATTCCCGGCAAAAGCAAATATTTTGCTCCGGAACGCACCTTTTCAAATAAAAAATTGGCAGACTTTCCTACAATGGGCATTTTTTCAAAAAAGTCTTCAAAATGCTCCTTTGCATGAATATAGGCCGAATCTGTTCTTAAATGGGTCAAATATCTGGACATGGCACCCACATTGTTTGAAATAGACATTTCATTGTCATTTAATATCACAATCAAATTTGTGTTTTCCTTTGCCGCATTGTTCAATGCCTCATAGGCCAATCCTCCTGTCATGGCGCCATCGCCTATTACAGCAATAATATGGTTGCTTTCTCCTTTTAAATCTCTGGCCTTTGCTATGCCCAATGCCGCCGAAATGGATGTGGAGCTGTGTCCTGTTGCAAATGTATCATATTCACTTTCATTTGGCTTTGGAAAGCCGCTCAAGCCATTGAACTGGCGCAGCCTGCAAAATTTTTTCTTTCTTCCCGTCAGTATTTTGTGAACATATGTTTGATGCCCCACATCCCATATGATTTTGTCCTCAGGCAAATCAAAGCAATAATGCAGTGCCAATGTCAATTCCACCACACCCAGATTGGATGCAAGATGTCCTCCTGTTTTCGAAACCTGTCTTACCAAAAAATGTCTGATTTCATTTGCTAATTTCTCCAGTTCCTTTTCATTCATATTTTTAATATCCTTCGGAAAATTCACTTGCTTTAACAAATTCCCCATAGCACACCTGTCCTTTTCTATCAAAATAACACACCTGTCAATGTTCCCAATATGGCTCCTGCAATCACCTCCAAAGGTGTGTGCCCCAGCAATTCCTTCAGCTGCTCTTGAGGGGTAATGCCCTGCCTGTGTATCAATATGTTTAAAAGCGCCGCCTGCTTTCCTGCCGCCCTTCTCACTCCTGCCGCATCATACATCACCACAAATGCAACAATGATGCTTATGGCAAAGGAAGGCCCGTCAAAGCCATAATGCTTTCCTATGCTCAATGACAGTGCCATCACCAATGCAGAGTGAGAGCTTGGCATACCTCCCGAGCCATAAAAACGGGATAAATCCAATTTATCATTTTTGACAAATGAAAGTATGGTTTTGATTATTTGTGCAATGGCCCAAGCCAATATTGCCGCCCAAATGGGTTCATTTTCTAATATTGCTGCAAATTCCATATCATCACCTGCTGTCCTTTCTCAAAATCGATAAATTCGATTTTGTGAGAAAACATTTTATTTCTCAATTTTTTCTTGCAATCAAATATTGTGTCAAATTTATTAAAAAATCTGCTTTTTCTCCAAATGCTTTTAATAAAGAAATGGCTTCTTCAGAAAGCGCCTCTACCATTTTTTGGGAGGCTTCCACGCCATACATGGTAACATATGTGTTTTTTTCATTTTTTTGGTCACTATGCACCGGCTTGCCCAATTCCTCTAATGTACCTGTAACATCTAATATATCATCGGAAATTTGAAATGCCACACCCATTTTTTCTCCCACCTGCTCCATCATGTCAAGCTGCTTTTGTGTGGCTTGTCCCAACAATGCGCCTGCTTTTAATGCAGCTTGCAGCATAGCGGCAGTTTTATTTTTGTGTATAAAATACATTGTTTTTTCATCCATGGCTTTGCCCTCATTCAGCACATCTGCCACCTGTCCGCAAACCATGCCATACACACCGGCTCCATGGGCAATGGCATTCATGGCTTGTAAGGAGGACATGGAAAAATCATTGATACAAGCCTCTGTCATGGTTTCAAAGGCATGGTGCAGCAATGCATCCCCTGCCAATATGGCCATGGCTTCTCCAAATTTTTTATGGCTTGTCAGTCTGCCTCTTCTGTAATCATCATTATCCATAGCCGGCAAATCATCATGTATCAAAGAATAGGTATGAATCATTTCTATGGCACAGGCAAAAGCAATGGCTTTTTCTTTTTTTCCTCCCACTGCTTCACAGGCAGAAAGCAGCAGTATGGGACGCAGTCTTTTGCCCCCTGCAAACAGGCTGTATGCCATTGCCTCATACAGCATGGCAGGGTAAATTTGTTTTTTTTGCAAGGCTTTTTTTAACTCGGCTTCTATTTCCACTGCTTTTTTTTGTAATATTTCTTTCAAATTCATTCCTCCATCTCCTCCGGCAAAAAGGGGCTTTGTTCTATTTTTCCTTCCATATCCTGTTGTAAAAGCAGCACTTCAGATTCTGCCGTTGTCAGCTTTTCTTTGCAAAATGCGGCCAATGTCATACCTTCTTTATATAGCCCAATGGACTTTTCCAGTGAAACCTCTTCTGTTTCCAATGTTTGTACAATTTCCTCCAGCTTTTCCAGTGCCTGTTCAAATGTCATCTTCTTTTTTGCCACTTTTTAGGATACTCCTTTCTGTTATGGTTGCCTTTGCAGTGCCGTCTTGAAAATGCAGTAAAATCCTTTCCCCTTTTTCTACTTCTGCCGCCATTGTGACAGCCATGCCCTTTTCATTTTCTGCCAAAATATAGCCTCTTTTTAAAACCTGCAAAGGAGAAACTGCTTCCAGCTGCTGTTGCAATGCGCTGTATTTTTGATATTTTTTTTGCAAAACAGAGTCCAACTCCCTTTTCAGCTGTTTTTGGAGCTGTTCTATATCATACTGCTGTTTTTGTATTTGTATCAAAGGCTGCTGCAATACCCTTGCCTGCAAAACAAATTCCAATCGTTTTTTCCATTGTTCCATATTGTTTGTAAAAGCATATTTCATACGATTTATCACATTTTGAAATTGTTCCGTCATATCTTCTGTGTTTTTTACAGCCAGCTCTGCCGCCGCAGAGGGTGTGGAGGCTCTCAGGTCTGCCACAAAATCTGCTATGGTAAAATCTGTTTCATGTCCCACAGCAGAAATGACAGGTATTTCAGAGGCAAATATTGCTCTGGCCACCTTTTCTTCATTAAATGCCCATAAATCCTCTATGGAGCCGCCTCCTCTTCCTACAATGATGGTATCGGCCTTTCCCCATTGATTGACAATACGAATTCCTTTTACAATGGAGTCTGCTGCATATTCTCCCTGTACCAAAACAGGCGCCACCACGATTTTTACACTCCGGTTTCTTCTTTTGATAATGCGTATCACATCTCTTACAGCCGCTCCTGTGGGAGATGTGACAACAGCAATGCATTTGGGATAGGGCGTAATTTCTCTTTTATATTCCCCGTCAAAAAGCCCTTCCACGGCCAGCTTTTCTTTCAGCTGTTCAAAGGCAAGGGAGAGGCTGCCTATGCCCAATGGCTCTATCAGCTCTGCATACAGCTGATACTGGCCTGTTTTTTCATACACAGAAACATAGCCGCAAACAGCCACAGAAAGGCCATTTTCAGGCAAAAAAGGGAGCAACTGGGCTGCCCCCGCAAACATAATGCATTGTATGGAAGCAAAAGCATCTTTTAATGTAAAATATAGATGACCTGAAGAATGTGCCTTAAAATTGGAAATTTCTCCCTTTACCCAAAAGCTGTTTAATATAAAGTCATTTTCCAATAAATTGCGTATATAACGATTGATTTGCTCTACCGTATAAACCTTTACCTCCATAAAATGCACCTCTTATTGATTTTGTCTTTCTGCCGCAATGCTGCCCAAAATACCGTTGATAAAAGAAGGCGCTTCATCAGAGCTGAATTTTTTTGCAAGCTCCACTGCCTCATTGATGGCAACACTGGTGGGAATTTCCTCAGAAAAACAAATTTCATATATTGCTAAACGCAGTATGGCCAAATCCACCTTGGACATTCTGCCTGTATCCCATTTTTTTGCTTTTTTATCAATCATTTCGTCAATTTCTGCCAAATGCTTTTTGGTGCCTTCTGTTTCTTTTAGTATAAAAAGCTTTTCTTCCTCCTCCACTGCTTCCTCCTGATGGTCAAAAAAAAGTTGTTTTGCTTCTTCAAATGCCTCTTTTTCGTTAAAGTCCATTTGGAATACTAAAAAAAACGCATTTTTTCTGGCATTTCTTCTGTTCATGGCTTCCTCCCATATCTGTTTTTACCACTGTTATTTCTTTATGATAGTATAAATACCACTCTTTAGAGTGGTATTTAACTCATTTAGTTTTCTTCTATTTCGGCTCTTGCCCCTTTGGGCTGTTTTTCCTTTACAATACCACAAACATTTACATTTACCATTGCCACCGGCAGGCCTGTCATGGTTTCCACAGCAGTTTTCACTTTTTTCTGCACTTCTGTTGCCGCCAGCTGTATTTTTGTGCCAAAAAGCACAACAATGTCTACCTCCAATGTCAGCTCTCCTCCGTCAGAGTCCACTTTCACACCTTTTGTCTGACTTTTTTTTCCAAAAAACTCTACCAAGGCATTGCCGGATGCACTGGAGGCATTCAAAACACCTTCTATCTCCATAGCTGCGGTTGCAGCAATCACAGCCACTACCTCATCTGCAATTTGTATCTGTCCAAAGCATTCCTTTTTTTCAGGCACAGCTGTCCCTCCTTTGTTTTCCAAATATTGTTTTGTATATCTGTCCTCATTATAACAGATTTTTTACCATTTGCAAATAAATATACAGCTTTGTCTGCATAATTTACATTTTTTAACCAATACCATTATAAAAAATACCCATAATATACACCAGCATTGTCAGCCCCACAAAAACATATTTTGTCATAGGCTCAAACCATTTCCCAATTTGTTTTTTTCTGCCCATTTGCACCTGTTCTCTTGCAAAGGCACTGCCGCATACCCAAAAAAACATAATGGCCGCCAGCAATGCCCCCAAGGGTATGATATAAATAGAAACAATATCCATCCATATGGAAACACTCTCTCCGCTTTCAATACATATCCCCACCGCACCTGCTATGAGTGCAATGCAAATCACTGCTTTTTTTCTGGAAAATCCAAACCTCTCCTCCAATGCCTCCACAGGTGTCTCAAACAAATTGACAAGGGATGTGACAGCGGCAAAAAACACTGCCAAAAAGAATATAACAGCAAACAAACCTCCCATGGGCATCATTTGAAATACTTTAGGCATTGTAATAAACATCAAAGGAGGGCCGGAGGCAGGGTCAAGTCCAAATGCAAACACCGCAGGAATGATTACAAATGCAGACAGCAAAGAGGCCAATGTGTCAAACAACGCCACATTTTTTGCACTTTCCACCACATCCTCTGTTTTTTTCAAATAGCTTCCGTATACAATGGTGCCTGAGCCTGCCAGCGACAGTGAAAAAAACGCCTGTCCCAATGCATACACCCATGTTTCCGGCTTTGCCACCTGCTCCCAGTTTGGCTTTAGCATATAAAGTATGCCTTCCTTTGCTCCCTCCAGCATAAAAATGCGTACTGCCATAATCAAAAATAGCAAAAAAAATGCAGGTATCATTACTTTATTGATTTTTTCAATGCCCGTAGAAATGCCATATGCCATACAAATAAATACAACTGCAAGGCCTGCCATATGCCAGCCAATGCTGCCAAAGCTGACTGCCAATGCACCAAAATAGCTCTCTGCTTCTCCAGAAAGTGCAGAGCCTGTAAAAGAGCCAATCAAAAATCGTATAATCCAGCCCACCACCACAGAGTATCCTATGGCAATGCCCAATGACCCAACTACCGGTATGACTCCAATCCATTCTCCCCAGTTGCCTCCCCGCATTTGAGAGGCCTTGCGAAACGCCCCCAACGGGCCTGTATTCATGGCTCTTCCAAAGGCCATTTCTCCAATCACTCCCGAAAAACCAATGATAACAATAAACAAAAAATAGGGAATCAAAAATGCGGCACCGCCATATTGTCCTACCCTGTATGGAAAAAGCCAGATATTTCCCATACCCACTGCCGAGCCAATGCAGGCCAGCACAAATCCAAATCGGCTGTTAAAACTATCTCTTTTTTTTGTTTTTTGATTTTCTTTCATTTTTTTGTCCTTTCTTTCTATCATATTTTGACCATTGCTATTTTCTATTCTATGCAAAAACGGCATAGTTAAACAACTATACCGTTTTTCTGTTTTTACAAATTTTAATACTTGTCAGAATGCTCATGTGAGTCAAAATGATGATATTCTTCAAAATATGTATCACTGTCATTTGAAGCAAAATCCATATCAAAGCCGCCTTGCTGTGCATCATAAGAAGCAGTGCCTTGATTTAAATGGAATTTGTTAACTACCTTTTTTAATATGCGTGCTTGGCCGGACAGCTCTTGGCTTGCCGCAGCACTTTGCTGCGCCGTTGCCGAATTGGTCTGTATGATGCTGGAAATGTGGTCCATTCCCAATGTAATTTGACCAATGGCATCTGCTTGGTCTTTGGAAGCCAATGAAATTTGGTCAACGGTTTTTGCCATTTCCTTTGCTCCTTCCAGCACCACCACAAGAGACTGGGCTGTTTCATTGGCAATCCTTTCTCCATTTTTTACTGCTATAATGGAGGATTCAATGAGGGAAGCCGTATTTTTAGATGCTTCTGCACTTTTGCTTGCCAAATTTCTCACCTCGTCTGCCACAACGGCAAAGCCTTTTCCTGCTGCGCCGGCCCTTGCCGCCTCCACTGCCGCATTCAAAGCAAGTATATTGGTTTGAAAAGCAATGTCTTCAATGGCTTTTATAATTTTGCTGATTTCTTCAGAGCTGTGTGTAATTTCTGCCATTGCCTGAAGCATTTCTTCCATTCTTTTGCTGCTTTCTGTGGCTTCTTCTCCCACAGCATTGGCTTGTGAGCTGGCCTGCTGGGCTGTTTTTGCATTTTCTGTTACCTGATGAGAAATCTCATTGATGGTAGTTGCCAATTCTTCTGCGGAGCTGGATTGCTCCGTAGCACTTTGAGAAAGTATCTGCGCTCCGCTGGAAACCTGCTCTGCGCCTCTTGCAACCTGGTCTGCTGTTTCATTGATTTCTCCAATGGCTTGGTTTAAATTTTCTATGATACTGTCTAAAGATGCTTTTACATCTGCAAAATCACCTATGTAATGAGAAGAGGTCTGCACATCCAAATTATTTTTTGCAATGCTGCCCAAAATTTCAGAAATTTCATGAATCATATTTTTCAAAAATTTTGCTGTTACATCAAACCGTTCTGACAAAATTCCAATTTCATCATCGGAATGGGACTGTATATGAATGTCCAAATTTCCATTTGAAATATTATCTGCCGCCTGCACAATTTCATTAATGGGGCGCAGTTTTCTTTTTAATATCACGGCTGATATGGATGCCATAATGACCAATGCAATAACAGCCAGCACAATCAATATAATTGTCATGCTTCTAACAGCATCTATCATATCATCATATTCCACAGTGTTGGCCACAACCCACGTTCTGCTGCCTGCTTCAATGGGATAAAAAAAGCGGTATGTTTTTACGCCTTGGCTGTCATCTGCAATAAATGAAATCGGCTCATTGTTGTCAATGGATGCTCTGGCTTTTTGGTCATCCTCCGGATTTGCAAATGTGGCAGCAAGGCTTTGTCCAATAAAGCCATCGTTTGTGCTGTGATATATCACCGTTCCGTCCTCTTTTGCCACACTGTATCTCATAGAAGGATATTCCGATATTGGCATATTGATAGAAGAAATTCTGTCGATGGAAATGTCTACTGTCACTACACCCTGCTTTTGACCGTCCACAATAATAGGTCTTGCCGCTGTCACCATAAGTATGCCGGATGTTTCATCTGTATAAGGACTTGTAAAAATCACATCCTCCGATGCCATGGCCTGTGTATAATAGGGCTGATTGGCATAAGAAGCATAGTCAAGGGCATAGGACTGCTCTGCACCTCCGTTATGCGCATAAATATAAAAATTATAGGTCTCTTGATTGTCTGCAAAAGCATATGGTTCAAAATATACACCCACGCCTGCAATGTTGTCATTGTTCAGCACAGCATTTTCTGCTGTCGTAATCAAAAATTTCTCTACATTGCTTCCCAGCATTGTCAAATTTAAACCGGGATATATCTGGCTTGGCATCGTATAATCCCTCATCTGACCTTGACTGTTTTGTGTCTGATAGGCATCCAGTATATATTTTTGCATATCCCTTTGTGTAATCAATGCACTGTATACCATTTGCTCCACATACTGTCCATTGGATTTTGCAATGGCCTCCAATTCATTGACAGTTGCTCTTTTTAATTTGGTCTGTGTCTGCAATACCACAATGCCAATAAATACTACAAATGTAATCAACAGCACAGCACATTGCATCAGTGCCAGCTTTGTAGAAAGCTCCTTTTTCCTCATCATAAAACCTCCTTCATCCCCTCATTATATCAATCCTTATTTTTTCCTTTTTTATATTTTTTTATCATAACACAATACATTCAAATAGTAAAATTCCTTTTTATGACTTTTTGTCATAAAATATTATAAAATGATATCCAAAAAAGTCAATGTATTATATATCCTTTCTTTTTTTATAAAATCATAGAAATGGTTGTTTTTACAGCAATATTTTTTATAACATTTTTATTTTTGGATATTTTTTACAGCAATATCACATATTTTTATATCGTTTTTATATTATTGATGATATGATATCTCATTCTTATTTGCTTTTATGGCAAACTCTTACAAAATTTTACCATTCAAAATTTTGTTTTGATGGTATCTCCCTTCATCTGGGAATGGCTTTTTTTGCTGCATAAAATGCTTTTACCCACCCATATATATCCGAACATTTTTATACAATGTTTTTTATGCTGTTATATGCAATAAAATCACTGAATATTTTTCAGCAAAAAAATCATTTGTCTAAAATGCTCATTGCCTCCATGGAAAAACAGATAAGCCTTATAAAACTCCACAGCCTTTGCCCATTGGCACCACAACACAAATGTTTTATGGCAAATGCTTTTTTTATTTTCTTTACTAAAGCCTCTATATTAGTGCAAAACAAAAGCCTCTGTTTTTCATAAAAAAACCTGAGGCCTCCGTTTTATGGCTTTTATACATCACTGCTCTTCCAAAAATGCAAAATAAATTTCTTTTAGTTCTACATCCACTTTGGCTGTTATCACATTCACCCTTTGTCCTATGGTATATTTTTTATGAGAATGCTCTCCTACAACAGACATATTTTCTTCATCATAAATATAAAAATCATCCTCCAGACTTTGCAGTGGTATCATGCCTTCCACTGTATTGGGCAGCTCCACATAAATGCCCCAATTGGTTATGCCGGAAATAATCCCTTCATAAATCATACCAATTTTATCCGACATATATTCCGCTTTTTTCAAATTATCTGTTTCTCTTTCTGCTTCCTCAGCAAGCCTCTCTCTCATAGAGCATTGCTTTGCAATATCAGGCATGGCTTTTTTCAATGACATTTCTTTTTTCTGGCTCATACAGCCATCCAATACCATTTTTATCACTCTGTGTATCTCCAAATCAGGATATCTTCTGATAGGAGATGTGAAATGACAGTAATATTTTGCCGCCAAACCAAAGTGTCCTCCATTTTCTGCCATATATCTGGCCTGTTTCATGCTTCTTAAAACCACTCTTGTGACAATTCTTTCCTCTTCCTTTCCTTCTGCCAATGACAATACCTGCTGTATGGCCTTTGGATGAATTTCTTCCTTGCTGCCCTTTAAACGATATCCAAAATTTCTGATAAAATCATCCATTTTTTGCAGCTTTTCTCCATCAGGCACTTCATGATTACGGAATAAAAAAGGAATCTCCTGCCAAAAAAAGTCCTCTGCCACTGTTTCGTTGCAAACCAGCATAAACTCTTCTATCAAATTGGTGGCAATGCTTCTTTCATAGGGCTTAATTTCTATTGGCACCCCATTTTCATCCAATATAATTTTAGACTCGGGCAAATCAAAATTCACAGAGCCTCTTTTTTTTCTTTTTTCTGCCAATATACCTCTTAGCACATTCATGTTTTCAAACATTTTCACAAAATCGGAATATTCCTCCACCAATGCAGGGGTTTTATCCTCCAGTATTTCTCTGACAGCGGTATAGGTCATTCTTTTGTCGGAATGTATCACAGATTTTACAATGTTATGGTCCAGCACATTTCCCTTTTTGTCAATTTCCATCACACAGCTTAATGTAAGCCTGTCTGTATCCGGATTTAAAGAGCAAATGCCATTGGAAAGCTTATGGGGCAGCATAGGAATCACCCTGTCTACCAAATAAATGCTTGTCCCCCTTCTGTATGCCTCCTTGTCCAAAGGGGAATGCTCCTGTACATAATGGGATACATCTGCAATATGCACTCCCAGCTGAAAATTGCCGTTTTCCAGTATTCTAAGAGAAACCGCATCATCCAAATCCTTTGCATCCTCTCCATCAATGGTGACTGTCTGCCAGCTTCTAAAATCTTCTCTGCCTTCCAGCTCTTTTTGAGAAATTTCTGTGGGCAAATCTTCTATTTGTTCATATACCTCCTTTGGAAAATCCACAGGCAGGTCATATTGTCTGATAATGGATAATATGTCCACTCCCGGGTCATTGATGTGTCCCAATATTTCCAGTATTTTTCCTTCCGGATTTCTCCTTTCATCCCCATATTTTATAATATCCACCACAACCTTATGGCCTGTTACGGCACCCATGCTGTTTTCTTTTGCTATAAAAATATCCTGTGTTATTTTTTTATCGTCTGGCAGTACAAATCCAAAGCCCCTTCCCTGTTCAAATGTCCCCACAATTTTTGTACTGCCTCTTTGCAGTATTTGTACAATTTCTCCCTCTGCCCTTTTTCCGTTGGAAGCCTTTTTTGAAATGCGAAAAAGCACTTTATCTCTGTGCATAGCCCCGTTTATTTTATCTGCCGGTATAAAAATATCCTCTCCTTCTTCCACGGATATAAATCCAAAGCCTCTGGAGTGGGCCAAAAATGTACCGCTTTGCATATTAAACGCCTTTGGAGAAACCAGCTTTCCCTTTTTGGTTTCCATTGCCTTTCCCTCCTGCAAAAGAGCATTGATGATTTGCTCAAACATGGCTCTGTCTGCGGAAGGTACACCAAGCAGTGTACAAATATCTTTTCTTTTCATGGGAACATATTCTTTGCTTTCCAAATAATGTTGTATTTTTTGTTTTCTTGTTTCCATTTGCTCCTTTTTTTCTATATCATCATAATAATCCATAGGAAATGACTCCCTTCTTTTTTATTTTATTATACTATTTTCACAAAATACTGGCAACCACAAATAGTATTTTCCTATAACCACAAAATTTTTACGGTATTTTTCTGTATATACTGCACAATTATGTTATAATGTGTTATAATATAAAAATAGTATTGTCCGGTTTTGTGAAAAATCATTTTCTCTGCCACGCAGAAGGCCAATGTGCCAAACAGCAAAAATGTACATACTATCATGTGCTTATTCCATTTTATGACAGTATGCTTTTTAGGCATTTTTGTAAATGGGCTGAAAAAGCAACATTTACAGAGTTCTGATGCCATAAAAGCAACAAAACCCGTTTTTTGAAAAGGAGGTATTTTTATGAAAACTGATTTGAGAACCATTCCAGGTGTAGGACAAAATATTGAACAGCATTTGATACAGCTGGGTTATACTTCCGTTTCCTCTTTAAAGGGGCAAAATCCCGAAGAAATATTTCAAAAAGACTGTGCTTTGCAAAACTGTTGTTTAGACCGTTGTTTATTATATGTGTACCGCCTTGCAGTGTATTATGCAGAAAATACAATTTATGACCCTGAAAAATTGAAATGGTGGCATTGGAAGGATTGACCACAAATCTATTTTTTGCTCCATAGGAAAATATGGCTTTCACCGTAAAAAGCAATCATGCTGTTTTTAAAAACTATTTTCTCACACATTACTTTTTATATCCATTATAACAGCCGGTATTGTAGCAATGCCGGCTGTTTATTATCATCCATTGCCCCTATTCCTACGCTGGAGTGTACCCTTTTTCCTGCACCTCCTGTTTCCAATACTTTCCTTTTGCAGTGAACTATAATCACAGCATTAGTCTATTCCGGCATACACATTTTTATCCATTTCTATGGCATTTGATTTCCCTTATGATGTTGCTGCTTTTATATTTTAATTTTCTGTTCTTTTTCATCCCTGTCAAAATAGGTTATTGTGCTGCAACAGGCCATGGCCTTTTCTACAAGGATTTATGACAGCAGCTTATGGGACCGTAAAAAGGAATACCATTTTTATATTTGTACTATTTACAATGCTTTTTTAAAATTATGAAAGGAATGGCATTTTCATCTCAAAAATATGGATAAATAAAAAAGCCAGGCATAAATGACACAAACAGCTTTGATTTTCATATAAAAAATATAGGAACCCATAAAACTGCTCATTTTATAAAAATTGATATGCCGCCGTATAGGTATGCCATGGGGACCTATTTCCATATTGATAGTATTTATGCCTTTATACTCATAGAATTGAATTCCTTTTTCCCCATTGCTCTTTTAGCATAAAGCCTTTTTTGTCTATATTTGAGTTATGCCAATTTGTATGCCATAAACCATATATATGGCTTATTCCCATATACAGACCTTCTTTTGCTCATACCTTTGCAGCTATCAGCCCTCAATTTTATGATGGTCAAAAGGCCTATTGAACCAACCATATAACCCATGATTTTATTGATAAAAAAAAGGACACAATACCTGTGTCCTTTTTTTCAGCTTAACAAATTGATTGCAAAAGCAATTATCATAAACAATGCTCCGCCTATTTTTGTATAACGCTCCAATGCGCCCTCCATAGAGTTTCCTTTATTTCTGCTCCAATAAGTGTCTGCACTGCTTGCGGCACTGACAGCGCCCAATCCGGCAGAACGCTTTGACTGAAGCAGTATGATGGCACACAGCATTACGCTAATTATCATCAACACCACAGCCAAAACGATTACAATGGTGCTGACGCCAGAATTTGTCACAACAGAAACCGCCGCATTGCCTGCTTCGGTCACTGTACTACCCACATCACCTGCTGTGTTTGCAGCCGTATTTGCTGTATCTACAACGTCCATGGCCAACACTCCTTTCTGTTTCTTATTTTGCAGCAATCTGCAAAAAACCAATGTGTTTATTTTACCATAAACATTTCTTGCAGGCAATAAAAAAATTTTGTATTTCTTCTTTTGTTTGCTCAAAAACTGTGCTACAATACAAAAAACATAAACTGTTATTTGTATTGTTATAAGGAGGTTATATAATGCAACCACTTGTTGGTATTATTATGGGAAGTGATTCAGACCTTACTGTGATGAGTGAAGCTGCAAAAGTACTGGACAAGCTTTCTCTTTGTTATGAATTAACCATTATTTCTGCTCACAGAACACCGGAAAGAATGTATGACTATGCCAAAAATGCTGCTGAAAGAGGGTTAAAGGTCATCATTGCCGGTGCCGGAGGCGCAGCCCATCTTCCGGGCATGACAGCGGCATTGACTTCACTGCCTGTTATTGGTGTGCCTGTAAAAACCTCCACATTAAGTGGTGTTGATTCTCTTTATTCTATTTGTCAAATGCCTCCCGGTATTCCTGTTGCAACCGTTGCCATCAACGGAGCGCAAAATGCCGGCATATTGGCGGCCCAAATCATAGGAGCATTCCAGCCGGAGGTTTTCAAAAGAATCACTGCCCTTAAAACAGAATTGCTGGAAATGGTGGAACAAAAGGCGCAAAAATTAGAAAGCATAGGCTATCAAGACTATATTTCTCAAATGCCAAAAAAATAATGCCCTCCATACAAATATATCCCAATTCTTTTTTCAAAAAAGCATCCATTCTTTCAGTCAATGGCGCAAATTTCATAAAAATTTGTTTTGATAGGCTTTTTAGAACATAAATAAATTGTATTTTAGGGAGCTGCCAAGGGTTTATACCCCTTGGCCTCCCTTGCATATATAAGCCTTTCACCAAAGGGGTATCTATATGCCTTTTATTCCGTTTTATTTCTCGTTTATGGATTTATTGTTCCTTTCAAAAGCTTTTTTCATTGCAATGTCAACTGCCCCATACTTGGCTCCATATCCATAATAGGCTTTAGAGCAGCATTTTCTGTATGTTTCAAATCATTTTATAGCATAATATTTTTTTGTTTTCAAATTCTTACTAAAATTTCATATTCTCATTTTGGGCAGCATGACTGGCGGCGTAGATAATATCCTATGGAACATACCTTTTTTACTGTTTCTTTTATATTTTTTTGTACTAAATATTCTGTATTAATACACAAACACTGCCCTTGTGTTTACAAAAAGTGCCAATCATAGCAGAAGCTTATCACAGTATTTTCTAAAAGCAAAAATAACCATGGGAAAAGGCAGGTATAGAAATCCCAGCCTGTCAAAACAGATGGATGGATTGCTGCCTTTTCCATAAATGGGAATGCAGGAAGCTATTGTAAATTTCAATACTATCTGCATTCTTTTTTCATAAATAGGGTTAATATTTGGAGAAAATAGATGAAATCACTTCTTTGTCCTGTTTCCCCTTTTTTCATATATCTATATTAAATGAAATGAGCAGTGCCATACCCATTTTTATACAAAATTGCTTTTTCAAAGTCATATGGGCTTTGAAGCCATTATGCCTCTCTTTATCACAGCTTTTCATTTTTCAGCGGCAGGGCATACCACTGTCTGTATGTTTTTTTGAAAGCTGTATGTTTCATGTTCACATATGCCTCAAATCCAAAAATTTTTTTCCTCATGGCTTTTGGTTTTGTCCATTATGAAACGGTTTTCTTTCTTTTTAAAGCATATTTTTGAATGGCCTTTACAGCCTCCATTTGAACAATAGAAGCAATAGAAAGCAGCAGCACAATCATCCACTGTATTGCATCCAATGCTGTTACTTTAAATGCTGTCTGCAAATATGGCATCCACAATATGCAAAGCACCAGCAAAAGGGATACAATAAAGGATACCTTCAGCCAAGGGTTATGTCCTTCTGCCCTCACCCATATATATTCTGTGTTGGAACGCTGATTAAAGGCACGAAACATTTGTGAAAATGCCAAAATGCTAAATGCCATTGTCTGCCCTGTGGTTTGTCCCGAAAGGGATACGCCTATCCAATAGCCCGTCAGTGTCATGGCCGCCACAAATATACCTTGGGTAATCACTCTTTGTATCAAATTTTTTTCAAACAGTGTGCCGGATTTCACAGGCTGATGCTTCATAATATTTTTACTTGCCGGGTCCACACCAAGGGCCAATGCCGGCAGTGTAGCCGTTGCCAAATTCACCCACAATATATGCACTGCCAAAAGAGGGGCGTCCCAGTTAAAAATGGTTGCAATCAGCAGTGTTGTAATTTCTGCAATATTGCCGGCTAATAAAAATTGTATCACCTTTTGTATGTTTCGATATACCCTTCGTCCTTCTTTGATGGCATAAGCAATGGTGGTAAAGCTGTCATCCAATAATATCATATCAGAGGCTTCCTTTGCCACATCTGTGCCGGTCACCCCCATTGCCACGCCAATGTCCGCTGCCTTCAGCGCAGGAGAATCGTTGACGCCATCACCTGTCATGGCAGCCACTTCTCCTATCCGTTTTAAAGACTGTATAATCCCCAGCTTATCCGCAGGGGAAACACGGGCAAACACTGTTGTTGTTTTCACAGCTTCGTCTAGCTGCTGCTCTGTCATAGCCTCCAGTTCATCACCGGAAACCACTCTGTCCCCCTCCTGCCATATGCCCAGCTCTTTGGCAATGGCTGTGGCCGTCACTTTATGGTCTCCTGTAATCATAATGGTTCTAATACCTGCCTGACGGCAAACAGCCACAGATTCTGCCACCTCTTTTCGAGGCGGGTCAATCATGCCTGCTGCACCTAAAAAAGTCATGTCATATTCTATGTCTGTATCATCCTCTTTTGGGACCTCTTGTATGGTTCTGCAAGCAAAGCCCAATACTCTCAATGCCTTTGAAGACATTTCAAGACAAAGTGCTTGTATATTTTGTTTGTCTTTTTCTGTCAAATCACGGATGCCCTCTGCTGTCAGTATTTTTGTGCAAAGGGGAAGCATTTCATCCACTGCCCCCTTTGTATAGGAAATATACCTTCCTTCTATTTCATGCACAGTGGACATTCTTTTTCTGTGGGAATCAAAGGGCTGTTCAAACAAACGAGGATATTTATCTTCCAAAGCCTCATGCTCTATGCCAAATGCCTGTGCCATGTAAATCAATGCGCCCTCTGTGGGGTCGCCTATGATTTCTCCTTCTCTGTCTGGGTCAATGCTTGCATTGTTGCACAGTGCCGCTGCATAAACCAGCTGCTGATATACATGAGGGTGTTTTTTGGCACCATCCTCCACAAGCGTCACCACACCGTTTTCAAAATCTCCGTTTACGGCAATATGAGTCACTGTCATTTTGTTCAATGTCAATGTACCTGTTTTGTCACTGCAAATCACTGTTGCACTGCCCAATGTTTCCACAGCAGGCAGCTTTCTGACCAATGCATTTCTTTTTGCCATTCTTTGCACACCCAATGCCATAACAATGGTGGCTGTGGCCGGCAAGCCCTCAGGTATAATGGAAATTGCAAGAGAAATGGCCACCAAAAACTGAGGTATCAATGGCCTGTGATACAATGCGCCAATGACCAGTATCAATATACAAATGATAATCCCCGCAACTGTCAGCACCTTTCCCACAGCATTGAGCTTTCTTTTCAAAGGTGTGTCAAAATCACTTTCCTGCTCCAGCATTTGTGCAATGCTTCCCACCTCTGTGTTCATACCTGTTGCTGTCACAACACCCATACCATTTCCATATGTAACAATAGAACTGGTATATGCCATGTTTGTTCTTTCTCCCAATAGGCAATTTTCCGTTAAAATATGGTCGGCGTCCTTTTCCGACGGCACAGATTCTCCTGTCAAAGCTGCCTCCTGTATTTTTAAATTGGCAGATTCTATAAGCCTCATATCAGCAGGCACCATGGTGCCATCTTCTAAATATACAATATCTCCCGGCACCAATTCCTCTGCCGGCACAATGCTTTCTTCCCCCTGCCGCAGCACACGGGCATTTGGTGTACTCATATTGCGCAGTGCCTCCAGTGAGGATTCTGCTTTTTTCTCCTGTACAATGCCTATGACCGCATTGAGTATAACAATGCTCATAATCACAATTGCTTCTGTCCATTCCTTTAATACGGCAGAAAAAACAGCCGCTCCAATGAGTATCAATACCATAGGGTCTGTAATTTGTGTTTTTATCATTTGTAAAACACTTCTTCTGACTGTTTGATGCAATGCATTTTTTCCATATTGCTGTAACCTTTTTGCTGCCTCGGCATCACTCAATCCCTCTGCTGTGGTTTGAAATGCCTCCAATACCTCTTGCGTTGTTTTTGTGTGCCAAGGCCTTTGACTGTGATTTTCCATATTGTATGGAATCACTCCTTTCTTTATAAAAATTTTTATAATGATGCACAAAAAGACATAGCCTGCACCCTGAAAAGAGCGTAGAATATGCCTTTTGTATCATACTGAAATTGGTTTTGACTTGTTCTCCCGTCTGCGTCACTATCGCTGGCGTCCATTTTTGATTTCCTTTCTTTATTTTTGTGGTAGTGTCAGTATATGAAAAAGCCATCCAAAAGTCAATCAAAATACTTGTCATTTTATAACTCTTTACAGAATCTAAACATTTTTCTATAAAAAGTATGCCTCTTTTAATCAAAAATAATACTTTTTTTACGAAAATTTTATGTCATATCATTCAGATATATACTACAATGATATACAATTCTATTATTACCAGCCCATACCCTTTTTTCACTGCAACAGCACATTTTTCTGCCATTTTATACAAAACTGCTATAATATACAGTAAAATATGTATGGTTTTCTATACAAAAGTACGGCACCCATGCCATGCTGTCAATATCAATACCCAAAATTGGGTCAAATCAAAATCTCCGGTAAACAAGTCATTGGAACAATCTCTAAAAGAGAGCTTTCTGCTGATTGTATACAAAATTTTGCATTTCACGACATTTATGAGCGGCCACTGAAAGCATCTGTTTTATTTTGTCTGATTTTTTCTTTTCCTATAAATGGGTCTATATATTCTTTCAATGATATTTCGTCTGTCATATCCTTCTGACTTATTTTTTATGTACACATTTTCATTGTTTCCATGGCCCGGATAGACTTGTACCTCTTCATGACTGCATTTTCTTTTTCTCATCATTGCCCTATGATTTGTACTATATCTGACATAAATCCTATGTATATCCCCTTTCTTCTATATTTTTTATATGCTATTTTATTGTTCCTGACCATCTCCATTTCACCGCTTTTCAGTTGACTGCACAAATGGCCACAAAAGTAATTCACACTTCCACATTTTGGTGATGCAATAGCATTGATTTTAAAGGCATCCATATCATATATATCCACCCATTTGCTCATGGATGTGTCTTTCTGATTAGGTGGAAATATGCTTCATTATGTGAGCCTGTTTTTTTATGTCTATTCCGTGATTTTGGCTTCATTTCTTTCATATCAAAACCTCCTAATATGCTCTTTATGATGTGCCAAATTTTCATTATAAAATGATAATCCTTTTATATACTAAAGTATTTTTATTGATTCCCAGCAGAGTCGGGAGTTTTTCCAGCAAAAGCAAACAAATAAAAACAGTACTTACTTTTTAGAGTAAGTACTGTTTTTATTTGTTATGCTATAAAATGGGCCATATCAATTCCAAATTGCAATGCAGCCATAGTTGAAATCACAAAAAGAGTACAAATGCCATATCCAAACATAAAGCCTGTTATAAATCTTCTGGCATTGGTACTGTTATAGGATGTCAATGCCTGCACAAAGCCATCTACTATCATTGGAAGCAACAAAAAAATCGCTGCTGTAACCGGCAGTCTGTATAAAAAACCAAAAAGCAGTGAAATCAAAATTCCTGCCAATTCTCCTGTACATCTAGCACACACGGGAAATTTTTTGTTGTTTATGTAAAAAGACCTTTCGTCCATACAATGACAGCCGCATAAAATAGGCAGCCAACGATAAATCCATTTCAACATTTTAATATCCGGACAAACCTAAACCAATTCCAGCAACTATTATTATTACATAATATAAAACACCAAGAATCACAGAAATCAGGGCGCCAATTCCGGCTGCTTTTGATGTTTTTGGCTTTGTGTCCTTCCATACAATAAAAAGCACCAGTCCTACAATTGGAACACAGCAACCCAAAAGCCCCCACAAAAATCCTCCGTTATCTACAACAGCCGGTTTTTGTTCCACACCGCAGCTTGGACAAATGATCGCCTTATCATCAATTTCTTTACCACAATTTTTACAATAAGCCATTTCACAATCCCCCCCTATATTAATAACCTATAAATTTCAGTAGAATGATAGCATATATTGACTTATGATGTCAAGGCTTTTTCAGTATTCTTTGACAGATGTACCAAACATTATATTTTCAGCCATACCATTTTAATCATAGTATATTTTTAAATTATTTCTTTTGTCATATAAACAGATAAATTAATCTGTAATATATCCTATTTATTTTTCATTCAATAACCCCTTACACAGAATCTAAAATACCTTACAAAATACCTTTGTAATACTGCACGGGCCTGCATACTTTTTGGAACTTGCTGAAATACTCCTTTCATACTGTACCTGCCTTTTTTATATATATTCCCCTTACCCTCCCTGTCAGAAACAGCCAATCTGTGTTTGTTTCAGCACTATATTACCATGCATTGATATTCTATGGGAGCATAACCACATTTGAGGCTGCACCCCCCTCGCCTGCCCTTGGCGAATTCAGAGTAGGATTTACACTGCTGTCTGCATGACATTTGCTCTGTTTTCTGCTGCCAAACAAAAATAGGATTCTATCCTCTTTGTTTTCCAGTTGCTTTGCTGCAATTTGTTATCCAGCAAATCCAATTCTTTTGACATTCTGTCAATTTCTGCCTGCCAGTCGGCAACACAAACAGTTGGTTTTATTTTCATCTTCGATACCATGGGCATTGACTTTCTGCATAAACCACAGCTTTATATATATGAATTTTTAAAGCAATACCATCTTTTGCTGCAAGCATTTCTGTTCCTATTTTCCCTCTCACAATGTTTTTGCAATTTGTTTCATTGATACAGGCAATCAAATAATATGGAGATGCTACAAAATAAAATTGTATCAGCAGCTTGCACAAAGAAAGCCTACAAATCATAGAAAACCGGCTGTTTTCTGAGTGAAATCTGCTCAAAAAGCACCCGGTTTTTGTACACTATGATTGGGCTGTTTTGGGATGGCCCCTTTCCATTTTTAAGGATTTTCTGCCCTTTGCTCTCCTTTCTGCACCAATACATTGTGGCTCAGCCTGCTTTTTTGGCTGTTTTATATTTTGGCTCAAATCCCCGCATTGCTGCAATGCCTTTGCCAACTCCATAGTATTTTTATCCTCTTTTCCTCAGTGCACCCCTTTCCCATCATCGGCTTTGGCAGAAAAATGTATTTTTTACTGACTGTTATAAAAGAGATGACATACAGCATATATGATTTTTGTATTGTTTCTTTTTATGGAAATATTATCCCTTCTACGGTATTACAGTACAGCTTTTTTATTTTATAAATATAGTCTGCAGCCCTTTACTGTTAAAAAGCAAATCCATTCAAAAATTACATCAATCCACTACAAAAGCAGTATTGTCCATTATATAAGGAAAAATTGTCTTTTCTTATTTTTTTGCTTTTTTTAAAACAACACTGGGATATGAAACATTTCTGGAGAGCAGAGGCAATGCTTTTGTTTCACCCTTTTATTTCTATTGCTCCATTGTTTTACAATGTCTGCAACTAATACGGCATTTTTGGCAGTATTGTTTGCTGACAGTTGCTGCATAACCATTTTATTGTATCCCTATGATTTTTATACCGGTTTACTTTTTATTACATATTTTCATGAAAAAAAGCAATTAATCTATCAAAGGGAATTTTGGCAGTATCAGCGTACAAATCAACATGATTGGCCTGCGGCACAATGCAAAGCTCCTTGGGGCCGGCTGCAAGCTCATAGGCAGACTCACTAATTGGCCGTGTTTGTGCATTTTCACCTGCCATAAACAAAACCGGCTGTGTCATTTTATCAACGTGGTTTAAAAGCTGAAAGTTGTAAAATGCCAATTGACTGGTGGTGGTAAATCCCCCCAATGCTCTTGGATGATGTCCCCTTTCCATTCCATAAAAGCTGTAAAATTCTGCCCAAATGCCTTCTAGATTTTCAGGGATTTCTTCTGTCGGCTCTTCTGGATAAGTGGGGATATACTGAGGCTGTCCGTTGTCTATGTCTGCCCATCTTTGCTGGGCAATGGGGTTTACTGCCTCAAACCATTGTTCTGTGTCTAATCCGTTTGCCGATGCACTGACATCAAATAAGCTTGCAGTGGCCACAGCCTTTATTCTTGTATCTGTTTGAGCTGCGGCAAGGGCAAAGCCGCCACTGCCACAGATGCCAACTGCACCGATTTTTTCTCTGTCCACATATTCCAATGTACCCACATAATCCACTCCGGCACTGAAATCCTCTGTAAAAATGTCAGGAGAGGAAGTATGTCTGGGTTCTCCTTCACTTTCTCCATTAAAGGAAGGGTCAAATGCAAGCACCACAAATCCGTGCTGTGCCAGTTCATTTGCATACACACCGGGTCCCTGCTCTTTTACACCGCCATAGGGAGGGCCAATGACCAAGGCCGGATGCTCTGCTGCCATATCCATATCCTTGGCAGTATACAAATCCCCTGACAATGTAATGCCATAGCGGTTTTGAAATGTAACGGCAGTACGCTGCACATTTTCATCCAGTTCAAATATATAATCATCCTTTTCCGTTGATTGCTCAGATACCCTATTTTCAACAGAAGCCACTTGCTGTTCATTGGAATTGGAACAGCCAAGCATACCAAACAATAAAACTGTTGTCAGTGCTATGAGAATTCTTTTTTTCATGTTCAAACCTCCTGTTATGCTTCACTTAGCCAAAGTGTTGCTGTAATATTTCCCTTGCCCAAAACCTTTTTCAGTTCTTTTTCGGTCATATTTGTCACGCTGCCAAGCTTTGTAAAATTCCATGTATTGGGTGCATAATAAATAACCAGCAAATTACCCTCAGAAAGTATCACATCCCCTGCCTTGGTGGTAATATGCTTATCATTGCGGGGAAGCTTTGTTCCCAGATTTCCGAATTTTTCCATATGAGCATAATCCTTCATAGATATGGTCAAAGCCCCACCTTTTAGCAATGCTTTCAAAGCCTCCGAAGAGCTGCTTTGTGTCAATGCAATTTGAAGTGTGGTTCCATTCACTTCCATATTCACCATTGTTTTTCACTCCTGTTCAAAGACTAGTCAGTACCGGATTGTTTAAATAATTATAAAGCCTGTCTATCTCACTGGGTCTGGAGCAGTCCAGCATGGATGGGCAGTTTTTGTCCAGCTTTTCCATACGAGCCATGTCCTCTTCATCCAGTGCAAAATCCCATATTGCTATGTTTTCCTCCATACGCTCTTTATGGACAGATTTTGGGATGATAACCACTCCCTGCTGAACATTCCAGCGCAAAATAACCTGCGCCGCCGTTTTGCCATGCTTTGCGGCAATCTCATTCAAAATGGGTTCTCTAAACATACCTTTCATCCCCTCTGCAAAGGGTGCCCAGCCTTCCGGCTGTACTCCCAGCTTTTTCATCACCTCAATATCCTCTGCCCTTTGATAATGGGGATGACGTTCAATCTGATTTACCATAGGCTTTATGTTGACATTGTAGCAAATATCCATCAGTCTGGCTCCGTCAAAATTACACACACCAATGGAGCGAATTTTGCCTGCTTTATAAAGCTCCTCCATGGCTCTCCATGCCCCATAATAATCTCCCAAGGGCATATGAATGAGATACAAATCTATATAATCAAGCCCCAGTTGCTGCAAGGAACGGGCAAAAGCTTTTTTTAGATTTTCATAGCCCATTTCCTGTATATAGGCTTTGGTGGTGAGAAACAGCTCTTCTCTTTTGACAATGCCCTTGTCTATTGCTTCTTGTACTGCCTCGCCCACAGCTTTTTCATTTTGATAGGAGCTTGCCGTATCAATCATACGGTAACCGGTGCTTATGGCATTTTGCACAACCTCTTTACATTCCTCATTGGGTATTTGAAATACGCCAAAGCCCTCCTGAGGCATTTTCACGCCGTTATACAGTGAAACATAATTCATTTTTTTCATCCTCCTTTACTCTATGGCAGACACTGTAATGGTTCCGCTTAAATGGGCGATATGCTCTGCTCCCGATACTGCCCTGCCCAGCTCATAAAGACTGCTGTTGGGTGTACATGGCCCATAAAACATCACCACATCTCCCCAAGGGGCATAATAGGACAAAGAACCCACTTCTCCTGAGGAAAGAGGGGTATCCTCTGTATCCAAAGCCTGAGGATAAAATGTCATTTCATTGTTGCTAAAGGGCGCTACCTCTGTATGCAGGGGAAGCTGGGCATATAGCTGTGCTGCGGCACGGCTGTCATTCAATTCATAAATGATTTCATAATCTTCTGATTTTACGGAAATTCTCATCATTTCTTCCTCTCCTTTTTCATTGGTTTGTTCACTGCTTTGGGCATTTTCCAAAATCTGTGGGGCATTGCTCTCTTGTACATCAAATCTGGCCTCTGCCCAAGGGGAAGCAGGGAACTCTTGCCCATTGCCGCAGCCTCCAACCGTAAGCAGGGAAAGCAATGCAGCAGTATAAATCATTTTCTATATAATCCACACTCCTTACTGTAAGCTGTTTTGTAAAAACAGCACAATATCATCAAATGGAATTTTTGCAGTGTCATCGTATAAATCTACATGATTACAGTTTGGCACCACATTCTTATATTTAGGCTCTGCCGCCCTTTCAAAAGCCATGTCGCTGAAAAAACGGCTTTCTGCCTGCTCCCCTACAATAAACAAAATGGGACGGGGAGAAATCTCTTCAATATGGTCGTTCAGACCATAATTCAGAAAGCTTAAATCGGATGTTGTTGTAAATCCGCCCAAGGCATTGGCATGATGTCCTCTTTTGGTGGCATAAAAATCAAAAAATTCTCTCCAAATTCCCTGCATATCATGGGGAATTTCCTCCACCGGCTCCTCAGGAAAAGAAGGAATATACTCAGGTAAGCCCTTTTCTGCATCCTTCCAGCGTTGGAGTGAAAGCTGCTCCTTTCTCTGCCTTATCTGCTCCGGAGTCAGCTCCAACCGAGAGGCGACACTCATATCATACATACTGACCGTAATCACCGCTTTGATACGAGTATCCATTGCCGCTGCGGAAAGGGCAAAGCCGCCGCTGCCACAAATGCCCAATGCAGCAATGCGGTCACGGTCTACATAGTGCAAAAGCCCCAAATAATCCACTCCTGCACTGATGTTTTCACTAAACAGCTCCGGTGAGGAAACATGGCGGGGTTCTCCGCCGGATTCTCCCATATAGCAGGGGTCAAATGTCAGCACAACAAATCCCCTTTGGGCCAGTTCGTTGGCATAGACACAAGGTCCCTGCTCTTTCACACCGCCATAGGGCGCCCCCACCACAACAGCAGTATGCTTTTTTGTTTTATCCATATCCTTTGCCATATAAATATCACCGGCCAATGCAATGCCATAGCGATTGTAATAGCGGATATGCTCTCTTGTAACAGATTCATGTAATTTACAAATATAGTGACTCATGGACAACTCCTCCTGATTGCTGCTGATATTCAAATACATTATACATTTGTATTATTTTGAAACAGATAAATGTTTGTATCATAGAAATGGTATGTGATTTTATTAAAAAGGGAATATAATTGGCTACTGTTGTAAAATTTAGGCGGCAGTTCCTGCTGCTCCTTTTAAAGACAGTATCATAAATCCTATTTTCATGCTTTTATGGTGTTTAAAACAAGCCATTATCATACCCAATATATGCTTTCTTTCCCATACAGCAGCATTCTGTCCATGGCAGAAGGCCTTCAAAAATCCAGCGGCCAAACACAATATTTTACTGCATTTGTGATATGCCGTAAAAGAACCAATGGTCTTTGTATAAAATCACATTCCCTTTTGTATGAGAGAATGCTTCCATCATATAAAAGCTTTATATCAGTGATTTCAACCAGTATGAGAATGCCACAAAGCTGCAAAGCAAAATCTGAAATCTGTAAAAAATATAGAAAATATCTTTTCAACCAGATATGATTTTAGCAATATTTCTCCCATAGACAATACTGTCAAAATTACAATACTTCATCACCTCTAATTCATTGTCATAAATGTCCAGTTCCCATCAAATGTTGTATTGTGTTTCTATTTATCTGTTTCTTTTTATAAAATTTGTTTCACATCCACAGTATAAAATAGAAGGAATTATATTTCAAACAGCTATTAAGAATAGTTTATCATAGTTGACAAGAATGATAATTGTAAATATAATGTTGTAATATATAGGAACGATAAAATGGATGTTACTTTCTTTGAAAAAAGGCACAAAGGAAATTGTAAATATGCGAAATCCCCTGAGCTTAAAGGAAGCATAGCAAAAAAATTTTATTGCTCAGGCTATGACAGAGAAGAAATACAGAGAAGTGATTTTCGTCTTTCTATTTCCTAGAAAGCAACAGAATTTGGAAATAGGATGTGTTACATGAAAAAAATGGTATGGTATTGTAAATATAAATTTGAAAAATATAATAAAATAGCTTAAGACCTTATCCATACCCTCCCCTTTTGTACTCTATAAAAGGGAAGAAATACAGGAGGCCTTGGTTATCAAATCACTGCTTCATGGTTTTCTATTTCCTATAAAAAGCAGCAGAATCTAATAAAAGAAGGGGTGGCTTAAAATGATTGAAACAAGATTGCTGCACTATTTTCTTGCCGTTGCACGGGAGCTGAATATTACAAAGGCGGCAGAAACCCTGTTCATTGCCCAGCCTACATTATCAAAACAGATGATGGAACTGGAACAGCAGCTTGGAAAGCAGTTATTCATTCGAGGAAAACGAAAACTGACATTGACAGAGGAAGGAAATTTTTTGCGAAGCAAAGCCCAAGAAATTTTGGAACTGTTAGATAATACCGAATCTGCTTTTCATACAGAAGAAACCATGCTCAGCGGACATATTACCATAGGCTGCGGGGAAACAGTGGCAATGGACAAAATTGCAGGCCTTCTTGCAGATTTTCACAGCAAATATACAAACGTACAGCTCCACACCCACAGCGGTGATGCCGATACTATTTTGGAGCGGCTGGACAAAGGCTTAGTCGATATGGGACTTCTTTTGGGGCCAATACGACAGGAAAAATATGACTATCTTAATCTGCATCAAAAGGATGTTTACGGCCTGCTCATGCCGGCAGACTGTGAACTGGCCAGACAAAAATATATTAACATCGACCAGCTGAAATCCTTGCCTATGATTATAGCTGAGCAGACATTCTATGGCCATCAGGAGCTGGAATGGTTTGGTTCAGACTATTCTGTGATGAATGTGGTTGCCACATACAATCTGATTTATAACGCCACATTTTTGGTGGAACATGGCATAGGCTATGCCCTTTGTCTGGACCGTTTGGTAAACACACAGGGAAGAAATCTGACATTTCGCTCCATTGTTCCAGAGCTTTCTGTGGACCTCTACATTGTCACCAAAAAATATCAGACATTTTCTCCCGCTGTTAAAATATTTTTGAAACAGCTGCAATCGGTTATTTAATTGTGTCATGCTGCAGATTTGCTTTTTACACATAACTATTATCATCAAAAGGAATTTTTCTCTCTGCCCCATGGCCAAAAGACTTTTTTGAACCCCGGGACTATCGCATGGTTTTCTCCATACAAAAAACTGCTGTCATATCACAGCAGTAGAACATACTATTTTGCCATCTTTTTTTCTTGACACAGTTTTTTATAATAATACCAGCGAATCAATACACCGCCAATCCAGCCAAAGGGTGTGGCAAGCCAAATACCGATATAACCCAAAGAGGTGTGGCTAAGCACATAGGCAGCCGGCACCTGCATGAGACAAAGGGATACAATGGTAGAAATCATAGGAACAAAAGGCTTTTCATATCCCAGCAATATACCGTTTAACACCTGCATTGCAGCGTCAACACAATAAAACAACGCCACAATACGCAAATATCCCACTCCAATATCTATGACAGAGGGGTCTTTGATAAAAAATTTTATAATAAGCTGAGAAAAAGGCACCACCAAAAGAGAAATGGTAATTGTAACGCCCCAAGCCATAAACAATGCGGCAAAAAAGCCTCTTTTGACTCTCTCCTCCTTTTTGGCCCCTCTATTTTGTGCTGTAAAATTAGAAAGAGTCTGACCAATGTGCAGTGCCGGCAGCTGAGCAAATGAGTCAATTTTAGATGTCACACTGTATGCTGCCATGCAAGTAGAGCCAAAGCTGTTTACCATACCCTGCAATGTCAAAAATCCAATGCTTTTAAACAGCTGCTGTGTCATGGAAGGTATGCCTATGAAAAGGCTTTTTTTCAGTACTGCCATTTGCAGCTGAGGCTTTTTGATATGAATGCCATAAAGAGGATATTTTTTAGAAAGCATACAAAAGCTTGCCCCACAGCAAAACCATTGTGACAGCACTGTTGCTGCGGCCGCACCGCCAATGCCCCATTTTTGACAAAAATATATATCCAACACAATATTGAGTATGGCTGCGCCAATCAGGCAGTATACAGCCGTTTTAGAATCTCCCAGTCCTCTTAAAATATTGGTTATGGCACTGTACAAAAAAGTAGGTATGGTTCCCAAAAACAATATTTTTAAATAAATGGCAGTATAATAAACGGTGTCATCAGGCACTTGGAAAACATCAATCAAAAAATCTGTCAAAAAAATGCCCAAAAAACAAAATATGACAGAACATACCATAGAAAAATAAAATCCTGTGTCAATGACAGCATAAATTTTTTCTGTCTCCTTGGCTCCCACATATCGTGAAATCAATATACCCATGCCCAATGACAGCCCCATTGAAACAGCATTTAATATGGCATTGATTTGAAAACAAAACCCCACCGCCGCCAAATTTTGTTTTCCCAAAAACCGTCCTACAATGACACTGTCTGCCACATTATAAAACTGCTGAAATAAATTTCCAATGAGTATAGGCAGTGCAAAATAAAATAATACTTTATATTCCTTTCCTGTGGTCAATTCCTTCACAAAAACACCCCTGTATGTATTCTACTCCTTTTGGCAGTGCTTTTCAACAGCCCCTTTCACCTCTTTTCACCATATTTTAGCAGTGTCTGCAATGTGCCATGCTCCTGCCGCTGTTTTAAAAATGTATCCAAATCCAAATGGGTAAAATGAAAAATATGATTTAAATAATCAAAGCCTTTTTTGGGATTTTGCTTCAAAAAAGTATCATAAATAAAAGCTGCCGTTTTGGCCCTTTGCAAAATGTCATACTCCTCATTGCAAAAACAGCTTTGGCATAAAATATGGCTGACAACAGACAGTGCGCCAATATTACAGATTTTCTCTTTGAGGTTTTCTTTTTGCTCCTTTAGTTGATTTTGTATGGCTTTCCACAAAAATTGACTTTGCTCCTTCAAAAACAGCTTTCTTTGTTCATTATCCCTCTCCAATAAAGAGCAGGTAATGGCTTGTTTTTGAGAAAGCCTTCTTTTTTTGCTGTTTTCATATGCTCTTTTCCAAAGCCTATCCTTTGTAACCCATTCTTTGTATGTTTCTTTGGAACTGTCCTCTATTTTTTTTGTATAATCTCTTGCAATTTTAAAATCAATCAATGTATCTATATTTCCATAAAGCTGAGAGCCAAAACGATTGTTTGTAGCCAAATTTAATATGCAAATGACTTTTGATATTGTGCCGATTTCTTTTGCCCATTTCCCCTGAGTAGAAGGTATGACACACTGCTCTGCATCAAACTGTATTGCCTGCAAATGATGAAAATGAAAAGCATATTGCAGTTTTTCCGTATCCAAAACCAAAGGAAATGCTGTGGTTTTATCATTGGATTTATAACAAATTTTTGTATTGGAAACGGGAGCCACATATACCACATTTTCACTATGAAACAGCAAAGAACCAATCAAATCTCCATTTAATACATAATTTGTCACATCTGCCTTTTGCAGTATTTGTCTTTGCTTTTGGCTTAGCAGCTGAGCGCAGCCTGTACCGTCAAATACCTTTGCTTGAAGCCCTTCAAAATAGGCACAGGCATACACTGCATTTGCCGCCCCTTGAGAATGTCCTGTTAAAAATGTTTGTTTTGTGGCTTCTGATTTATTTTTTTCCACAAAATCCAATAAGGGTTGAAACTGTACGGATTTTCCGCTCAAAAACCGTACATTGCCCTTTGTCCAGTCTATTGTCAAAAAATCTCCCAATCCTTCTCTTCCCAAAAAGCTCTCAAAGCCCTCTGCTTCCGCTTGGCTTGCCCCCTCCGACCCTCTTATGGTAATGATGCAGTTTCCCATACTATCCTGCAATGCAATAGCCACAAAGCCTGTAAAATAAATGTCATATTCATTTTGTTTGTTGTCATTTTTATAATCTGTAAACATAAATTGATTTAATACCTCATCTTTTCCAATCTCCTCTGCAATTTCCAAAAACTCCCATTGTGTAAAGCCGCCGTTATATTCAATTTCATTTCCCTTTTTGCAATAGGCCTTCATGGCGTTTAGTAAGGACTTCAGCTTTTTTTGTTTATAATTTTTATTTTCATAAAATAAATCAATATCCAAATATGCCATAGCCGCCAAAAGCCATGCCTGTTTGTCTGTTAAAAATAAACTCAATTTCTGACGCCTGCCTTTTTCTTTTTTTATTTGTATATGCAGCGGACCATATCAAAAATACAATTTATTTTTGATACACAGCAAAAAAGCCTTTGCTGAACAAAGACTTTGGGTAATTTTTGATGCATTTTGGGTTTTGTCATGACAATTACACCATTTTATTTTTATGGAGCTATGGAAGGGAAGCTGGTTTTTATATGCCTTTGACATCACATTTTGGTTGCTGTACCAGCCAAAATTATAAAATGGCATAGTTTTGCTTCCATAACCATAATGCCGGGGCATTTGTTTAGATACAGACAGCTTCATTGCTTATACAAAACTTATGAAAGCTTTTGATGCTTCTTGGGCTGTGACTGCTTTTACACAGCAATTTCATAAAAATGGCAGAAGATATCCTATCATAATGCTTTTTTGCTGCCTTCATGCTGTTTATGACTGCCTTTGCACAGCAGCATTCATGCTTTTATAGAAAAGCACACTGCCACAAACAGCAATGCAAAGCAGTCACACCTTTTATTTTTGAAGAGAAGAAGCAAATGGCAACAGCATTTTCCCTTTTAAAATAAACATAAATTTATTTATCAGCTCAGCAATATTTTATCGCTGGCCATGCCTGTACCGCTGGCCTTTTCAAACATTTTCAGCAAATCGGCCACCTGAAGATTTTTCTTTTCCTCTCTTTGCAAATCAATCAGCACTCTTCCTTCATGAAGCATCATGATACGATTGCCCAATCTCAGTGCGTCCTGCATATTATGGGTAATCATCAATGCTGTCAATTTATCCTCTGTAATAATCTGATTGGTCAGCTCCAGCACCTTTTTGGCTGTTTTGGGGTCAAGGGCGGCTGTATGCTCATCCAGCAAAAGCAGCTCCGGCTTTGTCATGGTTGCCATAAGCAATGTCAGTGCCTGTCTTTGTCCTCCGGAAAGCAAGCCTGTTTTTGCTGTCATACGGTTTTCCAGTCCCAAATCCAGTATGGCAAGCCTTTCCCGAAACAAATTTCTTTCTGCCTTTGTAATACCCTTTCTCAATCCTCTTGCCTTTCCTCTGCGCAGTGCCATTGCCATATTTTCTTCTATGGTCATATCAGAGGCAGTACCCATTCTGGTATCTTGAAACACACGGCCAATATAAACGGCTCTTTTATGCTCCGGCAGCTTTGTAACATCTGCATCATTTATCATAATGGTGCCGGTATCCACCTTAAAAATGCCTGCAATGGCATTGAGCATAGTAGATTTGCCTGCGCCGTTTCCCCCTATGACCGTGACAAAATCCGACGGCTCCATATGAAAGGTAATGTTTTTCAACGCCCGCTTTTCGTTGACAGTACCGGGGGAAAATGTTTTTTTCACATTGTCTACTTTTAGCATAGCTTTTCCTCCTTTTGTACTGTTTTTTGACCACGTCTGTTTACAAAATCTCTGTATCGCTCCTTGGCCGCAGGCAATGAAAGACAAATGGCCAGTACAATGGAGGAAAACAGCTTTAAGTCTGTTGGAGGCAAATTGTTTGCCAATACAAATGCAATGATAATACGATATAATATAGAGCCTATTACAACAGAAAACAAACACCAAACTATGGAGCGTCTGCCCAAAAGCACCTCTCCAATGATAACAGAGGCCAGCCCAATGACAATGGTGCCTACGCCCATGCCCACATCGGAATAGCCGTTATATTGCGCAATCAGTCCCCCTGAAAGAGATATCAATCCATTGCTTATCATCAGCCCCAATATAATCATAATATCTGTGTTGACACCCAATGCACTAATCATGCGGGGATTGTCTCCTGTGGCTCTCAACGCAAAACCAAACTCTGTGGAAAACAACAGCCACAACAATACTATCACAACAGCCACTGCAATGATGCCCACTGCCATAACTGCATTTGCTGTGGAAAGCCCTGTGGTTTCTACAACACTTGTTACAATGGTAGGTTGTTTGAGCAAAGGCAGATTGGCTTTTCCCATCACTCTTAAATTGACAGAGTACAATCCTGTCATCACAAGAATACCGGCTAAAAGGCCGGGTATTTTCAATTTTGTATGAAACACGCCTGTCACCAGCCCTGCCAGCAATCCAATGCCAAATGCGGCCAATGTTGCCACAAAGGGATTCATACCCATTACAATGCCCTGGGCTGTCACTGCCGCACCCAATGGAAAGCTGCCTTCTGTTGTCAAATCTGCAAAGTCAAGTACACGATATGTAATATATACGCCAATGGCTAATATGGACCATAACAAGCCCTGTGAAACAGCACTCAAAAACGACGCCATTGTAATAAAATTCATATTTTTTCACCCATTTCATTCAATTCGATAGAAAAGAGAGTGCCATAAGGCACTCTAAAGCTCAATTTTGGTATGTCTGCATTGTCATTGCGCTGCCGTTGTTTCTGCTCCGTTTTCAATGATAATTGCCGCACTGTCTATGATTTCCTGAGGAATGGTTACACCAATTTTTGCCGCTGTGTCCAAATTCACACAAACCTCTGTTGTATCAGGAAATTCTATGGGCATTGCAGAAATATCTTCTCCCTCCAGCACACGAATTGCCATTTTGCCTGTCTGCTGTCCCAATTTATAATAATCAATGCCTACGGTTGCCAGTCCGCCGCCTTTTACCATGCCGTTTTCTCCACAAATTACAGGTACCTTTTCTACATCTGTAATGGATGCCACCAAAGGCATGGCAGAAGCAAATGTGTTGTCTGTTGGAATATAGAGTGCATCCACTTCACTTGCAATAGACTGTACCACCTGCTGAATATCATTTACATTTGTCACAGTGCCTTCTTTGTAGCCCAATCCCAGTGCTTCACAAGCGGCAATGGCCTCCTGTGCCTGAATTTCGGAGTTGGCCTCGCTGGAATTATATAAAATGCCCACAGTCTGCACATCAGGCAATATTTGTTTTAACAAATCCATCTGCTCTGTCACAGGTGTTTTGTCGCTGGTGCCGGACAAATTAACCCCCGGCGCCTCATTGGATTCTACCAAGCCTGCTTCCGGATAGTCTGTAATGGCTGTTGCCAAAATGGGAATTTCCTGTGTTTCTGCCGCCATGGACTGTGCCGCAGGTGTGGCAATGGCAAGCACCAAATCATCGCCGTCGTTTACAAATTTTTGGCTCATTGTTTTCAAGTTGGATTGGTCCCCTTGGGCATTTTGAAAATCAATGGTTATTTTTTCTCCTTCTACATAGCCGCCCTCTGCCAAAGCATCAATAAATCCATTTCTGGCTTTGTCCAACGCCTCATGCTCTGTCAACTGCAGTATGCCGATTTGAAACTGGTCTGCCTCTGCTGTTGTCTGACTTTCCTCTGTTGTTTGGCTTTCCTGCTGGCCATCCTCTGTTGTTGTTTGGCTGGAACAGCCTGCTGCTGTCAATGCCATTGCAGCCACCATTGTAAAAGAACAAATTGTTCTAAAAATGCTTTTTTTCATGATAATCCTCCCTTTTCAATTTTTTTGCAGATATCTCCCCTGTTTTCATCTGCTTTTGATGTTTTTATTTTATTATGCTCTGTTTTCAAAGTCAAATAATAATTTAGCTATTTAAACTTTAACAGTTTAAAGCGTATTTGTATTTTGAACAAAAACATTTTCTGTAATTAAGCATATTGTTCAAAAAGTCACTATAATAATCATGCACGCTTTTATTTTATATCTATTTTGACTCATATTTCATTTATAAAATACATTTTATTATGCAAATAAGATAGAATTTTGCCATTGACGCCTTTCTTTTTTCAAACAGAAAACAAAATGGTGTTTTTTTCCATATCCACTTTTTATAAAAATTACTTTACGAAAAACAAAAAACAAGCTAAAATAAAAAAAAGCAACAAATGCGGAGATCAAGCAGCTCTACCACTATCTGAAAATGCGGGAAGAAAACCTGTCAAAGAAGCTGCAGGCCTTTATAGTGGTGAGCAAAAAGATACTGACGCTGAGCTATGCGCTTGCAAAGAAGAAAGCTAGATTCGGAGAAAGTATTCGGAGCTGTCCGCAGGGAGCAGTGAAAAGCGGCTGCCTGAGAATAAATCCATCAGCCCAAAGAGGCAGCAATCAAGCACAAGACTGCCTCGTGCCTTTATCCATAAAGCAGAATGAAGGAATGTCAGGGCGTAAGACCCAGCGAGAACTGGTAGGGTAAGTGCATGGATATATATCGGCAGAACAAACAACAACATCGGTCATTCCATCCATTTATGGATGATGATATAAAACTTGAACAATATATCGGGAGATATATTGACAAATTTCAAATATTGAGGTAGGAGGGATGTGTTATGATAGATAGATTTTCTCTCATCAAAGGGGATATTGTACGAGTCAAAACACAAGCCATAGTCAATGCCGCAAATACATCACTTTTGGGCGGCGGCGGTGTAGACGGCGCCATCCACAGAGCTGCCGGCAATGAATTGCTTTTGGAATGTGAAACACTGGGCGGCTGTCCTACTGGAGAGGCAAAAATCACCGGAGGATACAAATTGAAGGCAGAATATGTGATACATACGCCGGGGCCTGTCTGGAGAGGCGGCGGCAGAGGGGAAGCAGAGCTGTTGGCAAATTGCTATCGCAACAGCTTAAAGCTGGCAGAGGAAAATGAAATTACATCCATTTCTTTTCCATCCATCAGCACAGGGGTTTACCGTTATCCTGTGGAGGAGGCTGCCAAAATTGCTATAAAAGAAATTATGACATTTTTAAAAGAAAATAAATCTATGGAAAAAATACAAATGGTATGCTTTGATGAAGCAACCTATCGTGCCTATGAAAGTGCTTTAAAGGAATATCAAAAACAAAGCTGACCACTGTTATATGTCATTGAAAAAACCACCCGCAGGTGGTTTTTTCATGCCGTCATGGCTTTTGTCATATCAATCTGCATTTATAATGCCCTTAAAATATAATAGCCCTTCCATATCAATGCCTCATTGTGCTTTTGTTTTTTTAAATTATTTCTGCTATATGATTTATTTTCCCTGCCCATCATAAAAATACCCTGCTGTCATAGCCCTCTAAGCTGTCCACAGCACCACATCGTAAAATTTGACTGTCTGTTTTTCCCCACATAGTTATTTGATTGGGGCATACACTGCTTTTTATGGAATTGGACCATAGAAATTTTTTCTATCATTTCTCTCTTTATTTTCATGCTAAAACATTTTTTGACTATATTTGAATGCAAATATGCTACTATAATTTATACACCATACATAATCTATATCCCGGATTCCTTTTTTGACAATGGCAAAAAACCTTCTGTATCCCCTATGCTCATACAAAAAAGTCCCTTCTGAAAAAGAAAGGACTTTTTTCTGTGGGTAACGCCTTCTTTTTTGAAGTTACGCCCCTTTTTTTTGATTTTTTTCCAACAAAAATGTTACCATTTTATCCACATCCTCTTTGCCCTCAATGGAAAGAGAAAGCTTTTCCAATCCCCTTTCTCCGGCAGCAAATGTGAGTATTTCCTGAAGCATATCATTGTTTCTTAAATCCTCATTGCAGTGTGATTTTTTCAGTTGCAATGTGACAGGATTTTGAAACTGGTTAATCATGTGAAAAAACACTTCTAAATTTTGAATATTATATATGGTTATCATATGGCATTTCTCCTTTTCGTTGCATCACTTCTTTTTTTATGATATTATTATACTGCCATAAAACTATATTTTCTAATAATATACTGTCAAAAAATAATACAATACTGCCAAAAGGAGTGTTTTCATTGAAAATCATAGAGCATTGCTATATCACAACAGACCAAAATCAAAAACAGCTTTTTTCCCATACAGAAGAGCAATTTCCCTGCACAGCCTATTTGACCAACTTTGTGGACCATCCTCAGCATGAAATCCCCTGGCATTGGCACAATGAAATAGAGCTTGTGCTGGTAAAGGAAGGGGATGTGTTTGTGGATTTGGGAGAAGCTTCATTCACATTAAAAAAAGGACAATGTCTTTTTTTAAATACAAATGTACTTCATTTTATGCAAAAAGCCTCTGTTCAAAGCTGTATACTCCACACCATACTTTTTGATGCCCTTTTGGTGGGGGGCTATGAAGAAAGCATTTATATGAAACGATACATTACGCCTTTGCTAAACTGCCAAAATTTGAATTATATCATTTTTTCTCCTGAAACCCATTGGCAAAAGCAATGTATCGTCTGTTTTCAAAAGGCATATGACTTTTTTACACAGGAGCCAAAGGGATTTCTTTTTGGTATCAGAGAACAGCTTTCCTACATTTGTTATGGCATTGCAGAGCATTGTCGCTCTGCTTTTACAGCCTCTTTACCGGCTTCTGCCACAGCCGGCCAGCGTATCAAACAAATGCTGGAATATATCCACACACAATACAGCCAGCCCATTGCTTTAAAACAGCTGGCAGCTTGTGCCAATATCAGCCAAAGAGAATGCTTTCGTTGTTTTCAAACCATATTGCACACCACTCCCATGGAATATATTACAAAATATCGTATCACCACAGCTATGTCATTGCTAAAAAACACAACGGACTCCATCACAGAAATTGCTGTCAGCGTAGGCTTCAACAATCCCAGCTATTTTAGCAAAATATTTAAAAAATACACAGGTTTTACACCGTTATATTATAGAAAAACAAAAAATATTTCATTTGAAAAAACGTTGTAATACCAAAATAAAATCATCTCCTTCCATGCAATGCAGACAAATGCGTCTTTACTGTTTTTGTCTGTCAAATACTGTTTTTGATTGTATACTTATCATAGAAAATCTATTTTTTGTGTGGTATTCCAAATCATTTTCATTTTTAAGAAAAGGCCTTTTTTCACAAAATGGTTCCATTACTCTGCTTTTATTTTTGACTTTGGCCACAGCAGTGAGCATGAAAAATGCTCTCAATGGTGTATGGTATGCATAAAAACTGATAAATAGAAACAACTAACACATTTGCATTGTTTTCAATGTCATAAAACCGATGCCTATGTTTTATCCTGCTTTTATGGGAAACAGCAGACACAAAGCATGGAGGCTACATCCAAAATCATTTTTTATTTACAATACAAAGCAATGAGCTTTTGGAAAAAAGCTTGACGGCATTTGAAATGCCTTTCATTTTTTTGCAAATCACAAAAATACCACTGTGCCATTTTTCATGACAATACTGCATTATTTTTTACCATATCAAACTCCTCTTTCGTTGACAATTTGTTTTTTCTGTGCTTAAATAAATATTAGTCAAACAACATGAAAGGGAGTGTATCAAATGTTTTTATATGATTTGGAAACGCCTGCAATTTTACTGGATTTAGATATTGCAGAAAACAATCTGCGCCGCTATCAACAAAGCTGTACCCAAAACAACAAAGCCCTTTGGCCTATGGTAAAAACTCACAAAAGCACTGCATTGCTGAAAAAACAAATGGACATGGGCGCAGAGGGCTTTCTTTGCGGCACCATTGACGAGTGCGAAATGGCTGTAAAAGCCGGTGCAAAAAAAGTTATGTATGCCTATCCCACTGCCAATGAAAAAAACATACAACGGATTGTAGCCCTTGCCAAAAAAGCGGATATCATCATCCGTCTGGACCACATTGCAGTGGCAGGCCTTTTACAAAAAGAGGCAGAAAAGCAACAGGCTTTTTTATATTACAGCATTATTGTAGATATGAATTTTCACCGCTTTGGCATTGCACCGGAAAAAGTGACTGATTTTGCAAAAGAAATGAAGGCATTTGCCAATTTAAAATTTTTTGGTATTTCCACCCATCCGGGACAAATATATGGCTGTACCACACAGCAGGAGCGTGAGGCAGTTTCCAGGCTGGAGTGTGAAACCATGGCAAATGTGGCCTCTGATTTAAAAAATGCCGGTTTTTCTGATTTTTATGTAACCAGCGGCTCCACACCTACATTTGCTCTCACTGTGGCCCACCCATCCATTCAAATTTATCACCCGGGAAATTATATATACCATGATGCCATTCAGATTGCACTGGGCAGTGCCAAGGAGGAGGACTGCTCTTTGTCTGTGCTGACAACCATCATCTCCCATCCCTCTGAGGATACATTCCTTTGTGATGCAGGAGCAAAATGTCTTGGGTTGGACCAAGGTGCCCACGGCAATACGGCAATCAATGGCTATGGTATTGTAAAAGGACATCCGGAAGTAACGGTTTTTGGCTTGTCAGAAGAGGTGGGCAAGCTGAAAGTACATGGCAGTACTACACTAAGCATTGGCGACAAAATTGAAATCATCCCCAATCATGCCTGCTCTGCCTCCAATTTGACCAACTGGCTTGTAGGTGTGAGAAACCAATCTGTAATAGAGCAAATTGCTGTGGATGTGCGGGGAAACAGCAAAAAAAAATAATACATAAAACAATGGTCAAATGTCCTTTGCTGTAAAAGCAAAGGGCTTTTTTTTATGGGAGCAAAGCCACCAGTCCCACAGTAAAAAGGTCCTTGACGTTACAGCGGCAATCAAAATGCCCTTTTGGCAAATGCAAAAAGCATGGTAAAAAAACAGCCCATATATAGGAATAAGGATTATACAGCATACAAATCATATCCTATTTGCACACAAATGTATTTTATTATGAAAATCCATGGAACATATCTCTTAAAATGATTCTATTAGACTTTATAGACATTGGCAGTACTTTATATTCCGACGTAGTGAATATAGCAGAAAACAGCGGAGAAAAAACAACCCAATATATGACAAATCAATAAAAGAATACCAATAGGTGAAACAATGCACACTGAAACGGTATAACACAGCAGCCAATAAAAACCTATTTGGCACCATAATCAAAAAGCATAGGGCTGTGTCCAAGGAATCAGGAGGGCTCCCTTTGGCCAAAAGCTTTTTATCATAGGTGCTTTTATAAGAATGGTTTGACAAATACAATTTGGAGCTGTCAATACCATATTGTATTTGCACCAAGGGGTAAAAGACCAATGTGCCACATTAATATGGAAAAGGATATGCTAGTATTTTCAAAATATAACAAGTGTATTAATGTTATCTTTTTTGAGCAATCCTTTAGGGTAATCCTTTTCCTTTTTGCAGTCTATGATATAGAAGGCCGGTTTAATGTTTTATGGCTTTCTATTTCTATCTAAATAGGACATGGGGATTTGGCAAGATAGGATTCAAAAATATGGTTGTTATTATCATATGACATTTCCACCAAAATATAGAAAAAATGTGATATATAAAAAGTGAATGTCAAATAGGAGGCAGTTCATAATAAAATTATGAAAAATATAATAATCCCAAAAGCATACTACCACATACATATATTAGTTGGTATACCATTCTATTTCAGTACAGCACAGTTTACAGTTTCCCAAAAGCAGTCGTCCATTGAAAATATTTCAAAAGCATACGAATCAAAAATATGGTAAAAATGGAATTCCATATAGCATAAAATTTTCATTGACTTCACAATACTAAAAAAAGCTGCTTTTTTTACAATATCTTTATTGATAAATTGTGTTATAAACAGTGACCCTATCATATTCCATAAATCCTTTGATATTGTTCCATCACACCATTTCTGTTGTTCTCTTTTGGGGTATAATACACCTACTAATTGTGACTATCCTATTGTTTTTTTAAGAATTAGAATAGATACATGCGGTGATGAATATGGATGCACAAAAACGAATCAGGCAGCTTATGAAGGAAAGGGGCTGGACTGATTACCGATTGACAAAGGAAGCAGGTCTTTCTCATTCTACTGTGACAAATGTGTTTCATAGAAACAATGCTCCAACGCTGCCAACACTAAAGGCAGTTTGTGCGGCATTTAACATTACTTTGGCACAGTTTTTCACAGAAGGAAACACTTTAGAGCTGACAGAAGAGATGCATACTTTATTTACAAAATGGAACGCTCTGACAAGTGAACAAAAGCAGGCCCTGCTGGCACTTATTGATACCATGAAAAGTGCCAAATAATATTTCCATCATTCATTCCACCCTTTTTTACCATTGTATTATATGATACCAAACATAACCATTCTTTCTATCATCATAAAATTTCTGTTTTTTTATCAACTGAATGATCCTTTCCAAACCAAAATTCGAGAGCTGAAAGTGTTGCTGTAACAAAATGGATGCTCTCGGATTTTTTTATTTCTATTATTTTGAAAGCTTTTATGCCATTTATATATGGCTTTTGTCCATTTTCCTTTTGCAGACAATACTTTTTCAACCTCCAGTATCATATCAATGATACATTTATGCTTCTTTTCTCTGTCACAGAACAAATTGCTTTTTCTATTTCATACCACAGATTGTTTTGTATATGATTGCTTTTTATTATATTTTTATGAGGATAACATATAAATCTCTCATATACTTGCGTCATCATTTGTCTGGAGCTAGGATATGTTTAAAATGGTATGGCAGTATAAACAGCTATGATAAATTTGTGGATAGCTGCCTTTTAAAAAAAAGCTATGAAATACAGTATGGTGGGCTTTATACGGCTGACATTTTTTGGGAAATGACAATACTTCCTAAAAGAATTTTTTTGTTTTGGCTTTTATTAAGAAGAGAATACAGAAAATTCCTTTTTGACAGAAATATCAATATTTTATCATGTTTACTTTTTATCAACAGAAGCAAATCAGTATAAGAGGTGTATTAAAAAATATTCTAAACATATTGCAAATGTGTTTGTTTTCACTTTTTACAACAAAGCTATTGTTTTTTGTCAATATACTTCCCCTATTATAATCAAAAGTATATATTTCCATACATATTACATCACAAAAAGTAAATTATATAATATTCTTTGTTGCATGAAACCATATCAGCAGTATACAAACACTATATAAATTTTTTTATCATTTCATCAAAACAGGTGCAAAAGGGTTTTAAAAATGATATAATAAAAAACATAACTTGTCTATATTTCTATATCAAAAATTTTTGATCCCTTTCCATATTTTATCAATTAATATATAGGAGGTTTGACTATGCAGGAAGAAACAAAAGAAGTGCTTGGCGTAGTAAAAGAAATGTTTGAAATGTTAAGCAATCAAATCAAAGAAGTAAAATTTGATTTAGAAAATCAAATCAAAGAGGTGAAATTTGATTTAGAAAATCAAATCAAAGAGGTAAAACAAGAAGTAGATGAACTGAAACAAGAAGTAGGTGAACTGAAGCGAGAAGTATCTGAATTAAAGCAAGAAGTAGATGAACTGAAGCAAGAAGTAGATGAACTGAAGCAAGAAGTAGATGAACTGAAACAACGAGTTACTAATGTTGAGGCCCGTGTTGTCAAAATTGAAACAGCTCTTGAAAATGAAACCAACCGCAACATCAGAATTCTTGTGGATGGTCATATTCAAAATGCTGAAAAATTAGATAAACTGGATAATATTGAAAATGATGTGGAGCATATCAAATTAAAAACAGATGTGCTTGAATCTGTTACAAGGCTGCATTCCTTTGATATCAATCATTTGAAAAAGGCTAAATAATAAAATATTTTGTGTTTCCTATAAAACACTGCTGCAAAGCAGAAGGCCTTTCATTGTATTGTAAAATGGACTATTTTATAGTCTGCTTTTGCAGCCATTTTAAATTATTTTTTTGTTTGATATCAGCTCTTTACATACAGCCAAGCCTTTGACATTTTTTTCTAAAGTAACGTGCCATAAAAAAACTGCTCCAATGATTTATAATGCCGCCAAGTATGCTCTGCCATGCTTGACGGCTACTTCATATTTTGAGGGTGTTAAGCAAATAATGAATGGAATGAGAAAGAGGAATTACAATGGAACTTGGCAAAAAGAAACATGGTGAAATCTACCATTTCTAGAGAACGGGATACAACACATATTTTTCTTCTGAAAAAACCAATGCCTCTGACGAGAATTGTTCCTTTCAATAGGAGAAGTGTATTTTTTACTTTGTAATAATAGATAACTTCTGCATAAGACTTCCAGTTGTCAGTCATATAAGTTTTTACATTCCACTTTTTTAATCTTTGGAGTCATTTTTTAAGGGTAATGGTATCACCATTGCCACATTCGATGCGTTGTACTGTACCAGTACAATATGCTTTCCATATTCAAAGCTTGTTTTTTTTAAATGCAGAAAGTGCCGCATTTCATCTAATTGTATTACCACAGCTTCTGAAGCAGGCTGTGGTTTTTCATAATGCTGTAATGCAAATTTTCTTACCCAGCTTAATATACTGGTTGCAGAAGTATTCAATAAACCAGCGATTGTTCTAAAAGATAACCCATTAATATATAATAAACATGCAATTAATTTTGTCTGCTCATCAAATCCCTTCTGTAAGGTTGGTACAAATTGATAACCACAATTTTTGCATTTATATCTTTGATGCCCTTTTATAAATCCATTTTTGCTGTGTTCTGTTGCTCCGCATTTTTTACATTCCATGCCAATAACATCTCCTTTGTTATTAGTATGTCCTTATTTCATCACCTTAATAACACCCTCTTTTATTTTTTTATATTTATGCTTTTTGAATGAACTACCAGTTTCATTCCCCTGTTAAACCATTCATTAATTCAAAAACCTTCATACTTTTTTGTTTTCTACTGCTGCGTACTATGATAAGTCTTTGTTGATTCTCCCACCATAGCCAATGGCTTTATTTCCCCCTCTCCTCCAATCCTTACAAAAGCTTTTACATTCCTTTCATTCTTTCCTTTTCATACAATGCCTTTATTTTGATTCATTCTTTTGTATCTCCCACAAATTTTCATACTGCTTTTCTGTTCTATTTTTACACCAATTTTCAATTTGCAGTACATTTTTGGGAAAAAATGAAACACACAGCAATAGAAATTAAAAATGGCGGCAAAAAATTCAAAAAAAGGAGCATTTTGCTGCTATAACCGTAAAACAATGGAAAATACAAACCAATTTATATATCGTTATACTCCTGTTTTATTACTTTGGATTTATTTTGATACTGTATCCTTTTCAGCTTTTTTATATCCCACTGCCTCTACATTTCAATACCATATTACCGTTTCTGTTTTACTTGCCAATTTTGTTTTTTGTCATGGTATTTTCAAATATTCATTATAAAATGATGGACGCATTACATTTCTAAAAAAATGATATGATATTTTGGAAGCATAAAGCTTTGAAACGGGACAATGGAATTTTTGTTGCTTTTTTTCAAAAAAAGCAATAAAAGAGCTTTCGGACTTTCTTATACAGTCAATAAAAATACAGTAGACTGGTTTAATCAACATTTCGCTGCTTTCTATTTCATATATAAAAGCAGCAAAATCAAAATGATAATCAAAAAAAGCCGCCTACATACAAAAATGTTTTATTTATGACTATATATTCAGCCAAATACAACGATAAAAGACGCTTCCAAAACAGAAGCGCCTCAACATCATATTATATTTCCTTTTCCATCATATCCACAATCAAATCCACACATTTTTCCACACCCAATATGCCGCTGTTTAAACACAAATGATACCCAGTCCAATCCTGCCAAAGATATTCTGTATTGTTTTTATAAAAGGACGACCTTCTTTTGTCATTTTGTTTTAACACATTCAACACATTTTCCTGTGCCACACCATACTTTTGTGTGGCTGTCTGTATTCTGTTTTCCAAATCTGCATAAATAAATACTCTCAGACAATCCTTTCTTGCCCTCAAAATGCCTCCTGCACACCTGCCCACAATGACACAGGGACCATTCATGGCCAATTCCTTTATGATATTGCTTTCTTCTAAAAAAACCCGTCTGTCTGCCTGCAAGCCGTTTCCTGTCAATCCGCTTTGTGCCAAAAGAGCCAAATCATACAAAAGACTTTTGTTTGCCGTTTCCTCCATATGCTCTATATTTTCCGGATGAACGTGCATTTTTTTTGCTGTCATTTCCAATATTTCTCTGCCATAGCAGGGGATTTGCAGTCTTTTTGCCACTGCCCTTCCCACTGCCAGACCACTGCTGGCATATTGTCTTTCAATGGTCAAAATTTTATATTTTTTCAATGTAATCCCCCCCTTTTTATACCGCTTCCGCTTTTTCAAACTGGCTGTTATACAGCTGTGCATAAAAACCATTTTTTTGCAAAAGTGTTTCATGGTTTCCCTGCTCTATGATATCTCCATCCTTCATCACAAGTATCAAATCTGCATCCTTTATGGTGGAAAGTCTGTGAGCAATGATAAAGCTGGTGCGTCCCTGCATCAATGTGTTCATCGCCTTTTGAATCTGTACTTCTGTTCTGGTGTCAACAGAGCTGGTTGCTTCATCCAGTATCATAATTTTGTTGTCTGCCAATATGGCCCTTGCAATGGTCAAAAGCTGTTTCTGCCCTTGAGAAATGTTGCTTGTTTCTTCATTGAGCACCATTTGATAGCCCTCCGGCTGTGTCATAATAAAATGATGGGCATGAGCCGCCTTTGCCGCTTCTATCACTTCTTCATCTGTGGCATCCAGTCTGCCGTATCTGATGTTTTCCATAATGGTGCCGTTAAAAAGCCATGTATCCTGCAAAACCATGCCAAACAGCTCTCTCAGCTCTGTTCTGTTAAATTGCTTCAAATCCTGTCCATCAATTTTGATACTGCCCTTGTTGACATCATAAAAACGCATCAAAAGCTTTATCATAGTGGTTTTGCCTGCGCCTGTGGGTCCAACAATGGCCACCTTTTGCCCCTCTCCCACATGGGAAGAAAAATCATGTATAATGATTTGCTCTGGACGATAGCCAAACTGTACGTGTTCAAAATCCACAATGCCCCTGGTTTTAGAAATATCCACAGGGTTTGGCACCTTTTGGTCCTCTTCCTTTTCCTCCAAAAATTCAAACACTCTTTCTGCCGCTGCTGCTGAGGACTGCAATAAATTGCTTACCTGTGCAATTTGCTGCATAGGCTGTGTGAAGTTTCTGATATATTGGAAAAAGGATTGTATCTGTCCCACCTGTATTCTGCCGGCAATGGTCAAATAGCCTCCCAAAAGGGCTACCATCACATAGCCCAAGTTGCCTATAAACTGCATCAAAGGCATCATCATACCGGAAAAAAACTGTGATTTCCAAGCCGACTCATACAAGCTTGCATTGACTGCTTGAAATGCTTCCACCGTTTCTTCTTCTTTATTAAACACCTTTACAATGTTGTGTCCGGAATAAATTTCTTCCACCTGTCCATTGACATCTCCCAAAAATTGCTGCTGCTGTTGGAAATATTTTTGAGAATGTCTTGTAATCAATCCAATGACAATCATAGAAACGGGTATAATCACAAAGGCGCAGGCTGTCATCAGCACACTGATGCGGAGCATCATGATAAACACGCCAATGATGGTTGTCACAGAGGTAATCAGCTGTGTCACACTTTGGTTTAATCCCATTTGCAGTGTATCCACGTCATTTGTCACACGGGAAAGCACCTCTCCTGTTGTTCTGCTTTCAAAATACTCCAAAGGCATTCTGTTGATTTTTTGAGAAATATCCCTTCTCATGGTATAGGATACATCATTTGAAATGCCTGTCATAATAAAACCCTGTATCAGCATAAAAGCAGAGCTTAAAATGTATAATCCCATTAAAAGCAGCAGTATACTGCCTATTTTGGCAAAATCAATGCCTCCTGTGCCGTTTATTTTTAAAAGCAGTCCATTAAAAATTTCTGTTGTGGCCTCTCCCAATATGGTAGGCCCTATGATATTAAATGCGGTTCCGGCAATTGCAAAAACAAACATAATCAAAATACGGATATGATATTTTTTCATATAAGCAATCAGCTTTGCCATACTCTTTCTAAAATCCTTTGCCTTTTCCCCGGGCATACCTCCGCCCATAGGGCCTTGGGGCATGGCATTTCTTCTTTCACTCATGTTCTGCTTACTCCTTTCCGTCGTTTAATTCCTTTTCAGACAGCTGAGAAAGGGCAATTTGTTTATAAACCTCACAGTCGGATAACAGCTCCTTGTGGGTGCCTTTTCCCACAATATGTCCCTCATCCAGCACAATAATTTGGTCTGCGTGAAGTATGGTGCTGATTCTTTGGGCAACAATAATGGTGGTGGCATCCTTTGTGTGTGTTTTCAACGCTCGGCGCAAAACCACATCTGTTTTATAATCCAGTGCAGAAAAGCTGTCATCAAAAATATAAATTTCCGGATTTTTGGCAATGGCTCTTGCAATAGAAAGTCTTTGCTTTTGCCCTCCTGATACATTTGTACCCCCTTGGGCAATGGCAGAGTCAAAGCCATCCTCTTTTTCCTGTATAAAATCAATGGCCTGTGCAATTTCTGCCGCCTTTTGTATTTCCTCCTCTGAAGCCTGTTGGTTTCCATATCTCAAATTGGAATCAATGGTGCCGGAAAATAAAACCCCCTTTTGAGGCACATAGCCTATTTTTTCCCGCAGCAATTTTTGAGGCAGTTCTCTTACGTCCACACCATCCACTGTAATGGCTCCTTCCGTTACATCAAAAAATCTTGGAATCAAATTGACCAGTGTAGACTTTCCGCTTCCTGTACTGCCGATAATGGCTGTGGTTTTTCCCTTTTCGGCAGTAAATGTAATGTGAGAAAGCACCCTTTCTTCTGCATCGGGATAGGAAAAAGAAACATCCTCAAATGTGACAACGCCCACCTTTTCAGCCAAAGGCATTTTGGTATGCTCTTTATCTGTTATAGTTGCTTCTGTTTCCAGTATTTCATTGATACGGGCGCCGGAAACGCTTGCCCTTGGTATCATAATAGAAATAATGGTCAGCATCAAAAATGACATGATAATCATCATAGTATACTGTATAAAAGCCATCAAATCCCCCACCTGCATGGCGCCGGAATCAATGCTGTATCCGCCTTTATATACAATCAGTACAGAAATGCCGTTCATAATCAGCATCATGGCAGGCATCATAAATGTCATGGCTCTGTTGACAAAAAGATTTGTTTTTGTCAATATTTTGTTGCTGTATTCAAATCGTTCTTCTTCGTGTTTTTCTGTGCTAAAGGCACGGATTACCATAATACCTGTCAATATTTCTCTGGTAATCAAATTCAGTTTGTCTATCAGCTTTTGCAGTGCTTTGAATTTGGGCATGGCTACTGTAAAAAGGGTGCCTACCACACACAAAATCAATGCCACGGCAACGGCAATAATCCACGCCATAGATGTGTTTGTATGAAGCACCATCATAATACCGCCAATGCCCAGTATGGGCGCATAAAGCACAATGCGGAATATCATCATCATAAGCATTTGCACCTGCTGTATATCGTTTGTGCTTCTTGTAATCAAAGAAGCCGTTGAAAACCGGTCAAATTCTGCACTGGAAAAATCAATCACCTTTGTAAACACTTTTTGTCTGATATCTCGGCCAAATGCAGCTGCCACACGACAGGAAAGAAATGTGACGCCAATGGAGGCGGCCATAATCAAAAGTGCAAACAAAAGCATTTTTCCTCCCGATTTTAAAATATACTGTGTTTGCAGCTGTGCCAAATCCACTCCCTGCCGAGTATATTCGTCTCTCAAAAATGCCACAGCAGACTGCTGTATCACAGAATCAGGCTGGTTTTCAAACTGCTCCAGCAAATGCTCTGTGACAGCTGTTTTTTCTTTTTGAGGCAGATTTTGTATATAATCTGTCAAATTTTCATTTTCTCCTATTGCCAGCTGTTTTTTCACCTGTTGGGCTTGTTGGCTGTCTGTTGACAAAAAAAGCAATGCATTCATGGGCTTTGCAAATATTTCATCCAAATTTTCTTTTGCAGTGTCATCTATCTCCTTTAGCACCCACATATTGCCTTGTTTTTCGTAGCTTTGCTCCACAATGGTTTTTTGCTCTGGTGTAAAAAACATTGCCAAGGCTTTCATGGTTCCACTTCTCAGCTGTGTGGCCACTGCATTTTCAATGCCCCCCTGCTGTATTCCCACATCCACAATATCCGATGTATAAGACGGCAGAGAAAGGTCACAATAAGCCTGCAAAAACAATAACAATACAATCAATACTATCATTGCAGCAGACTTTTTTAAATATTTCAATAATTTTATCATACCCTTTTCTTTCCTCCTAACCCTTTATAATAAATGGTAATAGTAACTATAATACGACAAATTATAATTGTCAATAGTATAATTGTTAATATTATATGAACTATTTGCATTCTATTGACTTTTATTTTTTCTATGATACTATAATAATAACCATTTATATTATTTTATTCATATAAGCAAAGGAGTTATCAGGCATGGAAGAAAAAAACAACCGTAAACTGGCAGTTGATTTTTGCAACATATTTATGGAAATGAAGCATACATTTCATAATCACGTTTTCCCTGCTTCTACGATGCGCATTCATTCCCATGCTTTTCATACGCTTTGTATACTCAGCCATTTTCAGCAGCAGCATATTACCATGTCTCAATTAGCAGACAAATTGGATATTACAAAACAGCAGCTTTCTAAAATTATAAATGATTTGGAGCAAAAACAGCTTGTAGAGCGTATCCATGATACACAAAACCGCAGAAGGGTTTATATACAAATTACAAAAGAGGGAAAAGTACTTTTGGAGCAGTTTGGGGAAAGTATCATACAGCATATCCTAAAAACAATCAATTCTATTACAGAAGAGGATAAAAAACGTCTTGCAGAAGCCATTTCTACACTCCATGAAATATTTCTGCAAATATAATATATGTTGCATTTCTGATATATTATTTTTATAAAATATGGTAAGAAAAGCAGAATGCATTGCAAAAGCCTTTCTCATACTCCACCAAATATTTCTGCAAGCATTTACACAAAAAAGGAGCTGTCGCAAAATGAAATTGTGACAGCAATTTACACAAGAAAGGTTTACAAATAACAAAAAACCGGCTGTTTTTTGAGTGAAATTTACTCAAAAAGCAACCGGTTTTATACATATTATTTTAATAGGACCATTTTGCAACAGCCTCTTTGCAGATGATATATTCATTCATTTTTATGCTATTTTCAAAACCAAGAAAGCTTTTTCTCCATACAATCATTTATGTAGTATGTTAAAGCTTCCCTTTTTGCCATGCACTCCTTTATCAGCATTTTTGACAAATGCACTTTTATTTTTGTGCTGTTTTCAGCAGCTGCAACCCCAGTATCATGATACCGCCTATGAAAAAAAACAAAATGCTAAATGTGGAAATGCCCATGGCACTTTGAGGAACCTCCAATGTGGTGGGACCCATTACAATGGCATACAACGAGCCTATCATCAGTCCCACAATGGCATATACTGTTTGAGAGCGAAAATGCTCCAATGCCACTTTTACAAGGCGCACAATGGTGGCAATGCCTGCCAATATGCCAAGGCCAAATACAATCACTGCCGGCAGTGCTTCAAAATCAAATGACAATACGCTTTTTATGGCATTCATAATAGGTACATACAATCCAAATATCAAAAGCAGCGTGGAACCGGAAATCCCCGGAAGCACCATGGCAGAAATGGCTATCATCGCTACAAAAAATATATAAACGCCGGTACCCACATTCATCTGCAGCAGATTGATAGAGGATTCCTCCCCTCCTGTGGGATTAAAATAAGTAATGACAACCACCAACAGTATACCGGCTATTAAAAACCATATATTTTTCCCATGTCCCAAAAAGCACTCTCTTTCTTCTCTCATAACAACAGGAATGGAAAATACAATAAAGCCCAAAAACAAAGAGCTGATTTCATAAATGTGACTTTGGAAAACTGCTGTCAATATCAACACAGCCAATACAAAGCCAATGACCCATCCTATTCCCAGCTGTATCAAAAACCGTACCGCTTTGATTTTTTGTTTTTTTGTGCCTGTTACAATATCATGCAGTGAATTGATAAAATTATCATACTGCCCCAGCAAAAATGCTATGGTGCCTCCCGACACCCCCGGCACACTGTCTGCCAATGCCATAAAAAAACCGCAAATCCATTTCATTATCATATTTATATTATCTCCTTTGCATTTGTTTGACGTTTTTTATCATAGCACATTGTACGATATTTGAATAGAAAATTATTCTTAAAATTTCGTAAATTTTATTTCTTTGCAATAACGCTGCTTTGTTGCCTCTTTTTTACAATCTGTGAGAATCAGACAAATTCCGTGGTTTAAAATGAAAAAGTACATCCTTCTGTTTTTGCAACAAGAAGAAGCAATCCTTTTGTTTCGGCATAAAATAATATTTGTGTAAAAAGTGCAGCAAAAAATCCTTTCTAACAATCATGCGGTAGTTGTATATGGCATCTCTCTTTTTACAACTGACTATTTTTCCCTTCCTGCACCAAACACTTCTATATATTAAAATCCATTTCATACTCATACATTTTCATTTGTTTCACGGTTCTGTCCCTTTTGCAAATGCAGATAAAACTGCCAATGCACTGCTCTCTTTTTACAGCTTTTCATTTTTTTCCAAAAACAGTTCTATGTATTAAAATCCATTTCATTTTCATTTGTTTCATGGTTCTGCCCCTTTTCCAATTCCCTTCCCTTTCTATACAGCTTCATATACTATTTTAACAGATATTGTTATCAGCACATATGACATGGGAGGACATATAGTTGTTTTTCATACCATTTCTGTTTTATCCACGCCATTTTTTTCCATTGCCATTTTCTTTTTTATTAAGCTTTATCTATTCCACTTTGTTTCAATGGCCAAGAGCTTTTCCCACAACAAAGGGACTGCCACAAAATAAAATTGCGGCAACAGCTTACACAAGAAAAGTTTGCAAACAGCAAAAAACCAGCTATTTTTTGAGTGGAATTTACTCAAAAAGCAACCGGTTTTGTACAATATTATTTTAAGAGGGCTATGTTGCAGCAGCTCCTTCACAGCAGTCCCCATAGATTATAAAATTCAGCAATTTTTTACAAATCCATCTATTTCTTTTTTTACATTTTGCAATATTTCTGTTACATCATTTCCTATCACATCCAAATTGCTGGCATGGATATAGTGGCATTCATATTCTCCCAGCTCCTTTGCCACTCGCTGTATATAGTCAAATCCCATATTGCTTTTGGCATCTCCTCCGGCAGTGGCAATATATATCAATTTTTTCCCCTGGCACAACCCCACAGAGCCATCTTTTTCATAAGCAAATGTAAAATCGGATATGAATATATTTTCCATATACACCTTTAATATGGCAGGAAAGCTCCAATCCCAATAGGGAGCGGCTATGACAATACAGTCTGCCTCCTTCCACTGTCTGGCATATTTCATCATGGCATGATGCCAGTCTTTTTTGGCAATGGCCTCTTCTCTCAGTGCAAGTCTTTGACCATTGAGAGGAAGCAAATTTTCCTCCTCACAAATTTTGATTTCTTCTATTTCCAAATCATTATGGCATTGGTGATACTTTTCCAAAAAATATCTGCCAAGCTGCAATGTTCTGGATTGCTTTCTTGCACAAGCATTTACAAACAACAGCTTCATGTTTTCTCCTCCCTTTTTTTCACCGCATTTCTCACAGCATTCACTGTTTTTTCACACAGCCTAGTAATGGAAATTGTATGCATTTCCCGCATCATGGTATGAATTGTATTGCCAAGAGGCACTACATATTTTTGTTTGTCTATCTGTTTAAAATCAATGAGTATTGCCAGTGCAGAAAGCACAGGTGCTGCTGTACAGTCCACATCTCTGCCCTCCATACAAATGATGTGGCAGGTTTTTTCAAAATCCCCTTGGCCATACCACAGTGCCACAATTTCTGCTGCCATGTTGGGATAGGCGTGTATCCAGTGAAATTTCTCCAGATAAGCTTCACACACTGCCCAAGCCTCCTGCCATGCTTCATATTTTTTGCACTGCTCCAGTACAAAAGAAGCCACAGCACCATATTGACTTCTTTGGGGCAAAAGTGCCACTGTTTTTTCTGTCAATTCTCTTGCATTTTTTTCCACAAAGCTGAGAGATACCAGCACCGCATTGAACATTCCTCCAATCATGCCATTGTTGGAATGGGATATGATACTGTCATACACTGCCAGCTTTGCCGCCAGCATAGGATTTCCCGGTGCCACCATGCCATGAATGGCCGTTCTCATTTGAGCCCCTATCCAATCGGAAAAATAGTTGCAAACAATGCCGCTTTCCGGCGGAACCAGCCCCCTTCTTAAATTGCACAATGCAATTTGCTCTGCGGAATAGCCGTCTGCAATCCATGCCAGCCATTGGTCTGCAATGTCCTGTGATGTAATGTCATATCCCTTTTTGCAAAAGCCTTCTAAAAATGCCAGCTCATATGTGATATCATCATTATATGTTTCCGGCTTTCTCAAATATCCCTTTACAGCTCCAAAGGCTTTTTGTATATTTTCTGTGGTATAGCCCTCCAGCTGTGTACCCAATGCACCTCCTATGAGCTGTCCCAGCCAGCCATATTCTATTTTTTTTGAAAATGCTTCTTCAAAAACATTCACATCTCTTTCTTTTGGAAAAATCACATCCTCTGCAATATCCTCCCATGTTCTGTATATTTTATAATTCCAGTAAGAGGAGGTCTCATCTTTTTTGGCATTATTTAAAATGCGGTATATTTTTGCTGTAATCTGCTGTATTTTTGCCCCGTCTTTTTGTTCTGCCGCCTCCAGTCCTGCTTCTATGTATTTTTCTGCCTCTTCCACAGCATAGCCCTTGTTGTCCATGCTTTGTATGGCTGCCACCACCAAATGACAGGGAGCCTTGGAACCGGGTACAACACTGAACCAATCCTGAAACAATTTTTCATCAGAGGCCCTTCCTGCCTCCAAATATTTCAGCCAGTCCTGCTCACAGTCCTCTTCTATTTTGGGAGGAATGGCATTTGCAATCCATTCTTTTTCATATTCCCATGCTTTTTTTGACACAAAATAACCTCCTTGCCTTGTTTTTGGTATGGCTGCTTTCATATGATTAACTCCTATTAGGAAAACACACTGTCAAAAGGGTTTTTGCTTTGGCGGGGGTCAGCCCGCCTCGGCGG
>CALWSR010000008.1 GCA_944384265.1 uncultured Clostridia bacterium
CACAAGAAAGGACGATGCTTTATGGCAAATAGTTTATCACATACAAAATGGGTGTGCAAGTATCATATCGTATTTACGCCTAAATATAGAAGAAAGATAATATACTATGAATTACGAAAAGATATTCAAAAAATAATAAAAGATTTATGCAAATGGAAAGGGGTAGAAATCATAGAAGGACATATGATGCCAGATCATATTCACTTATTGGTAGAAATACCACCTAAATTAAGTGTGTCGCAATTTATGGGGTACTTAAAGGGAAAAAGTGCAATGATGATATTTAACCAGCATGCAAATTTGAAGTATAAATTTGGAAATAGAAATTTTTGGGCAACAGGATATTATGTTAGCACAGTAGGGTTAAATACAGCAACAATACAAAAATATATAAGAGAGCAGGAAAAGCAATATCAAATAGAAGATAAGTTAACTACAAAAGAATATGAAAACCCTTTTAAGGGTAGCAGATAATCATACCGTCAGGGCTTGAACGAAGTGAAAGCCAGCGTCATTTAGGCGCTGGCTAATTGATATGCCCTTATAGGGCTAGTGCAAACCACGTCTTTTAGGCGTGGTTTTGATTGGTTCATCAAACAGTCGAGCGGTCTAGAATGTAGCCAAAATCGACAGCCCTTTCTCAAAAGCGCATTTCATGCAAGCCTTTGAGGAGTAGATAGAAGTAGAAACACCATGGGCATAGCATTGTTTTTTTTATAGAAAATGAATTTGCGGATTAAAACAGCTTGGGAAAGGCCTCATTTCCCACCCCTTTTGCTCTCTTGCAGTCATATAAAGCTGGCTTTGTATACAGCCTGAGCCGGCAAAGGCGTCTGTTAAAAAAAGACTTGAGGCAGGCTTTCAGCACAATGCCGGCAAAAGCCCCTTTTGGGGCAGAGCAAACCGCCTGCTAAGCCGATGGTTCTGATTTTTTAAAACAAACTGCTGTGCCATATGCCATCACCTCTGCCGCTCCCTGCATAATAGATGCAGAAGCATATCTGATATTGACAACGGCATCTGCTCCTAATTTTGCAGCCTCTTCTACCATTCTTGCCGTGGCCACCTCACGAGCTTTGTTCATCATATCTGTATATGCCTTTAATTCTCCTCCTACTAAATTTTTAAGGCCTTGTGTAATATCTCTTCCCAAATTTTTTGTTTGTACTGTGCTTCCCTTTACAATGCCCAGCATTTCCAATTCCCTTCCTGCAATATAATCAGTATTTACCAACATCATTCTTTTTTTCCCTCCTGATATGCTTTATTTCCCGTTTTAACATCAATATACAAACACAAAGCAGCATAATACAAAATGTACAAAGCAGCAGCTTTAATAAAAAAGGGGCCGGTATGGTAATACAAAAATAGAAATAGCCAATCAAAAGAAGCATAAAAAAGAGAATGACTAAAACAGATATGATATTGCTCCTTTTCATAATATCCTCTCCTTTCTATGGCCTGCCAAATGATATTTTTGCCCCCATTTTGCTTTTTATCATCAAGAGGCTTAAATACATTGACAGCATATCCCAAAATTCTTTTGCTGCCTTTTTTTCAATCACATAACATGAATTCCTTTCTTCTGCCCAAAAGCTCATACTTACCATGCCATATCCTATTTCACACACCTTTATTATAAATCCTCTAAAAAGGATTACAATAAAAAAATCTTAACAATTTTATTACAATTTACAAAAACATATTGCAATAATAGGGATAATATGGTAATCTATTTAAACAATAATGATTATCGTATAATAATCATTTTCTTAATAAATAATTATTATCATATAATATCTATTTTCTTTTAATAATATAAGGAGGTTTTATTCATGGAATTAAAAGGCACACAAACAGAAAAGAATTTACAAGCGGCTTTGACAGGAGAATCCATTGCCAGAAACAAATACACCTTTTTTGCAGACAAGGCAAAGCAAGAAGGCCATCCTGATGTGGCAGAATTGTTTGAAAAAATGGCAAAAAATGAATCCACCCATGCAAAGCTGCTCTATACATCATTATACGGCTCCATACAGGACAGCATGGCCAATTTAAAAATTGCAGCCTCCGGAGAAAATGGTGAATGGATGACAATGTATCCTGATTTTGCAAAGGTGGCAAGAGAAGAAGGCTTCCCTGAGCTGGCTTCTTTATTTGAAAAAATCGCTGACATTGAAAAAGACCATGAAAAAAGATTTTTAAAAGCAATGATGAATTTAGCAGCAGAAGGAAAAGCAAAATCCACAGAAGATGTGCCAAAGCCTCAGCCTACCAAAACAGTGGCAGGATATCGCTGTATGTTCTGCGGTGCAACCTATGAGCATCGTCCTGATGTATGCTCTGTCTGCGGTGCCATCGGCTCCTTTGAAGACTGTGATATTATAAAATAATGTCTGTTATTGTCTATTTTATTGACAGTGCATTGGAAGTATATTACAATGACAAAATAATGGCTTCAATGCAGAAAGGATGAAATAGATGAAAAAATTAACAGCATATTTTACCATGGGTATGCTTCTTTTTTCCGCTGGGGGCTGTGCTTCCAATACAGACGCCCCGGCAGAAAATCCCCCGGCAGTGGAGCAAACTGCCCAAGAAACAGAGCGTGATGAAACAGCCCCTCTTTTGCAGGCCCAGCCGCCTCAGGAGGGAGAAGAAATTGCAGTGATACAAACCAATAAAGGGGAAATTCGTATGCGCTTTTTCCCTGAGCAAGCCCCCAAAGCTGTGGAAAATTTCAAAACCCATGCTCAGGAGGGCTATTTTGACGGTATCACATTTCATAGAGTCATTGAGGGCTTTATGATACAAGGAGGCGACCCCACAGGTACAGGCGCAGGTGGAGAAAGCATTTGGGGAAAGGACTTTGAAGACGAGCCTTCCAATGAATTATATTTTTTTAGGGGCGCAGTAGCAATGGCAAACGCAGGCCCCAATACAAATGGAAGTCAGTTTTTTATTGTACAAAATGACACTGTACCACCATCACTGATTGATATTTTGAGAGAAGCAAAGGCATTTGAAGAAAATGATGACAGCTTAGGAATCAAATTTGGAAATATGACCATAAGCTTAAAGGAAATCAAAAATGCTTTTACCAATCAGGCATTAGATTATTATGAGCAAAACGGCGGCTCCATTGATTTAGAAGCTATATTTTCCGGTAGTGTATACACCATATTCGGACAAGTATACAGTGGCTTGGAAACCGTTGATGCCATTGCTGCCTCTGAAACAGATGCCTCTGACAAGCCCACAGAAGACATCATAATTGAAAAAGTTACCATAGAACCTTACCACATACAATAATATTTTTATCATCAAAAAAAGGGATTTGCAGCAAATATACAAATTCCCTTTTTTTTGTTTGAAAAAAACAATGCTTATTTTGACAAAATTTCTGCCAGCTGGCTTACTGTCACAAACACAATGCCCTGCTGCTCCAGCTGGGGAGCCATCTGTTTTATGGCTTCTGCTGTAATGTTGCCCCCTTCCGGCCCCACATGGCCAATGGCCAAGGCATATCCCTTTTCTTTGGCAATTTCTGCCGTGGTCAAAAGCTGTTTTTTTACCACATTGATATCCTCTGTACTATCTAAAAATACATCTCTTTTTAGCAAAGGCACACCCTTTTTTTGACAAACCGCTTCTGCTACTGTATTGGCCGTAGTCATACTGTCTATAAAAAGAAGGCCTTTTTGTGCGGCCACATCCATCACAGCAGAAAAACACCTTTCATCCTCCATAATGGCAGAGCCCATATGATTGTTGATACCCTTTGCAGGTGTGACAACAGCAAGGGCCTCTTGTACACGCTGCTTTATTTCTTCATCAGACATGGATTTGAAAATGCCTTTTTCTCCCACCCATTCTCTTTTGCCTGTCAAAGATTCCATAGGCATATGTAATATCATTTCTTTTCCCGCAGATTGCAGTTTTGAAACGTTTTCATAGGATTTATCAGAAAAAGGCATCACTGCCGCAGTGAAGGGAATATTCAGTGCAATCATGCTGTCTGTACCCTCTCCATCATATCCAAAATCATCAATGACAATGGCAACATAGGCCGTTTTAGAGGTATCTGCCGAAACAGCAGCCGCATCAGGCTTTATCACATTTACAGCTGTCAAAAAACAAAAAATGCCGCAAACAAAAAAAATGACTCTTTTGATTAGCTTTTTTCCATCCAAAACAAAAAACATATTTTTTCCCCCAAATAAAACGATTATTATATTTTTATGGGAAAAAAACAACATTATGACAGTTCTTTTTGCCGCTGATTCATTTTCCAAAGCAATATTTTTCAATGGCATATCCAACGCCGTCCTCATCATTGGAAAGTGTGATAAAATCAGCAGCATCTTTGATTTGCTGCTCTGCATTGGCCATTGCAACGCCAATGCCTGCCTGCTGTATCATTTCCAAATCATTTCCGCTGTCCCCCATGGCCATCACTTGAGACATATCCAGACCTATCACATCACAAAGTCCCTTTAGACCATCGCCTTTATGGGCGCCTTGTTTGTTGATTTCTATATTTTGGGCTATGGAAGAGGTAAGGGCAATGCCCTCTATGGCAGAAAGACGGTTTAAAAGCTCAGCCCTTGTTTGTGTTGTAATCCATGGCAAATTGATTTTTTCTACTCCATTTATACGGGCATACAAAAATGATTTCATATCCTGCGCTGTTTTTTTCTGTGTGCCATAATATTGGCGAAAAGGCTCCGGTATATGAAATGTATCTATTTTTTGCAGTATGCTCTGTTCAAAATAGCCATAGCCCTCTACATAAAACTCTTTGATACAATCTATATCTTCAATGGCATGAAAAATCTCAAGAGCTTTTTCTCTGCTCATAAAATTGGTATAAATAGGGCTTTGCTCTCCCACACGGTATACAGCGGCGCCATTGGAGGAAAGCACATATTGCACCCCCGGCAAATTTTTCACAGGCTCAGGCAATGTGCTGTAAACCCGTCCTGTTGCCGGCACAATATAAATGCCTGCCTTCATGGCCTTTTCCAAAGCGGCTTGATTGCCCTTTGAAAGCCGGCTTTGACTGTTGAGCAATGTACCATCCATATCCAATGCCACTAATTTGATGTTTGTCATGCCATTTCCTCCTCATTTGCCAACACAAATGTTTCATTTCTATGGTGTATTTGAGCAATACGGTTTCTGTAAGAAAGGGTTCTTTCCTCCTGCTGCAAACGGTCAAATATGGAATAATCCTCCCAAAAATGCATTGGAAAGGCATTTTTGACCTCTATTGTTTTCATCACATAATCCAATCCCAATATGTAATTTTCCTCCAAACGGGGGTCAACAGGCACAAAAGCCACATCCAACACTGTTTTTTTCATATAGTCGATTTCTTTGCGATACATTCCTGCAATGCCTTTGTTAAAATTGTCGCTTTCTCCATTCCAATGCCACCAATTTAAATCACCGGCATGGTATATATTTTTTCCGTCTGCCTTTACCAAAAAAGCAACGCCTTCATCATTGGAGTGAAATGTTTGTATCAAAACATCTTCCACTGTATAGCTTTTTCCAAAATGTACTTTTAGCACGTTTTTTACATAGGAAGGCGGTGTAACATCATCTGACAAAATATATTGTATTTGCGGCAGACGCTTTTGCCATTGAAATATGGCTCTGTCATAGTGGTCATGATGAAAATGGGATACAAACACCATTATTTTTTTGGAGGCATATTTTGCAATGTCTATGAAATTATATTTTTCATTTTCTGTAAAATAATCAAATATCATACAATGCTTTTCTGTTTCCACCAAAAAACCACTGTGATGCAAATAGGTTACATTCAGCATACTCATCCATCCTTTACGGTTCTTCTTCCAAATTGGTTTTCTTTTTTTGTTTTTTTCTTCTTTTGACAGCCTCTGTCAACAAATATTCAATTTGACCATTGATAGAGCGAAAATCCTCTTCTGCCCAGCGTGCCAGCTCTTGATACAATGTAGGCGACAGCCGCAGAGGAATTTGCTTTTTTGCCATATCCTTCTCTGCCAAGCTATCTCCTCCTTCATATTTTATTTTAATAGATAGAACCGGAATTGACAACAGGCTGAGGGTCTTTATTTCCGCAAAGCACTATCATCAAATTGGATACCATTTGTGCCTTTCTTTCCTCATCCAGCTGCACAATGTTTTCTTCCCCCAGCTTGCAAAGGGCCATCTCCACCATGCCAACAGCTCCTTCCACAATCATTTTTCTGGCATCAATGACGGCAGAGGCCTGTTGTCTTTGCAGCATCACAGCGGCAATCTCCGGTGCATAGGCCAAATGGGTGATTCTGGCTTCCATAATGGTCAGGCCTGCCATTTCCACTCTTTGCTGTATTTCATTTTTCAAATTTTCTGCAATTTCCTGAGAAGAGCCTCTCAGGCTTTTTTCATCTCCTCCTTCAGAAACATCATAAGGATAAAGACGGACAATGTTTCTCAGTGCAGAATCACATTGTATGGACAAAAACTCCTGATAATTATCTACATGAAATACGGCCTTTGCTGTGTTGGATACCTTCCATATGACAGCAATGCCTATGATAATAGGGTTTCCCAGCTGGTCATTGACCTTTTGCTTTTCGTTGTTCAATGTCATGGCTTTTAAGGATATTTTTTTATTTCTTGTTTTCTGCATTTTTATGCTCATACTGCCTGATGCACTTCCCTCGGCAGATATGGTGCTTTCCTGCTGGCTTTCCACAGCAGGGTTTGTGGCAGAGCAAAAGGGATTTACAAAAAAGATACCTTCTCCCTTTAATGTGCCGTGATATTTTCCAAACAGTGTCAATACAAGGGCTTCATTGGGCTTTAATATTTTGATGCCCAAAAATATCATCCAATCTATGACAACCAAATAAAATAGCCCCACTACAAACAGTAAAACACCTATACCCTTTTCCATGAACATGGCTCCAAAAATGACAGCCGCTATGGATGCAGCCATCAATATTATATTCAGAAACAATATGGCAAGTCCGTTTTTGGCATTTAGCTGTTTTTCTTCATAATATAAATCCTTTTGTTCCATATTTCCCACTCCTTTTTGATATTATTTTGATATCATTATTATATATTATTATATCATAAAAGTCAATCCAAACAGCAATAGAAAGCAACAAAAAAGGGCTGTCATAAAACAGCCAAATCATAGTGTACAAAAAACGGTTGCCCTTTGAGCAAATTTCACTCAGAAAACAGCCAATTTTCTATTCCTTGCAAGCCTGCTTTGCACAAGCTGCTGCCGCAATTTCATTTTGCAGCATCCTCCAAAATGTCAGCAATATCCATCTCATTTTTTACAGGTTTTGACAGTCGGGCAACAATCAGGACCACCGGCTTAGCCGGTGGTTTGCTCTGCCCCTAGAAGGGGCTATTACTAGCTGCGCTTGCAAGCCCATTGAAAGTCTACCAAGGGCTTCACTTTCTCAACTGCCGCTCTTGGCGGCTATTTTTATTTACTTTTTCCCCCTTAAACGGGGCAATATACTCACTTAAGCTGATTTGTTCTGCCATCCAATCTTCTTTTCACTGATTGTTGACATATTCTCGAATCTTTTTTGTATTCCTTCCCACTGTATCAGCATAATATCCCCTGTCCTATTTCCATATTTGTACTTTAGGCTCGCATATCTGTCGAAAATAGTGAAAGCGCTTTTTCCTTTCAAATATCCAATAATTTCTGATACATTAGACGGTATGGGAAGCAATATGTGTATATGATTCGGACAATACTCTGCTGCTATGCTTTCTATTCCTTTTCTATCACATAATTCTCGAAGGATTTTTCCTATCTCAGCTTTCATTTTTCTGTATATTACCTGTCTTCTGTACTTTGGTGCGAATACAATATGATATTTACATTCCCAACTTGTATGTGATAAACGATTCATATAAAAAACCTCCTATGCCTTCTTGTGTCTTGGCGGACTCAAGATTATGATAGCATAGGAGGTTTTTTGCCTGAAGCTAAAGCTTCCTGATTTCATTGTGAAAAATGCATTTCCATTGCAAACTGTGTTTAGGAAATCTTTTATTGTTCAAATCTTTTTTTATTATTCAAACAGCATAAAGCATTGTAACCCACTTTTTTGTCAAACAAAAGGGATTGTTTCTTTTTTCATACTATTTTATTATTCTGTTTTAATGGCTGACAATGCACTCAATTTCATGGCTCTTTTTGCCGGCAAATATCCTGCGGCAATGCCTATGAATGTGGCAAAAACCAAAGAGGCGCCGCATAGCCACAAGGGGATGGAAGAGAGCATATCGCTGTTGGTGCGGACTGCAATGATATTTACAATTTTTGAAGAACCCAAACTGATGATAATGCCCAAAAAGCCCCCTGCAAAGCCTATGAATGCCGCTTCTGTCAAAAACAATTTTTTGATATCTGCCAAAGAAGCACCAATCACCTTCATAACACCGATTTCTCTTGTCCTTTCATAAATGGCCATAACCATAGTGTTTGTAATCCCTATGGCCGCCACAATCAAAGAAATGGCTCCAATGGCTCCCAACATCATACGAAGCATTTTTGTGGTTTCTTTCATGGTTTCCAGCTCGTCTGTCAGGCTGTATGCCTGAAAGCCCATTTCTTTTATCACATCCTGCACCTGTTGTACCTCCTCCATGGATGCCACTTTCACCATGGCATTTTGATAAACACCCTTTTTGACTCTGTTTACATTTTTTGTGCCGGATTGCTTTTCTTCATATTCCTGCTGGTCTTGTTTGATTTGTTCCAATGCTTTGATGGGCATAAATACAGCATAGCCTGTTTCTCCGCCGCTTGGCAGTATACCCACCACATCCACTTTAATGGGCTTTAAATTTTTGTCGGCATGGCGTGTGCCATAGTTCCAATCGGTGGTAATCATCACTTTGTCATTTAGCACATCCACCTCCGGAGGGGGAGAATTATAACGCATTTCCCAGCTTAATTTGGGATTATAAAATCCAGTAACCACATCAGCGCCAAACACAAGAGTATTATTATCTCCCTCCTCCAAAAAACGTCCCTGCTCCACTTTATAACCCATAGCCTCCATACTGGCAGGGTCTATGCCCTTTACAGAGGCGTCTGCCATATATTTTCCACAAACAAAATATAAATATTCTGACATAACAGGGGTAGCTGCCTCTACACCGGCAATTTTTTTAAATTCCTCTATGGTAGAAGCCGTGATTTCCGTTGCCTGCTTTTCATTTCGACTGCTGCCGGAGTTAGAAACGCTTACCATGCCGCCGCCGGCTGCGCTGACATTGATTACCTGCAAGCTGCCCCATTGCTCCACCTGCTGCTGAAAGCTTTCATTCATGCCAATGCCGATGGATACCATTACCACAATAGATGCTGTGCCAATGACAACGCCTAATATTGTCAAAAACGTTCTCAGCTTTCTTTTCCATAAATTTCGCAATGCCATTTTAATCATATCAGAGGTGCTCATTTTTATCCCTTCCTTCCTGCTCTTTGGGATAATCCGGCTCATCATATGGCATTTGCTGATCATAGTCTACATCCTCTGGGGCAAAGGTATCCTCTTCCTCGTCCTCTGCCAAAAATGCTTCTTCTTGTTTTTTCTTTTTTCTTTTTTGTATCAGCACAGCAGCAACAATGGCTGCCGCCACTATAATGCCCGCCGCTATTGCAATGATAACAGGCTTGCCCATACCCTCCTGCGGCATATCCTCCATGCCTGCCACATCCTCCACAGGCAGAGGCTCTATGACATCTAATACAAAATCCCGTTTTTCTTCTATGGTTTCTCCGCTGGCATCATCATAGCTTATGATAATGCTGACAGGCAGCTCTCCCATAGACATAGGGGTAAATGTGCCTTCATAATAATCACTGGAGCCGGATTCTAAATTGCCAATATATGTATTTCTGGTTTGGGTATCCACATCTCCTTCAATGCGAATCATCAAATTGTTTAATGTCACCTTGCCTGTATTATAGTAATTAAAATTGATTGTAACAGGCATACCCATTTCCACCTGCTCCGGCAGTGTATAATCATCCACATCCAGCTCTGTCACCTGCTTTACATTGATGCCCAAAAGCTCCTGAGAGGTATATTCATTTCCTTCATCGTCCTCATATTCAAAATTGACAGTCAATGTATATGTTTTTGGCTGGGCGTCCGGTACCACATAAAGGCGGAGTGCTTTTTCCACACTGCCCTTTGGCACAATGTCATCAAAATAAAATGTATTGCTGCTGTCCACCGGTGTAAAAATATTGCCTGTTTTTGCTGTGTCAGAGGAGGTTTCCTCTGCCATTGTCAAAAACATTTTGATATTATGCACCGCTTTATATTTATGGCTGTTCATCAATGTCATGGTCAAATCAAATTCTTCTCCTGCCATCACAATAAGAGGGTCACAGACATAGTCGCTTACAATAATTTTGGGCTTGCTTTTGGCTTCCTCCTCCTGCCCCTCCTTATCCTTTTCAGGATTGGATACATTGACACCTGCATACTGTTTAAATGTGGTCACATCCTCCCCGGAGGCTTGGTATTCTATTGTAAACTCTATGGGATAGTTTTGTGAAACAGCAGAGGCTGTGGCTGCAAATGTAAATGTAAAATGACTGGTTCCCTTTGGGGCCAATGCTTTTACATTTTTGATGCTGGTGGATTTTGGCACCACAGCACCGGCTTCTCCCATGCCTGCCGCCGTCACCTTTATATTTTTTGCTTCTCCTTCTCCAATGTTTGCAATATCAAAGCTGATTTCAAAATTTTCATTCACACCATAAATGCCTGTGGGTTCTTTCATATTGCGTATTTCCAAGCTGGGCTTTTGTGCAGAGGAACCGCCCACATTGACATAATAATTTTGAGATTTATCATAGGAGCGGCCTGCATCATCCTTGTAGGACAGCTTTAATGTAATGGGATAGGTGCCGCTGGCAATTTCCCCTCCTGCAATCAATGGAAATGAAAAACGCTCTGTGGTGCCGGGAGCAATGCGGGAAAAATACTTGCTGTCTAAAGCATTGTGAATGCTGATACCATCATTGGAAAGCCCCTCCAGTGTGAGTGTGGCCTCATGCATTGTAATAAAATTGTTGTTTGTAATTTCTCCTGAAATGGTGGTGGTATCTCCAGCCTCTATTTCAGATGGTGTGATGGTTACATTTTCAAATTTAAAATCCGGCTCTCCCGAAAGATTATTGACTTTTAAATAAATGGTGCTGCTTCCTGTAAATTTTATATTATATACATTAAAAAAGCTGTAATTTAATGTGACAGGATAGTTTTTTGTTGCTGCCGTTCTATCCACATCAACAGTCAGCTCCACTTCTGTTTCGCTTCTGGGAGCCAGTGCAGAAATACGATTTTCATTTCCTGCAAATCCCACTGTAAAAGGAGTATTGTCAATGTCTGTAAATGTGGGCTGTATGACAATGGCCTTTGCGCCATAAGCACTGCCGTTTCGCAGCTTGATTTTAACTGTATTGGTTTTTCCCGGGGTCACTTCAAACACCGGTCCATTGATGAGTATCACCTCCGGCTGTGCCGCATTGGGGTCTACCGTCTCCTCCTCCCCTTCACTGTCATATGTTGCTGCAAGGGCTGTCACGGGCAAAGCAGCAGACTGCAATGCCAATGCCAGTATCAAAAGAATGCTTGTAAGTATCTTTCTCATATTTGATTTCCTCCTTCAACAGTTGCCTTTTTTTTGTTGGTATTATGCTGTATTTTTTCAATTTTTCCATCAGAAATATGTATGATACGGTTAGCATATTCGGCAATTTCCAAGTCATGGGTGACAATGACAAGGGTTTGTTTATTTTTTTGTGCCAATGCTGTAATCAAATCCATCATTTCATATGTGGTTTTTGTATCCAAATTTCCCGTAGGCTCATCGGCAAACACCACCTGAGGGCTGTTGATAAAAGCCCTTGCAATGCTGACTCTCTGCTGCTGACCGCCGCTCATTTGGGCAGGCTTGTGGTTGGCCCTTTCAGAAAGCCCCACTGCCTCCAGCATTTGCATTGCTTTTTTATTTCTTTCTGCCGCAGGCACCTTACGAAATATCAGCGGCAGTGTGACATTTTCCAGTGCTGTCAGCGTAGAGAGCAAATTGTAGGACTGAAACACAAATCCCACATACTGCTGTCTGAATTTTGCCAGCTGGTCCTCATTCATACGCTCTATATGACGTTTGTTAAATATAATGCTGCCCTTTGTAGGCTTTTCCAATCCTGCAATCAAATTTAACAATGTGGATTTTCCCGAGCCTGATTTTCCCAGCAGACAGCAGATTTCACCATAAGCAATGTTTAAACTGATATTATTTACAGCAGAAATTTTTTCCTGTCCCATACGATAAACCTTTTTGACATTTCTAATTTTAATTACATTTTCTGCCACAGGAGTACCTCCTTTATAAAAATTGCAAAGCACTTACTTTTATAAGACAATGTAAAAAAACAAAAAGTTTCAAAAAGAAACAAAATACCAAAAAAATTTTTAAAAGCTACAAATGCCTGCTTCTGAAATTCTGTACAAAAAATTAATATTATTATAAACTAATTTTGTTACATAATCATTAAATATTCTAAATGATATATTACATTTTTCTTACGATTTCCATAGTATTTTTTTGTTTCAAAGCAAATACAGCATTCTATGCATAATAATACAGCTTTCAAAAGCAATTCCTTTGTTTACTTATTTTTTTATATAAACAAAAAATGAATAAACATTTTTGTTTTTTTTCCGTAAAACTTTATAGACATTCTTCATAAAAGCATGGGGGAAGCTTCGTTGACAGAAAAACCGTTTTATTATAAAATGATATCTGTTTTGAATGCAGATAGGAGGAAGTTATGGAAGAAGAAGCATCCCGCAGATTGGCAAAAAAGCTGTTTGATTTCCAAATACAATGGGGACAGTGGCACAAAAATCTTTCCAATCACATATTCAACATCAATGGTAAAAATAACATCAACTTAACCATACAGCAATTTATTATTTTAACACTGATACATAAAATGGATATTAACACGGTTTCTCAAATGTCTTATTTGTTGAATTTAAGCAAAAGCAGTCTTTCTCTGACACTTTCTAAAATGGAGCAGGAGGATTTATTAAAAAAAACACCTCCCGCCAAAGGAGAGGACGGCAGAAGAGTCTATTTTTTCATTACCAAAAAGGGAATTGCCGCATTGGAGGAAAGAGAAAAAAGAGTGTTGGAATTTTTTACAGAGTTTTGTGAAGGCTTGTCACAGGAGCAAAAACAGTATTTAGAAACAGGCATTGAAAATTTAAGCCGTGTTTTGAAATAATAAAAATCACGAGGAGGAAGCCAAAAGTATGAAAAAAAATTATGCAGCTATGTTCACAGCATTGCTATTGACCATATCATTAGCAGGCTGTGGAGGAAATCCCCAAGAAGAACCCACACAACCGCAGCAAACGGCACGGGCCATAGAAGTGATGAAGCTTTCCAAGGAATCCATATCCAATGAATATACCTACTCCGGAAAGGTGGCGCCAAAAGAGGAGGCACAGGTTTTCAGCACTATTGCAGGAAAAATTGCTCAGACCAACTACGAAATTGGCGACAGTGTCAAAAAAGGAGCCGTTCTTTTTCGTATGGATACCTCTGATTTGAACAATCAGTTAAATGTATTGCAAGCCTCTTTGACTGCTGCCGAGGCCAGCATTGCCTCTGCCCAAACCAATTTGGAGCTGGCAAACGGCGCCTCCATGCAGTCACAAATTGAATCTGCAAAGGCTGCACTGGAAAATGCAGAGCTAAACTATAACAATGCAAAAACAAATTATGACAACAACAAAGTGCTTTTTGACGCCGGCATATTATCCCAAGCAGAAATGGACCAGATACAGCTGGCATATAACAGTGCAGAGGTGACATATAACCAGGCAAAGGAAAGCTATGATTTGGTGGCAAACAAAATGCCCGCAGAAAACCAAAGAAAAGCAGAAGATGCCTACAATGCGGCTGTGGCACAAAAGGCCTCCATCCATGCACAAATGCAAAGCACACAAAAAACAATAGGCGACGCCACTGTAACCGCCCCCATTTCCGGCGTGATTACGGCAAAAAATGTTGTAGCAGGCACTGTGCTTTCTCAAAGCAGCCCTGCTTATGTCATCACAGATATGAGCAAGGTTAAAATTGATGTTGCCGTTACACAAGAAGTTATCAATACACTTTCTGTGGGACAGCAGGTAAATGTCACCCTTTCCGCCGTTTCAAAAGAGCCTTTTACTGCAACCATCACAACCATCAATCCGGCGGCAAATGCACAGGGTACATACGATGTTCAGGTAGAGCTGGACAATGGAAACGGTGTATTAAAGGTTGGTATGCTGGCAGAGGTTTCTTTTACAAAGGAAAGTGCAGAAAATACCATTGTACTGCCAAGAGACTGTGTCATTGAAAAAAATGAAGAGGTTTATGTTTTTGTAGAAGAAGCAGGAAAAGCCAAAAAGGTACCTGTTGTCACAGGCATTGATACCGGCGAAACCATTCAAATTGTAACCGGTTTAGAAGAAGGCATGAATGTTGTCACAAAGGGACAGACATATCTTTCTGACGGCGAGGATGTAGAAATTGCCGCATCAAGCAATGCCGGCACAACGGACAGCAGCACTTCTTCTGCTGAAAACACAACTATTTCCAATGAAGAAAAATCTGACAGCACTTCCAACAAAAAGGAGGAATAAATAGATGGGTTCCTTATCAAAATTATCCATACTTCGCCCTGTCACAACAGTTATGGTACTGTTGATGGTAGTTATGGGCGGTATATTGGGATACAGCGGGCTGGGCCTTGCACTTATGCCCAGCATGGACCTGCCCATTGCCCTTGTCAGTACAACCTATGTGGGGGCCGGTCCCAGTGAAATCGAATCTCTCATTACAGAACCAATAGAAGAAGCACTGGCTTCCATCAGCAATGTGGACACCATCACATCCATGTCTTCTTCCAACAGCTCCATTGTGCTGATACAATTTGCAGATGGTATAGACATTGATATGGCTGCCATTGATATGAGAGAAAAAATAGATATGGTAAAGGGTACTTTGCCGGAAGACGCCAATGACCCTATGGTAATTAAAATGGATATGAATGCTCAGTCCATTTATGTGGGTGTAACAAGCGATAATTTGGATTTGGCACAATTAAACGACTTGTTGGATGAAAACATTGTCAATCTTTTGGAAAGAATTGAAGGCGTTTCTTCTGTCACACTTTCCGGCGGTGATGAAAATGAAATTCAAATTACATTAAACCCAGATAAAATGGACGGCTATGGCTTGACCACTGCACAGCTGAGCCAAGCATTGGCCTCAGAAAACTTAAATCTGCCTTCAGGAAGCATCTCTCAGGGTACAAGCAAATTGCAGGTTAGAACCATGGGAGAATTCGAATCCCTTGATGACATCAGAAATGTGATGATTACAACAGGCACAGGGGCAGTCATTGCTTTAGATGAAATTGCAGAGGTGGATGAGGTGGCAAAGGAGAGAAGTGCCTATACCATCATTGATGGAGAGCAGGGTATCATGATTGCCATTGATAAAAGCTCCACTGCCAATGTGGTGGAGGTCAGTGACAGAATCAATGAGGTGTTAAACGACATTGCTGCACAGTATCCGGAAATCAACATCCGTATGCTGACAGACACTGCCGAATACATTCGTCTTTCTATCAACAATGTTACTACCACCGCATTTCAAAGTGCCATCATTGCCGTGATTGTATTATTTTTGTTTTTAAGAAATCCCACTACCTCTTTGATTATTGGTGTGTCCATTCCAACGTCCATATTGGCAACATTTGGACTGATGTATTTATGCGACATGACATTAAATGTCATTTCCATGAGTGGTATCACCATTGGTATTGGTATGCTGGTTGACAACTCTGTTGTTGTGATGGACAATGTGTTTAAATATTGGAACAAGGGCTATTCTCCAAAAGAGGCTGCCATGATTGGCTCCAAGGAAATCGGCATGGCCATTGCCGCCTCCACATTGACCACCGTTGCTGTGTTCATTCCCTTAACATTTATACAGGGAACCATAGGACAGCTGTTTCGAGATTTATCATTTACCATTTGTTTTGCCCTTTTGTCTTCTTTGGTTGTTTCATTGACGTTTGTGCCTATGGCCTGCGCCCAGCTGTTAAAAAGAAGAGAAAGCAAAAAGAAGCAAAGAAAAGGGGCTATTGCTAAAATATTGGATGTTTGGGGCAAAGGCATTGATGCCTTGGATACCGGTTACCGCCGTCTGTTGGTTTGGGTGCTGCACCACAAAAAAAGAACGGTGGCCATTGTATTGGCTTGCTTTATTGGCACATTGGCTTGCGCCCCCATGGCCGGCTTTGACTTTATGCCGGAATCTGACGAAGGCTCTGCCTCTATTTCCATTGATTTGCCAAAGGGTACAGAGCTGGCAGAAACAGAAAAAATTACAAATGAAGTACTCTCCAGAATAGAGGGCATTCCGGAAATTGAATATGTATATGCCACTGTGGGTTCAGGTATGCTTTCCAGCGGAACAGACTCGGCCAGTGTCAACATCAATTTGGTCAGCATAGAAAACAGAAACAGAAGCACAGATGAGGTTTGTGAAGAAATCAAAGTGCTTTTAAAAGGCATTGCAGGGGCTGATATCTCTGTGGAAAGCTCCAGCAGTGCCATGGGGTCTTTGGGCGGTGCCGCCATTTCATTTAACATTACAGGCTATGACACAGATACACTGCGTGAAATTGAAAACGATGTTGTGGCACTGCTGTCTGATGTGCCGGGATTGGTGGATGTAGAAGGCTCCTCTGAAGATGTTGTGCCGGAAGCCCGTGTGGTATTAGACAGACAAAAGGCTTCTCAATACGGCATCAGCACCTCTTCTATGGCAAATGCATTGAGTACAGCTGTATCCGGCTCTGTTGCAACACAATATAAAGTGGACAACAAAGAAATGGACGTGCGCATTCGCTATGACCAAAGCAAAATGAATTACATCACAGATTTGCAAAATATCACCATAAAATCCAGCACAGGTGCTTCCATTCCTTTGACAGAGGTAGCAAACATTGAAATGACAGACGGTGCATTGCAAATCAACCGTGAAAATCAAAAGGAATATGTCAGTGTCAGCGCCAACACAGACGGCATTGATACCAGCACAGCGCAAAGACTCATTGATGAAAAGCTGGCAGCATATCCTTTTCCTGACGGATATGAATACTCCTATGGCGGCACCACAGAAGAAATGGTAAAAGCATTTTCCAGCTTGGCAGTGGCTTTGGTGGTGGCTATCCTATTGATTTATATGATTATGGCTTCTCAGTTTGAATCCTTAATCTATCCGGGTATCGTTATGTTTGCCATGCCTTTGGCATTGACCGGCGGTGTATTTGGATTGCTTATTACAGGAAACACCATTACAGTCAATTCCTTTATGGGATTTATCATGCTGGTAGGTATGGTTGTAAACAACGCCATTGTATTGGTGGATTATACCAATCAGCTGAGAGAAAGAGGTATGTCCTGCTATGATGCATTGGTAGAGGCAGGTCCAAACCGTCTGCGCCCTATCCTAATGACCACATTAACCACCATCATTGGTATGCTGCCTATGGCATTGGGTGTGGGAGAAGGTATGGAAACCCAAAAGCCTTTGGCAATCACCATCATATTTGGTATGACCATATCCACTATGGTAACACTTGTGTTAATTCCTGTGTTATATTTGGGTGTTACAAACTTCCGTGACAAATTTAGAAGAAATCACCCTAAAAATGACTTTGCCGGCGGCGACCATGATAAAGAGGATTATGAACATTTTAATTCTGCCATTAAAATACCGGATTTAAAAGTAAATGTAAAACCAAAGAAAAAAAATAAAAACAGCCAAAATACACCAATACAGGACGGAGGATATGATGCATGAAAAAAATAGAAATCATCATTCGCCGTGAAAAGGTAGACGCCGTAAAAAAGAAGCTTTATGAAATGGGCGCCACAGGCATTATGCTCTCTAACATTGCCGGCTATGGCCAGGACGAGGGATATATACAAAAATACAGAGGCAAAGAATACACCTTTCAGACAGTACAAAAAATGAAGCTGGAAATGGTCGTAAGAGATGAGCAGGTTGGTGCTATCATACAAATTGTAATGGACCTTGCCCGTACAGGAAACCATGGCGACGGCAGAATCTATGTATACGATGTCAGTGAAGTGATACGCATCCGTACAGGAGAAAGAGGCTCGGAGGCATTGTAACAAAATACGTTTTTAAAAACACAGTCAAACAAAAATTGTTTGGCTGTGTTTTTTGTACAAAAAAAAATTGTTCTCTGAAGCCATATTGTGGTATGATAAACATCATAACATTGTAAAGAAGGGAAAAAATTGAACCAAACCATTTATTATAAAAAAGAACAAAATCATATTGTCATTATGGGCTATGGCGGCGGAGGCACACTGGTGTTGCCGGACAGTATAGAAGGACTGCCTGTTACAAAAATTGCAGCCTATGCCTTTTCGGAGCAATCCCTTCCCTGCATAGAGCAGACGGAGGAAAGCTTTTATACAAAAGAGCAATACCAATGCATACCATGGCAGCAAAACATGGTAATGGAAAAAAAAGGCTATCTGCAAAAAATTGTACTGCCTGATACCATTACACAAATTGAAAAGGCCGCCTTTTACAGCTGTACTGCACTGACACAAATAGACCTGCCCAGCCAAATAGCTGTAATAGCAGAGGAATGCTTTGCCCACTGCATTTCACTAAAAGAAATCAAAATTCCTGAAGCTGTTGCAAAAATAGAGCAATATGCCTTTCACTGCTGTGTGAAGCTGGAACAGATTATTTTGCCCACCTGTCTCAAAGCACTGGGAAACTATGTATTTTATAACGATGCCTCTCTTTTGGAAATCAAACTGCCTGAGGGCGTTTCTGTGGGGATAGGCGTTTTTAAAAACTGCAAAAAATTAAAAAAAGTGGCTTTGGAAGGCAACACTGCATTTTTAGATGTTTTTGCAGATTTGGAGCAGGAGGTGGAGCTGACCATTGACCATATGCCAAAGGAGCAAAGGGGCTGCACAAATGCAAAGCTGTTGTTTCCTGACTTTGAATATGAATATATGGAAAACTATCCTGCAAGACAGTTTAAACAAATGAATTATGGCTCCGGCTATTTATACCACCAATGTATACACAATTCCGGCATTGATTTTTACAGATATGATGATTTGTTTTCCATGGCGCAAAGAGAAGAAAGCAAAGCAATGGCATTGGAAATTGCCCTCAACCGTTTGCAGTATCCCTATAAATTAAGACAAAAAAATGAATTGGAATACAAATCATTTTTAAAGGAAAATATATTATTTGCAGTAAAAATCTATTTAAAAAACAGAAATATGCTTTCTTTTTTGGCCAACACAGAGGGGCTTTTTACAGCAGAAAATATGGATGCTGTCATTGCCATTGCCACAAAAGAAAAAAATATAGAGGCCACCGGTTTTTTGTTGGATTATAAAAGAAAAAAATTTGGACTCTCTCAAAAAACATTTGAGCTATAACATAATTTCATTCAGAGGTGATATATTATGAATGATTTAAAACAACAGCTGATTGCCATTGGCAAAAATATATTGCAGTCCTCCCGAAATGAGCTTTATCTATCCATGCGCTTTTTGGACATTGCATTGAGCGGACTGGAATATGAAATGAATTTGTCCACATTATATGTTGGCACAGACGGCAGTAAAATATTATTCAATCCCCGTTATTTAACACAGCTTTATCAAAATGATGCCATATTGGTAAACAGAGCCTATATGCATATGCTTTTGCACTGTGTATTTCGCCATATGTTTCATAGAAACAAAAGAAAAGAGGATTATTGGAATTTGGCCTGTGACATTGCTGTGGAATCTATGATAGACCGTTTGCAGGTGCCTGCACTGCGCATGACAGTGTCTGATATGCGAGAAGAAACCTATGCCCTTATGGGCAAAAAATTAAATGTATTTACAGCAGAAGGCATTTATATACAGCTTTTGTCCATGTCTGTTTCTGAATTGCAGCTATTGAAATTGAGAAAGGAATTTTGGGTGGATGACCACAGCCTTTGGCAAAGCGATGAGGATGGAGAAAATGAAAATCCACAAAACAATCCACAGCAGTCTCAGCAAAACACACCGGAGCAAAACAGTGCAAAACAGCAGCAGCTTTTGCAAAAATGGCAGGATATCAGCGAAAAAATGAAAACAAATTTGGAAACATTTCAAAAAGATATGGGACAAGAGGCAGGAGATTTGCTCTCCCATTTGAAAGTGGAAAACAGGCAGAGATATGATTACCGCCGTTTTTTAGAAAAATTTGTCACACTAAAGGAAGAAATACAGCTGGACGAAGATGCCTTTGATACCGTATTTTATACCTATGGACTTCATATGTATGGCAATATGCCTTTGATTGAAGCATTGGAATATAAAGAGGTGGAAAAAATAGAAGAGCTTGTCATTGCCATTGATACCTCCGAATCCTGCTCTGATGGTATGATAAAGGGATTTTTGGAGGAAACCTACAATATATTACAAAGTAAGGAAAGCTTTTTTCAAAAATTTCAAATACACATAGTGCAATGTGATGCAGACATACAGTCTGACACCCTCATCACAGACTATTTGCAATTACAAAAATATATGGAAAGCTTTGCAGTAAAAGGCGCAGGAGGCACTGATTTTCGTCCTGTTTTTGCCTATGTGGACAAGCTGATAGAGGAAAAAAAATTTAAAAATTTAAAAGGGCTTATTTATTTTACAGACGGCTATGGCACATTTCCTAAAAAACGCCCTGCCTATGACACAGCATTTGTATTTATGACACAGGGAGACAGAACCGTCACAGTTCCTCCCTGGGCTATGAAAGTGATATTGACACCGGAGGACCTGCAAATAAAGGAGGCAGAAAAATGAATATTAAACAAGCAAAGGAAGAAATCAAAAATACCATAAAGGCCTATTTGCAAAAGGACAGCTATGGTAATTACAAAATACCCATTGTACGACAAAGGCCTGTTTTGCTCATAGGGGCTCCCGGCATTGGCAAAACAGCCATTATGGAGCAGATTGCAAGAGAATGCGGCATAGGCATTGTTGCCTACACCATTACACACCACACCAGACAAAGTGCCATTGGTCTGCCCTTTATACGCCAAAAAATATATGGAGGAAAAGAATATTCTGTAACAGAATATACCATGAGCGAAATCATTGCCTCTGTATATGAAAAAATAGAAAGCACAGGATTATCAGAGGGCATTCTTTTTATTGATGAAATCAACTGTGTTTCTGAAACACTTGCCCCTGCCATGCTTCAGTTTTTACAAAACAAAACATTCGGTACCCATCAGGTGCCTGAGGGCTGGCTCATTGCAGCAGCAGGCAATCCGCCGGAATACAACAAATCTGTAAGAGAATTTGATATTGTTACACTGGACAGAGTGAAAAAAATAGAAGTCATTGAGGATTTTACCATTTGGAAGGAATATGCCTATAAGCAATCCATTCACGGTGCCATTTTATCCTATTTAGAAATCAAAAAAGACCATTTTTATGTTGTAGAAACCACAGTGGATGGAAAGCACTTTGTGACAGCAAGGGGCTGGGAGGATTTATCCCGCATGATGGAGGCCTATGAGGAGCTGGATATTGCCGTAAATGAAGGCGTCATCTATCAATATGTACAGCATAGAGCCATTGCAAAGGATTTTGCCAACTATCTGGATTTATATTACAAATATCAAAATGATTATCATGTGGAGGAAATATTACAGGGGCATATTTCCAAAAATGCACTGAAAAAGCTTTCCTCTGCCTCATTTGATGAAAAGCTGAGTGTAATGGGCCTGCTTTTAAGCCGTTTGGGAGAAAACTTTAAACAGGTATATAGCATGGATTTATTTGTCACTGCACTGCATGGTGTTTTGACACAAATGAAACCGCTTTTTTTGTCTGAAGAGGCCTCCTGCAATGAAATATTGCTGCAAGCTATAAAAGAACAGACACAGCTTTTGCAACAGCAAAAAACAGCAAATCTTTTGGAGCCTTTGGAAATACAAAGCCGTATGCTGCTTTTGGAGGCACTGGAGCAGTATCAAAAAAATATAAATGAAAAAAATATACAAAATGGCTTGATTGGCTTTGAAAGTATAAAAGAAAGCTTTTCTGCTTCTGTGACCCAAAGAAAAGAAAAAATAGAAGAAACATCAGAATATTTAAACAATGCCTTTTTGTTTTTAGAGCAGGCATTTGGGGAAAATCAGGAAATTGTTATATTTATTACAGAGCTGACAAGCAATCCATACAGTGTGCAGTTTATCAATGAAAATGGCTCGGAAAAATATTATCATTATAATAAATCCCTGCTTTTTGAAGAAAGACATAAGGATATATTGCAGCAAATTGATTCTGTTTCAGGTATGTTAGATACACTTCATTTGGACTGATTTTTTCGCTCCGACTTTAGAAAAAAGCTTATCTAAAGGGCTGAAATGGGTATTATGGCAGTCAGCCGGTGTTTTAAATGATATTGGCTGAATGTGTCTGACACACATTTCATACAAGCCTTTGCCAATCAGGCAGAAACAGAGTGTTTTTGAGGTGGAAGCCTTCTAAAATAAGTATTACTAATACAGGGATTGCATACATTTCTATTTTTAAAATAATGTAATAATCCATTTTGATATCATTTGAGCCGGTATTTCAAATACCCCTTATGATTTATAGTGTGATTTTATAAAAATCTTTTTTTAGAAAACGCTGAAAAACCTGTAATGCGGGTCTTTCAGCGTTTTCTTATTTTGATTTATAAAAAATATGAAGTAAATTGTCATTTTTTTAAAACCAAACAAAAAATTTCCTTACTTAATCACTTCCCATGTATCACAATGGCTTTCACAAGGCTTCTTTCCAATGCCTCCTCTCATGTAAGCAATACTGATTTTATATCACATTATTTCCATAATATACAATGTCTTTTAAAAAATATAGATAATCATATATCATAGCCTTTGTAAAAAGGCAGTACAAAAAATGTATAGACAGCATTCCCACAAATATAAAAGAAAGGCAAAAGCCTTGACTAGATTTTATATTTTCTCAAGCCCGCAGAAAGGGTTGGAAAACGAAGGGCTTTCCAACCAAAATCCCCAGGGGGAATTTATTTCCCACCAGGAAAAGCAGGCGTTTCAAGGCTCTCAGCCCATGAAACCTCTGCTTTATACTTCTGTCTACTTTTCAAAGGCTTGCAGGAAATGAGAATTTGACCACAGTGTGTGGACCTTTTTACCATCTGAAGAAATGCAAAAGCCTTCCTTATTTCCTATTTTAACAATCTATTTTGTCATGCCTTTTTATTTTACAGCATATTATTTGCTTTAAAATTCCTTTTTGAAGGGAAGCATATTAAATTGGGGGTTTGTTTCTTATACTATTGTTTTGAAGTATTTCTTTTATAATACAAAATATCATTTATTATTTATGATTCCTATTCCTTTTAATATCAGCAGCCCTGCCTTTCCAAAAGGGCTGTTTGAATGCTATTGCACTTTACAAATATCTGCTCCTAATTTTTTCAGCTTTTTTTCAATATGATAATATCCTCTTTCAATGTGATATATATCGCTGATTTCTGTCTTCCCTTCTGCCGCCAATGCAGACAGTATCAGCCCTGCCCCCGCTCTCAAATCTGTGGCCTTCACCTGTGTTCCTGTCAATTTTTCTACCCCTTCAATAATGGCACTTCTGCTTTCGATGTTGATTTTTGCCCCCATTCTTTGCAGCTCTCCTGCGTGGAGAAATCTATTTTCAAACACCGTTTCTGTGATGACACTGGTGCCTTTTATCACAGAAAGCAGGCTCATAAAGGGTGCTTGCATATCTGTGGGAAATCCGGGAAAAGGCATTGTTTTTAAGCTAATAGGCTGTAATTTTGCTGTGGTATATACCCTTAATGTTTTTTCTGCTATTTTTTCTGTTTTCACATTGGCCTCTGAAAGCTTTGCCAATATGGGCTTTAAATCCCTTTCTACTACATTTTCTATCATGATATCTCCTTTTGTAATAGCGGCGGCAATCATAAATGTCCCTGCCTCAATTCTGTCAGGCATGACAGTATGTTCTGCTCCATGAAGCTTTTTGACTCCTGTAATGGTAATGGTGTCCGTACCCTCTCCTGAAATATCGGCGCCCATTTTTTTTAAAAAAACAGCCAAGTCAATGATTTCCGGCTCTGCCGCCGCATTGACAATGGTTGTAACCCCCTTTGCCAATACAGCCGCCATCATAATATTTTCTGTTGCACCTACACTGGGAAAGTCCAAATAAATTTTATCTCCCTTGAGCTGTTTTGCAGTAATGTGTATGGAGCCATGGGCCTGCTGTGTTTTTGCCCCCAAGGCGGAAAATCCCTTCAAATGCAAATCCACAGGCCTGCTGCCAATGGGACAGCCTCCCGGCAATGGAATGTTTGCCTCCTTGCACCTTGCCAGCAAAGGCCCCATAATGAGAAAGGAGCCTCTTAATTTTCCTGCTTTTTCATAATCTGCTTCTGTTTTTAATATATTTTTTGCTTTTATCCATATGGCTTCCTGCTCTTTTTGAAATACAATGTCTATACCCATATCCGAAAGCATACTGCAAAGTGCTGTTACATCAGAAAGCACAGGAACAGATTTTATAACACATTCTTCCTCTGTCAGCAGTGTGGCTGCTAATATAGGCAATATGGCATTTTTAGAGCCACTGATGGCTACATTCCCTTTCAGCCCCTTGCTTGTTCCTACTATAAATTTTGCCATGGTACAATCCTTTCTGTCATAAAAAAAATATCTATCATTGCAAAAATTAGTATATCCAAAAATAAAAAATCAAACAGCTTTAGAGAAAGTAATTTTTTCACAAAAAAAGAGGTAATATCCCTCTTCCACCATCCAAGAATGCCATATACCTCTCAAAATCATATCACCATGTCAAAAGCATTTTAAAACCACAATAGCCATACAGCCATATGAGCCAATGTGTTGTTTTGTTTGAATATTTCATACATTTTTTCCCACACCTGTCTGCTATGAGTCAAAATTCTGGAAAGCACCACAATACAGTCAATGATTTGCTCCTGTGTTTTTTGTTTTTGACAATACAGTGTAAGTACAAAATGATAAATGCTGTAAACAACAGCAAAAAGACAATAGCTCTCCCAAAGAGAAAAGCCGGAAATATAAGGATATTCATTGTACCAAGCAACAGAAACCATAATATTTTCCAAAAAATGGGGGTTTTTTTGCAGATATTGTTCAAATTCCTTTTTGGCATTTTCATATGCTGCTTTATCTATATCCATTGCTTTGTTTTTGTCATGTTGTGTTTTGTTGTGGTTGCTTTTCTGTGGCATAATTTCTTCCCATATCTGCCCCCAGGTCCCTTTATGATTTGACAAAATATCCAAATAGGCCATCATATGCTGTATATTCACTTTGCTGTCTTTTTTTACTTTTTTAAAAAAATCCCTATACATTTTTTGATATTCAGCTTGATTCATATTGTTCAAAAAATGGTTTACAAATGCAGGTATATTTTCTAAATGCTGCTCTTTTTCTATTTTTTGCAATGCCATTGCCAGCAAAACCATTCTTTCTGACAAAGTGTATTGTCTGTTTTGCAATATGCCCAAAAACAGCATTTTCATATCATAAAAATAAACAACAGAAGGAAACTGTTTGGCTTTATTGTCATCAAAAATATCACACACCATTTTTTTGTCTGCCTGCTGTTGACAAGCTTTTATAAAAAAGCCGTCTTTTTGCAAAAAAAGCAGACGAACTACCTCTTCACATCCTAATGAGAGGGCATAATTTGCCTTTTGCATATAATAAAGTGTGGCCCTTTTTGGAAAGTTTTTACAAACCTGTGCCAGCAGAGCCTCACCGCATTCCTTGTGGATACGGCAAAGCCCCTTTTCATCCAAAAAAAGACAGTTGCCATATTCGTCTTGTTTGATTTGATATGTTCTTGTTTTTTGCATACTTGTGTGGTGCTGTGCAGAAAATCCATGGGCAAAAATATTTTTTAATTCTTCTGACTGTATATGACGTTTTATATTTTTAAATTCTTGTTTTGTGATTTTCACATTCCAGTCATGACAGCAGTGATTGCGGCACCGACTTCCTATGCAATGAAAATCGTCATAAAAGCCGGGTTTGAAAACAATTCTTTTTTCACTCATATTAGCCTCCTGTATTGAAAAAGATACATTTTTTGAAAACAGCAATTTTACAATATATTGATAACAATGTCTTTTTCTTTCTGTTATAACAGAAAGAAAAGACTGGCAAATGCCAGTCTTTTTCTATAAAGAGAATGTTTGATAGTATAAATGGTTCTACCAAACTGTCGGAACCCAATTATTGTAATAACTGAAGCACACCCTGTGGCACTTGGTTTGCCTGCGCCAGCATAGCTTGAGAGGATTGCAGCAATATGTTGTTCTTTGTGTAATCCATCATTTCTTGTGCCATGTCTGTATCTCTGATACGGCTTTCTGCTTCTGTCAAGTTGGTTGTGGTTGTTTCCAAGTTGTTCAATGTATGGTCAAGTCTGTTTTGTGTAGCACCCAGCTTTGCTCTTACTCTGGAAACAGTGTCAATAGCAGCTTTGATTTTATCAATACCTGCTGCCGCACTATCTACTGTTGTAACATCTATGTCAGCTACATCCAATGCCTGTGCATGGCAGTCTTGAACGCTTACCTTCAGTTGGTTAAAAGTATCTGCTGTATCGCCGATTTGAAGCTGCAAACCGCCGTCTCCTGTGTAAGAGCCATCTTTGTCAGCAAATGTTAATATATTATTTGTGCTGTCAAAGCTGTGTTTGATGCCATCTGCTGTCAGCTGTTTGGAAAGATTTTCCAATGTATCTGTAATATTGGCACCCAGACTGATTCTTACATTGCCTCTGCCCACTGGCTGAGAATTGTCATCACTAAATTCATATGTTTTGCCATTGATTGTGATGGTATCTCCGCTTTTCAGATTTGCAACGCCGTCTTTTACAGCCAATGTTTTACCATCATCTTTTCCCGCTACGGTTGTTGCAGAAATAGTACCTGTTGCATCTGTTGTTTCAATGCCTGCAAATGTAACAGCACTTGCACCTTTTCCTCTTGCTGTAAGGGAGATAGTACCGTCCTGATTGTCTACAACATCAAAGTTTTTCACGATGTCAGCATTGTTTTTCAATGCTGCTGCAATTGCTCCAGCATTGAGTGTTGCATTTGTATTAGATATATAGGACAATTCAATTTTTTGCGCCTGTCCGTTTTCATCTTTGTAATGGAATGTCAATTTTTCCTGGTTGCCGCTACCTGTTGCAACAGTGAGTGTTGCTTGCTGTGCCACTGCTTTTTGGTCGCTGATAACCAAATCGGTGGAGGATGCGGAAACCTGGTCCCCTGCTTGGTTTTCTTTCATTTGGTCTAAGTTTTTGAATATCAATTTTGTAGCATCGTTTTTGCTGATTTCTACATCAAATCCGTCTTTTTTCAACTGTGCAGCCAATGCCTGTGCCGCTGTACCATCTGTTGTACCTCTATTGATGGCAATGTTGCCTGTGGAAGCTGTACCACCTGCAGAAACAAATTCATATGTTTTTCCGCCAATGGTAACTGTGTCGCCATCTGCAATGTCTGTACCGGCACCAGTTGTATCAGTTGTGCTTAAATCAATGTGATATCCGGCTGCTTCTGCCTGCTGTGTTGTCACGTCTTCTGCCACACCGCCTGCTGTTGCCAAATTGTTCACTGCTGTGGTAACATCTGCTCCTGTGGCTGTTTTGAAGCCTAAAAGCTCAGCACCGCTGGCAGCATCCTTTGCAGTAATCACAATACCATTTTCATTACCACCAGTACCTGCTGCTGTGGTGGATGTGATGTTAAAAAGCTCTCTAAATTCAGCCAAATCATTAGGGTCATTATTTACATTTGTCAGATTTAATCCTGTACCGCTGCTTAATGCTGCTGCCAAGCCTGCCACGTTAGCAATATCTCCGACTGCACCTTCTGCCAATGTAATTGTTTTTGTTTCTCCTGCGCTGTTTCTAAATGAAATTTCATAAGCGTCCAATCTGTCGTTTTTGGTCAATACATTACCAGTACCATCAGAAAAAACAGTCTGTTTTGCCTGCGCATCCTGCAAACTGCTGTCAAATGTAGCGGCATTCATATTGCCCTCTACACTTACAAGCTGTTTTTCCCCTGTTGTGGCTGTGGAATCAGCCAAAGAACCGTCTAAAAGATTGATGCCGTTGAAATTGGTGGAATCGGCGATTCTGTCGATTTCATCCTGCAGTTCTATGATTTCATCCTGCAATTTTTGTCTGTCTGCATCAGAATAGGTACCATTGGAAGCTTGTGTTGCCAGCTCTACCATTCTGTTTAACATGGCGTGTACTTCTGTCAAAGCACCTTCACCAGTCTGCACCAATGAAATACCGTCTTGGGCATTTTGCTGTGCTGTTTCCAAGCCTGTAATTTGCGCTCTCATTTTTTCGGAAATTGCCAAACCGGCTGCATTGTCTGCCGCACTGTTGATTTTATAACCGGAAGAAAGCTTTTGTAAATTTTTTGCCAATGCATTGTTGTTGCCGCTTAATTGGTTGTAAGAATTTAATGCAGAAATATTATGTTGAATAATCATAAAAAAACCTCCTTGAATACTGTCAGGGGCGTCCTTTCCCCTCTGATTATTACTTTTGATGATTTATTTCAATTTTTATGAGAAGGGGCCCTTCCTCCCACAAAAACCAAAAACAAAGCAATCACTTGGCTTTTTTCAATTTTTTTGTTCTTTGAATGCACTCCGGCACAGGGTGTTTTTTTTCATAATTTTCTCCCCGCTCAATACTGATGTGCTTTGGTGCATCAATGGCCAAGCGCAGACAGCCGTCTATTTCTACAACCTCCACAATGATGTTGCCTCCTATGACTATGTATTCTCCTGGATTCCTTCCCAACGAAAGCATATAAACTCCTCCTTGTGTTTTTTTTAATAGTCACACTATTGTTTATGTGTAAAAAAAAGTATTACTATTTTTAAAAAGTATAGTAATTCTTTTGTCTGTCTATTTTATATATCGTCACACTATTTTAAAACTTAATAGTAAAACTATTATTTTTTTTATTTGTGTTACTATATGGCGAAAAAGCCGCTTTTTTAATAAACTAATTTTAAGGCAGGTGAAAAAGATGGCATTTAGTCAACAAGAGCTGGGCAAAAGAATACGAAATGAAAGAATCAAAAATAAATTGACCATAGAACGACTTTGTGAGCTTTTAGATGTTTCTCCTTCTTTTATTGGATTGGTAGAACGGGGAACAAGTGGTATCAGCTTGGAAAAATTGTGCCGTCTTTCAGAAATTTTTCAAGTTTCTACGGATTATTTAATTAAAGGCATAGAAGACCCCAATGCACCGGCAAAAAAACAGCAGCAAATTCTTTGGATATTTTAAATACCTATCTATATAACTACACAGATGAAGAAATCACATTTGTTTTAGATTTGCTCAAGTTTATGAAACCTCGTGTAGAAATCAAATCCAAAAAATAAAATATATCATTTCAAAAAGGACTTTTGCAAAAATAACCAGAGGTTATGGTGCAAGGTCCTTTCTTTTATGTGCACCTATTTTTTGTATTTTATGAAAAAAGGCAGTCAGGAAAAGCATTGTATGTTTTTTACAAAATAAAAGCCATTGCAGTCTGCCAACAGTCAAAAAATCATTGCAGTCAATCCCTTTAGAGCAAAAAATGGAAAGGAGGTGAAGGATTTTTTCTATATCATAAAGGAAAGGAGGATTTTTTTGTTCACAGTAGTTATATGGAAATAAAACGCTAGGAAGGGAATTGATATTGTGAAAGAAGAAAATATGTTTCAACAAAAGCTGGAATCGTTTATACATGAATACATCGCAGAAAAAATCCATACCATTCGCCAGCAAAATCCCCTTTGCAAAGAATTGGTAGAGGCAAAATCGGCTGTGGCAAAGCAATTACAGGACTGCACTGCCTTTTGGTCCTATGAAGAGCTGGAAACACAATATATCATTGTATTGACAGAAGCTGTTTACAGACAGGCTATGGAGGATTTTTATTTTTTTGTTACATATTATTTAAAAAAATAATATAAAAAACAGTCTGGGATTTGAAAAAAATTCCCAGACTCTATATATATTGTGTATGTTTTCTTTGGATTGCATTGCATATCTTTCTTGCTTTTGGTAAAATAAAACAGCCGGAATACAATCAAAACAGAATAAAATGAGGTGAAGTATTTGGACAAGGACCAGCGAAAAAAATATATTTTCACAAGTATTACATTATTTGGCGCCATTGCCGCAGCCATACTATTTTTCTTTTTTCTTTTTAAGCTAGACACTGTGCTGAAAGGGGCCCAAACGGTTTTAAACATATTGGCACCAATCAGCTATGGATTGGTGCTGGCATATCTTTTGACGCCTATTTACAATAAATTTTTAAAAAAAATAGAACCCTTTATGATTGAAAGGGTTTCCAAAAAACGAGGAACCGCATTGGCAAAAACACTCAGCACCACAATCACACTGCTTTTCATGTTTGCTGTTTTGACAGGCTTTTTTTGGATGGTATTTCCTCAGGTTTATAAAAGCATTTTGGGCATCATTGATTTGATTCCCCAAAGTGTAACAAAGGTATCCAAATGGCTGGAAACCATTTTTGAAAACAACATACAGGCACAGGAAACATTTCGCCAATATTTCGACGAGGGCAGCAAATATTTTGAAACATGGCTGGAAATGTCCCTTTTGCCCAGTATGCAGACATTTGTGACAAATCTTTCCACAGGTGTTTTTAAAGTATTGAATTTTTTGAAAAATTTTTTGATTGGCATCATTGTGGCAGTATATGTATTAAACTGCAAAACCAAATTTGCCACACAGGCAAAAAAAATAATATACAGCATATGCAACGAAAATCTGGGCAGTGCCGTTATTTACGAAATCCGGTTTGTGCATCAGGTTTTTGGTGGATTTATCATTGGAAAGCTGATTGATTCCTTGATTATCGGAATCCTTTGCTACATTTGCCTGACACTGATGAAAATGCCCTACACCATGTTAATCAGCGTCATTGTGGGCGTTACAAATGTAATACCATTTTTTGGCCCTTTTATTGGTGCCATTCCCAGCTTCTTTTTGCTTTTGATTGTTTCGCCCATACAAAGCTTGTATTTTATTATATTTATATTTATATTACAGCAGTTTGACGGCAATATTTTAGGCCCCAAAATATTGGGAGATTCCACAGGCCTCAGCAGCTTTTGGGTGTTGTTTTCCATACTCCTTTTTGGAGGACTGATGGGCTTTTTTGGCATGATTATAGGCGTACCGTTTTTTGCAGTGGCATACCATTTGATTTCTCAGGCAGTCAACAAAGCATTGGAAAAAAAGAAGCTTTCTACAAAAACGGAGGATTATAAAAACATTCCCTAGCTATATTTTTATTGGATGTGTTACATGAATATGAAAAATGATATGGCATACTGTTTCAAAACAGCACAAAGAAATTGGTGTTGTTGTTTTTGAAAGAAGGCGGCAAAGGAAATTAGAGATATTGCAAATGCTTCTCAATTCAGAGAGGTACTTTAAAAATGAGAGAAGAAATGCAAAGAACTGGTTTTGGCTGTAAAACCAATGCGGTATGGATTTCTATTTCCTATTGAAGTAACAGAATCTTTTTATTTCAAAGGGGGATTATTAGTAGCCCCCTTTTATGATGCATTGCAAACAGACAAGGCTTTATTCCATAGGGTGATATGATTGAGCAATGGTATGATATGGCCGAAAACAGACTGTTTTTACAGCAGCCGCTCCATATATGAAAAAAGCAGTGCTTGAAACAGAAAACTTCATAGATGCAAATGCTTTGAAGCCCTACTGTGGGGAATGCACTTTCCAATCTCTAGTGGCATCAAAACTAGATTGTATCCTATCTAAAACAACCAAAGCATAGCGTACAAAAACCGGTTGCCTTTTGAGTAAATTCCACTCAGAAAACAGCCGGTTTTTTATTATCTGGAAACTTATTATCTAAAAACTTTCTTTGTGCAAGCTGCTGCAATTTCATTTTGCCGCAGCCCCTGAAATTTTTTATGTACAGCAAATGCTTGATTGAAAAAACAGAAGTATTTTTATAACTGCTTACAAAACATTTATTTTTGCAAAACTCTTTCTGCAATGGCTTGGCCTGTGGGTGTTGCCGCCAAACCGCCCATTGCCGTTTCTTTTATTTTATAAGACATTTCTCTTCCAATTTGTCCCATGGCGTCAATAACGTCATCGGGCGGAATGACACTTTCAATGCCTGCCAAAACCATGTCTGCCGCTGCTACTGCATTGACTGCTCCAATGACATTTCTTTTTACACAAGGTACCTCTACCAAGCCTGCAACAGGGTCACAGGCCAGCCCCAAAAGATTTTTTAAAGCAATGGCTGCTGCATCTCCCACTTGCTTTGGTGTTCCCCCTTTGATGGCCGCCAAGCCTCCTGCTGTCATGGCGGATGCTGTGCCTACTTCTGCCTGACAGCCGCCTGAAGCTCCTGCAATGGAGGCTCTTTCTGCCACCACCTTGCCAATGCCTGAGGCGATGTATAATGCTTCAATAATCTGTTTTTCTGTCGCTTTATTTTCTTTCAGCAATGTGACAAACACAGCCGGCATAATGCCGCAGGAGCCTGCTGTAGGCGCCGCCACAATTCTTTTCATACAAGCATTTGACTCACTGACCTGCACTGCCTGTGTCATTACTTTATTGATGAAATCTCCACAAAGAGTATCCCCTTTTTTGCCATATTCCTCCAGCTTTTTTCCGTCTGTTCCCACCAGTCCGCTGTTGGAACGCAAAGAACCGTCATACTGCTCTGCTGACAAAAGCATTGCTTTCCATATATTTTCCATTTCCTGTATGGATTCTTCTCTGGATACATCTCTTTCTGCCATATCATCCTGCAAAACCACTTCCCACAAAGGGATGTTCTTTTCCTCTGACATTGCGATCCATTCCTTGATTGCGTGATAAGACATTTTATGCCACCTCTCTATTAAAATAAGTCACTTTTATGATTCCTTCCACCCGTTTGAGCCAATCCAATGCAGATTGAGGCATTTGCTGGTCAATTTCAATTACCATACAGGCATAGCCGCCCCTTCTGTCACGGTACAAATGCATATTGGCAATGTTGACACCCTTATGGGCCAAAAGAGAAGTGACCTCTGCCACATGGCCAGGTTGGTCAACATTATGTATAATGAGTGTATTATATTCTCCGCTGAAATTGACATCAATATCATCAATTTTATTAATCATAATTCTGCCGCCGCCCAGTGAAGAGGCCTGTATTTTTAATGTTCTGCCATTTTCTCCCTCCATTTCAATGAGGGCTGTGTTGGGATGGGCCTCCTTCAAATCCTTGTTTTGTATGGAAAAGGCAAGTCCTTCCTCCTTTGCCACATCAAAGCTGTGTGGTATTCTCATATCATCCGGCTGCATACCCAATATCCCTGCCACCAATGCCTTATCTGTACCATGGCCTACTCCCGTTGCTGCAAAGGAGCCATGCAAAAAAATATTTGCCTTTACAGGCTTTTCTGCCAACAGCTTTCTTGCAGTCAGTCCAATTCTGGTTGCTCCTGCTGTATGAGAGCTGGAGGGGCCGACCATAACCGGTCCTAAAATATCAAAAATGTTCATAAAATACCCCCTATTTATTTAAAAATTTTATCATTTTGAAAATTATGATTATAATATTAATATCTATGATAGTGCAAATTGTATAAAATGTCAATGACTGACACAGAATTTCTATTTTTATACTAGGATATTGTACAGAAAAGCTAATTTTTATCCATATATAAAACACAGTGATTTTTGATGTAAAAAAGCAACAAGGGGTTTGCCCCATACAAGCATAGCTTCATGGGCTTGTATGATGAAGCAATCTGCTAGCTTTTTTTGTTATCTGCTGTTGTGAAAAAAGCTTACTGTTTTAGTATGAATCCTTCTCCCAGTTAGTATCTCTTTCATTGATTTTATATTCTTTTTGCATTTTTTACTTCTCTGCAAATAACATCTGCACCAGTATATCTAAATATGCACCTCATATCCTGCTCTTTTTCCTAAAAATTGATATGCTTATTTTAGGAGATATTTTCACCGGCATATGTATGTGGTTGGGGCATATCTCCGCTTTTATCATGATACGCTTTTTTTGTGCATATAATTTGTATTCCTATTTCTCTCATTGCCCTTTTTTTTACTATGCTTTTGCAACTGGCAAAGCCCGATTTTATGACGGTAAAAAGGCATTTTTCTGCATCAATGCCAAAGGGCTTTATGGAACCATGCCGCTAACAGGTGGTTTTATTTACACAAAAAAGGAGGTGTGGCAAAATGAAATTGCAGCAGCTTGCACAAAGAAAGCTTCCAAATAATAAAAAGCCGGCTGTTTTCTGAGTGGAATTTGCTCAAAAGGCAACCGGCTTTGTACACCATGATATTAAAAGGGCCATTTTGCAACAGCCCCTTTTAATATCATATCAAAAAATTATATGGATTTGCTTAAATTTACCATTTCTATGGCAGATACAGCACAATCATATCCTTTATTGCCTGCCTTTGTGCCTGCTCTTTCAATGGCCTGCTCAATAGAATCTGTTGTCAAAATGCCAAACAATACAGGCACTCCTGTTTGCAGTGAAACATGGGCAATTCCCTTTGAAACCTCACTGCAAACATAGTCATAATGAGAGGTGGCTCCCCGAATGACTGCTCCCAAGCAAATGACAGCATCATATTTTCCAGACTGGGCCATTTTGGAAGCAATGAGGGGGATTTCAAATGCTCCCGGAACCCATGCCAGCACAATATCATCCGCATCTACATTATGACGCTTTAATCCGTCTACGGCTCCGCTAATCAGCTTGGATACAATAAATTCATTAAATCTGCTTGCTACAATAGCCACCTTGATATCATTTGCTACCAGATTTCCTTCTAATATTTTCATTTTTTTCAATCCTTTCTTTGTTTTATCATTGGGTTTATGTAAATTATAAAGTTAGAAAAGCCTGCTAAAATATAAATATTTGCTTTTTTGTGTTTTGCTCAACAAGCCTTTGTATAAAAATTTGGTTTGTACTGTTTAGTGAATTTGTTTGGCGAATTCTTTAATAGTCCAATAAATGTCCCATTTTTTGTTGTTTTGTTTTTAAATAAAAAGCATCTTCTTTTCCCAATTCCATTTGTATAGGCACACGCTCTGTAATTTCCAATCCATAATGTGCCAAGCCTTCTATTTTTTTGGGATTATTTGTCATAAGCCGCATTTTTTTCACACCCAAATCTGCCAAAATTTGTGTTCCAATGGTATAATCTCTCATATCAGCAGGAAAGCCCAATTTGATGTTTGCTTCAATGGTATCATAGCCTTGGTCTTGTAGGGCATAGGCTTTTATTTTATTGATTAAGCCAATTCCTCTGCCTTCCTGACGCATATAGAGCAATACACCTCTGCCCTCATTGGCAATTTTTTTCATGGCCGCATCATATTGTTCTCCGCAGTCACATCTGGCAGAGCCAAGGGCGTCCCCTGTCAAGCATTCTGAATGCACACGGCAAAGCACAGGCTCACCGTCGTTAATATCCCCCATAGTCAATGCCACATGATGCTCTCCGTTTAATTTATTGATATAGCCATATATGGTGAATGCTCCATATCTTGTAGGCATTTTTGCTTTTGCAACACATTCTACCAGCTTTTCATGATTTTTGCGATATGAAATCAAATCTGCCACTGTAATAATTTTTAAATGATGTTTTTTGGCAAACTCCACCAAATAGGGCAGTCTTGCCATATAGCCGTCATCTCTCATAATTTCACAGCAAAGCCCGCAAGGCTTTAATCCTGCCAGCTTCATCAAATCCACAGTGGCCTCCGTATGTCCCTCTCTTTCCAAAACTCCCATAGGCTTTGCAACCAGCGGAAACATATGTCCCGGTCTTCTAAAATCCTCCGGCTTTGCAGCTTCCTCCACTGCTTTTGTTGCAGTAATCCCTCTTTCATAGGCAGAAATGCCCGTTGTGGTATCCACATGGTCTACCGAAACAGTAAATGCTGTTTCATGATTATCTGTGTTTTTGCTTACCATAGGGAAAAAATCCAGCTTTGCTGCCAATTCCTGTGTCATGGGCATACAAATCAGTCCCTTGGCATAGGAGGCCATAAAATTGATTGCCTCTGTGGTGGCAAATTCTGCTGCTACAATCACATCCCCCTCATTTTCTCTTTTTTCATCATCTACTACCACAATGCATTTGCCTGCCTTTAAATCTTCCAACGCTTCTTCTATGGTATGAAATTGAAATTCACTCATTTTTTTCACTCCTTTAAAATCCATGGCTTTGTAAAAATTCTAATGTAATGTCTTTTTTGGCTGGCTGCTGTTTTTGGACAAAAAGCAGTTTTTCCACATATTTTCCTATTACATCACACTCTAAATTCACTTTGTCGCCCACATTTTTTTTCAAAAGTATGGTTTCTGAGGCAGTATGAGGAATGATAGAAACCTGAAAGCACCGCTCATCTACAAAAGCCACTGTTAGGCTGATGCCGTCAATGGCAACAGAACCTTTTTCCACAATATATTTTAATAAACCTTCTTTTGCCTGAATGGTAACCCATACGGCATTTTCTTCCTTTACAAAGGAGGAAATGACTCCTGTGCCATCCACATGGCCAGAAACAATATGTCCCCCAAAACGGCCGTCAGCCTTCATGGCCCTTTCCAAATTGACAAGGCTTCCCTTTTGCAATGCTCCCAAATTGCTTCTGTTCATGGTTTCTGCCATAACATCGGCTCTAAAATAAGTATCTGCAATAAAGGAAGCCGTCAGACAAATGCCATTGACTGCAATGCTGTCTCCCAAATGAATATCCTCCAGTATTGTTTTTGCAGAAATGGAAAGCCTTGCTGATTTTTGATTTTTTTCAATTTTTAAAATCTGTCCCACTTCTTCTATGATTCCTGTAAACATCACAGTTCACCTGCCTTTTTGACATCATATTCCAAAAGCATATCTTCCCCCACTTTTTGACAGCTTCTAAAATGCAATGGATAAGCATCCCTTGCCAGCAAAACCCCCCTGCCGCCCACAGGCGTTTTTGACTGGCTTCCTCCAAAAATTTTGGGGGCAATGTAAAGGGCGATTCTTTGCACAATGCCTGACTGCAATGCACATTCATTCAATGTTGCTCCTCCCTCCAGCAAAACACTGTCTATTTCCTGCTTTGCCAATGCTGTCATCAATGCTTTTAAATCTACTTTTCCATATTCATTGGGCAAATACAAAAGCTGTATGCCTGCCTGCTGTAATTTTTGCTGTTTTTCAGGCTGTTTTTTGGCAAAGGCCACAATGGTGGGAATTTCATTTGCTGTCTGCACAATCTGACTTTCCATGGGAATTTTTAATGTACTGTCACAAATGATGCGGGTAGGATTTTTTCCTCCCTCTATGCGACAGTTTAACAAAGGATTGTCTGCTAAAACCGTTCCAATGCCTACCATAATAGCAGAAAGAGCATTTCTCATATAGTGTACCTGCTCTCTGGCTTTTTCTGATGTAATCCATTTGCTGTCACCTGTGACAGTGGCAATTTTTCCATCGGCAGTCATGGCATATTTCATTACAACATAAGGCTGTTTTGTTTTGATGTAATGAAAAAAAACCGTATTTAATGCATCACATTGTTCTTTTAATATACCGGTTTCCACATGAATGCCCTTTTGCTGTAAAATGGCAATGCCCTTTCCTGCCACCAAAGGATTTGGGTCTGTGGAGCCTATAAAAACATTTTTTATATTTTTTTCAATAATGATATCTGTACAAGGAGGTGTTCTGCCATGATGACAGCAAGGCTCCAATGTGACATATAAATCCCCTTCGGCAGGGTCCTCTGTGCAGTTTAAAAAAGCATTTCTTTCTGCATGAAGCCCTCCACAGTATTGATGATAGCCCTCTCCTATGATTTTATTATGTTTGACAATCACTGCCCCCACCATAGGGTTTGGACTAGTGTGTCCCACTGCTAATTGAGCCAGCTGCAAAGCCCTTTGCATATAATGCTCTTTCATCATATCACCTCTGAAATAAAAAAAGCACTGCATTTTTAAAAATACAGGGCTTTTTGATATTGTTAAAAAAACAACAAAAAATAAAACAATTATTACACTGCTGTTTTTGCATTATCATGAAAAAACCCTGAAATACAAACAGTATTTCAGGGCAAACTACAACATGAAAAAATGATACACAAAAAACAATGCATAACAATATTTTTATGGTTTCTTCTTTCATCCAGACTATTACTGTCGGTTTTGGAATTGCACCAAATCCTGAGCATTTGCTCCTGCGTTTGCACGCTCGCGGACTTTACCGCCGATCGGGAATTACACCCTGCCCTGAAGAACACTTTTATTCATTTTTTTTATGATACACCTATTTTTGTCATTTGTAAAGCATTTTTTGAAATTTTTTTCACAATTTTCATTTTATTTTTTGTATTGTTTGAATTGCAGTGCATATTTATACAATATTATATGTTATGACAAATCAATTCTCCCATTTCCTTTGTTCCCACTTGCTTCATACCCTCACTGAATATATCCGGCGTTCTATACCCCTGCTCCAAAACAGCTGTAACTGCATTTTCAATGGCTTGGGCTTCTTTGTCCAATTGAAAAGAATATTTGAGCATCATGGCAGCAGAAAGAATTGCTGCAATGGGATTTGCAATATTTTTTCCTGCAATATCTGGTGCAGAGCCGTGGATAGGCTCATACATACCTGCTCCTGTTTCTCCCAGACTGGCAGAAGGCAGCAAGCCAATGGAGCCGGTAATCATGCTTGCCTCATCGGAAAGAATATCTCCAAATATATTGGATGTAACAATCACATCAAACTGCTTTGGATTTCTCACCAGCTGCATTGCTGCATTGTCTACATACATATGGTTCAATTCCACTTGGGGATACTGCTTTGCCACTTCTGTGACCACTTTTCTCCAAAAACGGGAGCTTTCCAATACATTGGCTTTGTCTACACTGGTTACTTTTTTATTTCTCTGCATGGCCACTTCAAAAGCATTTTTAGCAATTCTTTTGATTTCCATTTCGCTGTAAGCTTCCACGTCATAGGCCTCTTTACCATACTTTCCTTCTCTGTACCCTCTTTCACCAAAATAAATGCCGCCTGTCAGCTCTCTTACAATCAATATATCCAATCCGTCTGCGGTGATTTCCGGCTTTAAAGGACAAGCCTCAGCCAATGCCTTGTGTATGGTAGCAGGACGCAGATTTGCATATAATCCCAGTCCTTCTCTTAAACCAAGCAATGCTTTTTCCGGTCTTTGGTTGTTTGGCACATTGTCCCATTTGGGTCCTCCCACTGCTCCCAGCAATACAGAATCTGCTTTTTTGCAGCATTCCAATGTTTCTTCTGGAAGGCATTTTCCTGTTGCATCAATGGCACAGCCCCCTGCCAATACATTTTGAAACAAAAATGTATGTTGAAACTGTTCTCCAATTTTATTTAATACTGCCATAGCCTGCTCTGTTACCTCCGGACCAATGCCATCTCCGGATACTAAAGCAATTTGAAATTGTGACATGACTTTTCTCCTTTCTTTCAGAAAGATACCATTGATTTTTACACTACTTCACAATGAAATAGCCGTTTTCTTTTATATTGAAACGGTTTGATTGCACTGCTTTGCTGTCATTCAAACAAAAACAGCATTCACATTTTGTTGGCTTTTCAAAAAAATTACTTTTATGTGTGTCTGGATACTACTTTAAAATAGAGCTTCCATTTATCTGTTTCATATTCTTTTTTATAAAAATCCAGTACATAAAAATATTTTAAAATGTTGTAACGATATTTCAAAATAAAATATATTATGCTGTTTGCATAAATCAGACTGTATAAAAGCTAGCTTTTATATTTTTTTAAAGGCACAAAAGCGGTTGGGAAACGAAGGGTTTTCCAACTGAAATCCCCAATGGGAATTTATTTCCGGGGGAAAAAGCAGGCATTTCAAGGCTTTTAGCCCATGGAGCCTCTACTTTATACTTCTGTCTACTCGTCAAAGGCTTGCATGAAATGAGCCTTTGACGACAAGGTGTGGACCTTTTCCCCGCACTGTATTATGCTGTTTGCATAAATTATTTTTCTAATCTTTTTTTGGTATATTCCACCAAGCCGTCTGCTTTCATAATTTTTTTGATAAATTCAGGAAATGCCTGTGCCTGATAGGTTTTATTTTTTGTTATATTTGTGATAACACCTGTATCAAAATTAACAGATACTTCATTGCCGTCTTCAATATCATTTGCTGCTTCTTCACATTCCAATATGGGCATACCAATATTGATGGCATTGCGATAAAATATTCTTGCAAATGTGCTGGCAATGACACAGGAAACACCGGCACATTTGATTGCAAGGGGTGCGTGTTCTCTGGAGGAACCACAGCCAAAATTTTTGGTGGCTACAATCATATCTCCTTTGTGCATTTTTTTTACAAAATCCGGGTCAATATCCATCATACAATATTTTGCCAATTCTTCTCCGGTGGATACATTTAAATAGCGTGCCGGTATAATAACATCTGTATCCACATTATCGCCATATTTAAATACTCTACCTTTTGCTTCCATACTTTAACCCTCCATATTTTCCGGATTTGCAATTTTTCCTGCAATGGCAGAAGCTGCCGCAACAGCAGGACTTGCAAGATACACTTCACTTTCTACATGACCCATGCGTCCTACAAAATTTCTGTTGGTTGTAGAAACACATCTTTCTCCTGCTGCCATAATGCCCATGTGTCCTCCAAGACATGGCCCGCAGGTTGGTGTGGAAAAGATAGCCCCTGCATTGATAAAATCCTCTACATAGCCTGCCTTGACACAATCCAAATATATTTTTTGTGTGGCAGGAATGATAATGGTTCTCACGCCCTTTGCCACCTTTTTGCCTCTTAAAATATCGGCGGCTATTTTCATATCAGAAAATCTGCCGTTTGTGCAGGAACCAATCACCACTTGGTCAATTTTGATATCTCCCACCTCTTCTATTGTTTTTGTATTTTCAGGAAGATGGGGAAATGAAATGGTCGGACGCAATGCAGACAAATCAATGGTATATTCCCGTTCATATTCTGCATCCGGGTCTGCTTCATAAATGGTATATGGCTTTGTGGAATGCTCCTTTGTATAAGCAATGGTCAAATCATCTACTGGAAAAATACCATTTTTGGCACCGGCTTCGATTGCCATGTTTGCAATGGTAAATCTGTCATCCATGGAAAGCTCTTTTACACCCTCTCCCATAAATTCCATAGATTGATACAACGCACCGTCTACACCAATCAAACCAATGATATGCAGTATCACATCCTTGCCGCTGACATATTTGGAGGGCTTTCCTACCAAATTGAATTTGATGGCAGAAGGCACTTTAAACCAGCACTCCCCTGTGGCCATGCCAATGGCCATATCTGTGCTGCCAATGCCTGTGGAAAAAGCACCCAATGCACCATAGGTACAGGTGTGGCTGTCTGCGCCTATAATCACATCTCCCGGTACCACAATGCCTTTTTCCGGCAGAAGAGCGTGCTCAATGCCCACCTCTCCCACATCAAAAAAGTTTTTGATATTGGTATCATAAGCAAACTGTCTGCAGCTTTTACACTGCTCTGCCGCTTTAATATCCTTGTTAGGTGTAAAATGGTCCAATACCACCACAACCTTTTCTTTGTCAAATACCTCTTTTGCTCCTGTTTTTTGAAACTCAGGTATTGCAACGGCTGTTGTAATATCATTTCCCATTACAATGTCTAATTTTGCCTGAATCAGCTCTCCTGCTTTGACAGATTCCATACCAGCATGGGCAGCCAGTATTTTCTGGGTCATTGTCATTCCCATTTTTGACTCCTCCTTCGTAAAGCATTTTATATGAAAAAAATTTTTTTAAATTGAAGCACAGCTATGGAAGGCCTTGCCAAGCCTGCCAAAAAAAGCACCAGCTTTTGCTGGCTGCCTTTTTTGAAGTATTGCTGTTTATCTAAAAGTGTTAAAACACTCTTTTTTTATTTGAAACATAGTGATTGTCTTTGGCCATGGCTTTGCTTTTTATGCTTCTTTTTCTGCAGTCAACATTTTGTTGATGGTGCTTACCACTGCACGCAATGAGGATTTTCCCACACTGCTGGAAGTGCCTGCACCAAAATATTTTTTGCCGTCCTTTCCCTTTGCCTCAATATAAGAAATGGCCCTTGCCTTTGTGCCATATTCCAAAGAATGTCCCCGATAATCCAATATATTGACAGACATACCCACAATATCCTCCACTGCATGGCAAAATGCAGATACAACGCCGTTTCCTTCTCCTTCTATATAACATTTCTTTCCTTCATATTCAATTTCTGCGGCAATGGACACCACATCCCAATCTTCATTTACAGTTTCTGTTCTATAATAATTCAACTGCAATGGTGTTCTGATATCTACATATTCTTTTTGGAACACATCATAAATTTGTTCCGGCGTTAATTCGGACTGCATTTCATCAGATACACCTGTGATGATATCTCCTGCATCTCTTTGGAATGCCTTTGGCAGATATAATCCATAATTTTGTTCCAATATAAATGTAACACCACCCTTGCCGGACTGACTGTTGATTCTGATAATGGGGTCATAATTTCTGCCCACATCCTTGGGGTCAAGAGGCAAATATGGCACCTCCCAATGGTCAGGATGCTTTTGCATTGCCGCCATACCCTTTCTGATGGCATCCTGATGGGAGCCGGAAAATGCTGTAAATACCAATTCACCGGCATAGGGATGACGAGGAGGGACATTCATTTGAGTGGCATCCTCATAAATTGAAATGATATCATTCATATGACTGAAATCCAGCTCTGGGTCAACCCCTTGTGTAAACATATTCATGCCAATGGTCAATATATCTGCATTGCCTGTTCTTTCTCCATTTCCAAAAAGGGTACCCTCCACTCTGTCTGCGCCGGCCATCAATCCCAATTCGGAAGCTGCCACCGCACAGCCTCTGTCATTATGGGTATGTAAGCTTAATATGACATTTTCTCTGTGATTCAAATGACGGCTCATATATTCGATTTGGTCTGCATAAACATTTGGAGAAGTCATTTCCACTGTGGAAGGCAAATTGATAATCACCTTCTTTTCTGCTGTGGGCTGCCATACATCAATGACGGCATTACATATGTCTGCGGCAAAATCCATTTCTGTTCCTGTAAAGCTTTCCGGAGAATATTCAAATGTAAAGTTTGTTTCCGGATATTGCACCGCAATTTCATTCATCAATTTTGCACCAAAAACGGCCAGTTCGATTGTTTTTTCCTTTGAATTGCCAAAAACCACTTCTCTTTGCAGTGTGGATGTGGAATTATAAAGGTGTACAATGGCATTTTTGGCACCTGTCAAAGCAGAAAATGTTTTTTCGATGATTTTGGCTCTGGACTGTGTCAGCACCTGTATGGTAACATCATCGGGAATCAAATCTTGGTCAATCAATGCCCTTGTAAATTCATATTCTGTTTCAGAGGCCGCCGGAAAACCAATTTCAATGGTTTTAAAGCCCATATCTACCAAAAACTGAAAAAACTGTAATTTTTGATTCAATCCCATAGGTGTAATCAATGCCTGATTGCCGTCACGCAGGTCTACACTGCACCAAATGGGGGCTTTTGTAATTTTTTTATCTGGCCAGGTTCTGTCTTTTAATGTAATAGTTGGGTAAACTTTATATCTGTTATAATTTTTCATACGATACGCTCCTTTAATATTTTATTTTTTTCACAAAAAAAACCCTTCATCTTCTTTCAAAAGAAGATGAAAGGCAAATCCTTCCACGGTACCACTTCTATTTATCCCAAAAAGGGATACACCTCACACAGATACTGGTTAAAAAACCTAATATCCTGTTCCTATAACGTGGAACCTACGTTACCGCCTATGAAAAGCATTCAGCGAACCACTCCGAGGCCAGTTCAGCTTTCTTCTGCTGATTGTCTTGCACCCTCCGACAACTCTCTGTATTGTTCCAAAAGCTTACTACTCCTCATCACTGTGTTTTAAAACATATTTATCATGAGAATAAATTTAGCACAAATCAATTTATATGTCAATGGTTTTTTGAAAATTAATTTTTGTTTTATTTACAATTTTCAAATAAGCTCCTGCACAGCAGTACATTAAAACCGCATTGCAGGTATAATACTGCCATTGGCTTTGTTCCCGCTGGGCTATCATTTCTCTAAGCAATATATGAAAAATCACAAGTCCCTTTTTTATATCTTCCTTTGAAAGGGCAGAAACCAATGTGTCTAATGTTCCTTTCCAAAAAAATATATTGTTTTGTTTTAAAATATCTGTATTTTCAAACATGGTTTCATTGAGCAATATGGCATTTTGGGGCATATGGGCAATATTTTCATCTATGTATAATATGGTGTGCATAGGCTGTTGCTCCTTTTTATGGATATGATAAATGATTGTTTTATATTATTTTTACCAAAGCTTTTTTCTGTCTGCTTTTTGAAGGAATTTCTATTTCAGCAGACCGGCAGTATGAAAAACATCATAAAATTTTTTGTATCAAGCAATGCAAAAATATTTTGGCTTTGCATACTCATATGCAAAATAAAACGATGCTTCCCTTTTTTATTATATAACACATAATAGTCCTTGGCACAATAAATATAAACGATATTTTACCATTTATTGTCTTTTTATGACAAACTTGTTATAATAAGCTATTAGCAGCATTATCATATCATAAGGGGGTTTTATTTTTATGAAAATCAAAGAAATTATTGCTATGCCAAGACCGACACTTTCCTTTGAAATATTCCCACCCAAGCCGGGAGCTGATTTTGAACCGGTTTTAAAAGCTGCCGAGGCCATTGCAAAGCTGAAACCGGATTTTATCAGCGTAACATATGGCGCAGGAGGAGGCACCAGCGTCAATACCGTAAAAATTGCATCCTTTATACAGCAGCTGGGTGTGACAGCACTGGCCCACCTGACCTGTGCTTCCTCCACAAAAGAAGAAGTGGAAAATGTATTGCACCAAATTCAACAAAACGGCATTGAAAATGTACTGGCACTGCGGGGAGATATTCCGGAAGGAAGCAATTTTCCTCAGCCAAATCAATATCGTTATGCCAGTGAATTGGTAGAGCATATAAAAAAAAGCAGTGACCTTTGTGTGGGCGGTGCCTGTTATCCCGAAAGCCATACAGAATCCAAAAGCTGGACAGAGGATATTGCCAATCTTAAGAAAAAAACAGATATGGGCTGTGATTTTTTGACTACACAAATGTTTTTTGACAACAATATATTATATAACTATTTATATCACATTCGGGAAGCAGGCATTACAACACCTATATTTGCAGGCATTATGCCTGTCACAAACGGAAAACAAATTGCAAGAATCTGCCAGCTTTCCGGCACCATACTCCCCCAGAGATTTCGGGCCATTGTAGATAAATTTGGAGACAAGCCTGAGGCTATGAAGCAGGCAGGCATTGCATATGCCACAGACCAAATCATTGATTTGATTGCAAACGGTGTAAAGGGAATCCATGTTTATTCCATGAACAAACCGGATATTGCAGAAAAAATTGCCCAAAACCTTTCTGAAATCATTCATATCAATCAGGAGTGATACTATGCAATGGAAAGATGTTTCTCAAAAAGAGGTGCTTCGTTATTTAGGCTATGGCAGACAGGAGGCCGATGAGGCTGTAAAAAATCTGGTTTCAGAATGTATTGGTGAAATTTTAAATCAATGCCATTGCAAGCATGTTTATAAAAGATTTCATTGTACCATAGAGCAGCATAGCATTATGTTTGAAAATGTTGTAATAGAAAGTAAAAATCTTTCTAAAAATCTGTCAGAATGTGAGCAAATGATACTTTTTGCCGCTACATTGGGTCCACAGCCCGACATATTGCTCAAAAAATACAGCCGCTTGGACATGAGCAAGGCTGTTGTCATGCAGGCTGCTGCTGCTGCCATCATAGAAGAATATTGTGACCAATGTCAAAAGCAAATTGAAAAGGAATTGGAGCAGGAGCAGCTCTATTTGCGGCCTCGCTTCAGTCCCGGCTATGGAGATTTTCAGCTAAAGCATCAAAAAGATATGATATTGTTATTAGATTGTCCCAGAAAAATCGGATTGACATTAACAGACAGCCTGTTATTGGCTCCCTCCAAATCCGTAACGGCTGTAATGGGCATTTCCAAAAAAAATAAGCATTGTCATATAAAGGGCTGTGAAGCTTGTGAAAACAGAAATTGTACATTCAGAAGGGATGGATAGCATTTGAGTATATTAGAACTTTTGGGAAAACGTATGATATTTTTTGATGGCGGTACCGGCACCCTTTTGCAGGAAAAGGGGCTGAAAGCAGGAGAGCTGCCGGAAATTTGGAACATAGAAAACAAACAAGCTTTAATAGAAATTCATAAAAACTATTTTGAAGCAGGCAGTGACATTGTGCTGACAAATACCTTTGGTGCAAATCGAATCAAGCTTCATGATATTCCTTACACCATAGAAGAAATCATCACTGCAGCTGTAAAAAATGCCAAAACCGCTTCAGAAGAAGCACACTGTGAACAAAAGGGCTATGTGGCATTAGACATTGGTCCCACAGGAAAATTGCTGCAGCCCTTGGGAGATTTGTCATTTGAAGATGCTTACAGTGCTTTTCAAGAAATGGCTGTTGCAGGAGAAAAAGCCGGTGCCGACTGTATTGTCATTGAAACCATGAGCGATATTTATGAAGCCAAGGCGGCTGTATTAGCTGCCAAAGAAAATACAAAGCTGCCTGTATTTGTCACAATCGTATTTGATGAAAAAGGAAAGCTTTTGACAGGCAGTGACATTGCTTCTGCTGTAACCATATTGGAAGGATTGGGCGTGGATGCTTTGGGCATGAACTGTGGTCTTGGCCCCCATCAAATGCTTGCTTTGGCCGAGGAGGTTTTGCAAAACTGTTCCATTCCTGTGATTATAAAACCCAATGCCGGTTTGCCCAGAAACGAAAACGGAAAAACAGTATTTGATGTATTGCCCAAAGAATTTGCACTGGCAATGGAAAAAATTGTGGACAAAGGGGCATGGATGGTGGGAGGCTGCTGTGGCACTACCCCCGGACATATCAAAGCATTATATGAACAATGCAAAAACAAAAAGCCTTTGCCCATTGTACCAAAAAATAAAACAATGATTGCCTCCTACACCCATGCTGTGGAAATAGGAAAAGCCCCTATTATCATAGGAGAGCGCATCAATCCTACGGGAAAAACCCGTTTTAAACAGGCATTGAGAGAAAAGGATTTGGATTATATTTTAAGGGAAGGATTTGCACAGCAGCAAAAAGGAGCTCATGTGCTGGATGTCAATGTGGGTCTGCCTGACATTGATGAAACAGAAATGCTTGTTCATGTTATGAAAGAGCTGCAAAGTGTCATTGACCTTCCTTTACAAATAGATACCTCCAATACTGAGGCAATGGAAAAAGCACTCCGCCTGTATAACGGAAAGGCCATGATAAACTCTGTCAATGGCAAACAGGAATCTATGCAGGCCATATTTCCCCTTGTCAAAAAATATGGCGGTGTGGTAGTGGGACTGACATTGGACGAAGAAGGCATACCTCCCACTGCCGAGGGAAGATTTTTGGTGGCCGAAAAAATTGTAAATACTGCTGAAAGCTATGGTATATTAAGAAAAGACATTGTAATAGATGTTTTGGCCATGACAATCAGCTCTGACCAGCAGTCTGCACTGGAAACATTAAAGGCATTGCAGCTGGTAAAGCAAAAGCTTCATGTCAAAACCATTTTGGGTGTATCCAATATTTCATTTGGTTTGCCTCAAAGAGAAACCATCACAGCCAATTTTTATACCATGGCAATGCAAAATGGTTTGGATGCAGGCATTATCAATCCCAATGCAGACAGTATGATGCGCTCCTATTATGCTTATAGAGCATTGGCAGGACTGGATGAAAATTGTATGGATTATATACAGCACTATGGAGGACAATCTGAAACAACTGTTTCTGCTACAAGCAACTCTGACATCTCTCTTGGCACAGCCATAGAAAAAGGGCTGAAAGAAAGAGCAAAGCAAGCCGCAGAAGAAAAGCTGCAAAACACAGAGCCTCTTACAATCATAAACGAAGAATTGATTCCTGCACTGGACCATGTGGGAAAAGGCTTTGAAAAGGGAAGTATATTTTTGCCTCAGCTTTTGATGAGTGCAGAAGCGGCAAAAGCGGCCTTTGAAGCCATCAAGGTTCACATGGGAAAACAAGGCAGTGTGCAGACAAAAAAAGATAAAATCATACTTGCCACTGTAAAGGGAGATATCCATGACATTGGCAAAAACATTGTAAAAGTGCTTTTGGAAAATTATAGCTATGACGTAGTGGATTTGGGCAAAGATGTTCCTCCTGAAAGCATTGTGGAAACAGCACTTTCTCAAAATATCAATCTGGTGGGATTAAGTGCTCTGATGACCACAACTGTGACCAGTATGGAGGAAACCATTCGGCAGCTAAAAAAACAAAAGCCGGATTGTAAAATTGTGGTGGGTGGTGCTGTGCTGACACAAGAATATGCCGATATGATTGGAGCTGACCACTATGCAAAGGACGCTATGGCAACGGTATATTATGCACAACAAATATTAGGATAAAATGAAAGCTTCAAAATCATTTCATCTCTATTATAAAATAAATAAAAAGCCAATATCCTAAAAAATGGATACTGGCTTTTTATTTCTCCCTTTGTATACTCTATTGTCTTAATAGAATGAGAATCAATATAATCTATTTCTCCTTTGCCATAGCCTATATAATAGGGTTTAAAATAGAAAACATTTTTTATTTCATTTAGCTGCTTGGCAATGTACTCCTTTTTTTGGTTGCTTTCTTTTAAACCAAGCCTTCGTAAATTTTGAAATTTTATACAATACATTTTTCATATTGACTCAGCACATTCCAAAAAAAAGCATAATGGAATATTTCCAAATTTTTAAGCATTTGGAAATATTTAAAATGTTTTTCCTTTTTTCTAAAAAAACAATATGGATGCACCATATATCTCATATTTATCACATCATTTTTCATGCTCACCAAACACATATCATATATTTCATTTTTACACATTTTCTGTTTTATGATTTTTCATAAATGGATATAAACTAAATTTTGGCATAAAATATATTTCCTGATATATTTATAAAAAACATTCCATTGCCCTTTTCAATGCTTTATCAAAAAACAAAAAATCATGATTGCCTTGCCAATATTCATATGTTACATCAAATGAAAGCTCATTTAATTTTTTATAAAAAAAAGTATTTTCGTTATAAAAACTATCTTCTGTTCCACACGCCATATAAATTTTAGGTGTTTGTTTTTTATTTTTACAAATTTTTGCCAGCTCCAGCAGCTCATGCTCTGGCTTCCACTGCAAATCCTCCCCTAATATGGCTTGAAAATCCACATAAAGCTGTTTTCCATATCGCTTTACAAATTCCTCATTGAGTCCATATTTTTTTTGTTCCTCTAAGGCTTTTTTTAAAAAAAGACAGCCGGAGGAAAACGCCGCACACTTTCCATATTGCTCCGGCTTTGAAAATGCAGCCTTCAATGCTCCATATCCTCCCATAGAGACACCTGCAATGGCAGTATCCTCTCTTTTGGCAGAAATTTGAAATATGCTTTTACAAATTTGGGGCAATTCCTCTGTAATATAAGTAAAATAAGAAAAGCCATATTTCATATCTGTATAAAAGCTTCTTGCCACTTCCGGCATAATAAATATGGTATTTCCATTTTTAGCATAAAAGGGCAGCATAGAATGGTTTACCCATTTTTCATGATTGCCTCCAATGCCATGAAGCAAATAAACCACATTATATTTTTGAGGCAGTATTATATGGGGTGTTACAATTGATATTCCTGTTTCCATTTGTAATATATTTGAAAATACAGTTCCCTTTAAAATCATAAGTCCCCTTCTTTCTCTATATTGTTTCATGTGAAACATAATTGGTTTTATATATTATCCACAATTTATCCACAGAACTATTCTTTTTTATCTGTTTACAGAAAGCCTATTATTTCAACATTTTTGACGATTTTATGGCATATTTTTATTTTTTGCACATAAGATATCAACAATTTATCCACAGATATTTTTTGTTTTTTCACACCATCGATTTCATAGATATTTTTTACTGTTTTTCATCATAATATGAAAAAAATATTGCTGTAAAAATAAATATTCACAGCAATATTTTTATATTTTTATTTTTTATGCTTCTTTTCTTCTGTGGTGCTTTCTTCTTTCATTGCAGTATAAATCACTTCTTTTTCTGCCGCATTTTCAATGGCCTTTTTTACAACAGTTTGTATTTCTTGCTCTACGGATATTTTTTCTTCTATTTTCTGAGGCTGCTTTTGATTGAATTCCTTTTGTTTTTGTTCTGTTTTTTGAGCAATCTGTTCTATAATATTTTCCACAGAATCAGAAATGGCATTGATACGCTCCTGCCCTTCCTCATGAGAATCATCCTGTGAAAGCTGCTCTATTTGCGTAATGATTTTAATTTTTTCTGTTTGAAAGGGTTCCGGTCTATGATATTTTTTGACTCTGCCTTCTTCTGCATTTTTCTCTGTCAAAAGCAATACCTGCTCTTCTAAACGGCGTACTTTTTCTGCGGTGTCATACTGATGTATGGTTTCTTTTACCAGCTCTTTTACCGTTTCTTTGATATTTTCCATTTCCACTTGATTTTTGATTATCACTGTATTTTCAGAAATTTGCTGTGCAATTTCTTCCTCTGCCATAATAGAAGCACTTTCGTCTGTTGTAACATCTCCTATCATTTCTATTTTTTCCTGTTTTGCCGGCTCTGTTTCAAACAATGGTTTATCCTTTCGTTTAAACAGCTTTTTCGGCTTCACTTTTACCACTTTTTCTGCTTTTTGTTTGTGGGCAGTTTCCTGTGCTAATTTCACTGCCTGTATCTCCTCTGTGGAAAGAACATAGGTACTGACACCCATTTCAATAGGCTTTGCATATGTAAAAGAGCCTGTTCTGCTGTGGATGCCATTTAGCACCACACCATTATCCTTGGCATCCAACAATGCCAATGCAAAACAAAGATTCCCCCCCATTTCATCAAAGGGATTGTAGCGAATCAGTCCCACCTTTTGTATGTTCTCAGAAGCAGTGGCATCAATATCCGTCACCATGTCCAACAGCTTGTCATATTTCTTTTCAATAGATTTTACTGTTTCAAAATAATCATTTATTTTCATTTCCAAATTATGGTCAGGTCGGCGGCTTGTACCCATAAAAATATCATATCGTTTTCTTTCTCTGCCTATTTTTAAAAATAATATGATACATAATAGAAAAAGCAATATGACAGCCACTACCAAACCGGCCAATATAAAAGGCAAATAAATCTGTATGATAGTATTTACTGTTTCCACACACCACACCTCATTATCTTTCTATTCCTTTAAACATGCCTAATATTCTGTCTAAATCATCATCGGAATAGTATTCGATTTCAATTTTTCCTTTGTTTTTTTGACTGCTTACTTTCACCTTTGTGGCAAAAAGACTTTTTAAATCGTTTTCAATAGAGCGATAGGCAGTTGTATTAAATTGTACTTTTTGCTCCTCTTTATTTTCTTTTGGCTGCTTTTTTTCTTCCTGCATTTTTTTTACAATATTTTCAACCATTCTCACACTTAGTCCTTCTTCAATGATTTTTTCAGCCAATTCAAATTGTATTTCTCCGTCTGTAATGGGCAGCAGTGTTCTGGCATGGCCTCCTGAAAGCTTGTTCTCTCTTACAAAATTAATGACACGGCTGTCCAAATTTAACAAACGCATGGAGTTTGTCACAGCAGAACGGCTCTTCCCCACCTTTTTTGCAATTTCCTCCTGGCTTAGCTGAAACTCTGTCTGCAATTTATGAAAGCTTTCTGCTTCTTCAATGGGATTTAAGTCCTTTCTTTGCAAATTTTCTACCAATGCCACTTCAAATGCCGCCATTTTATCCAAATCCTTTATAATTGCAGGCAGCTTTGTAAGCCCTGCTATTTTTGCAGCACGGAATCTTCTTTCCCCTGCAATCAATTCATAATAATCCTCTACCTTTTTCACCACAATGGGCTGTATCACACCATAGTTTTTTAAAGATTCTGCCAGCTCCAAAAGGCTTTCTTCATCAAAATATCTTCTGGGCTGATTTCTGTTTGGTTCAATTTTATTGATGTCAATTTCCAATATCCCCTCCCCTTCCCTCTGTTCAGAGGAATAATCCATTATTTTTGTGTTGATGAGAGCTTCCAGCCCTTTTCCTTTAGAGCCAAGACCTTTTTTTAATGCCATTTACCCCCACTCCTTTTCTATCACTTCTTCTGCCAGTAATTCATAACTTTCTGCACCCTTTGATTTTGGGTCATACAAATGAATGGGAAGACCATGACTTGGTGATTCTCCCAAACGGACATTTCTTGGAATAATGGTGCGATATACATTTTCGCCCAAGCTCTTTTTTACTTCCTCTACTACCTGCAATGATAAATTGGTTCTGGCATCAAACATAGTAAACACAATGCCTTCCAATTCTAAATTTCTGTTTAAGCCTTTTTTGACAAGATTGATGGTATGTAATAATTGCTCCAAGCCCTCCAGCGCAAAATATTCACATTGTATTGGCACAAGTACTGTATCAGAAGCAGTCAACGCATTGATGGTAATGACATTTAAAGAAGGGGGACAATCTATAATAATAAAATCATAATTCTGTTTTATTTTTTCCACTTCTTTTTTTAATATAAATTCCCTGTCTTCCTTTCCAATCAGTTCAATTTCTGCACCTGTCAGGCTGATGTTGGCAGGCACCACCTCCAAGCCGTCTACACAAGTAGGCAGCTTCACATCGGACAATGTACATTCTCCCAACATCACATTGTAAATGGTCATTTCCATTTCATCTTTTTCCAATCCAAGTCCGCTTGTGGTATTTCCCTGCTGGTCTGCATCAATAGCCAATACCTTTTTTCCCATGGCCGCCAAACAAGCAGATAAATTGATGGCTGTGGTTGTTTTTCCCACACCACCTTTTTGATTTGTAATGGCTATAATCCTTACTTTACCCATATATCGCCACTCCTAACTAAATCACAACTATTTTTCATAAAAAAAGAGGCCCTTTGCCTTTCTCTATTTTTATTATACATAGAAAACAAAAGAATTGCAATAATGTTTCATGTGAAACAGAAAAATAAAACAGCAGTGATATGGTTTCACATGAAACATATTTTTTATGTTCCACGTGGAACCATAAAAAAGACGCCTTTTCTATGTGAAAAAAGACGTCTTTTTTTTATTCAAATTTTCCAAATATGGCAAGCCTTTTTGGTATTACTGTAATGTCTAACGGGATATTTGGCCCCTGCTCTCCATCTACTGTTGTTTCGTGAAACTGTAAATTTTCTTTGTCCAAGCATTCAATTTGAAATGATTTTCTTTTTAAATAAAGCACACCTCTGTCTTTTACAAATTCTCCATTAAATATTTTAAAAAACAGCTTTGGCAATTCAATGACCGGCTTTGCTTTGATGCCCACAAAATCAAACATACCATCTGTAATAGACGCCGATGGAGCAATGTGATTAAACCCTCCTGTGCCTGCACTGTTAAGCACCAAAAATAAATATAAATTTTCTTCCACTTCCTCTTTTTCTGTTGTGATGCGAAAAGGTATTTTTTTAAAATTTGTCAGCTGCTCTATTCCTTTGATATAATAAGATAAACTGCCCAATGCGTGTTTTAAATCCTTGTCCACATTTTGAGAAACATTTGTAAAAAGCCCGCCTGCACAAACATTAATAAAATACTGTCCATTGACCACACCAATATCAATTTTTTTTGGCTGCTCTGTGATAATGACATTGCAGGCAGCTTCCACATCACCTGTTTTTAGTCCCAAAAATGTAGCAAAATCATTTGCTGTACCAGAAGGAATGACTCCCAATGGTATATCCATATTTCTTTGCATCATAGCATTGACAACAATATTGATGGTACCATCTCCTCCGGAAACAACCATCAAATCATATGCTGTATCCATTGTTAAAATATGCTCTTTGATATCACCGCTTTTTATGGTACGAAAAATATGCACCTCATATCCTGCTTTTTGAAATATTGAAATACAGATATCCAAATCAAATTTAAATGTCTTGCTGCCTGAATAGGGATTATAAATTAGTTTGCATTTTTTCATAAATTCTCCTCCCTTTTTTGTCATTTTCATTTTTTTATTACATTTGCTCCGGTGCCTGTATGCCCAGTATTGCCAAGCCTTCTGCCAGCACCATTTTCACTGCAATGACAAGGGCAATTCTTGCTTGCTTGATAGGCTCTTGGCTATTTAATATGCTGTTGTCATGATAAAACTTATTAAATGCCTGAGATAAATTGACAAGATGTCTTGTAACCACAAAAGGCTCTAATTTATCTGCTGCTTCCTGTATTTTTTCAGGAAATTGTCCCAAAAGCTTTAATACCTCCATGGAAGCCTCATCTGTTAAATTTGCATAATCAATCTGCTCCGGCAGGCTGCATTGTCCCTTACGCAGTATGCTGCAAGCACGGGCATGGGTATACTGTACATAAGGCCCTGTTTCGCCATCAAAATTCAACATTCTTTCCCAAGAAAACACAACGTCTTTGATTCTGCTGTTATATAAATCATTGAATATCACTGCACCAATGCCAACCTTTTTTGCCACCTCTTCCTTATTTGGCAAATCCGGATTTTTTTCCTCTATAATTTTTCTGGTTTCCTCTATGGCCTGGTGCAGCAATTCCTCCATCAGCACCACATTGCCATGACGTGTAGAAAGCTTTCCGTTGTCTAAGCTGACCAAACCAAAGGGGACATGAATCAAATCCTGCCACCAATCATATCCCATTTTTTTGATAACAGCAAACCATTGTGCAAAATGGAGATTTTGGTCCAATGCAGTCAAATAAATACACTTGTGAAAATCATATGTCTTTTTGCGGTACAATGCTGCTGTAATATCTCTTGTGGCATACAGCGTACCTCCGTCTTTTCTGATAATCAAACAAGGAGGCATTTTTTCTTCCTCCAAATCTACTATCATAGCTCCTTCACTTTGTTTTAAAAGATTTTTTTGTTTCAATTCCTCCACAACAGCATCCATTTTATCATTATAAAAGCTTTCACCTGTATAAGCATCAAAATGAACCCCCAGCATATCATAGACTCTGTCAAATTCTTTTATACTAATATCATAAAACCATTTCCACAATGAAAGTGCTTCTTTTTCTCCATTTTGCATTTTTACAAACCAGCCCCTTGCTTCCTCCTCCAGCTCCGGTGCTTTTTCCGCTTCGTCATGAAATTTTACATAGATACGCATCAGCTCTTGTATGCCGGATTCTTCCACTGCCTGCTGAGAACCCCACTTTTTGTATGCTACAATCAATTTGCCAAACTGTGTTCCCCAATCTCCCAGGTGATTGACTCCCTGACAAACATATCCCAGCTTTTCAAAAATATGATACAAAGCATTTCCTATGACAGTGGAACGAAGATGTCCCACATGAAAGGGCTTTGCAATGTTGGGGGAGGAATAATCAATGACAATGGTCTTCCCCTCCCCTACTGTACTTTTGCCATAATTCTCTTTTTTTAATAATACCTCTTGTAATACCTCTTGGGCAAAAAATGCTTTTTTTACAAAAAAATTCAAATATGCCCCTTGTACTTTTATCTCTTCCACAAAATTCGGTTTTTCTATTTTTTCAGACAGCTGCTGCGCAATCAATGGTGGTGCTTTGCGAAACTGCTTTGCCAAGCGAAAACAAGGATATGCAAAATCTCCCATTTCTTTATTTGGCGGTATTTCTATTGCATCTACAATTTCCTGCTTTGAAAGCTGTGTCACCTCTTGCAAAAGCTGTGCAATTTCTAATTTAAAATCCATATCATTTCCCTCCATATAAAATAAGAAAGCCCCATAAAAAAGGCGGCTTTTGTTTGTTTGAAGCTGTTTCATATTTTATAGTATACCATTGTTTTCTTCTTTTAACAATCTATCATAGTAAATAGAAAATTGCAAGAAAAAATAGGAAGCTGGCACTGCTTTGAAATCTCTTTTAAAATGGAAATATATCAAACAGCCTTGAAAAATGCTCATACATAAAATTTAATACTAACGCTAAAGAGGCCACATAGCCGGCAAAAAAAATGACTTTGGAATAAGGATTGTTTTGTTTTCCGCAAAGCATTGCTTCCAATATAGATTGCACACAAATAATCAAAAACATTTCTCCTGCCAATCTTAAAAAATCCTGCATGGTTTTTTCGCCCCTTTCTATTTTAAACTTATGAAAATTTTTCTTTTCAAAGAACACTTTTTGTATCATAATAGAAAGAGAGGGGAAGCAACGAAAAGGAGTGATAACATATGAAAAAAATAAAAAAGAAATTTTGTTTAATTAGCTGTATCACAGCCGGCTGTATATTGCTGTTGGGTGCCATACAAAAATTTATTTTTTGGAAGGCAAATAGCAAAGTCATAGAACAGCAAAAGAAAACATACCACTGGAAGGAAGGAGATGTTGCCTATTGTGTATATGGCACAGGCCGCCCTGTTTTGCTGCTTCACAATACAGAGGCGGGAGCCAGCGGTGCAGAATGGCAAAACAATGTCAAAAGCCTCTCCCGTATTTATCAGGTATTTGTTCCCGACCTGCCCGGCTTTGGAGATTCCCAAAAGCCAAAAATAACATACACAGCTTACCACTATGCCCTATTTATCAATGATTTTATTGAAGATGTGATACAAAGACCGGCTTCTGTCATAGGCTCTTCTGAAGCTGCAGATTTTGGACTGATGGCTTATGCTTTAAAAAGTAAAAATATCAGAAAATTAGTATTGATTTCTCCCACAGGATTGGAAAAAAAATTCCCTTCCGCAAAAGAAAACCACAAACGTCTGTTATTGCAATGCCCCATATTAGGCACCCATTTTTTTATACGCTCTGCTTCTAAAAAAGCCATAAAAAAACAATTCACACAACAGTATTTATTTGGAAAGGAAATGGCTACAAAGCAATTGACAGACACCTATTACACTATGGCTCATAGGGGCAATGAAAATGCTCGTTTTTCATTTGCCTCTGTTTCTGCAAATTTTACTTTTGCGGATATTGAAAAAGTATTGAGAGAAATCAAAATCCCCTTTTGTGTCATATGGGGGGAAAATAACATCAATAATACTGCACAGCATTTAAAAGAAATAGAACATTTACGAAAAGACGGTACCTATTTTTTATTTGAAAACACCAGAATGCTTCCTCATTATGAAAACAGCGAAGTATTCAATGAAACGGTACACAGCTTTTTACAATAAACAAAAGAAAGGATTTTTTAATATGGCAAATCATATCAGTGGAACACAGCAGGACATGGAAAAATGGATGGAAAAAAGCTTTGGAACAAATTCCAAGCTATATACAAAGGGAATCATCGCTCAGCTAAATCCTTCTTTTATTTGCTGTGATTTTGAAAACAATTCTCTCACACTGGAGTTTACAGCAGAGCCATGGGCTGCCAATCCGGAGGGCATATTGCATGGAGGGATTTTGGTAACAGCATTTGACACCACATTTGGTGCATTGTGCCATTATTATGCCAAACAAAATATGATTAATACTGTGGAAATCAGTACCTCTTTTTTAAAACCGGTGCCTTTAAACAGTAAATATCAAATTACAGCAAAAGCAAATCATGTGGGACGCACACTTACCTCTATGACAGCAGAAGCTCGTTTGGTACAATCAAACACATTGCTGGCAACAGCTTCCACTACATTTATAAAGCTTCATAAAGAATTTTCTCAAAAGCTGCCTTAAATGAAAAACAAAAAAGCCCTTACCCTAACAAAGTCGTCATCTAAAACACAACCATTTTTTTTGATGCCAACTGTTATGGATGGGGGCTTTTTTATATCAACTGCCACAAAACAATGCTTGTCCTTTTTTTTCATATGCTTTATTTACGAATCCTTATGAGTATTTCACAGCCATCTTCTTTTTCTTTATTTTCATAAGACACAGTCATGCCTGATTTTTTGATGATGTCAATGGACTGGCGAATGGAATTTGTAAAAAGCCGAATATCTGTAATATATCTTTTTTCTTTTTGAATATGTCTTTCTCTTTTGGGCCGGCACATATGCTCCATGGTTCTTGCCACCAATTCCTCTGTTTGTTTTACAGTCAGCTCTTCTTCTGCAATATGCTCTATCAAATCCAGCTGTACAGATTCCTCGGGAATTTTGAGTATGGCTCTGCCGTGACGCTCTGTCAGCTGATACTGCACAATTTTCTTTTTCACAGCATCACTCAATTTTAAAAGACGAATTTTGTTGGCAATAAAAGACTGGCTTTTAGAAAGCTTTTCTGCCAATTCCTCCTGTGTCATATTATAATCCTCTAATATGCTTTGGTATCCTTCCGCCTCTTCCAAAAAGTTTAAATCCTGTCTTTGCAAATTTTCTATTAAAGCAATCAATGCACTTTGGTTATCATTTACATGCAATATGGCAGCGGATATGGTGGTATAACCGGCCAGCTCACAGGCTCTTAACCTTCTTTCTCCTGCCACCAGCTCATAATATGTATTTCCTATTTTTCTGACTGTAATAGGCTGCAGCAAACCATATTCTTTGATAGAATTGGCCAATTCCTCCAAGGCCGTGAAATTAAAATATTTTCTGGGTTGATATGGATTTGGTCGGATTTTATCAATAGGAAGTACTTGTATTTTTGTATCCTTTCTGAAAAATGTGATATCAGAAAATTTTAAAACCTCCATAAGAAACATTCCTTTCATTACAGCTATATTAAATTTCTCTATTCATTTTCCAGATTATACCATATATTTTGACCCTATGGTTGTTTTTTTGAAAGCAAAAAAGATTCTTTTTTGACAGAAAAAGAATCTTTTTTTATTATATTATAGGATTTTTTAATACTTTACCTGCTTTTCTGGGATATTGGCTTGGAGTTTGTATTACTTTTTTGATTAAAACAAGTGTGTGTCGCAATTCTGTATCAGGAATTATAATTTGTTTGATTTCTATTACCTCTCCCCCCAGCACCTGTATTGCCCTTTTTGCCTGATTTACCTCCTGCTCTGCCTCCGGTCCTTTCAGTGCAATCAATAGTCCCCCTAATTTCACAAAGGGCAGACAATATTCTGAAAGAACTGTCAAATTTGCTACGGCACGGGAAACACAATAATCAAATTGTTCTCTATAATATTCATTTTTTCCTCCATCCTCTGCTCTGGCATGAACACATGATATATGCTCCAACGATAATTTTTTTATGACCTCCTCTAAAAATACAATTCTTTTTTGCAAAGAATCCAAAAGCGTCATGTGCAGACAAGGACAAACCACCTTCAAAGGGATACCGGGAAAGCCGGCTCCTGTTCCCACATCTATCACAGAAGCATTTTTTGGCAGTGAAACAGCAGAAACAATGCTGATACAATCTGCAAAATGCTTCAGCATCACTTCCCTTTCCTCTGTAATGGCGGTCAAATTCATTTTTTCATTCCATTCCAACAGCAGCTTTTGATACTGCAAAAATTGTTCTAACTGCTTTTCTGTCAATAAAACACCCATTTTGGCACAGCTTTCATATAATATGGTTTTACCATCCAAAAAAATTCCTCCTCTGCACTATTTTTTATTTTGAGCCTTTTGCCGCTGCATATAAATCAAAAGTACAGAAATATCTGCCGGAGAAACCCCTGTAATACGAGAGGCCTGTCCCAATGAAACAGGACGTATGGCATTTAATTTTTGCTGTGCTTCAATACGCAGTCCCTTTATGGCAGTATAGTCCAAATTTTCGGGAAGCAATTTTTTTTCCATTTTTTGAAATTGTTCCACCTGCTTCATTTGTTGTTTTATATAGCCTTCATATTTGATTTGTATATTGACCTGCTCTTTTACCGGCTCAGACAGCACAGGTCTTTGTTTATCCAATTCATATAATTTTTCATAATCCAATTCAGGCCGTTTCATCAGCTCACTCAGACGCACTCCTGTCTGTATGGGTGTACTTCCATATTGCTTTAAAAATTGCTGCACCTCTTCAGAAGGCGCAACCACAATGCCGGATACCCTTTTGATTTCCTCCTCTGTCTGTTTTTGCTTTTGCAAAAGAGCATCATATCTTTGCTGTGAAATCAATCCCAGCTCATATCCCAAGGGTGTCAGTCTTTGGTCTGCATTATCCTGTCTTAGCAGCAAACGATATTCTGCACGAGATGTCAGCATACGATATGGCTCTTTTGTTCCCTTTGTCACCAAATCATCTATCAACACACCAATATATCCATCAGAGCGTTTTAATATGACAGGGCTTTCCCCCTTGATATAACGAACTGCATTGATACCCCCAAGCAGTCCCTGTGCTGCCGCCTCTTCATATCCGGAGCTTCCATTTAACTGTCCTGCACTAAACAATCCTTTGATATGTTTAAATTCCAAATTTAATTTTAGCTGTGTTGCATCAATACAGTCATATTCTATGGCATAAGCATTTCTTGTCATTTCACAATGCTCCAGTCCGGGTATGGTACGATACATTGCCAGCTGCACATCCTCCGGCAGTGAAGAGGACATTCCCTGTATGTACATTTCTTCTGTCCCCTCCCCTTCCGGCTCCACAAAAAGCTGGTGTCTTTTTTTGTCCGCAAAACGTACTATTTTATCTTCTATGGAAGGACAATATCTGGGGCCTGTTCCTTCAATTACACCGGAATACATGGGAGAACGGTGTAAATTTTTTTCTATAATATCATGGGTTTTTTCATTGGTATAAGTCAGCCAGCAAAGCACCTGCTCCCTTTGAATTTTTTCCGGTGTATTTTCAAATGAAAAAGGTACAATATTTTCATCCCCATATTGCGGCTCCATTTTAGAAAAATCAATGGAATTTTTATTCATACGGGCAGGCGTACCTGTTTTAAAACGATACAATGTGATTGACAAATCCCTTAAACACTGGCTCAATTTTGAAGCCGCCATCAAATGATTTGGACCGCATTCTGTTATCACATCTCCATACAAACAGCGTGCTTTTAAATAGGTTCCTGTACAAAGTATTACTGCTTTGCATTGATAAATGGCATTTCCTTGGGTTTTCACACCTTTTATTGTGCCATTTTCTACCATCAGTTCTACAATTTCATCTTGTCTGATATGAAGATTTTTTGTTTTTTCCAATGTATGCTTCATTTCCGACTGATAACGGACTTTATCTGCTTGAGCTCTCAAAGAATAGACTGCCGGTCCTTTTCCTGTATTGAGCATTTTTGTTTGAATATAGGTTTTATCAATGTTTTTTCCCATTTCACCGCCCAAAGCATCAATTTCCCGCACAATATGCCCCTTTGAGCTTCCTCCAATACTGGGATTACAAGGCATCAAAGCAATGCTGTCCAGGCTAATGGAAAATAATACGGTTTTCATACCCATGCGGGCAGCTGCCAATGCGGCTTCACAGCCGGCATGACCTCCTCCAATCACTGCAATATCTATTTTATCGGCAATATATGACATTTTTATCACTTCCTTTTTTTTGTTTTTTACAAAATTTGATACCATTCTTTTTTATATTTTATATTTCTATATTATACTATATTATAATATATATTTCACTCTTTTTTAAAATTATAATGGTTTATTATATTAAATATTCAGTTTTATTTTTTTCATGGATATAATTTTTATTTATTTTATATTTAAACAAGGAACATATATTTGTATTTTATAAAATCTTTTATAGTATAAAATAAAGTATTATTTTCCCAAACAAAATTTTGTAAAAATACGGTCTATAATTTCTTCGTCTACTGTATCTCCTGTAATCTCTCCCAATGCCCTATTTGCTTGCTGCAAATCCATAGAAATAAAGTCCTCAGGCATTTTGGATACGATGGCACACAAAGCCCTTTCCATGGCCTCCTTTGACTGATACAATGCATTTTTGTGACGGACATTTCCCAATATGCCATCCTCAGCAGACACCACACCTCCTGAAAAAAACAATTCCTTTAACCTTTTTTTTAGCTGCTCAAAGCCTTCATTTTCTTTTACAGAAATAGGCAGTATGTCCCTTTTGTCCCTATCCCTTTCCAGCATTTGTACCGTTATTTTTTGCTCTAAATCCGTTTTGTTTAATAACAAAATGGTCTTTTTATTTTTTACAAATTCCAGTATTTCTTTGTCCTCCTTTTCCAAAGGACACGAGGAATCCAAAAGAAGTAATATCAAATCTGCTTTTTCTGCATAGGCTTTTGATTTTTCCACACCAATTTTTTCTACCACATCTCCTGTTTGGCGAATACCTGCTGTATCCACTATTTTCATAGGAATGCCATCTATGTTGATATATTCCTCCACAGTATCTCTTGTAGTGCCGGGAATGTCTGTCACAATCGCCCTTTCTTCATCCAAAAACCAATTTAACAAAGAAGATTTTCCCACATTTGGTTTGCCAATGATAACCGTTTGCAGTCCCTCCCGTAGTATTTTTCCTTTGTCTGCGCTGCTTAAAAGCTGCTCCATTTCTGCTATCACAGCTTTTGTTTTTTCCTCCAATGCTTGATAGGTATCCTCTTGTATATCCTCATCGGGATAATCAATGACTGCCTCTATGGAAGCAATCATATCCAACAAATGAGAACGAAGCTCTTTTACCTTTTCATACAGCCTTCCCCCTAATTGATTGACAGCAGACTGCATGGAAACATCTGTTTTGGACTGTATCAAATCAATGACTGCCTCTGCTTGGGACAAATCTATTCTGCCATTTAAAAAGCTTCTTTTTGTAAATTCCCCCGGCTCTGCCAAACGGGCGCCGTTTTGGAGCAAAAGCTCTAATATTTTTTGCATTACCAATATACCGCCATGGCAATCTATCTCCACTACATCTTCTTTCGTATATGTGTTTGGTGCCTTCATTACCATGACTAAAACTTCATCAATAATATTGTCTGTTTTGTTATCTATAATGGTTCCATAGGAGATAGTATGACTTTTTTTATGATATAAAGAAGTATTATTTTTAGCTTTAAAAACTTTATTTGCTATCAAAATGGCATCTGCGCCACTCATACGCACAATACCAATACCACCTGTTCCTCCTGTGGATATTGCTGCAATGGTATCCTCCAATAATATATTGTGCATTGCTTTTCCTCCTTTGATTGAAAAAAACCGATATATTTACTGCAATATATCGGCTTTTTACAGAAATTAACTATTATTTTAATGTAATAACCACATTACGATAGGGCTCTTCTCCTTCGCTGTATGTGGTGACATAACGGTCATTTTGTAAAGAAGAATGAATGATTCTCCTTTCATAAGGATTCATAGGCTCCAATACTACATTTTTTTTGGTCTGTTTTACTTTTTTTGCCAAATTATAAGCCAGGCTTTCCAATGTTTCTTTCCTTCTTTGACGATAATTTTCTGTATCCAGCATAATGCTGATATAAGGGGCATTGCCTTTATTGACTACAAGACTGACAAGATATTGCAAAGAATCCAGTGTCTGTCCTCTTTTTCCAATCAAAACACCCATTTCCTCCCCTTTTAGTTCAATAGAAAGCTGTTTTTCCTTCAATGTTGTTTCAACAGAAACAGTCAGGCCCATTGTTTGAAATATCTCCTGCAAAAAAGCCACAGCAATTTTATCCGGTTGAAATTTTTTTGCTACCTGTATAACGGCATCCTTTCCGCCAAACATTCCCAAAAAACCCTTTGTTCCCGGGTCAATGACAGTTACTTCCACTTCATCTTTAGAGGCATTGAGTTCTTTTAATGCTTCATGTAACGCATCATCCACAGTTTTCCCACTTTTTGTTATTTTATCCATTTTGCAGAGCCTCCTTTTCAAATTTCTTTTTAAAATGTTTCTTCAAAAGTATTTGCTGTATAATAGAAATGAGATTGCTTACAATCCAGTAAAGCCCTAATGCTGCCGGCACATTGATTGTCATAACCCCCATCATAACAGGCATGAAATAAAGCATTGTTTTGGACATAGAATTGGTCATGGCTGCTGCCGGGTCATCTGGGGATGTGGTGTTTGTTGTCAGCTGCTGCATAATTTTTGCCTGTACCCATGTTGTAACAGCAGCAAATATGGGGATAAAAATGCCCGGGAAACCAAGACCGGCATTGTTAATCAATGAAATGCTAAAAAACATTTCAATATCGTCCTTTTGCTGCAATAATTGAGGCAAATTCTTTGCATTTTCTCCCAATGTATTCATCACATAGCTCCAGTCGGAGGCCTTAAAGCTGTCAATCAAAGCAAAGTTCTGTATGGTATTTGCATCATAGCCTGCCTTTGTAAAACCATCCAACGCCGGCTCCAGACTTTGCCAAAATTCTAAATAGGGCTGAAATACTTCTAATCTGACAGCTTCTGGCGCAGCATTTAATATATTGGCAATATCGCTGTAATTTTGTGCAATCACATCTACATACAAATATGCCTGCTGAAAAATATAAAACAAAGCATATAATATGGGAAGCTGTATCAGCAAGGGCAAACAGCCCCCCAGCATATTAATGCCGTTTGCTTTTTGAAAATCCTGCAATTCTACATACATTTTTTGCTGAGAAAGCTGGTCCTTTTTATCTTTATATTTTGCTCTGATTTTGTTCATTTCCGGCTGCAGCTGCTGCAGCTTAAAGGATGATTTTTGTTGTTTAATCATCAAAGGAAACAATATAAACTTTACTAATATTGTAAATAATATAATAGCAATGGCCAAGCTGCCATTTGTTGTAATACCGTATATAAACTGAAACAATACATTATAAACACTGCCTAACAATTTGGCAATGGGTCCAATGATAACATTTGGCTCTCTGATTGCCAGCAGCACACCGGCATCTGTAAACGAATGAAACACGCTTTTTCCTCCTTATGAGAAGCAACATAGCAAATGTACTTCAAAAATAATGTTTCTCAAATTTTTTTCATTTTTCCTTTTTTTCCGGAACAGGGTCAAAACCGCCTTTATGAAGGGGATGGCATTTTAAAATACGTCTTATGGTTAAATAAAGGCCCTTTAGCACACCAAAACGGCTAATAGCAATATAAGCATATTCAGAACAGGTAGGAACAAAACGGCAATGAGGCCCTATATAAGGTGAAATTGCCACTTGGTACAATTTTATGATAAAAAGAAACCATTTTTTGATGCTGTTTTTTATCATAATTATAACCTGCATTCTTCTTTTTTTGCAGCCCTTGGTAAAAGCAAATTGTGCTTTTTTAACAAATGCTTCAAAGAACCTCTCACCTCTTCAAAGGAAGCAGTGCTTGTACAAACACGAGCAATAATAACAATATCATAGCCCCTTGCAACCCGCTCCTCTGTCAAACGATAGCTTTCCCGAATCAATCTGGTCACACGAGAACGAACAACACTTTTGCCTACCCTTTTGCTGACAGAAATGCCAATATGATTGATTTGTCTGCCTGTTTTTACAACATACATCACCAAATGACGATTTGCTAAAGATTTCCCTCTATTATATACATAACGAAACTGGAAATTTTTTTTTAACGATTCTGTGTGCTTCACACCAAATTCCCCTTTCCAAAAAAGAGTACGTTACATACAATAAAAGGCCACAATTTGCGGCCTTATGCTACTTGCAGGTATAATCCCAACATTATGCAGATAATACTTTTCTTCCTTTTCTTCTTCTGGCAGCCAATACTTTTCTGCCATTTGCTGTACTCATTCTTTTACGAAAGCCGTGGACTTTGCTTCTCTGTCTTTTCTTTGGCTGAAATGTCATTTTCATAGTAATCCGCACCTCCTTTTACCACATACCTATCCTTGCACATAGGCAAGCACTGTCCCTATTATAGTAAAAAATCTAATATACGTCAAGAAAAAATTCCGTTTTTTCAATCTATATAAGCTTTTGAACAAAATAAATCAAAAAAAACACGCTTTTTTTGATTTTTGTATTGTTATTTTTTTAACATATAATTGATATTTTTTTAACATATGATATAACCTGTTTTTGTATGAATTTGTAGAAAGCAGTTTTATTGTTATTTTATTAACAAAATATTTTTTTCATTTATTTTTATGCTTCTTCAACACAAAATATTGTTTTTTTATGCTGCACTCATACAAAATATGGCTTTTTTATACACCATATATTTTTATTTTTGCAATAACAAAAAAAATTTAGAAAGATTATGTAATAAAAGCTGTTGATAACTTTTTATTCTTTTGCTATACTAGTTATCAAGATTATTCACTTTGTTCACACAGCTTTTTTTACACATCATAATATTATCCACAAACTGTGGATAATATTGTGGATAAATTGGTATTTATTCACTTTTTTATAGCATTTATACACAACTACATGAGATTTTTCCCCATTTTAACGGCATTTCTATTGTTAAAACGGAAAAATCTTTTTTATGCGGATATTGTTTATAACATCTGCTTTTTTATTTTTTACTACTTACTTATCTACACCTATGATAAGTATTTTGTGGTATTTTTTAAAAATTATCCACAATATCTATATTAAAATTACAGGGGGAAAACTATGGAAAAAATGAAACAATATTGGAATGAGGCTTTAAAAATCATAGAAGAAGAAAGTTCTTCTCCTGTTAGTTTTGAAACTTGGATTGCCCCTATTATTCCATATAAAATAGAAGGAAACACTTTTGTGTTACAAATTGGTGAACCTTTTTATCGTGATATGATTGAAAAACGCTATCTTTCTCTCATTCATAATGCTGTAAAAAAAGTGACAAATACAGACTATAAAATAAAAATTATTACAGAAGATGATTTATATCCCACAGAAAAAATTTCTGATTTTAATGAAAATCCATCTTCTATTACAAATAATTTAAATCCTCGTTATATATTCAGCTCCTTTGTAGTAGGAAACAGCAACAGGCTGGCACACGCAGCTTCACTGGCCGTTGCCGAATCTCCTGCTCAGGCATACAACCCATTATTTTTGTATGGCAATTCAGGGCTTGGCAAAACACACTTAATGCATTCCATTGCCCACTACATTTTGAATAAAGATCCTTCTGCAAAGGTATTATATGTAACAAGCGAAACATTTACCAATGAATTGATTACATCCATACAAAACAACAAAAATGAAGAATTCCGCAATAAATACCGCAACATTGATGTTTTGCTAATTGATGACATTCAGTTTATATCTAAAAAAGAAGGTACACAAGAAGAATTTTTTCATACCTTTAATGCTCTGCATGAATCCAATAAACAAATCATCATATCCAGTGACCGTCCTCCCAAGGAAATCAAAACACTGGAGGACCGTCTTCGCAATCGTTTTGAATGGGGGCTGATTGCTGACATACAAGCTCCCGACTATGAAACACGCATTGCCATATTAAGAAAAAAAGCAGACACAGAGCAGCTGCCTGTCAATGATGATGTTATGGCTTTCATTGCAAAAAGCATTGTTTCCAATATCAGAGAATTAGAAGGTGCTTTGACACGTACTGTGGCCTATGCTACACTGACCAACCAAACCATATCTGTGGAGCTGGCTGAAACTGCACTAAAAGATATTTTTAGTGAAAATACTTCTGTACAAATCACTACTTCTTTGATACAAGAAATTGTTTCCAATTACTATAACATCCGTGTAGAAGACATTCAAGGAAGCAAAAAGCCCAAAAATATTGCATTTCCAAGACAAATTGCCATGTATCTTTGCAGAAAGCTATTAGACCTTTCCTTGCCTAAAATTGGAGAGGAATTTGGAGGACGTGACCATACCACAGTCATTTATGCTGTTTCTAAAATTGAAAAGGCATTGGAAAATGACAGCAGCCTTCAAAAGGTAATATTTGAACTGGAAAAACAAATTAAAGGGCAATGATTTTTGCTGTGAAATACTTGTATTATTTTTGGGGATAACTTTATTTTTGGGGATAACTTGTGGATTATGTGGATAACATTATGTTTTTTGGATAGCTTATCCACATAGTTATAAAAACTCTTTTTTCCCATATCACACTGATTTTGACCGTTATCCACAATATCACAGCCACTACTACTACTACTGCGAAATTAATCTTTTTATTTTTTCTATTTATCCATAAAGGAGTTGTTCACATATATGAAATTACACTGCTCAAGAGAATTGCTGCTCAATGCTTTGACCATTGTCAACAAAGCCATTTCTAATAAAACAACATTAGATATTTTAAAATGCATATTATTGACTGCTTCAGAAAAAGGACTGATTGTTACAGCAACGGATTTAGAACTGGGGATTCAATCAGCTCCCATTGCCGCAGCCATAGAGCAATCTGGTTCTGTTGCATTGGATGCACATCTTTTTACAGAAATTATACGAAAAGTAAATGGTACAGAAGTTTTTATTCAAACAAATGAAAAAAATGAAACGTCTATTTCCTGCGGTTTTTCTGATTTTAAAATTATGGGACAATCTGGAGAGGACTTTCCTGCACTTCCTGAAGTGGAAAAAAAACAAGAATATAAAATGCTGCAATCCCATTTGAAAAATATGATTCGACAAACCATTTTTTCTATTGCACAGGAGGAATCAAAACCCATATTAACAGGTGAGCTGTTGGAATTAAAACAAAATCAAATCCAAATGGTTTCTGTGGATGGATATCGTATTTCATTTCGAAAGGAAGCATTATCTGAAAATGACAGAGAAATAAAGGTTGTCGTTCCAGGAAAGACACTTTCTGAAATCAATAAAATTTTAAGCAGTGAAGAAAAAATAGTTTTATTATATGTTACAGACAAACACATCTTGTTTGACATCGATGGCAATATTGTAGTATCTCGTTTATTGGAAGGAGATTACATAAAATATGAACAAAGCTTTTCAGAGGATTATAAGACAAAATTTTATGTAAACGCAACCGATTTCTTACAAACATTGGAAAGAGTTTCATTGGTATCCAGAGATGCGAAAAAAACACCTGTAAAATTAGATATTACAGAAAAAAAATTGATTGTAAAAGCACAGACAGAAATGGGCACGGCCTATGAAGAAATGCATGTGGATGTGGAAGGGGAAGCACTCCAAATTGCTTTTAACCCAAGATATTTGATAGAGGCTCTCAAGGTCATAGAGGATGATAAAGTGGCAGTACAATTTACCACTTCATTAAGCCCTTGTATCATGAAGCCCTTACAGGGAGAGGCATTTCGCTATTTAATACTGCCTCTGCGTTTATAATGAAAGGAATGAGCAGATGGAAGAAATAAAAATTAAAACAGAATTTATAAAATTACAACAGCTTTTAAAATTGGCTGGCTTGGTAGACCAAGGCTCTGATGCCAAAATATATATTACAAATGGCTTTGTCACAGTAAATGGTGTTGTTGTTACAGAAAGAGGGAAAAAAATATATCCTGGGGATGTTGTGGTATACAAAGAAGAAAAAGAAATAAAAATTATATAAATCATTTTTGGAATATAAAACACATGATTTATCAAAGCAAAGCTGCAGTGTTTCTGCAGCTTTGCTTTTTCAGGCAGGTGAATGGATGTATATAGAAAAAATATCTTTAAAGGGCTATCGCAATTTGAATGAAATGACAATTGATTTAAAAAATGGCATTAATATTTTTTATGGTGCAAATGCACAAGGAAAAACCAATTTTTTAGAAGCCATTTATATTTGTGCTTCCGGACGTTCCTTAAGAACCAGAAACGATAGCCAGCTTATACACTTTGATGCGCCGGAAAGTCATATACAAATACACATAAAAAAAGAAAACAGAAATGATAAAATAGATATTCATTTGAAAAAAGAAAATAAAAAGGGCATTGCCGTCAATGGTATTCCCATAAAAAAACTAGGAGATTTATTTGGCACCTGTCATGCTGTGATATTTTCTCCGGAGGACTTAAATTTGATTAAAGAAGGCCCAGGGGAAAGAAGGCGTTTTATGGATATGGAAATTTGTCAGATGGATGCCGTGTATTATTATAATCTTCAGCAATATTATCGCATTTTAAAACAAAGAAATCATTTATTGAAGGAAATACAAAAAAATGCTGGGGTAAAAGATACCCTTTTTGTGTGGGATGAGCAGCTGATTGATATGGCAAAGCGGATTATAGCCTCTAGAAGAGATTTTTTAGAAAAGCTAAATGAAATGGCCTCTCAAAAGCAAATAAGGCTGACAGGGGGCAAAGACCGGCTGAAAATAGAATATAAACCAAATAGCTGGGAAAATCAATTGGAGGATAAAATAAAAAGAAATCTGCAAAGAGATATATTGCTGGGAGCAACACAATCCGGACCTCACAAAGATGATATTTTATTTTTGGTCAATGGCAATGATGTCAAGCAATATGGTTCTCAGGGACAACAAAGAACCACAGCATTGGCAACCAGATTGGCAGAAATTGATTTGATAGAGCAGGAAACGGGGCAAAAGCCTATATTGCTTTTGGATGATGTGCTTTCTGAGCTGGATAAAAGCCGTCAGAGCTTTTTAATGGAAAGTATAGGAGATTTACAAGCGGTGATTACCTGCACAGGCATTGAGGACGTGATAAAAGGGTATATAGGGCAAGCCTATTTATATTGTGTAGAAGAGGGAAATATACAAAAAATCAATGCTTGAAAGTACTTTCAAATTATTGATAAAAAAATATCAAATTTCAAAATGGCTCATAGCTTTTACAGTAAAATATTGGATAAAAAATTAACAAATACCATTGCTGTACAATAAGAATCACAATATTTTTATATTTGATGGTACATTTTTCATTATTAAGGTAGAAAAAAAGAAATAAAAAAAGTATAAAATATTACAAAAGCCTTGAAATAAAAGGCTTTTTTTTACTTGTGAATTATAGAAAAAAATGGTATAATAAAAATATATTTTATCTACTCTACAGGCTCATACAGGCCTGTTATTTTTAAGGAGAGAGTCAGTATGTCATCAGAGTATAATGAAAATCAAATACAGGTATTGGAGGGCTTGGAGGCTGTCAGAAAACGCCCCGGTATGTATATTGGTTCTACCAGCACCCAGGGATTGCATCACTTGGTTTATGAAATTGTAGACAATGCAGTGGATGAAGCCTTGGCCGGATATTGCAATGAAATATTTGTGACAATACATGAAGGAAATACCATTTCTGTAAAGGATAACGGACGGGGAATTCCTGTGGGAATTCAGGCGCAAAAGGGGATTCCGGCAGTGGAGGTGGTTTTTACAATACTTCATGCAGGAGGAAAATTCGGCGGAGGAGGCTATAAGGTTTCCGGCGGATTACACGGTGTGGGTGCTTCTGTTGTCAATGCCCTTTCAGAATGGCTGAAGGTGCGGGTGTGTGTAGATGGCAAAATATATGAGCAGGACTATGCCAGAGGCCGTGTTATGACAAAATTGACAGAAATGGGACAAACAACAGAGCATGGCACATATGTTCATTTTAAACCAGATGCCCAAATATTTGATGATTTAGTATTTCAATTTGATATATTGCAAAAAAGATTGAGAGAAACGGCTTTTTTGACAAAGGGTCTCAAAATTAATATTAAAGACGAAAGACAAGGACAAATGCAAGAAAAGCTCTTTCATTATGAGGGAGGCATTAAAGAATTTGTTGCCTATGTGAATCAGCACAGAGATGCATTGTACGAAGATATTTTTTATGCAGAGGGAGAAAAAGACGGTGTATTGGTAGAAGTGGCATTTCAGCACAATGACGGTGCTGATGAAAGCATTCATACATTTGTAAACAACATCAATACAGCCGATGGAGGCACCCATTTGGCAGGCTTTAAATCCGGCATGACAAAAACAATCAACGATTACAGCAGAAAGGCAGGCATATTAAAAGAAAATGATAAAAATCTGACAGGAGATGATGTAAGAGAAGGTCTGGCTGCCATCATCAGCATCAAAGTGGCAGAGCCTCAGTTTGAAGGACAAACCAAAACAAAGCTGGGAAACAGCGAGGCAAAGGGTGCAGTAGAAAGTGTTTTGAGTGAATATTTATCTTATTTTTTGGAAGAAAATCCTGCCATTGGCCGTTTGATTGTAGAAAAGGGACTGCTTGCCTCCAGAGCAAGAGAAGCGGCAAAAAGGGCAAGAGAGCTGGTCAGAAGAAAAAGTGTTTTAGAAACCTCCCGTTTGCCGGGCAAGCTGGCAGACTGCTCGGATAAGGACCCCAAAAACTGTGAAATTTATTTGGTGGAGGGAGATTCTGCGGGGGGCTCTGCAAAGGGAGCAAGAGACCAAAGCATACAGGCCATACTGCCATTGCGGGGAAAAATATTAAATGTGGAAAAGGCACGTATGGATAAAATATTAAACAGTGATGAAATTAAAAATATGATTACAGCATTTGGCACAGGTGTAGATACAGATTTTGATATTACAAAATTAAGATATCATAAAATTGTGATTATGACAGATGCCGATGTGGACGGCGCCCATATCAGAACATTGCTTTTGACACTGTTTTACCGCCATATGCCCCAGTTGATTAAAGCAGGGCATATTTATATTGCACAGCCGCCTTTGTATCGTGTAGAAAAAAATAAAGAGCATTATTATGTATATGACGATAAAGAGCTGGAGCAGCTTTATTCCAGAATTGGCAGAGAAGGCGTCAAAGAAGTCCAGCGTTATAAAGGCTTGGGAGAAATGGATGCAGAACAGCTTTGGGATACCACAATGGACCCGGCTCACAGAATATTAAAGCGTGTGGACTTGGAGGATGCTGTGTCGGCAGATGAAGTGTTTACAAGGCTGATGGGGGACAAAGTGGAGCCAAGAAGAGAGTTTATACAAGAATATGCAGAAAGAGTACAAAATTTAGACATTTGATACTTTTTTTCATAAAGACCTTTTAAGAAAGGACGTTACTATTGTTATGGATAATATCAATAAAACAGACAAAATAGTGGGCATCAACATAGAAGATGAAATGAAAAACTGCTATATTGATTATGCAATGAGTGTCATTGTAGCCCGTGCATTGCCCGATGTAAGAGACGGCTTGAAGCCTGTGCAAAGAAGAATATTATATTCTATGGGAGAAATGAATTTGGAGCCAAACAAGCCCTATAAAAAATCAGCCCGTATTGTGGGTGATACCATGGGAAAATACCACCCCCATGGTGACAGCTCCATTTATCAGGCTATGGTACGTATGGCCCAAAGCTTTTCCATGCGGTATATGCTGGTGGACGGACATGGAAATTTTGGCTCGGTCGATGGGGATGGTGCGGCGGCACAGCGTTATACAGAGGCCAGAATGTCCCGCATTGCGTTGGAAATGCTGGCGGATATTGATAAAAATACAGTGGATTTTGTGCCAAATTACAGCGAAGAGGTCAAAGAGCCTACTGTACTGCCTGCCAGAGTGCCAAATCTTTTAATCAATGGTTCCTCCGGTATTGCAGTGGGTATGGCAACAAACATTCCTCCCCACAATTTGTCGGAGGTTATTGATGGCGTTGTAAAAATCATTGACAATCATGTGCAGCTGCAAAGGGAAACATCAGTAGAAGAATTGATGGAAATTATAAAAGGACCGGATTTTCCCACAGGCGGCGTGATTATGGGAAAAAGCGGCATTCGCAGTGCCTATGGTACAGGAAGAGGAAAAATAAGGGTGCGTGCCGTTTCGGAAATAGAGCCTATGTCAAATGGCAGAGAACGGATTGTGGTAACAGAAATACCTTATCAGGTAAATAAAGCAAGGCTTATTGAAAAAATAGCCGATTTGGTAAAGGAAAGACGAGTAGAGGGCATCAGCGATATCAGAGATGAATCCAACAGAAAGGGTATGCGTATTGTCATTGAATTGAAAAAGGATGCCAATGCCGGTGTGGTGCTGAACAATTTATATAAATATACACAGCTGGAGGAAAGCTTTGGCGTGATTATGATTGCCCTTGTAAAAAACAGACCTGAGGTGCTGAATTTAAAGCAGGTGCTGGAGGAATATTTAAAACATCAAAAAGAGGTTGTTACAAGACGTACACAATTTGATTTGGATAAAGCAGAAAAAAGAGCCCATATATTGGAAGGACTAAAAATTGCATTGGACCATATTGATGAAGTCATTCGTATTATCAGAAGCAGCTATGATGACGGAAAAATAAAACTGATGGAACGCTTTGAATTTTCTGAGGTACAGGCACAGGCCATATTAGAGATGCAGCTGCGTCGTTTGCAGGGACTGGAGCATGAAAAAATTGATAAAGAATATAGAGAGCTGCTGGAAAAAATAAAAGAATATAAAGCCATATTGTCTGATGAAAGCTTGCTCTATGGCGTAATAAAAGAAGAAATTTTGATTGTAAAAGCAAAATATGGAGATGAACGTCAGACACAAATACTGCATCATGTGGAAAATATAGAGGATGAGGATTTGATTGACGAAGAAACCAGTGTGTTTACATTATCTCATCTAAACTATATTAAAAGAACACCTCTTATGACATATAAAAGCCAAAACAGAGGCGGCAGAGGCATTATGGGAATGCAGACAAGAGAAGAGGACTTTGTAAAGGATTTATTTTTAGGTTCTACCCATGATTATATTCTCTTTTTTACAAACAAAGGGCGGGTATATCGTCTAAAGGGCTATGAAGTGCCTGAGGCAGGCAGAATGGCAAGAGGAAATGCCATTGTAAATCTCATTGAAATTGATTCTGACGAAACCATTACAGCCATGATTCCTGTCAGAGAATTTAAAGAAGACGAGTATCTGGTGATGATTACAAAAGACGGTATTATCAAAAAAACAGATATGATGCATTTTGCCAACATCCGAAAGGGCGGTTTGACGGCCATTGGCTTAAGGGCTGAGGACCGTTTGATATCTGTGCTTGTGACAAACGGCAGTGATGAAATATTGGTTGCTACCAGAAAAGGTATGGGAATCAAATTTTTAGAGCAGGATGTACGCCCTATGACAAGACAGGCCACAGGTGTAAAAGCCATTACATTAAAACAAGAGGATTATGTGGTGTCCGGTGTGAAAATAAAGGATGGTTCCAAAATACTCAATGTTACAGAAAAAGGATATGGCAAGCGTACCAGTGCAGAAGATTTTAACATACAATACCGTGGAGGAAAAGGCGTTAAAATACATCAGCTGACAGAAAAAACAGGACTTTTGACAGGTGTTGTTGTAGTGGATGAAAATGAAGAGCTGATGCTCATTACTTCCGAAGGCGTTATCATTCGATTGAGAGGAAGGGATATTTCTTGCTTTGGAAGAATTTCTCAGGGTGTCAAGCTGATGAATTTAAATGAAAATGTGAGTGTAGTGGGCATTGCAAAAATTTCTGAGGAGGATATTCAAGAGGAAGAGATACAAATGGAGGAAGCAATAGAGCCTCAGGAAATATTAGAGGAAACAGAATAATATAAAAAAGGGAATTGTACTGACAATTTTTTTTGAGGGCGTGGAAAAAGTCCACACACTGTCGTCAAAGGCTCATTTTATGCAAGCCTTTGACGAGTAGACAGAAAGTATAAAGCGGAGGTTTCATAGGCAAAAAGCCTTGCAATTACTGCTTTTTCTCGCCCAAAACAAATTCCCAATGGGGATTTCAGTTGGAAAAGGCTTCGTTTCCTAATGTCTTTCGCACAATTGAAAAAATATAAAATCCAGTTTTTACACAGTTTGAAAGGGAATTGTACTGACAATTCCTTTTTTTGTATCAATAAAACCATTGCTTAAAAAACCTTTTACAACAATAAAATTGTGTTTTGACAAATAGAAAGGTATGGTTGATTTGTTACATACTGATAAAATAACACTGTGCATTTTTATAAGGATTTCATAAAAAAAGGCAGTACTATATGACAGAAATAGTGTAATGAATTAATATTTGGAGAGAGTAACAGAGTATTTTTGTATGGCAAAAAAGAATGCAGAAAAAATAGCAAAGCGACAAATTTGTGAAAAGAGTGTCAGTTGCAATAATAGTCAACACAAACCCGGTTGACAGATAAGCCTATGACTATACAGGGAAAGCTAGGTAGTGGTTGATAGATAAAATGTGCTTTTTTATGAAGTAAGCAGCAATGATAAACCCATATTTTTGATGCTATTTTAAAATATTTTTAGTTTTTTTTAAGACTTTCTATATTGTTTTACCGTTAAAAATAGTATAGGATAAATAAAAAACAAAAGAAAAGCTTTTAAAAATCAGAAATGAGGTGCTTTATGCAGGATTTGATGGCGGGAGAGCGACCTCCCTTTGATTTCAAAAACATTGACCCTCAAGTGATAAACAGCCACTTGAGAGAAACAAAAGAAATGATGCTTATGTATGACTGCGGTATTAAAGAAGTGAAAACAAAGCTGGAAATTTTAAACAACGAATTTCAAATACAGCAGCAAAGAAATCCCATTGAATATTTAAAAAGCCGTGTAAAATCATTGGAAAGTATTGTAAAAAAGTTACATAAAAAAGGCTACACCCTTTCGGTAGAAAATGCGATGAAGGAATTAAATGATATTGCAGGCATTCGGGTGATTTGTTCTTTTATTGACGATATTTACAGTGTGGCAGATATGCTCAAAAATCAGGATGATATTACTGTAATACTGGAAAAGGATTATATACAGCATCCAAAGCCAAATGGTTACAGAAGCTATCATATGGTTTTGGAGGTGCCTGTATTTTTTTCTCAAAGAAAACAAAATGTAAAGGTAGAGGTACAAATCAGAACCATTGCCATGGATTTTTGGGCAAGCCTGGAGCATAAGCTTTACTACAAGGAAACAGATATTACATCAGAAGAAATTTCTCAAAGATTAAAAAAATGTGCTGATATTATAGCAGATACAGACATTGAAATGCAGTCTATACGCAGTGTGGTAGAGCATTGGGAGGCAGGAAATCTATCTCAAATCAAAAAAGAAAGGGATGCAGAAAATACGGCACATATTGCCTCAAATTCACTTTCTGTTTATGAAAAAAATGCCAATCAAACAAAAAATAACACCGAAGAGCTGCTGCTTTGTAATTTGTTCTCGGTAGAAGAGGATGCCAATCAACAGGAGTATGATACCTAATGTAATGTTTGCCAGCAAAGAACAAATGCTGATATCCCAGCCCATGCGGTAGGCTTGCAAATAACCAAACTCCAGCCCTATAATGGCAATGCCCAGCAAAAAGCTGCTCCTATTTAGCTGTGAAAATGTGTGCGGAAGGCCTTTTCCCTGTGTTGTAAACAATAAAAAAAGAAATGTGATGCAGGCAGCAACAGTATATGTCACAAAAAGAGATGCAAATGGATTTGCATCTGCCGAGGTGGATTTTGAAAAAATATGATAGCAAACATTGGAGCAAACAACGAGTATGAGAGGTAAAAATTGTAAAAACATGGCAATATCCCTTTCTAAAAAAATAATCTATTTAAAATTGAAACATGATTTTTTTAAATTGTCAATAGAATGATAAAAAAATGATTTTGCTCGGCAGCGATAAAAAACACACCATCCATATCAATAGGCTGCCTTTTTGGAATTGGAATAAAAAGACAGTTTCATTGTTTTTTGTAGAAATTGGCCATAGGAAAGCAACAAATTTTAAAAATAGATAGGAGAAAAATATGCGTGAAATTCCTGTAAAAATGATTACACAAGCCATTGCACAAATGTGCATTGAAGCAAATTGCTGTTTAAACCAGGACGTTTATCATGCTTTGGAAGCAGCAAAAAAAACAGAGGATTCCCCTGTGGGAAAAGAAATTCTTTCTCAGCTGACAAAAAATGCAGACATTGCATTAAAAAATCAAATGCCCATTTGCCAAGATACAGGCATGGCAATTATATTTTTGGAAATTGGACAAGAGGTGCATTTTGTAGGGGGACTTTTGGAAGATGCTGTCAATGAAGGGGTAAGAGAAGGCTATGAAAAGGGTTATCTTAGAAAATCTGTTGTAGCTGACCCTTTTTTCAGAACAAATACAAATGACAATACCCCTGCCATAATACATACAAAAATAGTGGCAGGAGATAAAGTAGACATTACTGTGGCCCCAAAGGGCTTTGGCAGCGAAAATATGAGCCGTATTTATATGCTGAAGCCTTCTGACGGAATAGAAGGAGCCAAAAAAGCTATTTTGGAAACAGTAGAGCAGGCCGGTCCCAATCCTTGTCCGCCTATGGTAGTGGGAGTTGGCTGTGGAGGAAGCTTTGAGATGAGTGCTTATTTGGCCAAAAAAGCACTGCTAAGACCCATTGGAAGCCATTCTGAAAAAGAGCATATCAAAAAAATGGAGCAGGAGCTGCTTATGAAAATGAATGATATGGGAATTGGCCCACAAGGGCTGGGAGGCAGAACAACCGTTTTGGGAGTTCATATTGAAACCTATCCCACTCACATTGCCGGTATGCCCATTGCAATCAACATCAGCTGTCATGTAACACGTCATTGTCATAGAGTGCTGTAAAAAAATGTACCATTGATAAAATATATTGTTTTTATGACACATTGATTTTAATATCATGGTTTTGTTTTATAAAAAATGGGAAAGAAAGTATACTATCATTATTGAAAAAATAATCAAAAATATGAAAATAATGTCATTTGTGTTTTCGTAAAAATAGGAAAAATATAGGATTTCATTTTACTTGGAAAACGACAAAAACAATGATGGATTTGTTGTGTTTCTATGAAAAATCATATGGTATTGTCAGTATAAACCTTCAAAATAGTATAGAGAGATGGATGAAGCAACCAAAGAAATTGTAAGAATTCCATATTCAGAAGCCTTTTTGAAAAGAGAACTGTTTGAATCTATGTTTTATCTCTTTTTATTTTATATAAAAGCAACAAAATGAAAATCATCATAAGGAGGAGAAATATGAATGTTTCAGTACCTTTTACAAAAGAGCAGGCACAGCAGCTGAAAGCAGGCGATGTAGTAACCATTGATGGTGTCATATATACAGCAAGAGATGCAGCACACAAAAGAATGCTGGAAGAATATGAAAATACAGGAAAATTTCCATTTGATATAGAAAACCAAATTGTTTATTATGCCGGGCCGGCACCGGCAAAGCCCAATCAGCCCATAGGCTCTGTGGGACCCACCACATCCTATCGCATGGATGCCTACTCCCCCAAGCTGCTGGAATTTGGTCTGAGGGGGATGATTGGAAAGGGCCAAAGAAATCAGGCTGTGATAGAGGCTATGAAGGAATATGCGGGAGTCTATTTTGGAGCCACAGGCGGAGCAGGGGCATTGCTGGCGAACCATATTGTAGCTTCTCAAGTGATTGCTTATGAGGATTTGGGGGCAGAGGCCATTCGCAGACTGGTTGTAAAAGCCTTTCCTGCCATTGTGATTATAGACAGCAGAGGAAATAATCTTTATCAAACAGAGCCTTTGAAATATAAAAGAGTACGATAAAAAAGGTATGATTCGGCATACCTTTTAACCATATTTTACAGTTAAATTGACATAAGAAATATGTTCTCGCATGATAGCATATGCAGTTTGATAATCTCGGTTTTTGACTGCTTCCAATATTTTTCCGTGCAAATCTATTGTAACATCAATAACTCGTGGGTTTTTTGTTAAGGATTGACGCATGGCAGTACGAATGCATTTTTCAAAGGAATCCTTTGCAGCAATCATTGTGCTGATAAGCAGCTTGTTGTGTGTTGCATCTGAAATAAGCATATGAAATTGGGAATCATAGTCTACAAACAAATTGATGTCATTTTGATACTCTATCATATGCTGATAGCAGACAGTGATTTTTTCAATATCTTCTGGTGTTGCCCGTTTTGCTGCATAGCTGGCGGTTTCGGCCTCCAGCATAAAACGAAATTCCAATAAATCGTTTAGGTCTGAATTGGCCACTGTAATGCTAAAAGGAGCGATGTTTACAATATCATTGATTTTGTTTACAAATGTTCCTGCCTTAGAGCGCTTTATAAAACCAAATACAGCCAATGCAGTATAGGCTTCACGCAGCGTACTGCGACCGATGCCTAAAGTATTACTAACCACATTTTCGTTTGGGAGCATATAGCCTTCTGGCAGCTTGCCGGAAAGAATTAAGTCTTTGAAGCGTTGAAAAAGGGTTTGGGAAATATTTTTTCCTAAATCGGATTTTAAGAAATCAATATTTTCCAAAAGTAAGTCCTTTTGCATATGTTGTCACATCCTTTTATACTGAAGATATTTCATTTATAATTTCATGTCTATTTATACATTGTATTATATTTTTGCTGTTTTTACAAACAAAATATAATGAAATATAATATATTTCCATACAATGTGAGACAAAAAGCAGATTTTTAGTAAAATAAAAAAGGAGTGCTTCCTTTTTTGAAAGAAAACACTCCAATATAAATTATTGTGTAACGGTATTGTCTGCTGTTTCTGTGGAAGAACCCTCCATTTTTGCTTTGATTTTCTTTCCGCAATGAAGTGTAAATAAAACCCATAATACAGTAAAAATACCACCTAAAACATAAGCAATATTCATTGGTATGTTTAATCCAATTTTTGCATTGATGATAAATGAAGAAATGATGAAGGAATAAAACATACCGGGAATCAATGTGAAAATAAAGTTTTTGCCTCTTGCATAGAGATAAACTGTAACCATGGCAAATGCGAATATAGCAATGGTTTGATTTGCCCAGGAGAAGTATCTCCACAGTATGTTAAATCCACTTGCACTTACCTTTGCAAATATCAGGATAGCTGCACAGCATATAAATATTCCGGCAGACAATGTCAAACGATTTTGTTTTTTAGATTGGTCATAGTTAAAGTATTCTGCCAACATCAATCTAATAGAACGCAGCGCTGTATCTCCAGATGTGATTGGAAGCACAATAACACCCAAAATTGCAATGACACCACCAACGTTGCCCAACAGGTCTCTTGCAACAAGGGTAATTACACTTGCAGTACCAGCAACACTCATGTCTACACCAGGAATCAGACCCTCCTGTATTTTTGCATAAATACCCATGGAAGCTGCCGCCCAAATCATAGCGATAAAGCCTTCTACAATCATCATGTTGTAAAATGTCATTCTGCCTTCTCTTTCATGTGAAACAGAACGTGCAATCAATGTTGCCTGTGATGCATGGAAGCCGGATGTGATACCGCAGGCTACTGTTACAAAGAAAATAGGGATAACAGGAGAATGGTCTGTCAAAGAGAAAAGAGAAAATGTTTCTCTTGTCAATGCAGTCAATTCATATCCCTGTGCAAATATACCAAAGAATACGCCTACTGCAGAAAGCACCAATATGATACCAAATATTGGATAAATTCTGCCGATGATGGCATCAATAGGGAACAATGTAGCAACTAAGTAGTAAACAAATATACATCCATATACAATCCAAACAACAGGACTTGTTGCAGTGTTTTCTGCTCCAATTAAGCCAACAATCAAATCGCCGGGGGTATAAATAAATACCGCACCTACAAGAAGCATCAAAAGACAAACAAAAACATTGTAAACATTAAATGTTTTATTGCCCAGATACTTTTGAATCAGCTTAGGCATTTGCTTGCCCTCTTCACGAAGACAAATCATACCTACCATGTAATCGTGAACTGCGCCGGAAAGTACACAGCCCAAAGGGATTAATAAAAATGCCAGCGGACCAAACAAAATACCTTGAATGGGTCCTAAAATAGGTCCTGTTCCTGCAATGTTCAAAAGCTCAATCAATGAGTTTTTCCATTTTTTCATAGGAACAAAGTCAACTCCGTCGTTTAATGCTACGGCAGGTGTTTCTCTGTCATCAGGCTCAAATACTTTGTCACAGAATTTGCCATAGAAAAATCCGCCAATCACTAAAATTAAAAGACCGAGTATAAAAGTGGAAAAATTTAACAACATTAGCATTCCTCTCCTTTCTTTATTTAAGTGGCTGCCTTTTGAATTTTTCAGTGCAAAATAAAAATAAATATGTATTATAATTTCTGCTCTAAAGAAAGCAGGCCACTGTGTGTAATGAGTATAGCATGAAGTGGCTTTGTTTTCAAATAAAATATTGCATAAAAATAAAATAAATAACATTGCATAAAATAAAAATAAATATAAGTGAAGTTATATTTTAAAAAGCATAGGATTTAGATATGATTTTATCTAATTTCAATAAATAAAGAATAAATTTTTTGTAAAAAAAATATTTTTTTTGTATATTATGAATATGGGACGAAGGTACATACTGCAAAAAAATATCAATAAAATAAATGCAAAATTCATGGGGGAAAAGCTTTTGATTTTTTGTTATGCTTTGGAAAAATAAGAAATTATTGCGCAATATTACTGAAAATGATATAATCTAGTGAAAAATGGGGGGAATATTATGATTTAAAAATGTAAAAGGAGGATATGAAAATTGAATCATCAAAATATCATTCAAGTGGAACAGAAGGTACCTTTATCGTTACTTATTCCTTTAAGCATACAGCATATGTTTGCTATGTTTGGGGCTTCGGTATTAGTACCTTTTCTTTTTGGCATTGATTCAGCCATTGTATTGTTTATGAATGGTGTGGGTACATTGCTTTTTATGATGATTACAAAGGGAAAATCTCCTGCCTATTTAGGCTCCAGCTTTGCATTTTTGGCACCGGGAGCCATTGTAATAGAGCAGTTTGGATATTCCTATGCATTGGGGGCATTTGTGGCGGTTGGCTTTTGCGGCTGTATTTTAGCGGCAGTGATATATCGGTTTGGCTCTGACTGGATTCACATTGTGCTGCCTCCGGCAGCAATGGGGCCTGTTGTGGCATTGATAGGGCTGGAGCTGGCAGGCACTGCTGCAAGCAATGCAGGATTGCTGCCGGCGGCAGGAGAAAGTATTTTGTATGAAAATGTCATTGTTTTTTTGGTGACGGTTTGTGTGGCTGTATTTGGCTCTGTGTTGTTTCGAAACTTTTTGGCAGTTATCCCTATATTGATTGCCATATTATGCGGCTATATTGCGGCTGCGGCAACAAATACAGTGGATTTTCAAGCAGTGGCAGAGGCTTCTGTTTTTGCACTGCCCCAGTTTACTGCCCCAAAATTTGATGTCAATGCAATTTTTATTATGCTTCCGGTATTGCTTGTGATTACATCAGAGCATATTGGCCATCAAATTGTAACGGCAAAAATTATAGGAAGAGATTTATTAAAAGACCCGGGACTGCACAGGTCTTTGTTTGCAGATAATTTTTCTACCATGATATCGGGCTTGATTGGCTCTGTACCCACCACCACATATGGAGAAAATATTGGTGTGATGGCTGTCACAAGAGTTTATAGTGTAAGAGTGATTGCCGGTGCTGCCATACTCTCCATTATATGCTCTTTTATCGGCAAGCTGTCTGCTTTGATTGGAACAATACCGGGAAGTGTGATAGGGGGCATTTCCTTTTTACTGTATGGCATGATAGGTGCATCAGGCATTCGCATACTGGTAGATTCTCATGTGGATTTTTCAAAATCCAGAAATTTGGCTTTGACATCTGTTATATTTGTAACAGGACTTTCGGGAATTAAGCTCAGTATTGGAAAAATAGAATTGAGCGGCATGATACTGGCTTGTATGGTGGGTATGATATTAAGCCTGCTGTTTTATGTGCTGGACAGGTTTCATTTGACCAATGACAGATAATGGATGGGTTATTCCTATAAAAAATAATAAGCAAGAAGCTTTCAAATCCTACAAAGGGATTGGCACTATTTTGTTTGCAGGAAGGCAAATAGAAAATTTGAAGTTCCAACTCCTTAAAAGGCTTCTGTTTTAAAGGCTTGTGCAGGATATAAAAAAGAGAAATAACTGGTTTTGGCTGTAAAATTCATATTTCATCGTTTATAATATAAAAGTAATAAAATCCAGACAATAAAAAGGGGAATGTAAATGGAATGGAACAAAAAAAGCTGGACTGGTAAAGAATACAAAGAGCTGCAGCAAAAGTTAAATGAACTGTCAGAGGAAAAATATGCTCTGTTTCAAAAAAGAATTATAAAGGAAGAAGCATATCCTATATTAGGGGTACGAATGCCTATATTAAAAAAAATAGCAAAGGAAATTGTAAAAGGAAATGAGCAGCAATTTTTGCAGACAGCAAGTGCTGTTTCCCACGAAGAACGGCTGCTATTGGCCATAGTCATAGGAGAGAGTGCTTGCCAATATGATGTTTTTGAAGCAAGAGCAGATGATTTTGTAAAAAAAATAGATAATTGGGCTGTTTGTGATGCATTTTGTACCAGCATCAAAAAGCATATCAAAAGAAACAAAAATGCATTTTGGCAGCATATTCTATGCTATTTACATTCTGAAAATCATTGGATAGTGAGGGTGGGGCTGGTTTGTATGCTTTCTCACTATATAGAGGAGGAATATTTGGAAGAGGTTTTAAAACGCTGTGATGGGGTAAAAAATGATTTTTATTATGTAAAAATGGCTCAGGCGTGGCTGATGGCCACAGCATTTACAAAATATCCCCAAAGGGTAAAGCCGTATTTTACAAATCATACATTGGATACATGGACATTGCATAAAGCCATACAAAAGGTATGTCAGTCCCAAAGGGTTTCATTGGAGGAAAAAGGAGATTTGAAGACATTGAAAAGGGTGTGAAAGGGAGCTTCACAAAATCGGTTTATACTGCTTGCAAAACAATAGAAATGTTTTTTATGATTGGATAAAGAAATGGCAGAAACATTTTAGAATACAAAATGATACTGATAAAAGCTTGGTATTTTTTATAGAAAGAAGTGTATGACTATGAAAAAAGTATCTGTGGTTTATTTTAGTCCCACAGGAAATTCCAAAAAATATGGCTTTGCAGTGGCAGAGGCAATGCAGGAGCCATTTGAAAGCTTTGATTTTAACAAAAGGGAAATGAGAGAAAAGGAATTTTGTTTTTCTCATGAAGATGTGGTGCTGCTTTGTGCCCCTGTATATGCAGGAAGGCTTCCTGATATTGGTCTGTTTGAAAATATAAAAGGAGAGAATACTCCTGCTGTATGCATAGTCACATATGGCAACAGGGACTATGATGATGCATTGCTGGAATTAAAAAATGTTTGTGAAAAAAGGGGATTTCATGCCATTGGAGCAGCGGCATTTATAGCAGAGCATACCTTTTCGGAATTTGTGGGGGCAGACAGACCCAACGAAGAGGATGAGATGAAAATAGAGGAGCTTGCAAAATATATAAAAAGGTGTTTAAAGGAAGATAAATGGAGAGAAAAGGCTTTGGCAGTGAAGGGAAGCTACCCATATACCTGTATGCCAAAAAAAATGCCCTTTGCACCACAGCCCAATGCAAGGTGCTGCCGCTGTGGAAGCTGTGTGAGAAAGTGTCCTGTGGGGGCCATTGATGGAAAGACCATATTGACAGATAAAGAAAAATGTATTGCTTGCTTTGCCTGTGTCAAGGGATGTACCAGAAAGGGACGCAGTGTGGACCAGCCACAATACTATGCACTTTGTGAAAAATTGGAAAAAAATTTAAGAGATGTGCAAAGGGAAGCAGAACTGTTTTTTTTGTAGAAAAAGCAATAAGAAATATATTGACAGACTTTGTGGAATGTAGTAGGCTAAAATAAATTAGCATTGTCTAATTTTGGCGAAGCCAAGCCATATATTGCAGTGCTTGAAGGGCTTTTGCAGATTTTATCAGCACAAAAAAATAGATAAAAAAGCCTTTTTTTACAAAATATGGCTTTTGCTTTCATTTCAATTTTTTAGAAAAAAATCAAAAGAAAAGGAGTGTTTTTTTAATGAGAAATTGTATCCAGTATTTAAAAAGTGAAAAGGTGAGATGGTTTGTAGGCGGTGCTGTTGCACTGATACTTGGCAAAAAAATTTTAAAAAGCGATGCCACCAGAAATGCTTGTGTCAAAACCATTGCAAAAGCAATGAAGCTGCAGTCTGATGCGGCAGAGTCCTTTCAAAATATGAGAGAGGATGCACAGGATTTGTGCTATGACGCAAAGCAAGCAGCAGGAATTGTAAAGGAAGAACCAGCTGAGGAAGAGGCATAAGGGAGGCTTAAACTGATGCAGTATTGTATTAAATATGACGGCAAAGGCAGGCTTCGTGTCAGATGCGGTCAGTTTGCATTCAGTGAAAAGGAAGGATATGGCATTGCACAAATGCTTAAAGAAGAGAAATATATTTTAGATGTTATTTCTTCCCATCAAAATGGAGGGCTTTTGATTACATATGCAGATGGAGCAAGGCAACAGGTGTTAGAAAAAATAAAAGCCATAGAAAAAGCCCATATCAAACCGGTAGAGCCTAGTGATGAGGATTTAAGCAGAAAAACAGACAGTGCGTTTCAACAGTCCTTGGTTTGTATTGCAGTGCGCCATGGACTTACAAAATGGCTTTTGCCTGCGCCCATTCGTACTGCCATAACCCTTTTTAAATCTGTAAAATATCTAAAAGCGGGTATATTGAGCTTGCTTGATATGAAGCTGAATGTATCTGTATTAGACGGTGTTGCTATTGGAGCATCCTTGTGTCAGCGTTATTTTGATACGGCAAGCTCCATTATGTTTTTGCTTTCTATTTCCGATTTACTGGAGGATTATACCAAAAAAAGAACAAAGGATGCTTTGACAAGCAGTCTTGCCATTCATATTGACAAGGTTTGGCTTGTAAAGGAAGAAAGTGATATATTGGTTCCCTTGGCAAGCATTCGACAGGGGGATTGTATTAAAATCAGAACAGGCAGTATGATTCCGGTAGATGGAGTGATTATAGAGGGAGAGGCCATGATAAATGAAGCCTCTATGACAGGAGAGCCTTTGGCAGTCAGAAAAGCGGAGGGAGCCTTTGTATACGCAGGAACAGTAATAGAAGAGGGCTGTGCTGTAATCAATGTAAAGGCTGTGAACAATGAAACAAGAATCAACAAAATTGTAAAAATGATTGACCAGTCTGAGGCATTGAAGGCAGAGGTTCAGGGAAAGGCAGAAAAGCTGGCAGACAGCATTGTGCCATTTAGTTTTGCAACAGCATTGGCCACCTATTTGGTTACAAGAAATATGACAAAGGCACTTTCTGTTTTGATGGTGGATTACTCCTGCGCCATTAAACTATCCACGCCTATTTCTGTCATTTCTGCCATGAGAGAGGCTTCCTGCCATCAAATTATGGTAAAGGGCGGAAAATATTTGGAGGCATTTGCACAGGCAGACACCATTGTATTTGACAAAACAGGCACATTGACAGAGGCTTGCCCTCGTGTGGCAAAGGTGATTGGCTGCAATGGATTTACAAGAAAAGGCGTTTTGAGAATTGCAGCGTGTTTGGAGGAGCATTTTCCTCACAGCGTAGCAAAGGCCATTGTAAAACAGGCCCAGTCAGAGGGATTGAACCACGAAGAAGAGCATACAGAGGTAGAATATGTGGTGGCTCATGGCATTGCTTCTATGATACATGGTCAAAAAGCATTGATAGGCAGTGAACATTTTATATTTGAGGATGAAAAAATACCGTTTTCAGAAGAAGAAAAAAGAATTGTGGAAGAAAACAGAAATGGCTGTTCTATTATTTATCTTGCCATTGGCGGGAAATTGGCAGGCTTTATAGGCATTGATGACCCTGCCAGAAAAGAAGCCAAAAAGATGATTGCAGACATGAAAAAAGAAGGTGTAAAACACATCATTATGTTGACAGGGGACAGCCAAAATGCGGCGGAGGCAGTAAGCAAAGCCCTTGGCATCACAGAATATCGTTCTCAGGTGCTTCCGGAAGAAAAGGCAAATATCATTGAAGAGCTGAAAAAAGAAGGAAAAAAAGTGATTATGGTGGGCGATGGTGTAAACGATTCTCCTGCATTGTCTGTGGCAGATGTTTCTGTGGCGATGAAGGATGCCTCTGATATTGCCAGAGAGGTGGCGGATGTGACGCTGCTTTCTGGAAATTTGGAAGAATTGGTCATATTAAGAAGGCTGAGTAAGCTTTTGATGCATAGAATCAGCTGGAATTACAAATTTATATTAACATTTAATACATCATTGCTTTTATTGGGGCTAGCTGGGGTGATTACACCGGCTACATCGGCTTTTTGCCATAATGTGTCTACTATGGCAATCAGTGCGGCAAGTATGCGTCCTTGTTTAAAATAGAAAGGATGTGAAAAAAGTATGAAAGAGCATCGTTTTTGGGCATGGGCAATGGTATTTTGCCTTTTTATGGTCATGCTGACAGGATATGAAAGAAAATAATAAAATGAAAATACATCTGTATTTTGATACGGATGTATTTTTTTATGGTTTACACAGTTTTTTGTTTTGATACAGCAGCTTTTTATAAAAATAGTAGAAAAATAATATAAAAAATAGTATTATATTTTTTAACAGTGCAACGAGCAAAAGGCCCTACCCCCGCATAAATGCTTGATTTTTTGGTAGATACAAGCGTGATTTCAAATACCCCAAATAGCATTTTGGCACTTTTTTGCCGCCCCAACTCAATAAGGGAATATAAAACGATATGAGCTAATACAAGGAAAAAAACTACTATGCGAGAGCAAAAGCATTTTTTGCTTTCGCTCTCTTGATTGCCATATAAGCAGGAACAGACGTACTTGTCAACGGCGGGTGAAGCCCGTTTATCTCGACCGTTGACGAGAGCGGTTGGCTCTGCTATCTATCATCAATAGAAGTAGAAAAATTTATATATGGGTGCAATAATATAAACATACAAAGTGGCAAATTTGAAGTTTACGGAGAAAATAAAATGGAACTAGAGAATCTGTATGAACAATTAAATATATTGGCTACTGACGATTTTGAACAAATAGAACCGACCTTTTTTCTAAAATTACATAGTATTCCAGACGAAATAAAACCTCAGTCAGTCGTTGTCTTTTGGAACATCTCAACCTGGCAAGGAACATCTGTGCAAAGTGGTGTTTGGACATTCTATGTTACATTGCAGTATCTTGTTCAAACTGGACAAACTGAGCTTGCAGATGTTTTTAGCAGAGGAATACATGATTATCAGAACCCAAATATGCCTTAAACTACAATTATCCAGATGCGTGGATGGAAGAGTCTGACGTGATTGATGATTGAATTATGATACATATAAAACAGCTAAATGAATGGAAACAAGAATTACTGATGGAAAACAGAGTTGAAATTGTTAACCTTGCTTTTGATGCGTAAGCTTTCAGTTTGATGTGGGTTTGGGATATTGCCAACAAGCAAAAATTTCTTATACTGTCGCAGACAAAAATGAGTAATTTTTACGGAAAGAGTACCCCTTTCCTATGCTTGCTACGAAACTTTTCACACTCATTTTTGCACTATGATTTGGAAAGGGCTTTGAGGAAAGGAATGGAACGGAAAACAAAAAAGTGGCTTATGTTACAGATATAATATGTGCAAGTATATGATGATTTGAAAGTGCAACAAACTTGAAACACGGAAGAGGTGAAAATGTTGATATTAGGTAATCCGGATACTTTTTCCATTTTAATTGAAACAATAGATGAATGGAACGAAGATGATACATTTAATAACGGCTTATTGTTTTTTAGTATTGGCGGCTTATTGTTTCCGAACAAGGTCTTTTCAGCAACATTGAGTTATGAACTTTCAAATTTAGTTGAGCAATTAGAGGGTGTTACAATGAATAGAGAATTGTATTCTATGCCCTCAAAAGAAGCATTTGTCCATTTCTACAACAAAACCTTCCCCTGTGATAGTGAACAAGAAAATGATTACAGCTTTGATATAACACCATCTATTTTTTCAGATAACAATTATTTTGTATTTGCAGTTAGCAATGGAGAATTTGTCAGAGTGTTAGCAAGTGAGTTGCAGTATAACACAAACAGTTTGCGCCATGTATTAGAGGAGTTTTCCCTAAATGAGGTAATTATTCCCCAGGATGAATTGAGCAAAATAATACTAAAGTTAAAAAGTTTTTAAATGGAAGAAATTAAAAGAACGGGCGCAGCAGTCGGTAATGTTGGCCACCGCACCCGTTTGGCATGGGTGCAGAAAAAGGATTTTGTTGCGCAGTTGAAGTTTGCTTTACGAGGTAAAGGTACAAATCCCTTAATCTCATTATTTTTACTTCTGAAAAGGCTTGAAAACAAAGGCTTTTTTCGCCCCTAATGCGTAACACAAAGAACAGAAAAAAATTATCTTCTGCATTTGATTTTTGTTTGTATTTGACACTTTTTTGCCGCCCTTGCTTACAAAATCAACTTGTACGGAAATATGGCAGAATATATAGAGATACGGGAAAACCCTTGCAAATCAAGACTTTTTCCTCACTTATATAAACATTTGCAAGAAGTTATAAGTTAATTTCCGTCTATAAAATCAATAAAAAATATCCTTAATTTTATGATAAAAGGAAAACTGTTTCAAAAGCATGAAATTGCAGCGGTTATTTGTAGAAAATAAATTGGAATGTCAGTATAAAAAAGCATAAAAACTTTTTGTGTTATAGCAGTATTGAAATTTTTTATGAAAAGTTTTTATAATAGAATGATACAAACAATGTGGATGTGTTATATGAAAAATGATATGATATATAATAAGAGGGCTGCCGTTACTTTTTTTGAAAGAAATGCACCAAATGATTTCAGTATTTTGGGTATTTTCCCCTTTTACAGTCTATGAAAAGGGAAAATCCAGAGAAGTGACTTTGAATAAAATCAATGCTTCATAGCCTTCTATTTCATATTGAAATGACAAAATTATAATACAAAAAGGGGAAAAGGGTATGGAAAAATATATTATTATCATCAATGGAAAAGGAGGAGTAGGCAAAGATACATTGTGTGAAAGCGTGGCACAAAAATACGATGTAAAAAATATATCCTCTATTACACCTATAAAAGAAATTGCAAAAATAGGTGGTTGGAAAGGAGAAAAGGGGGATAAAGACAGAAGGTTTTTGGCAGATTTAAAAAAATTATTTATAGAATATAATGATTTGCCTTTTTTATATTTAAAACAACAATTAGAAATATTTTTAAATGAGAATAAAAAAATTCTTTTTGTACATATTAGAGAGATAGAAGAAATTAAAAAATTTTTAAATTATGCAGTAAAAAAAGGAATACACTGCAAAACATTGTTGATTGCCAAGCAGGAGGAAGAACAAAAAAAATATGGCAATGAAGCAGATGATAATGTAAAAGAATATAAATATGATATGGTTTATGAAAATAATAAGCCTTTAGAAAAAGCAAGGGAAGACTTTATATTATTTTTTGAAGAAAATGTAATAAAATAATGCTTCTAATGCAGTTTTAAGAAAGTACAAATATAAAATGAGAAATTGTTTTGATTTGATGTAAAAAAAAGAAATTGATTTTCTATTGTTTTGTTTTTGCCGGGCTAAAAAAATATTAGATTTCCATAAAATAAAACAGCAAAATAGAAGCATAATGATATAAAAAATGGCGCAAAATCAACAAAAAATGAGAAATATAAAAAAAATTGATAAAAAATGAAAAAAAAGCTTGCAAAATGAAAAAGGCTGT
>CALWSR010000009.1 GCA_944384265.1 uncultured Clostridia bacterium
CCTCATCCTCTGTCAAAACAGGCGTTTCCTCATTGAGAGGGCTTTCCAAATAGATATCCCCTGCTTTTTCATCAATGCGGTTGTCCTCTCCGTCTATTATAATAGAACTGCCTCCGCTTGTCAGTTCTATTTTTTTGCCCGCCGTCATGCGTATCTGCTCTGTGGCAAACAGCACAATGTTGTTGGCAAGCATTTCTATATTGCCTTCACTGCTGATGACAATGCCCTTGCCGTCCTCCATTTGTATTGTAGAGATATCCCCTGTGGTATGGTATTTCACAACACTATCATTAAAAAGCATACCCTTTCCCTCTGGCGTTGTCAAATATTTCTCATAGGGGGCGTTGCTGTTGGAGGCCTTTGTTGCTTTTTCCGGCTCCTTTCCGCCCTTTGAAGCATTGATGGAAGATAACAGCTTGTCAAAATCACCATTGTCGGAGCAAATAATATAATGCTCTGCTTCATCTTTTGTAGGAAAGTGCAGCCGCATCATATCCCCTCTTTCTGGCATGATACAAAAACCGCTGTCACTGCCTGCTGTAAAATATTGGGGCTGGGGAAACCAGTAAGCTGTTGCCACCTCCTGCTGTTGCTTGTCAATGTGCAAATGCAGCTTTGTAAAATTCCGCTTCACATCAATGACTGTTCCTGTCAAACTGTTGCCCCTCAATGCATTGTTATACAGCCGTGGAAAGGAAATGCCTTTCTTTTGCTGTACCACATAGGTATTCCACAAAATACCGTCTTCCTTTTTCAATGTACTTGTTTTTTCCACAACAATATAGGATACATCTTGAAAACGGACTACATCTCCCAGCTCATAATGGGCTGTAATATCATGCAATATATATTGCAGATAATCCCCTGGATAAATGTCCTTTCCTACACTGCCATTTCTTACTTCCTTTTCTGCTTTTTGCAAATGCCTTTGAACGGTATGCTTACAGGGCGGTACTGCTTTTTCCTCCCGTCCCTTCGGCAAACCAATAAAAAACTGTGTGTGCCTTCCTGTCATATCGGGAATCAGCCCCAAATGCTCTATGGAGGCAACCCTTTTTATAAATTCCCAGTCCGTTTCTTTGAACTGAAGTAAAAATCTATTTACAGTATTGGAGCGGCTTTTTTCTGTCCAAAGATAGGGAATGCCGGAAAAATCATATTTTTCCAGAGCCTTGTCTATCACATCTTCATATGTACTGTTCTCATTTTGATAAGATACGTTTTCCTTCCGTATATCAATATATTTTGTGAAACTAGCCCCCTCAATGTGGATATAATAAATGCCATTTTTTCGCTCCACAATGAGGTTTTGTATCATACCGCCAAAAAGAACCAGCTCTTCCTCTCCTTGCTTTTGTACCAGCCGCAAGCCTCGGTTTGAAAGCAATTCCTGCTCATATATCATAGCCGATTCTTCCGATACAACAGCCGTCAGTCGCATTATAGCATGCTCATTTATTTTTTGGTGTATATAAATATCCTCCAGTGTATAATATCCACCAAATATTTCTAGCCGCAGTGTTTCATAATACCCTGTTTTTTCATAGAGAAGCATATTCCCATCTCCCCTCTATTCCGTTGCAGCATGGTTTCCCATAGAAATATATTTTCTTCTTTGTTTTTCTTTTTCAAAATTTTCCCGTACTGTAAATTCTACATCTTTCATATGCTTGTCTGTTACGCCGTGAAAAACTGCTTTATCTGACTGACCCTCTACTTTTTCTGTGTCTATATCCAATGTAATCGGCAAATACTCTGCACCAAGCCGTTTACAATCTACAATTCTGCTATCCCAATAGTCTAATTCCTTTTGAAAAATATCTTTTGGTATGTATACACCTTCATATCTTGGATAAATTGGCTGAAGCAAAGTAGCATACCGCCCATTTTTCAGAAAAGAAGAGGTTTCCTTTGCCTCTCCAATACCATAGGCACTTTTTAATATTTCACTAAAAAGCATATTTTTTTCATCATATTCCTGTCCAATCAAATAGGCATCTATGTGGGCATTCATTTGTCCCTGATTATATAATGCTTCGTCGGTCATATTGTATAAATATTTGTCTCCATTTTCTCGGTCTGCCTGCAAACAGCCTGCCAAATAAGAAATGTCCAGCGTTTCTTCTCCCAAGGGGTCATTGATTTCTATTTTGCTGCTAAAATATTCTGCTAAATCCCTATGTTCCTTTTCTAAATATTGTGCAAATTCCATTTTTGTTTGGTTCGTTGTCATTTTCCATGGTGTTTGTTCATAATCCCCCCACAATACCATACCTTTTACCAATTCATTGATTTCTTCTGTGGATGCATTCTTTCCAAGAAATGCCGCAGCTGCCTTTTCCAATTCTTCTATATTTTCTATGACCGTTTCAGTACTGCTCACTCCCTGTCCGTGAAATACCACTGTAATTCTTCCTGATTGGGCGCATATTGTCCAGCTTGTTTCCAATACTGCATCTTGTTTTGCTGCAAAAACAGTCTCTTGGGTATCCACCCAAGGCATACGGATTTCATAAGTACAAGGCGGCGGCGGACTTGACCGGTTACAACAGCCAAAACTGCCTATACACTGGCCTGCATAATTCACATCTGCTCTGTTTGCCATTCGCTTTCCTGTTATTTTAATGTGTCTGTGAGTTGGCACTGTTAATTTTGAAGTACAGGTTCCTAAACTGCATCGCAATATAGCACCATCTACCACATATTTTTTTCTCATGTTATTTCACACCCTTCCTGTGCTAATTTCACAGCGTCAAATGCTGTAATGTTTTTTCTCAGCAATGCTTCCACCACTTCCAAATCTGCCACAATATGCCGATATGGTATGTTTTTTATATGAAATACTTTGTTATATCCTATTTTGGTTGTATCCAAATAAATTTTTTGCACCTCATTTTTTCGATATATTGTGCTGTTTCCCAAACAATCTATTTCTTTTAATTTGATACAATAAAATACTTCTGACCATTTTGACTCTGCGTCTGTTAATATCATCGGACGGCTTATAATACCCTTTTGATAGGTGTCAAATACTTTTTTCATCTCCTTTGAAACGGCACACACGCCGCAGTCCAAAAAGGGCAAATATACTTTTTCTGCTCCATTCTCACATGAAAAAAAGAGGGGTTCTTCTTCTGTCCATATTTTCTTTTTTGTAAAAAAATCAATGGAAAAATCCACATAATTTTGGGCTTTTTTATATTGTTCGATTAAAAAGTAATCCATATAACACCTCTCTCAGTTGTTTTGAGATTCCATTGATGGTATAAATCTGATGAAATTCCCCTCTGTATTCCCCGGCAAAAATATGCACGTCCTCTTCTTTTTTTATTTCCTCCAATGCTTTTTCATCTAAAGAAAGCTCCAGAGCATATTTTAACAAGCTTTCTTCTATTTTTTGATAAAACCGCCATTCATGCAACAGTATTCTTTCCACATCTGCCTCTGTCACTTTGCCCAAAAATCTTTTACTTTTTTTGTTCAATATCTCTTGCAGTTCATGCAATTCCTTTTCCAGCCAGTCCATAGAAAAATACATTTCATAAATACCACCGCCAAAATACCACTCCTTTGAAAAGGCCTCTGCCAAAATCTCCACTTTTCCCTGCTTCATGCCAGATAACAAAAAAGAAAATTGTATGTACTGCACATCTGCTTTTTGCTGCTTCTGTGCTTTTGCAATCCCTTCATAGAACAATGCTATTTGAGCTGACAATTCTTCTACCATGCCTGCAAAATCATCATCTATTTTTTGCAATATATTTTGTTGGCATTGCATACATATTTCTTTTGCATCACTTTTTAAATAAATTTTTATGGCTTCTGCTCTTGTCATAAGTTATTCCTGCCTTGCTTTGTTGTAATCCTGCACCAATTTATTGATATAGCTTTGTGTCTGGCTCTTTTTTTCTTCATTTAATATGGTTTTCATAAGCAGTCCTGTTGCCATACCTGCTAACCCCATACCTGCCGCCATAGAAACCTCTGCGGTTTCTTCCTTTTTCGCTGCCGGTGTTCTTGCACCTGTTTCAATCATATGCCACACCTCTATTCATTCAAATAAATATCTGCTGCCTTTTCTTTAATCATCGTCGGGTCTATGGTAATACTGGAACCTTCTGCACATAATGTAATGGCTGTTTCAGCCTGTATCAAAACCTGTTCTTTTGCTGTCATGGAAATATTCTGCATAGAATTTATAACAACATCGTTATTTGTCACAATAGAAATGCCGCCGCCATCACTTAATGTAATGTAAGTTCCTTGATTGCACAGTATTGTCACAACGCCGTTTCTATCGTCCAATACAACCATTTTTCCCTGCTCTGTTACAAGCATTTTTACTTTTTCATCTCCTGCCATTGTTTCAAAATCCACAGGCTGGTTTGCCGCACTTGCCGTCTGCTCCCCTGCATTGCTTTGTGCCGCCGCTGCCCGCTCTCTGGCAAAGCCTGCTGAAGGTGTTTGTTTGATGGAATTGATGACAATACCCTCCCCTTCATTGTTTGTAGGAAAATAGGTGTTCACATAATCCCCCACCTCCGGCATACAGTACCATGTGGAATACAGTGTGGCATAGGTAAACCAATAGGGATTGGGCGGCTGCTCCTGGTCAATGTCAAGATGTACTCTTAACTGGTTTTTGGCCACCTCCAGCACTTTGCCTTTCAGTGATAAGCCCACCACGTTTTCATTAAACAGACTGGGCTGATAAAAACTGTTTTTAGAGGATAACACATAAGTGTGACATAAAATATGGTCTTTTATAAATGTATCCACGGCATAGATTTGAAACAATACCTCCCGAAACCGCACAGTATCTCCTATTTCATAAGCTGTTTTATCATTTTCTGTATAAATTTCATAAAATAATGTATCTGTTTCCAAATAATTGGATTCGTAGTTTTGAGAAATTGCTCTGTATTTTGCAAGGCTTCTAATTGCCCTGTAATTATAATTTTTAAATTCTGCCACTTCTCCATAAAATGAAATGCCAAAGTGTATTCTTGGCACAGCCGCTTTGTCATCTGCCACCAAAGGCATATGAAAACGGCTTGCCAGTCTTTTTAAAAATGCCCAGTCTGTTTCCCGGTATTGGAGTGTAAAGCAATCCAGTGTGGCATCTGCCCTTATGGCATTGATAAAATCTCCATCATAGCCTTCCTCTTTTACAACAATATTTAATAATGCTTCATAAGTCATATCAATATTTTGAAAAGACCTGTTTTTATATTGAATATCCATAATATAAGAATAAGACAATGCCTCTAAATACAGATAATATACTGCATTGGCACCAATCCCCTCTGTTTTGGTCTGCACCTTCGTTACCACCCCCACAAACAAAAGCAGTTCTTCCTTTTCCTCCGTCATATAAGTAAAGCTGACATTTGTTTTCGCTCCTGTGTACAATGAAAAAAAATCAAACTGGTCTTGGCTTACAACAGCAGACAGCGTTGCCTTTGTATGCTCATTGATTCTTTTTTCAATGGTAACGTCTGGATTTTCAATGCGAAACGTATCCTTCTCATAGGTCATAATAAAAATAGGTATTTCCTTTTGTGCCATAGCTATCCCCCCACTCCTATCATTTCTTCCGTTTATACTGTAATTTCATTTCTGTCACATTCTCTTCAAATGTCACACACATGAAATCCATATCTGCTTTATGCCGCTTTTTACAATGAGAAAAGCAAAACCTGTCATTTCTTTTCTCTTTCTTTTGGCAATTACATGGTTTTTAAAAAAATAGCAGGCTTCTCCCCAAAACTGCCTATTGGCAAAGGGATTTACCTGCTTTTCTCTATCTAAAACGCCCTTTTCCCAAAATATGTGCATAGGCTTTTTTTCGTTTTATAGATTTTACAGTATCATCACTTACATACTCAAACTTTTTAAAATACTTTTATAATACTACTTTACATTTCTTTTCTCTTCTCAATTCCTTTTTTTATGCTGAGGAGCGCCTCTATTCCTCCATTTTATGCCTCAGAAAGCATAGCCTCCGTCCATAATTGTCATTTCAAATTTATCCCTTTTTTCTGTCTGATAACCAGCGTAAATTCGCCAATTCCCTCTGTATGGCCGTAGTCCTCCTGATAATCTGCCACAAAGGCATTGGGGAAATGTACTTTTCTCACAATTTGATTTGCAGACACAATTTCTACTGTTGCTTTTCTGTAACTGTGGGAGCTTTCCCCTCTTACAACAGACCATTTTGCAATTTTCATGGTATCGTCTGCCCCATCCACTGCTGTCAAAATTCCGGCTGTTCATATCATTGTGTTTCCCACATCTGTTGACATTGTATTGGAAGCCTCCGGTGTATCTTACAGGTTTCAATACTATGTTCGTCTAAGCTGATAGCCTCTGCCCCTTCCATGGTTCATCTAATGCCCATATGAAAAACCCCTTTCTAATCAAAAACATACTATTGTATCTATATCAACACATTACTGTGATGATATCCTTTCTGCCCGTAGTAACATTTTCATTTTCAAACCCAATTCACAAAGCAATAAGATGATAAAAACCGGTTATCATTTACTTTTCACTGCATGGCTTAAAATTTTATATTGCATTCCGTTTTTCTCCTATACTACATTATCTGAAATATGGCTATTTTTGTCACGTTTTATTGTATCTTTTTTCATTTTTCAACATTTTTTCACAAATTCAATAAAATCTAACCATTTATAAATCAGTGATTGGAACAGCTTCCATCAGAGATATTTCTGCTCATTTTCTACAAGCAACGACTAAAAATTTGACATCCTATGATATTTATAGAAAACCACTGAAAATGGCTTTTTTATTAAAAATCTTCAGGGTATGGAAGAAAGTCAACACCCTGTCATCAAAAGCTCATTTTTGACGAGTAGACAGAAGTATAAAGCAGAAGCTCCATGGGCTAGTTTCCAACCCCCTTCCACCCCTTGAAAAAATATAAAATCTAGTTTTTCTACCGTTTGTAGCTTTTTTATTAAAAATCCTTTTACTTTTATCGGCTATGCTTTTTTACTGACAAAATATATTTCTATTCATAATATAAACTATGACAATATTTTTAGCAGTGGTGCAAGCCCCTTACAAATACAATTATATGAGTCCTATCACCCAGCCGTTGCTTATACTAAAAAATCATATAAAATACTGTTTCTATCCCTATGAAAAATAAATCATTTTTAATGGATAAATACAAAAATTACTTGATTTATCATTTTTAATTTCTTCCAATCAAAAAAAGATATTTTTTCATGATTATCAGAACATGATTCAATTCTTATTAAATTGCTTTGATATTTTTTAAATACTTCTGATATGATAAAAAAAGTCTTAAAGACACTGCTTTAAGACTTTTTATCCATATTATTGTTCCATTTGTTTTCCCAAAAATCCTGCCGCCGACTGTGCCAGCTTACCCTCTACCTCTCCCATTTTTTTGTCCGGAGATAAAAATATAATGGCTCCCATGGCATCTCCCTCTGATATAATAGGGGCTATCAGTTGATAATTATATCCCTCTCCCTCCTCTTCTGCCAGCATAGGCACATAGGTGTTTTCTTTTCTGTCTGCCACTACCGTAGTTCTTTGATTGATACACTGCTCCAGCTCTCCGCTGATATGCTTTTCAAAAAATTCCTTTTTGCTTCCTCCCGATACCGCAATAATCTGGTCCTTGTCCACAATGCAGGTCAAATGTCCTGCCGTCTGCGCCAGTGATTCGGCATATTCCTTTGCAAATGTACCCAGCTCCCCAATGGGAGAATATTTTTTTAATATGATTTCTCCTTCTCTGTCTGTAAAAATTTCAAGAGGGTCGCCCTCTCTGATTCTCAATGTCCTTCTAATTTCTTTTGGTATTACCACACGACCTAGGTCGTCGATTCTTCTTACAATACCTGTTGCTTTCATGTTTACCCTCCTATAATAACAGCAGGCAGCTTTCCTGCTTCTGCTTTTTGTAGTACGTTTTGTAAAAATAGTATTTGTATCTCTGCAAAATTTATACAATTTTCTAAACAAGCTTTTTCTGGAAAGTATTACTAGCCTTTTCACAGCTTTTTTTACAACACACACATTTTTCTCATATTTTATTTTCATACTATTTTTTGACAGCTTCGTATTTTTTACTGACACAATAAGGAAGCAAGCCATTTCCTTTGTTTTGTGATTTTGGCATAAAAATAGGATGCTTGCCTTTTCTATTTTTAAAATCATGTTGTATGTACTATCCTGTTTCTATTTTTTGCTCTCACCATTTTTTTGTTTTCAATATGGCAATATTTCATTTTGCATAGGAACAAAACCTATCCTTTTCATAAAAATTCTGTTTGTTTAAACACCTTACAATGCCATTTTTTAAAAGCATATTCTATTTCATGCCATAAAACACCATAGCTGTCATAACAAGTGAAAGGATACAAGCTTTTTTGCTTCACTGCATATCAGCCCTATTTTATACCTCTAAAAAATGAAAAAATACCCTTTTATCAATATGCTTATAAAAATTCCGTTGATATGGTATATCTGTAAAATCAATGCTTATACTATTTTACAACACAAAAACAGTATTTTTATAACCGTACCATTTTATTGTAAAATATGTGTCTGGCTTTTCTTTGACACAGTACTGCATTTATTTTATAATAATGTGGTATCATTTTTATTCAAATATGTTTTTACACACATTTTAATCAAATCTATGATTTTTTGGAGGTTTTAAAAATATGAAAAAGCAATTCAAATTTATATTCCTATCATTTTTTGTTTTTGCATTTGTTTTTTCTCTTTTTGGATGCAGCAGTCAGCAAACAGCCTCAGAAAAAACAGAAATTTCCATGGCTGTACTCAAGGGGCCTACCGGCATTGGTACTGTGTGGCTTATGGATGCAAATGATTCAGATGCCGCCCGCAACCACTATCAATTTCAGGTGCTTTCCTCTCCTGATGAGGCCATGGCAAAGCTCATACAAGGAGAAATAGACATAGCCGCACTGCCTACCAATGTGGCCGCCACTGTCTACAACAAATCAGAGCAGGAAATTTCTGTATGCGCAGTCAATACTCTGGGCGTTCTTTCCATATTGGAAAGGGGAGATACCATTGACACAGCTTCCGATTTAGCAGGCAAAACCATTTTTTCTTCAGGACAAGGCTCTGTGCCGGAATATGCTTTGGAATATCTATTGGAAAAAAACGGTATTGAAAATGTCACTGTGGAATATATGACAGACCATGCTGAGCTTGCCACTGCTGTTGTGGCAGGCAATGCAGACATTGCACTGCTTCCCGAGCCAAATGTTACAGCCGTTTTATTGCAGGATACCTCTGTGAGAAAAGCACTGGATTTGACAGAGCTTTGGAATCAGACAGACCCAGACACACAGCTTGTCATGGGCTGTATTGTTGCCAGAAAAGATTTTATAGAAAATAATCCCCAAGCATTTTCTGACTTTTTGGAGGAATATGAGGCTTCTGTGGACACTGCCAACAGCGATGTGGCCCAAACAGCCCTTTTGGTAGAGCAATATGGCATTATGGACTCTGCCGCTGCTGCTGAAAAAGCCATTCCCAACTGCAACATTGTATTTCTTGGCGGTCAGGAAATGAAAAATGCTCTGGAGGGCTTTTATACCATATTGTTTGATGCAAACCCAAAATCCATAGGAGGCGCACTGCCTGATGAAGCCTTTTATTACACAAAATAAAAAATATATACGTCAAACAGCCATACTTTTTGTATGGCTGTTGCTTTGGCAAATACTCTGTTTTTTTGTCAAAAAGCAGGTGCTTGTCCCCTCTCCTCTCAGTGTGGGAAAGGCATTTTTATCTCTTTGCAGAGAATATGACTTTTGGCTGACATTATCGGCCTCTTTGTGCCGTATTTTGACAGGCTATGTGCTTTGTGTGCTTTTGGGCGTTTTATTCGCCGTTTTTTGTCATAAAAACAAGCTTGTCCATGCTTTTTTCCAGCCTGCCATACAAGCCATAAAGGCAACGCCTGTGGTTTCCTTCAGCATATTGGTGCTTTTGTGGGTGAAAACGGACTGGGTGCCTGTTGTCATATCCTTTTTGATGGTATTTCCCATAATATGGACAAATACCATGGCAGGCATCTCTCAGACACAAGTACAGTATTTGGAGATGGCAAAGGCCTATGGCTTTTCTCCTTTTAAAACATTGCGCTATGTTTATGTGCCTTCTGTGCTTCCCTATTTTGTTTCTGCCTCCCATACAGGCATCGGCATGGCATGGAAGGCCGGCATTGCCGCAGAGGTCATATGTACTCCTGCCGTTTCCATGGGCAAAAAAATATATGAAACCAAAATTTATTTAGAAACACCCCAGCTGTTTGTATGGACCATATGTGCCATTGCTTTGAGCATGGTGTTGGAAAAATTATTTTTAAAATTATTACATCATATCAGTAAAAGGATGGGTATTTTTTATGAACCCCAAAATAACACTGCAATTTCATAATGTTACATTTGGCTACCATAAGCCTTTGTTAGAACAGTTTACATTTTCATTTGAAAAACAAGGCATATATTGTCTTTTGGGAAAAAGCGGCTGCGGCAAAACCACATTTTTAAAGCTAATTGGCGGTCTGCTGCTTCCCCAGTCAGGCGTCATAGAGCATACTGCAAAAAAAATTTCTTTTTTGTTTCAAGAAAACAGGCTTTTGCCTTGGCTGACAGTTTTGGACAATCTTTTGCTTGTCACAAAGGACAGAGCATATTGTATTTCTCTTTTAAATGAGCTGGGGCTTTGGGGGGTGGAGCATAAAATGCCCTCCACACTCAGCGGAGGTATGCAGCGCCGTGTGGCGTTGGCAAAGGCCCTTGCCTATGATGGGGATATTTTTTTGCTGGATGAGCCGTTTACAGGCATAGACCCTCAAACAAAACAGCATATACTTCCCTTTGTGCAAAAAAAAACAGCCCAAAAGCTTTGCATACTGGTCACACATCATGTGCAGGAGGCCCGCTGTATTTCTTCTTCTGTCTATACATTGGAAAAATCCACATTACAGCCTGCTGCCCCCTCTCTTTTTGTCGAAGGATACAGCTAGAAAATGCCTTGCTTTTTCCTTTTTATGCTATATAATAAATAAAAAATAATATTTTTTGACAGCTCTAATGCTTCATTAGGGCTGATTTATTATGAAAACAAGGAGGTTTTTTCTCATGAGCCTATTATCCCATTTTCCATTTTTTCAAAAAAAGGAGGACACAAAAGATATGATTGTCATTGCAGGACTGGGCAACCCGGGAAAAGAATATGATGATACAAAGCACAATGTGGGTTTTTGGGTCATTGACCAGCTGGCAAAGGAATATACTATTTCTGTAACAAGGTTTAAGCATAAAGCACTCATTGGAGAGGGCATCATTGCAGGAAAAAAAGTCCTTTTGGTCAAACCTCAGACTTATATGAATCTCAGCGGGGAAAGCATTCGGGAAATACTGAAATTTTATAAAATTCCCATAGCACAGCTTTATGTCATATATGACGACACCAGCTTGCCCTTGGGAGGCATTCGTATACGAGAAAAAGGCAGCGCCGGAGGCCACAACGGCATCAAAAACATCATCGCCCATTTAGGCACAGATGTGTTTACACGCATCAAAGTGGGCATAGGAGAAAAGCCAAATGGCTGGGATTTGGCAGACTATGTGCTTGCCAAATTTTCAAAGGACGATTTGCCCCTTGTGCTAAGCGGTGTGGAAAAAGCTTCTCATGCTGTAAAGCTGCTTTTGACAAAGGGCATAACAGAAGCCATGAACCAATCCAATCAAAAAATAAAACCTTCCAAAAAAAATGAGGTGATTTCTTGAAAGCCCTTTTTGAGCCTCTTTTAGAGCTGCAGCCATATCAAAAAATGCTCCATGACATCAAACAGCACAATACACCCCTGCTGGCAACAGGGGTAATTGATGTACAGCAAACCCATATGATTGCCTCTGTTTGCTCTCATCTAAAAAAACCGGCAATCATCATCACATACAATGAGCTGAGAGCCCGTGAAATTTGTGAGGATTTTTCTTTTTTCACAAAAGATGTTGCTTTTTATCCTGCAAAGGATTTGCTTTTTTACAGTGCCGATGTGCATAGCCAAGCCATCACCTGTCAGCGCTTTGGCATACTCCATCGCTGTCTTTTGGGAAAGCAGCCCATCATTGTGCTTTCCTGCGAAGCCCTTTTGGACAAAATGCCTCCCAAAGAAATTTTTTCCTCTTTTGTTTTTCAAATCAAAGAAGGAGATATTTTAGAGAGCAAAAATTTGTTGGAAAAGCTCATCAAAATGGGCTATGAGCGTACAGAGCTGGCAGAAGCTCCGGGACAATTTGCCATGCGGGGAGGCATATTGGATGTTTTTTCTCCCACGGCAGAGCAGGCATTTCGCATAGAATTTTGGGATGATGAAATTGATTCCATTCGTATGATGAATGCAGACACACAGCGTTCCACAGAAAAAGTGGAAGCTGCCTGCATCTTTCCTGTCAGAGAGCTGGTGTATGAAAAGGAAGTATTGTCTGCCGCTGTTAAAAAAATAGAACAGGAATATACAGCTTGTATTTCAAAATTTGAAGAAAAAGGCCTTCTAGAAGAAGCAGAGCGTATGCGGCAAACGGCAGGACAAGTAATAGACGGACTGAAAACAGAGCAAAACCATAGCCATATCAATGGCTATATCCCTTATTTTTATGAAAATGCACAAGGTCTTTTGGGCTATGTTTCCCAGGATACACTGCTGTTTTTTGATGAGCCGGACAGAATCAAGGAGCATATGGACACTCTCTTTTCAGAATATAGCCAAAGTATGCAGGAGCGTTTGGAAAAGGGCTATATACTGCCCTCTCAAAGCAATCTGCTTTTTGATTACACCCATATATTGCAGCAGTCTGCCCGTTTTGACCAAATTCTTTTGACAACGGTTTCCCAAAAGGCTTCGGATTTTGTCCTCAGGGACAGCGTTTGTTTTTCTGTCAAATCCTCTCCTGCATTCCAAAAAAGAGTGGATTTGTTTTGTGAAGAAATACAGCAGCTCAAAAAACAAGGCTGCCGCATTGTCCTATTGGCAGGAGGCCGTACTCGCTGTGAAAGAATGGTAAAGGAGCTGGCAGAAAGAGGCATAACCGCCTCATTTGTACCATCATTGGAAAAGCCTCTCAAAAAGGGGACCATTGCTGTCACACCCGGCAGGCTGACACAGGGCTTTTATTATGAATACATTCAATTAGCTGTTTTTTCAGACAAGGAGCTTTTTGGAGAAGGAAACCGCAAAAAAAGACGCACCAAAAGAAAAAAAGGCACGCCCATAGAAAGCTTTACCGATTTAAAGCCGGGAGATTATGTGGTGCATGACAACCATGGCATAGGTATTTTTCAAGGGCTTGAAAAAATCACAGTAGATGGCATCAACAAGGATTATATGAAAATTTCCTATGCTAGTGGAGGCAATCTTTTTGTGCCGGTAAATCAAATGGATTTGATACAAAAATATATCGGCAGTCAGGGGGCCGCTCCCAAGCTCAACAAGCTGGGAGGACAGGAATGGTCCAGGGCAAAAACAAAAGCCCGCTCCGCTGTGAAAATATTGGCCCAGGATTTGGTGGCTCTTTATGCCAAAAGAGCAGAGGCAAAGGGCTTTGTCTATTCCAAGGATACCCTGTGGCAAAAGGAGTTTGAGGAAGAATTTTTGTATGAAGAAACAGAGGACCAGCTGGAGGCCATTGAAGATGTAAAAAGAGATATGGAAAGCCCCAAAGTCATGGACAGACTGATTTGTGGAGATGTGGGCTATGGAAAAACAGAGGTGGCCATACGCTGTGCATTTAAAGCAGTGCAGGATGGCAAACAGGTTGCCTATCTCGTGCCTACTACCATACTGGCACAGCAGCATTACAACACCTTTTTGCAAAGAATGGCAAACTATCCCATAGAAATCGGACTGCTTTCCCGTTTTCGCACGCCAAAACAGCAAAAGCAAACATTGGAAGGACTCAAAAACGGCACAACAGATATTGTCATAGGCACACACCGCATATTATCCAAGGATGTGGTGTTTCGAGATTTGGGCCTTGTTGTCATAGACGAGGAGCAGCGTTTTGGGGTAGGACACAAAGAAAAATTAAAATCCCTTCGTGAAAATGTAGATGTGCTGACTTTGACTGCCACACCCATTCCCCGTACACTGCACATGAGCCTTTCCGGTATCCGGGACATGAGCATATTGGAGGAACCGCCCCAAGAAAGACACCCGATACAAACCTATGTTTTAGAAAGCAATCCCGCATTTGTAAGAGAGGCCATACACAGAGAGCTGGCAAGAGGCGGTCAGGTATATTATTTATATAACCGTGTGCAAAGCATTGCCAAAGAGGCCGCAGCTGTACAAAAGCTGGTGCCGGAGGCAAAGGTGGGCTATGCCCATGGACAAATGACAGAAAGAGAACTGGAGCATATCATGTCTGATTTTATTGAAGGAGAAATTGATGTGCTGGTTTGCACCACCATCATAGAAACAGGACTGGATATCTCCAACACCAATACCATTATCATACAGGATGCCGACCGTATGGGGCTGTCGCAGCTTTATCAGCTGCGGGGGCGTGTTGGCCGTTCCAACCGTATGGCATATGCCTATTTGATGTATCACAGAGACAAGGTTTTGCAGGAAACAGCAGAAAAAAGACTGCAAACCATACGAGAATTTACAGAGTTTGGCTCCGGATTTAAAATTGCCATGCGGGATTTAGAAATCAGAGGCGCAGGCAATCTTTTGGGGGCAGAACAGCACGGTCATATGGAGGCCATAGGCTATGATATGTACTGCCGTCTTTTGGAAGAAGAAATACAAAGCATAAAAGGGGAGCCTGTGGAAGAATCCTTTGAAACCACCATTGATGTCAATGTCAATGCCTATATCCCCGACTTTTATATCAAAAGCCAACAGCAGCGCATGGAATTATACAAAAAAATTGCAGCCGTTTCTGATGAGCAATCCTATTACAACATACAAGAGGAGCTGGAAGACCGGTATGGCGATTTGCCTAAAAGTGTACAAACACTTTTGGAAATCGTACTTTTAAAGGCTCAGGCCCATAGCATGGGCGTGCTTTCTGTTACACAGAAAAGCCAAAGTGTCATATTACAGTTTAAAGAAAATGCCAAAATACAGCCGGAGCGTTTGACAGAGCTGATTGCAAAAGGAAAGGGAAAATATCTTTTTACTGCCGGCGCATTGCCCTATATTACAATGAAAATCAAAAAGGAGGAAAAACCCTCCATGATATTGGATAATATTAAAATATTATTACAATCATTGAAAAGCTAGGATTTTTTTTATTTCTGTTGTATAATGAATGCAAATAAGTAAGTCACAGCAAAAATTATTATAAATCATACTATGAAGCAGGTGCATATATGAAAAAATTCAAATTATTTTTTTCCTTGCTTCTCTGTTTTTCATTGGTTGCATTCTCCGGCTGTACAGAGCAAATACCAAAAGAAGACACCATTGCGACAGTAGACGGCAAGGCAATTTCAAAATCAGAATATATGGTCTATTTATATGAAGCCACAAAGGACTTTAATGCCATTGGAGGAGATGACATTTGGGAAACGGATTTTGACGGACAGCCGGCAGAGGAAGTGGTTAAGGAAAGAGCCTTTACAACCATGCTTCATGTAAAGGTCACAGCAGACAAGGCCGAAAAATATCAGGTTTCTCTTTCTGATGCAGAAAAGCAGACCGCAAAGCTTGACGGAGATGCAGAGCTTGCCTCCATGACCCAAGAGCAAAAGGAGCTTATCAACATCTCTCAAGAGGAAATGTATCATATTATGGAAGAGACCCTTTTGTATCAAAAAATTATTTATGCCATAACACAGGACTATCAACCCTCAGAGGCAGATTTTAACGCTTATTTTGAACAAAACAAGCAAATACAAAAAAATAACTATACACAATATGTACTCAACACCATTTTGGTGGCAGACCAGCAAACAGCTCAAGAGGTCATAGACCGGCTGCAAGGGGGAGAGGATTTTCAAACATTATTTGAGCTTTATGAAATAGACCCCCAGGAAAAAGCATTGGGCAGCAGGCTTGAAACCTATAAAAACCGTTTGGACACCGCCTTTGGCATTGATTTTCATTTAGAAGAAGGCCAGATAAGCTCTCCCATTGCCACCGCAGAAGGATATTTTGTCATACAGGTTTTAGAAAAATCCATTCCCGATGATACACAGCTGGAAGAGCTGATGCGAATAGATTATACTGCTTCTATGCGCCAGCAGGTTTTTACAGACGAATTGAACCAATGGCTTTCGGAAACAGATGTGCAAAGAAACGAAACCCTTTATAACAGCATAGAAATGATACCATAAAAAAACAAAAACAGCCATGTTTCATCAGCATAAATGCATTGAAACCGGCTGTTTTATTTTTAGAAAATATGCTGCAATGATATCATTTTTCATCACAGTCACATTATGCTTTTACCCTATCCATCATAAAGCCTTTGTATAGCATATATGAATACGGATATATTTATTTCCTTTTTTACACTCTATGCCAAAGTACCTTCCTATTTCTGCATGGAAAAAGCGTTTCCTTTAAAGCAGGCCTTTTGTCATATTCAAAAATTGTATGAAAAACTGCCCTATTGCTATTTTCTTTTTCATTGTCTGTTTTTTTTGTCATGATATGCTTGTACAATGGTGGATTCATCTTGGATATTGAGGGGCTGTGCATTTTCACTTGATACAACATATCTGTCTGTCATATCTCCCAACAAATAAGTATAAGGATTTTTTTCATGAATGATTTGCTGCACCTTTTGTATCTCCTCCAGCTTTAAATCAGAATAGGTTATGGTTTTTCCTGATTCTAATACCATATGCATATTGTAAGAGCCAAATTTCCCTGCATCTGTTTTCAGCACATTCCAAGCATAGTATACTCCTGCAATTCTATCCAATTTTATTATGTCACTTTTGATATCAAAATGAATGAACCAATCCTTTGTCACATAATATCCCCATAAAGAACCCATTTTTTGTCTGACTTCAGGTCTGTAAACATCTGTGTCCTCTGAAAAAAACTGTTCTCTGATTTCCTCCACTGCCTGCTGAGGATTATCACATTCCTCTTTCAGCATTGTAAACACAGCATTTTTTTGTCAAATCTTTTTTGAAGAAAAAAAATGATGCAGGTAATTAAAACAGGAATGATGCAAAATAGCAAAAGACCAAACACCACTTGCATATATTCCTGCACCAGTACAGTGATATCATAATTGTTTTCTTTTAACAAAAGAAAAGCCATCAAAACAATCATAAAAATAAATATGACATCTATTACCACAAGGGGGACAAGCCACATTGTCTTTTTTGCTTTCTGAAGCATATCTATGATATCCTTCCCACCAAAATAGCCTTTTATTTCTTCATTCATTTTCATATCAAATTCCCCTTTCCTTTTTGCAGCTTTCTCAAACCCATATGCTCCCAAATTGCCCAAAAATGACAGAGGCTGCCCTCTTTTTTCTCTCCTTTGTTTGCCCCTTTCATTTTATTGCGTAAAATATTTGTTTTTTTCCCATTGATGCAGCTTTTTGCAATGAATCTGCCCAATGAAAGAAGAGAGCAATTTTTGCATATTCCGTTTTGTACTGCCCTTTTGTCCATATTGCTGCTTTTCTATAAAATAAAAGCTATGAAATATAGATTTTGCTGCCAAAAAAAGCCCTGTGCATTTTCCCCACTGTACTTTGTCAAAGATACAGATACAGCTTTTTTATGAAGCAGACAGCACAGATATACTTGTGACAGCTATCTATTTCACACCTGCAATACCATATATGCTTTTGTCTTTGCTTTGTCATTGCCTCCATACAAAGCTCATTTTCGTCATAAAAATATGCAGGGACAAAAAGTGATTTTTGCCCAAATCATATTTTGTCCCATTTTTTGCTGCCCTAAAAAATAGGCTCTGCTCAAAAATGAAGCTGCTGCTTTTTTGCATACAGTCACTTTGTGCCATACCATTGAAAGCCCCTTGCTGCAAGCATTGCAAAAGCCTTTTTATTTATCCTCATATCCATTGGGATGCTTTTGGTGCCATTGCCATGCAGAGGCAATGATTTCTTCCAATGTGTTGTATTTTGGTTCCCAGCCCAATTCCTTTATAATTTTTTCAGAGGATGCAATCAACACAGAAGGGTCGCCTGCTCTTCTGGGTTCTATTTTTGCAGGAATTTCTTTTCCTGTCACCTTTCTTGCCATTTCCACCACTTCTTTGACAGAAAAGCCCTTTCCGTTTCCTAAATTATATGTACGGCTTTTGTTTTCTTCCATTGTTTTTTCCAGTGCCAAAATGTGGGCCTGGGCCAAATCTGTCACATGGATATAATCTCTTATGCAGGTACCGTCCTCTGTGGCATAGTCATCCCCAAAAATGCCTATGAATTCTCTTTTGCCCAATGCTGTCTGCAAAATAATGGGTATCAAATGGCTTTCTGGAAAATGGTCCTCTCCTATGGTGCCGCTTTTATGCGCGCCTGCTGCATTGAAATAGCGCAAAACAGCATATTTTGTTCCATATGCCTCATCAAACCAATGGAGTATTTTTTCCACACACAGCTTGGACTCTCCATAGGGATTGGTAGGCACTGTTTTGTCACTTTCCAATATGGGTATGCCCTCCGGCTCTCCATAGGTGGCAGCAGTGGAAGAAAATACAATATATTTTACATTATATTTTCTCATTTTTTTCAAAAGGCTTAATGTGCCTCCAATGTTGTTTTCAAAATATTTTGCAGGCTCTGTCACACTTTCTCCCACCAGGGAATAAGCGGCAAAGTCTATGACAGCATCAATGCTGTGCTTTGAAAACACATCCTCCAAAAAGCTTTCATCAGAAAGATTGCCCACATAAAGGGGGGCTCTTTCATCCACTGCTTTTTTGTGTCCCGTTTCCAGGCTGTCTACCACAATCACATCATAGCCTTGCTCCAAAAGCTCTTTTACTGTATGACTGCCAATGTAGCCGGCACCGCCGCAAACTAATACTTTCATATTCACTGCCTCCTTGTATTTGATTGAATGATACGCATCACTTCATAAACTCCATCACGAACATGGCTTTTTTCCATACTTTGTATATATTTTTGTCTGTTTTGATACAAACCGGCAATGGCTCTTTCCAAAGAGGCATATGTCATGTCCTCTTCTTTTAATACCATGGAAAAGCCTTGCTTTTCAAAGGACTGTGCATTTAATATCTGGTCTCCTCTGCTGGCTTTTTCAGAAAGAGGAATCAGCAGATTTGGCTTTTTTAATGCCAAAAATTCTGATATGGAGTTGCTGCCTGCCCTGGAAACAATCACATCTGCTATGGCATAAATATGAGGCAGCTCCTCTGAAACATACTCAAATTGCTTATAGCCTTTTTTATGCTCCAATGCTTTATCCACATTGCCCTTCCCGCAAATATGGACAATCTGAAAATCCTTCAGCAGTTTTTCCAATGCCCCTCTCAGCTGTACATTGATTTTGACAGAGCCTAAGCTGCCCCCCATTACCATAACCACAGGCTTTTGCTCCATAAAACCACAAAGCTTTAGCCCCCTTTGCTTTTTTCCTTCAAAAATTTCTTTTCGGATGGGCGTACCGGTATAGCTTCCCTTTCCCTTTGGAATATAATCCAATGTTTCGGGAAATGTAGTACATACCTTTTTGGCAAAGGGTATGGCAATTTTATTTGCCAGCCCCGGCGTTATGTCTGATTCGTGTATCACAACAGGCACACCATTGGCCTTTGCCCCCAAAACCACAGGCACTGCCACAAACCCCCCCTTTGAAAAAACAATATCCGGCTTTAATTTTTTTATCAATGCCGCTGCCTGTTTTATGCCGGAAGCCACACGAAAAACATCTGTCACATTTTTTGCAGAAAGATATCTTCTCAGTTTTCCTGTGGAAATGGCATAATAAGCAATATTTTGGTTTTGTATCAATGTTTTTTCTATCCCCTCCTCCGAGCCAATATATATCATTTCATACCCTTCTTTTTCCAAGGCAGGAATCAATGCCAAATTAGGCGTCACATGACCGGCTGTTCCGCCGCCTGTTAAAATAATTTTTTTCACATGATTCACTCCCATTACAATTTGTATACCTTCCATTGTTATATAGTATATTTGTAGCTTTTTTTATCATATCAAAAAAACAGTATAATAGCTATATAAATTTTATGCACATTACTATAAAAAAGTATACTCTAAAACAGAAAAATCATTTTTTAAAATACTTTTTTTACAAACCAATTTTTATCAACTTTGTTTCATCTTTTTTTTCACTTTGCATATATATATAAGAAAAACCATACAAAAAGGAGTCTGCCTATGTATCCATACCGTTCCAATAAAGGATTTTATCAAAAAACCCCTATCAACAGCAGAGAAAATGCAGCTGCCTCTTCTGCAAAGCAGGACCTGAGCCAAGATAAACGCTTGCTGGAGCTGCTAAACATTGCAAAGGAGGAGATTAACCAGTCCATACAGTCCTATAACGCTCTAATGGCAAACGGTGCCATGGAAAATGACATGGAGCTGTTAAGAAATGCTTATTTGGATGAAATAAAACATTTGCAGCAGTTACAGGAAATATTGTATATACTTTCAGGGGAAACAGCACAAGCTGCTCAGGGAGAAAATCAAAGCACCTCCACCGTTGTGCAATCACCCCCTTCCTCTGCCATAGAAAAAACATTGCTTCAGGAAATGGAGCAAACAGACTTTTTTAGAGAGCTGTTTCTTTGTATGCCCCAAACAGAGCTGAGAGACATTCTTTTTGAAATCATTACAGACAAACAGGACCATTGTATTCGTCTTTGTTTTCTTTTTACAAAATACCAATAGCAAAAATTCCTTTTCCATGTTATACTAAAACAAAAAAATAACTGGAAAAAGGAGTGCTTTTGATGGGCGAGTGTGTATTTTGCAACATTGTATCAGGAAAATTCGGTTCTGCCACACTGTATGAAAACAGTGAGTTTAAAGTCATATTAGACCGGTTTCCTGCCAACGAAGGCCATGTTCTCATTCTTTTAAAGGACCATGTGCCAGACATTTTTTCACTGGACCCGGAGGTGGGAGGACGCTTATTTGCTTTGGCCATAAAAATTGCACAGGTTATGAAAACCACATTGGGGCTGCAATATATGAATGTATTGCAAAACAATGGCAGTGCAGCCGGACAGACTGTACACCATTTTCATATGCATTTGATTCCCCGCTATGAAAACGACGGCATACAAATTGCCTACAAGCCCTTGGATTTGACAGATGAGCAAATAGAAGCCATGCGTCAAAAAATCTCTGCCGGCATTTAATCAAAAAACGCCTAGAAAATCCCTTCTAGGTGTTTTTTATTACAATTTTTTAAACTTTTATTATGATTTTTAAAAAATTAAGGTATTTTTTTTGAAAATGGTGTAAAATAAAAAGGAAATATGTCTATTGACGACCCAATCCATTTTAAAAAAGGAGTTTTTGATATGAAAAAAAAATTACTTTCCTGCATGGTATGCACACTGGCCTTTTGCTGTACGCCCCTTTCTTTCTATTTTGACGGGCCTATGAAGGCTTTTGCAGTGGATTCTGCATTTTCTCCCATCTATTTGGAAACCAGCGGCACAAAAGAAATCACATCTGCCACAAATTTAAGCGCATTTCGTATACAGGATGAAAGCGGTGTGGCAGTGCAAAAAAATACTGTATATGCCCTTACCATAGACAATGGCTTTATTTTTCAAAACACTCCTGAAATTTTTTTATCAGGAAAATACCGTGAAAATGTTTCTTTTGAAATTGATGCCCAAAACCCCTCCACAGCCTATGTGACTATACAGAAAAAAACAGGCGACGGAGCTGGATATATTGAAATTCAAAATTTGGATGTTGCGCCCACCAAGCAATCACAGACCAATCAGGATGTTACACTTGCTTTAAGCAGCACCACCACATATGACACCATAAAGGTAGGCACCTATAAAGAGTCCTCCTCCTACAAAACAGCCATTACCATACAATCCTTTCAAGGAGGCGAAAAGCCCTCTGCTTCCGGCATGGCCGCCGCAGGCAAAAAGCTGCAGATTCGCATTGACCAAGAGGAATATGGCACTGTCACAGTAGAAGAGGACGGCACATGGAGCTATGTTTTTCCTTACAAATATTCCAATCTAAAACAAGGCAGCCACACATTTGCCGTGGGATATTATCAAAATGAAAATACATGGTTTGGAGCCGTTTCAAGGGAATTTGAAATACTGCCTGTACAAAATAAAACAACCTCCACTGTCACATTTACTGTTGGCAGCAATGTTTATACATATGATGATAAAACAGGCTATATGCCCTCCCCTGTGTGGATAGATGCAAATGGCAGAACTCTTCTGCCTCTGCGGGCTGTTGCAAACACATTTGGCATTGATACAAATGACATACTATGGGACCAGCAAACACAGACCGTCACCATACTTTATGGTCAAAAACAAATCTCCTGCACCATTGGCTCCAATTTACTCACCGTAGACGGGACTGTATCTGAAATGGATACATCCCCCACAATACAAAACGGTGTTACCTACCTGCCCTTTCGGCCTCTTTTAAATGCCTTTGGCATAACTGAAATAAATTGGGATGATGCCGCCAAAACAGTGTCCTATGAGGTAGAAAAAGCAGACCTATAACAAAATCATATTTTTTAGGGGGGATATTTTATTATGAAAAAAGCATTGGAATATTTTCGCAATGATTTAAATGCCATAGCACAGGCAGGCACAAAAAAGGAGGAGCGTATCATTACAACGCCCCAACAGTCTCGCATTGATACAACCGGCGCAAAACAAGTTGTCAATTTATGCGCCAACAATTATTTGGGGCTTTCCAACAACAGCGATTTGATTGCTGCCGCCAAACAAAGCTATGACACATGGGGCTTTGGCCTCAGCTCTGTCCGCTTTATCTGCGGCACACAGCAAATACACAAAACATTGGAGCAGCGTATCAGCCATTTTTTAGGCATGGAAGATACCATATTATATTCTTCCTGCTTTGATGCCAACGGAGGGCTGTTTGAGGCTCTGCTGACAGAAGAGGACGCAGTCATTTCCGACGAGCTGAACCATGCCAGTATCATTGACGGCATTCGTCTTTGCAAGGCAAAAAAAATGCGTTATCAAAACAATAATATGCAGGATTTGAGGGCTTGCTTGGAAAAAGCAAAGGATGCCCGCATTCGCATCATCGCCACAGACGGCGTATTTTCTATGGATGGTTTTATTGCCAATTTAAAGGGTATCTGTGATTTAGCAGAGGAATATGACGCCCTTGTCATGGTAGATGACAGCCATGCAGTGGGATTTATGGGAGAAAACGGAAAAGGAACACATCAATATTGTGATGTTATGGGAAGAGTGGATATTTTGACAGGCACATTCGGAAAAGCATTGGGCGGTGCCTCAGGAGGCTACACCAGTGCCAGAAAGGAAATTGTTGACTTGCTTCGTCAGCGTTCCCGCCCCTATCTTTTTTCAAATACTGTGTCGCCTGCCATTTGCGCAGCCACCATCCAAGCAATAGACCTGCTGGAGCAGTCCACAGCACTGCGGGACAAGGTGCATGAAAACACACAATATTTCCGTGAAAAAATGAGCAAGCTGGGCTTTGACATTCCCCAAGGCTCTCACCCTATTGTACCAGTAATGCTTTATGATGCCAAGGCTGCACAGCAGTTTGCACAGCGTATGCTGGAGCTTGGCGTTTATGTCATTGGTTTTTCCTATCCTGTTGTACCTATGGGAAAAGCCAGAGTACGCACACAAATCTCTGCCGGCCACAGCAAAGAGGATTTGGACTTTGCTGTAAAATGCTTTGCAAGGGTGAAAGAGGAAATGGGATTATAATGGCTTAGGGCATAAAAACAAAGAAATGCCGCTGTGCCTTCAGCGGCTTTCTTGTTCTGAGCATTTTTAAGGAGGGGATTTTTTTGAACCGGACAACGAGATGGATATTGGCTGTCATTGGCATTGTATTGGCAGCTTGTTCCCTGTTTATCATTTATATCAGCAAAAAACCCATATCAGCTCCTTCCAATATCATTGCTTGCATTGGCTTTGTCATTGGCTTTTTGATTTTAATGATACTTTTATACTCTCTCAGCATCAGAGTGGGCATTGTTTATACTCTGCTTTTGCTGCTGTTTTTTTTGATTTTTTTTGTGGACTGGGATGCCGCCAAAAAATTTGCTAAACAGCAAATGGATAAAATGCAAGGTCAAACCCTCTCAGAACAGCAGGAGGAAGCCGCCATACAGCCGGATAAAGACGGCAGCATTGTCATTGAGCATCCTTATGATGATTTAATCAGTCTGCAATGGGGTACACTCAATGAAGTGGATATGGATTTGATACTCATAGACAGAAAAGACAATGTGACAATCAGCTACCACAACCAGCAGCATTCTTTAGACGAAGAAAACAGCGTTTGGCTGGATTATGATTATCAAAAGCAGAATCATATTGCTCAAAAAGAAGTAATTACCATACTGGGTATGCAGGATAGAACATTTTCTGTTTTGGTAGTCAATTATAATGGTCAAACATTGAATCAGGATGCCATTGTTGTCATTACACTTGCAGATGGCAAAACAGAAACCTTTGTTTTGCCGGCCCAACGGTTCAATGATGCTACTGACGGTGTGTATGTCTGTGATATCATTGCCCAAAGCAGTGAAATCGTAGAGGTCATGGAAGACTTTAGCGAAAGTGAAACAAATTACAGATAAAAGCAGATATAGCATCCATTTTCAAAATCAGACAAAAAAACAATGTTTTTTCATGTGTCCGGCTTTTTTCTGCTGCTTGTTTCAAATAAAAAGCATTTTTTTAAAAATTTTTCAGTATTGTTTTTTACTGATAAACAATACAAATGCCCTCTGCAATATCCATCTGCTTCTATTTTATAAAATGATTTGACAATACTATCATACATATAATAAGGGGTGTTTTTTATGAGAATTGACCATGTTGCTGTTTATACCAAAAAATTAGAGCGGTTAAAAGCATTTTATGAATATTATTTTGGAGGCACTTGCAACACAAAGTATAAAAACAAAACAACAGGACTGGAAACCTATTTTATTTCATTTCAGGACGGCAGCCGTTTGGAAATTATGACAAGGCCTGTGCTGGATGATGCCAGCAAGGAATTGTTCCATACAGGCTACATTCATATTGCATTTTCCGTAGGCTCTGCGGAAAATGTAGATGCATTGACACAAAAGCTGGAGCAGGACGGCTATCCCATTATCAGTCATCCCCGCACCACAGGAGACGGCTACTATGAAAGCTGTGTGCTGGACCCAGATGGAAATCAAATTGAAATTACAGTATAAGAGGTGATATCTATGACATTTATCCCCATAGACATGGAAAAATGGGAAAGAAAGGAACACTATCAATATTATATGAATATTGTCAAAGCAAAATATACTATGACAGTAGAAATTGACATCACAACATTGCTTGAAAATATAAAACAAAAAGAGCTTCGTTTTTATGCTGTTTTTTTATATGTCATTATGAGCTGTATCAACAAAAACAAAGCCTTTCGCATGGGCTGCAATGAGCAGGGGCAGCTGGGCTATTGGGATATTTGTCATCCTTCCTATACCATTTTTCATGAAGATGACAAAACATTTTCAGACATTTGGACAGAATATCATACCTCCTTTTCTCTTTTTTACAAAAATGTACTGGAGGATATGAAAACATACAAAGACATCAAGGGGGTCAAAACAAAGCCTCGCACCGCACAAAATTTCTGCCCCATTTCCTGTGTGCCGTGGCTTCATTTTAAAAGCATCAGCTATGATACATTTACAGAAAACAAAATGCTTCTGCCCATTATTGTATTTGGAAAGCATCACACCCATCACGGCAAAACAACACTGCCCTTTTCCATATTTGTCAACCACGCCGCAGCTGACGGCTACCATACCTGTCAGCTGATAGAGCAAATACAGCATATGTGCCAAAACACTGACTGGCTGGAAACATAAAAAAATACTATTTTTTATACTGTATACCCATAATCGGCAATGAAATATCCCTTTCTGCCCCTTTTATGGGCATACTATTTGCAATTATCTTAATGTGGTTGCTTTTCCAGCACAACTGTGATAAAGTTTTATTTGATTATTTTATGCAGGCACTGAGGAGGAAACAAATTATGTGTGGTATTTGTGGTTTTACAGGCACATTGGCAAATGCAGATGATATATTGGAAAATATGATGGAAAAAATTGTTCACAGAGGGCCGGACAGCGGTGGAAAACACATTGATGAAAATGTGGCATTGGGCTTTCGCCGTTTGAGCATCATTGATTTAGACCATGGTTCACAGCCTATGTATAATGAAACGAATGACATTGTCGTCACATTTAATGGTGAAATTTATAACTATCCCTCATTGAGAGAGGACTTGCTGGAAAAGGGGCATATTTTTAAAAATGATTCCGACACAGAGGTTTTGGTACACGCCTATGAGGAATATGGCCAGGATATGCTCAACAAGCTAAGAGGTATGTTTGCATTTGTCATTTGGGACAGCAAAAAACAGCTGCTTTTTGGGGCAAGGGATTTTTTTGGCATAAAGCCCTTTTATTATACCATCATCAACGGCAATCTGATATATGCCTCTGAAATCAAAAGCATATTGGAATACCCCCATTATCAGAGGGAGGTAAATCCGGAGGCATTGGAAAATTATTTGACATTTCAATATTCTGTACTGCCGGAAACATTTTTCAAAGGCATTTTTAAACTGATGCCCTCCCACTGTTTTACATTTCAAAATGGTAAAATGAACATCAAACGCTATTGGGAGCCTACATTTGAAGCAGACAACAGCAAAACACTGGAGGAGTTTGTACAAGCCATTGACACTGTTGTACAGGATTCTGTCAAAAAGCATAAAATCAGTGATGTGGAGGTAGGCTCTTTTTTATCCAGCGGTGTAGACTCCAGCTATGTGGCGGCTTCTTTTCACGGCGACAAAACATTTACAGTGGGATTTGACTATGCAAAATATAATGAAATTGATTATGCAAAGGCATTGTCCCAAAAAATTCATATTGACAATTACAGCAAGCTCATCACCACAGAAGAATATTGGGATGCCATCTCAAAGGTACAATACCACATGGACGAGCCTTTGGCAGACCCCTCTGCCATTGCACTGTATTTTGTCAGTCAAACAGCCTCCAAATATGTGAAGGTGGCGCTTTCCGGAGAAGGGGCAGATGAATTTTTTGGAGGCTACAATATTTACAGAGAGCCTCACGACCTGCTGCCCATTACCAGACTGCCAAAGCCTGTGAGAAAAATACTGGGGGGCATTGCAAAGGCCATTCCCTTTCAAATCAAGGGTAAAAATTATTTGATTCGGGGCAGTAAGGATTTGCAGGAGCGTTTTATAGGCAATGCCTTTATGTTTCAGGAGGCGGAACGGGAAAAAATATTAAAGCATCCCACAGGACATTATCATCATACCCAAATTACAAAGCCTCTTTATGAAAAAGTGAAGCATTTGGACGATGTGACAAAAATGCAGTACATTGATATCAATCTTTGGCTCATAGGGGATATTTTATTAAAAGCAGACAAAATGAGCAGCGCTCATTCCTTGGAGGTGCGTGTTCCCTTTTTGGACAAAGAGGTATTTCAAGTGGCCAGAACATTGCCCACTCGTTTTAAAGTCAACAAAGAAAATACAAAATATGCCATGCGTATGGCTTCTCACCGCTATCTGCCTGATATGGTGGCAGAAAAGAAAAAGCTTGGTTTCCCTGTACCCATTCGTGTTTGGTTAAAAGAGGACAAGTATTATAAAATTGTAAAAGAAGCCTTTGTCAGCAAAACAGCCCAAAAATATTTTAAAACAGATGAAATATTAAAATTTTTGGAAGACCATAAAGCAAACAAAGCAGATAACAGTCGTAAAATATGGACGATATATATGTTTTTGGTATGGCACAAGCAATTTTTTGAAACAGCCTCTTAAGCTATATTCATTTTATGACAAATCAAAATACAATTTGTTTTTCCATTTGTATCACAAAAATATAAAATATGACATTTCACATTTCAAAAGGGAGCCGTTGCAAAATGAAATTGCAATAGCAGCTTGTACAAAGAATTTTTGAAAACAATAAAAAACCGGCTGTTTTCTGAGTGGAATTTTCTCAAAAAGCAACCGATTTTTGTATACTGTTATTGCAAGGGGGCTGTTTTGCAACAGCCCCTTTGTTTTTTTGTTTCCTTTAACTAATTCTGCCAGGGGATAAATAAAAATATTTTTCAGTTAAATCATTTCCTAATACAGCCTTGGCAATGGCATGATGAATATATAATTAGGAGGTTTTTAAAATAAAAAATACAGCATACTCAAAATATAGATATCAATATCTATATTTGTACCAAAATAGGATATATAAAGGGCTAGTGTCAGAAATCATAGAAAAATAATGGAAAGTATGAAAATACCATAAAAGAGTATATAAAAAATCAGTCTATAACAGACCAAATACATTTATTGACTTACAGGTGAGAAAAAAGAATCCGACAAAATAAAACAGCCGCTTTTCATGGCTGACTGTGGACAGCAAGGGGCATAAAATTTTCAGCATTTCCCTCTAGCCAATCAGCAGAGTCCCCCTTTCCTTTTAACAACTGTCCAAACCACCGACTGAGATTGTCACTTTGAAAACACATCAAACCATTTTTCCAATCCATATAAAACACAGATGATTTTATTTTTATATATCTGTCCTGGCTAACTCCATATGGTTTTGTGTTTTTATATTTGTAAAATCCCATTGTATTTCCCATAGATTGTACTATTTTTTATATATCCCAAGCTTCTATTCTGATTCCCATTCCTTTTAGAAAACAAAATATTATTTTATCACAGACTGTGGAAAAACTAGATTTTATATTTTTTCAAGGACACGGGAGGGGTTGGAAAACGAAGGGTTTTCAACCAGAATCCCCAGTAAAAATGTATTTCCGGTGAGAAAAAGCAGGAGGTTGCAAGGCTTTTAGCCCATGGAGCTTCTGCTTTACACTTAAATGAGCCTTTGACCACAGGGTGTCGACTTTTTTGATACCCTGAAGCAAAATATTATTTTGTCATTAGAGTCTTTCTCATTTCACCATAAATTGTATAAAACCACTTCTTTTCTCAGAAAAATATGAACATCCATTTTTCCATTCCAAAGCAGTGCCAAAAAATTGACTGTAATGCTTTGTTTTATGATATGGTCTCCATATAAAATAGAGCTTCTGTTTTTTAGCAGCAATTTATGATATCATAAAAAACCAACACAAAAAAAATCTCAATCATACAGCCTGTTTTCATTGCCCAAAACAAAAACAGCCACTTTTGGTGACTGTTTGTTGGCATCATAAATTTTATATTTTTTTTGCATACAATGGGCAGAAGCATTTTTTAAAAAAATACGGAAAGCCTTCTTTAAAAAACACAAAGAAAACGCCTATTGACAAAACAGTTTCTGCCTGGCAGATACTTTTTATCTGTTTTTTATCATATCGTATCCGCATAGCTAAAATCTACCGGAGCCTGTTTTGCCACTGTTTCCAGCATATCTGCCATAAATGTCAAAAGTTGTTTTTCACTTTCCCAAAATCCTAAGCCGTCGGCATCCAATGCCACCTCACTGTAAACTCTGCTTAAGCTTTCTTCTTCCTCCAGAGAAATCACTTCTCCCTGTCTTCTTCTCAAACCCTGCTGCAGCTGAAGTCTTTTCAATTCATCTATTTTTTGCTGCAGCTCCGGCTTATTGGCCACCTGATTTTTATAATATAAATAAGACTGATATAAATCAGACTGATATATCCTTTGGCCTAAATGAACTGCCATTTCCTTTATTTCGTCCAAAATTTATACCCCCATTTTATACCTCCATAATAATCGGCAAAATCATAGGACTGCGTTTTGTTCTCTGCCACAAATAATTTTTGAGTGTTTCTTTAATCAGTCCTTTGATATAGCTCCAACCAGTGATATGCTTTTGCTCACATTTCAAAAGTGCTTCCATAACAACCTCTTTGGCCTCTTCCATCAAGTCCTCTGCCTCTCTGACATAAACAAATCCTCTGGATATAATGTCCGGTCCTGCCACAATCATGCCGCTTTCTTTTTCCATGGTAACTACCACAACCATCAAACCATCCTGTGAAAGATGCTTTCTGTCCCGCAGCACAATGTTGCCTACATCTCCTACACCCAAGCCGTCCACCATAACTTGTCCCACAGGCACTGTGCCGTTGACCTTTGCACCTGCTTTTGAAACCTCAAGGACATCTCCTGTTTTCATCAAAAAAATATTCTTTTTGTCCATTCCCATAGAAATGGCCAAATCCCTGTGGCTTGCCAAATGCATATATTCTCCATGAACAGGCATAAAATAGGTGGGCTTTGTCAATGCCAGCATCAGCTTTAATTCCTCCTGACGGGCATGGCCGGAAACATGAATATCTGCCATGCCTTCATACACCACATTTGCACCTTTTTTCAAAAGCTCATTGATGACACGAAAAATATTTTTTTCGTTGCCGGGTATGGAAGAAGCACTGATGATGATTTTATCCTCCGGCTTAACCGTTACCTGTCTATGCTCGGAAGAAGCAATTCTTGATAATGCAGACATGGTTTCCCCTTGGCTTCCTGTTGTGATAATCACCAGCTGTTCATCACTAAAATTGCGTATTTCGGAAATATCTATCAAAATGCCTGCCGGTATGTTCAAATATCCCAGCTCCGAAGAGGTTTTGACAGCATTTATCATGCTTCTGCCTATAATGGCTACTTTTCTTGAAAATTTCTGAGCAGAATTGATGATTTGCTGTATTCTGTGAATATTGGAAGAAAATGTTGCCACCATAATTCTGTTTTTTGGTGTTTCTTCAAATATGCGGTCAAACACAGCCCCCACAGATTTTTCAGACATGGTAAAGCCTTTTCTTTCTGCATTTGTGCTGTCACTCATCAATAAAAGCACACCTTGCTTGCCCAGCTCTGCAAATCTGTGAATGTCCATAATATCCCCGTCAATGGGTGTATAATCCACTTTAAAATCTCCTGTGTGTATCACAACACCCAGGGGCGTTGTAATGGCCAGTGCCACTGCATCGGCAATGGAATGGTTTGTGTGTATAAATTCCACCTTCATCTGACCCAGCTTTACAAATTCTCCCGGCACCACCGTATGACGGGTCACATGGTTTATCAAATCATGCTCCTTGAGCTTGTTTTCCAAAAGCCCCAGCGTGAGCAATGTGCCAAAAACAGGCACATTCAAATCCTTCAATACATAAGGCAGTGCGCCGATATGGTCCTCATGTCCATGGGTCAGCACAATCCCCCTTATTTTTTCTTCATTTTTTTTCAAATAAGTAATGTCCGGTATCACCAGGTCGATGCCCAGCATATCATCCTCAGGAAATGCCAGTCCGCAGTCAATGACAATAATGTCGTTGTTATACTCCAATACTGTCATATTTTTTCCGATTTCCTCCAATCCTCCCAGTGCCATTACCTTCAGTTTTTGTTTTCTTGTTGCCAAAAAAACACACCTCCTTTTTTCTTTTTCACTATATTACAAAAGGAGCTGATATAAAAATTTTTCCATATCAAAAAATAAACTGCTTTTTTCATTTGTTTTTAAAATATGATTGAAAGAAAATTTTTTTACACTTCGTACATTGTTTCATTTTTGTTTTTCATTTTCTCCATTTTTTTACATCCGCTCACTTTTACCGTTCTGTTTTGTATAAAAATAGTATGCCATACAAATCCCTTTTCTAAACCTTCAAAGCAAATTTATTTTTTTAGAAAACCCAACAGAAAAAGAGCAGTGCTTTTGATTTGCAAAATGATTTTTTGCTGTCATTTTGCAAAAGAATACTGCTTTTTCTGTTCATTGTATTTTTTTATACACATCCATGATTATTTTTTTCAGCGGCATTTCAATCCAGCTGTATGTCATATTCTCCTTCATGACCGGCAAACAACACAGAAATTCTTTCAAATTCCTTTTCTTCCTCCACCCATTCATATGTGACATCGTCTGCATTGATTGCAATTTCTTTTAATATAATGGCGTCTGCTTCCTCTTGGTCCATAAGACTGCTTTCCATCACAAGCAAATAACGGCTGCCCCCGCTTGCCACATGGTCAATGATGACAAATTCTGTTTCATTGCCCTCTTCATCTTCCATAGAAACAATTTCAAATTCTTCTTCAAACGCTTCTTCAAAATGACTTGACATAAATACACCTCAACGCTTTTCATTTTGTTTTTTATCCAAATAGCCCTGCAAAATATACACCGCTGCCATTTTGTCAATCACATTTTTTCTTTTTTTTCGGCTCATATCTCCTTCCAAAAGACTTCTTTGTGCCGCCATAGTACTCAATCTTTCATCCCAGAGTATGACAGCTATGTTTGGAAAGGCATTTTGCAGATGCTTTTGGAACTGCTTTGTTTTTTCACAGCGCAGTCCCTCTGTATTGTCCATATTTTTAGGATACCCCAAAACAATGGTATCCACACCATACTCTTCTATCCATTTTGAAAGCCTTAATATGCTTTTTTTATACTCCGTGTCGCTGCTTCTTTTGATTACCTCAAGCCCTTGGGCCGTCCAGCCAAAGCCGTCGCTGACTGCCACGCCAATGGTTTTATCTCCATAATCCAGTCCTAATATACGCATATCAATTCCTTTGCAGATAATCCTGTATCAATTCTTCCAAAAGCTCATCTCTTTCCAGCTTACGAATCAAAGAACGGGCATTTTTGTGGCTTGTGATATAGGTGGGGTCACCGGAAAGAATATAGCCCACAATTTGATTGACAGGATTATATCCCTTTTCTTTCAAAGCCTCGCTGACTGTCAGCAATATATTTTTGGCCTCATTTTCTATTTCCTTTTCCAAGCCGTCAAAGCATTGTGTTTCATTCAAATTTTCCATACTGATATCACTCTCCTTTTTCAACCTATCCGAAATATCAATTCTCTTTTTTCATGATAATATAAATTTACAGATTATGCAAATAAAATTTCTCTTACAAAGCTTACAGTTTTGTTACAAAACCCATTGCTGTTTCCAATTTTATTTCATTTATAGTTGTTTTTACAATGGAATTGGTGACATCTGATGTGCTTTTTCCATGCACCTTGATATAATTTGTGGTATGTCCCTCATACATATCCTCTGCAATGGCTCTTTCGTACAGCACTGGCATTTCATTGTGCAAAAATTTTTTCAAAAATGCTTCTGCCATTACATTGCTTAGCTGCATCAGCTTTTGGCTTCTTTGGTTTTTGACTGCATTGGGCAGCTGTCCAGTCATAGAGGCGGCAGGCGTTCCCTTTTTGGGAGAATAAGGAAATACATGGATTTTTGCAAAGCCCATTTTTTTTGCAAAATCATAGCTTTGCAAAAAATCCTCCTCTGTTTCCTGAGGAAATCCTACAATCATATCTGTTGTAACAGCAACATTTTTCATATGCTCTCTCAACAAAGCAACAGCATGGGCATACCCTTGTGTGTCATATTTTCTGTTCATGGCTTTTAATGTTTTGTCACAGCCGCTTTGCAGTGATAAATGAAAATGGTCACAAACCTTTGGCAGCCTAGACAATGCTTTTGCAAAGGCTTCTGTCACAATATTTGGCTCTATGGAGCTGAATCGAATTCTTTCAATACCCTTTACATCATGTACCTTTTCTACCAGCTCCAGCAATGTAGTGTTTTTGAAATCCTTTCCGTAGGATGCCACATGAATCCCTGCCAATATCACCTCCTGAAAGCCGTTTTCAGAGAGTCTTTTTACCTCCGAAAGCACATCCTCCGGTTTTCTGCTGCGAATGGGACCTCTGGCATAGGGAATGATGCAATAGGTGCAAAACTGGCTGCAGCCGTCTTGTATTTTTAAATAAGCTCTGGTTCTGTTTTCCAGCCTTTGTATGGACAAAGGCTCAAATTCTCTCTCCTGCATAATCTCAGAAACATAGCTTTGCACATTTTGTTTATTTTCATACTGCTCCACCAATTCCACAATTTTTTTTCTCTCTTTTGTGCCGACTACAATGTTGACCCCCTCCATTGCCATCACCTCTTTGGGTGCTGTTTGCGCATAGCAGCCCACTGCCACCACAATGGCATTTGGATTTTGTCTTTTTACTTTTCTAATGAGCTGTCTTGATTTTTTATCTCCCAAATTTGTCACAGTACAGGTATTGATGATATATACATCAGCCTGTTGGTCAATGTCTACCAGCTCATATCCTTTTTGTGAAAAAAGCTCTCCGATTGCCTCGCTTTCATATTGGTTCACTTTACAGCCCAGTGCGTGGCTTGCCACTGTTTTCATTTTGTCACCTCAAATATATATTTTTTAATTTCTGTTGTCACAGCATTTTCATTGTTGTCCCCTGCAATATAATTGGCATATGCTTTTACACCCGGGTCCGCTTTTTTCATAGCAAAGCTGTATTTTGCCCTTTGCAGCATCTGCACATCATTGAAATGGTCTCCAAAAGCCATGGTTTCCTCCGGTGTAATGTGCCACATATTTTGCAGTGCCTCAATGGCAGTACCCTTGGATACACCTTTGTTGACAATGTCTACACAGTCAAATCCGGATACGGCAATTTCCACCTTGTCTGCCAAGGATTGGCTCAGCAAAGGAAAGCTATATTCGCTCGCCCCTTTATAAGAGGTGTCCACCAAAGAAATTTTAATGATATCTTCTTTTACATGGGAAAAATCCTCTACCAAAACAATGTCGTAATGAAATTTAGGAGAGCGTAAATTTTCATACAAATCCACAGAATTGGTATAGCAGTGCTGCCTTGTACAAAGCTGTATGTCAATGCCCTGTAATTGATACAGCTCTTTTAACACCTGCTCCACCAGCTGCTGTGGCATACAGCTTGCATACAGCTCCTTTCCGTCATGTACCACATAGGCCCCGTTTTCTGCCACAATGGTCACATCCTTTAAATGTTTTTCAAACAATTTTTCAAGGCTGTTTCTTTGCCGGCCGCTGGCAGCAACAAAATGTATCTGTTTTTTATTTAGCTCCTCCAGCACAGCATCTATTTCACTGTCCATTTCTTTGTTGTCATTTAATAATGTGCCGTCCATATCGCTTGCAATCAATTTAATCATATCAAAAAATCTCCTTTTTTATGTATTTATATAATTTTTAAAAACAAAGGCAGCAGCTTCATTGCAATTTTTACATCCTTTCCGGAAATCCACACAATATATTTTCGCAGCCTGTCCCATTTTTTCTTTCTGGTCAAAGGCAGGCTGCAAATTTCTTCTATCTCCCCCAGATTTTGTATAATCTCTTCCCTTTCCATTTCAGAAATATCCTGCAGCATACCAATATGCAGCCGAACTGCCGTAAAATCCATTTCCACTGCAATGCTGTCCCTTTCTTTTTCCTGTTTTAGATACAGCTCCAAAAGCCCTTCATTTTTATATCCATTTTGTGCAAACAGCTTCATTCTTTCTATCAGCAATGCTATGTTTTTTTGATAAATTTCTATTTTTTCTCCTGCCTTTTCATAATCGCATATAACCTCAATATCCTCTGCAAAGCCATTTATTTTGTCAATATAATGGCTGATAAGCATACGAAAAAGTGCATCCATTTCATCTGTATCATAAGAAAATTGCTTCCAAACTCTTTCATATTCTTCCAAATCCTTTTCTATCATTCTTTGCAGCCTTTTTTCCTCTGTCATAGAAATGTTTCCCCCCTTTTCAATATGCATTTTTCATCATACCACATTTTTTGGGCTTACTGCAACAGTCAGTAAAATCACAGCTTTTTTTCTTCCAATACAATTTCTCCGTATTTTGCTTCATATTCTGCAATTTTTTTAAGCACAAGATATTCTATTTCCTTTGAAGTGGTGCGGCATTCTTTTTCTGCAATATACATAATTTTATCAATGGTATTTTTTTTTGTGCGAAATGTAAATTTTGTATCTGTGGGCATAAATGTCACCTCCGCAAATTTTTAAACATACTACATGAAGCATTGACAGGAAAAATGGGATATGCTATGATAAATGTGATATAAAAGTAGGACAAAATATGGCTATTGTAAGACTATTTTTTGTTTGTTTTTTATTTTTTATGATATCAAATGCTTTTTTTCATGTCAATTTTGTAAAGGGGGGGAAAATAATGGAACAAAAGCACAGCTTATTACAAAAAATATATTTTGGGGAAATTGACGGAGCTGACAGAGAAATATTGCTCCCAAAATATTTGCGCTGCAAAGAAAAAGCCAGCTTGGCCTATCACTGCTTTTTAAAAAAACTGCCGGAAGAATTAAAAAAGGAATATGAAGCAGTATTTGACTTATATATGGAATTGTTCATTTTAGAGCAGCCTCAAACATTTATAGACGGCTTTTCTATGGGTGTAAAAATGATGGCAGAGGTTTTAAAAGAATAAATGACAAAAAGCTCTGGAATATCCAGAGCTTAGACTGTATAAAAACTAGATTTTACAAGGGTTCGGAAGGAGTTGGGAAACGAAGGGGTTTCCAGCTAAAAGCCCCAGTCGGAATTTATTTTTGGCAGAGAAAAGCAGGCGTTTCCAGGCTTTTAGCCCATGGAGCTTCTGCTTTATACTGCTGTCGACTTTTCAAAGGCTTGTAGAAATCCTTTGACAACAGTGTGTCGACTTTTTCGACACACTGAAGCTCTGGAATATCCAGAGCTTTTTTGATTATCTTTTTTTTCTTTTTTGTTTTTTGGTGTGATGGGAGTGCTTTTGCACCTTTATATCTTCCTTTGGTGCCGGCTCCGTCTGATGCTTTTCTGTCGCCATCTTTTCTGTTTCCGCTTTTTCTGTTTCCGTTTTTTCTTGCAGAGGCTTTTCTGTATCAGCCCGTTCTGCCTCAGCCTCATTTTGCGGCAAACGGTTAAAAAGCTCTGCCAAATAGCGCAAGCCATAGGCATCCTCTTCTTTTAGCTGAAACATCTCAAAACGGAACTGCCAATTTCCATTTGCCACACTTGGGGTGTTCATACGATGGCTGCTGTCCAGACGCAGCACATCCTGCATGGGGAATATGGAAAACATGGCTGTGGAGCTCATGGCCAGACGAATCAAATCCCATGCAATATTTTCCCCATTTATGTTCATATAACGGCGCACATGGTCTTTTTCATGCTCTGTGGCGGTACTATACCAGCCTATGGACGTATCATTATCATGAGTTCCTGTATAAACAACAGTGTTTTGCTCATAATTATGTGGTAAATAATCATTTTTATTGTCATCGCCAAAAGCAAAATGAAGCACTCTCATGCCGGGAAATGCTAATTTTTTTCTCAAATGGCGTACTTGGTCTGTAATAATACCCAAATCCTCTGCAATAATAGGCAGCTGGCCCAGCTCCTGCTCAACAGCGGAAAAAAGCTTTTCTCCCGGCCCCTTTTTCCATTGTCCTTTTGTGGCATCTTTATCTGCAAAGGGTACTGCCCAATAGCTTTCAAAGCCTCTAAAGTGGTCAATGCGCAATATGTCTACCATGTTTAATGCAGCGCCTATTCTTTCAATCCACCATTTATATTTTGTTTTTTGATGATGCTCCCAGTCATAAAGGGGATTGCCCCAAAGCTGTCCCGTCTGGCTGAAATAATCCGGAGGAACTCCTGCCACCACTGTGGGATAGCCGTTTTCATCCAAATAGTAATTTTGGGGATTTGCCCATGTATCTGCACTGTCATAGGCCACAAAAATGGGAATGTCCCCTATAATGCTAATCCCCTTTTCATTTGCATAGCTTTTTAAAGCACTCCACTGGCGGAAAAATTCAAACTGCAAAAATTTATGCCTGTCTATGGCAGAGGCCAATTTTCTTTTCCACTTTTCCAGTGCGCCAAACTCTCTTTTTACCAGCTCCTCAGGCCATGTACTCCATACAGCCCCAAAATAATAATCCTTTTGCACATTTGCAGCCAGCTTGGAGGCCGTTTTTTCTTCAAAGGCATAAAATTCGTTTGAAAATCCTGCCGCCTGTCTTTCTGCTATAAAATAATCCTTTAAGGATACAAAAAGAGCATAATCATCCAGCCAAGAGGCATTTTTTGTGCAAAACCTGTGAAAATCAGACTGGTCTGCTGTAAATGCCTTTTTTTGAAAACGGCGGTGCGCTTTTTCAAAAAGCCCCCTTTTAAAAGGAATCACATTGCCATAATCTGTTTTTTTGCAGGAAAAGCTGGGGGCATGATACAAATCTGCCTCCTCCAAATATCCCTTTTGGCAAAGTATCTCGGGGCTGATAAAAAGCGTATTGCCTGCAAATGTGGAAAAGCTTTGATAAGGAGAATCTCCAAAGCTGGTGGGTCCCAAAGGCAGTACCTGCCAAAGACTTTGTCCCGATTTTTCCAAATAATCTATAAATGTATATGCATTTGGGCCAAAATCGCCTATGCCAAATTTGCTGGGCAAACTAGAGGGATGAAGCAATATGCCGCTGCTACGTTGAAATTTCATAAATATCACCCTTTCTCTTTTGAATTTGTTTGACAATTTATATTTCTATTATATCGAAAAAAGAACGGTTTTACCACACCTTTATTTGACAAAATTCCATTTCAAAATGGCTGTTTTTTGTTCTTTTGGGAAATTTATTATTGCATGAAAATTTTTTTAATACAAAAAATAAGTGTGCAACAATGAAATCAAAGGAGGATTTCCATGAAAAAAACAATCTTTTTTACAATAGGAACTCTTTTTGCACTGATGATTACCGTCACAGGCTGTGGGGAAAATGTATCCAACAATTTAGGCGGTGCTACCAGAGGCAGCAGCAGCACCTATGACCATAATTATGGGAACAATCCAGTAAAAGCCGAGGGCGAGGATATTTTAAACGACATGGGCTGGAACAACGGCATGGGTGCCGGATATTGGGATTATTATGGCATTACAGACGGCATTTCCAATACCACTGCCATGAGAAACGGCATGACAGGCACCTATACAACCCCTAACACTGCCACAGACGGCACAATGCAGCACAACAATACAACAGGTACTGTCAATGGCAAAAACAGCAATTTAGACAGTGCTTCTATTGCAGATTAAGTATTACAGATTAAGTATTGCAGATTAAACATTGCAGATTGATAAAAAACAAAAACCATAACAAGCATTTGTTGTGAAAAAAGGCATCGGCTTTTGCTGTATGCCTTTTTTGCGCTGAAGGCATTGAAAAATAGCAAAAGCATTACAGCTTCTCTCTCATTACAGCTTCTTTCTCATTGCAGCTTCTCTCTCATTACAGCTTCTCTCTCATTACAGCTTCTCTCTCATTACAGCTTCTCTCTAAGGCACAAAATCCCTGCTGTATATTTAAAAAAATTTATTTGACAAAATATTCCTTTGACAGCGGCAAACCATAACAATGATTTATCATCATTTTTCAACACAATAGAAATCAAAAACAATCCTTTTTGATTTTCCATAGCTTAGGAAGCTTTTTTACACAATTTCATGCCCTTTCCATTTTTAAGCACAAAATGACTCCTTTTCCATTTTCTATGACACAGCCCTTGACAAAAATACATTGGTCAAACTAAAAATCACATCCAATTCCTTTTTCTTTTTATAAGCTGATTTGTCATCATTTTTACATCATGCCACTGTTTTTCATTTTATTTTTGCTTTGCGCCATACAAAATAGATTGCCATTGGAGGCTTTTTTTGATTTCATACAAATTCATTTGTATCTGTTAAAAATGCTCTTTTTAATTGGGTGGTCATTTTTATCAAAAAAGCCTTTTAAAAGTTACCATTTTCCAATGTTGGCATCATATCCTTCTGTTATATTGCTCCATTTTCAACCCATACCATGAACAAAATGGCAGGCTTTTTTTCTCAATGACTTACAAAAAGAGAAACAGCTTCCTTTCTCAGACTGTATCAAAACTAGATTTTACAAGGGGCAGAAGGGGTTGAAAAACGAAGGGGCTTCCAACTGAAATCCCCGGTGGGAATTTGCTTTTGACAGGAAAAAACAGGCGTTTCAAGGCTTTTATTCCACAAAACTTCTGTTTTATACTTCTGTCTACACGTCAAAGACTTGTATGAAATCTTTGACACACTGAAAAAGAAAAACAAGTTCCTTTTTTATTTTCATTCTTTGTAGCAAAAATATAGCCAATCCATATCATATATGCTAAAATAATGTCAGCAAAAATGGGGCTATATTATATTTTTATAAAAATTGATATGATATTGTAAATGTAAATTTTTAATATAAACCAAAGGAATTGGTGTTACAAAGCAATTTCCCGTGTATTGCCCCGCTATGACAGCATAAAAATACAGAAGGCTTTTTATTACTGTTTCATAGCTTTCCCTTTTCTATGAAAGCCAAAAAAGTATAAGGAGGAGAACCATGCTCGGAACCATTACAAACTGTGGTACCATACTGGCAGGAAGCATCATTGGAGCCACACTGCACAAGGGTATCAAAGAAGAATATCAACAAACTATGATGAATGGCCTTGGCTTGGCGGCACTGGCATTAGGCATTGGAAACTTTGCAAAGGCCATGCCAAACAGCCAATATCCTGTGCTGTTTATATTCAGCATGGCAGCAGGGGGACTCATTGGCGCCATACTGGATTTGGATACAAAATTTCAAAATATTGCAAAAAAAGTGTCAAAAGGCAATTTGGCACAGGGCTTAACAACGGCTATCCTTTTGTTTTGTGTTGGCACACTGTCCATACTGGGGCCTATTGAAAGTGCTTTAAAGGGAGATAACACCCTTTTATTTACAAATGCTATGCTAGACGGCGTCACCTCCATGGTGCTTGCCTCCAATTTCGGCATTGGCATTGCCCTTTCGGCAGGCATATTGTTTTTATGGCAGGGCAGCATTTATATGCTGGCACAATATATCGGGGCATTTATCACACAGGATTTGATGACGGAAATTTCCATTGTGGGGGGCATTTTAATCGTAAGCTCTGCACTGGGCATATTAAACATTAAAAGCATCAAAACATTAAATTTGCTGCCTGCTCTTTTGATTCCTGCTGTTTACATGGCCATTGTATCTGTGCTGCACATTGGAGCATAATACCTTTTTGTGAAAATATTCACATTTTTTTATGATACATGATATTTTATCAAATTGATAGTATAAAATTTTGTACATTTTTGTAAAATATTGTTTATTTCTTTGGATATGACAAAAATATCTTATATATTTTTTGTGCAAATTCCTTTTCTCTATTGCAGTCAAACCATGTTTCTTATATAATTTAATAAAAGAGAAAATGACTCTTTCAAACAGTAAATTTTATATTGTCAAACAGTAAGGAGAGAAAGCTATGACTGCTAAAACACATGGTTACATTACAAAAGAAATCGAGCTGGAACAAATTTATCAGTTTATATTAAAATGGTTTGACCCTGCTGCCAGAGTCAACCGATATGAAAATAAAAACGGTGAAAACAACGAAATGGCTGTTTATTTCACATACAAAGGAGAAGAACGCCGTTTATTTGCCATTGTTTATAAAAGCACAAAGTTTTCTAAAACAGGCCAAAAAGAAAGACAAATCTTTTTGGATTTGGGATATTGGGGTTATAGTGTGGAAATTATGAAGTCCATCATTTCCAATTTCTCCGGATATTTGGATGAAAATGACTGTGATGAAGAAGAAGCCTATTATATTGAAGAGCATCCCGAGGGTATTATGCCAAATATCATCAAAATCACAAGAGCTGAGTTAAACAAAAGAATGGGCGGAACCGTAGTCATCATTGACGAAAATCCATAATCAAAATGTTTTTTTAAAAATCCCACATTACATCACTGTTTTACACAATAAAATTACAATACCTATCAGAAAATCAAAAAAGCACAGCTTCTTTTTATTTGATTTTTCTGATAGGTTTTTTCTATTTTCATATAAAAAAATGGAGAATAACAAAAAATAGTGTGTAAAAAACCAGTGCCAAAAATTTCCGGTGCTGATAGCAATACAAAAGATATTACCATTTTTTATAGGTGATTGCTGTAAAAGCCACAGCATCGCTGTGATATTTTTTTAGTGTTTTTGTTTTTTGGCCTCATAGGGCTATAAGCATAAAAACCGCCTTTGCATCCTTTTCAGTATTTTTACTGCAAAAAATCAGTTATGATTTACCGATTTTTGTCCCATTTTCTTTTCTCATGCTTGTTCCCATACAGGCACAGCCCTTTTGTATACCTGGCTCAGTGTTGTTTTCTCTATTTATTCCATTATGGTTTTATTTTTGTTATTTATGGGTATATCAATATTGCAGCAGCTTTTTTGGGCTTAAAAGCCGTATGTCTATGCTTTATCATCCTTCCCTCGTTGGATGTTAAGCTGTGTGTTATATTTGTCATTCAATTTTATGCAAATATATATCTTACGGATGTGTTACGTTAATATGAAAAAGGAAATACAAAAATACAGATTAAAAATACAACAAAAAAGAAGCTGCCTTCAGAAGCTTTTTAGAAGAAAAACCAGTGTTTTCGTTGTTCCTCTGTATAGGAAACACCAGCAACAGAAGCAGGTGTAAAATTGGATAAAGAAGAATGGTTGTGTATAAAATTGTAGTAAAACAATAAATTTGTAATGCAATCTAAAGCAGAGGCAAAGGAATGAAATCCTATTTTACAAAATGAGGTGTACCTGTACTATGGTACTTATAAATATACTCTTATCCATGTTGTCCATTCCCCTGTTGTTTTTGGCTATGTTTTGCTTTACAATAGTGTGGTCTGTTTTCCAATAGCAGTGAAAAAGGGCAGCTCTATTTTGTTATGCTTCTCCTATTTGTATGGGTTATATTTTCCTTTTCAAGTCTGATTTTCACTCTCATTGGCTGCCAGACTTCTCTTTATGCTTTAGCTTTCTCCTGTCTATGGCTTTGGCTCGCCTATATTCTCTCCTTCTTTTACAAACAGACATCAAAAAGAAAGCAGACAGCATTGATTAAAATAGCCATTCTGCGGCTTTCACATAAAATAGAAAGCCATAAAGCATTGGTTCTTCACCACTCCAAGCCCATACTGTGGCTTTTCCATTTCAGACATTTTGGATGGTACCATGCTTTCCTTTCATTTTTAGAGTCTTGGACACATTTGTAAAGCCCTCAATTTCTTTGTTTGCTTTTTAGAGCAATACCATTTTTCTCTCTGCAATGCCATATTCTTTTTCATACAAATCCTATACAAAATGGTGCGGCTGCTTTGCCGCTCATACAGTCCCTTTTTAAATGCCATAGCGCAAAATATGCTCCATATCTGTTTTTATTTATGACATCTCTTTTACACTGCAAACATAACAATGGCCTTTACCATACTCATTTTATAGAAACGCTTTTTTTCATTGCCAAAATCCCCTCAGTCTATCAAAATTTGATGCATAAAAATCAAAAGGCCTCAGCATAATCACTGCCAAGGCCTTTTTCATAATTATTTTTTTTCCTGAAGCTCTTTCATTTTCAAGCTCATTTTTTCGCTGAATGTTTTCTTTTTCTTGTTTGCCAAATTGGTTCCCTGTATTTTTACAATATAAATACCTGCCAATTCCACCTTTACATTTTTTTTCACAGGCAAAATTTCAAAAACAGATTTGTCACACATCAAATTGACAATCTGAGGCCCCACCTTTGCCTTTACCAAAGGCATTTTTCTCATTTTTGATGTTTTGGGCATTTGGTCATATACAGCCCTTGTCACATTAGAGGGCGTGGGCTTTTCCATTTTTTTATCAATGACAAAAATTTGTGTGGCAATTTTATTTTGTTGAATAAAATCCTGGGCCTGTGTCACTCTTTTCATATTTTTGCGGTTAAAATAATAAACCAGACCAAGTGCCACAGCAAGCACAATAAGCACAATAAATAATACATCCAATAACTGCACTACATTTCCTCCTCTTTCTCTGCTTTTTACTGCATGGCAGTTGTTTCTATTTTAGCACTGTTTTTGTTTTTAGGAAATAGAAAATAAAAAAAATTTCTCTTTATTTTATATTGTTGCAAAAAAAGAGGAAAAAATGAAAAAAATACGTTATAATAAATGATGTATGAACTTTTATTTTTAGGAAATAGAGGTGATGATATGACATTTTTAGATTTTTTGCCTTTTTTGGTAATTGCCGTTTTTGTTTCCAATGTGATACTGGCAGGCTTTGTGGTGTTTTTTGAAAGAAGAAATCCTGCCAGCAGCTGGGCATGGCTGCTTGTGCTTTTTTTTATCCCTCTTTTCGGTTTTATCATATATATGGTATTTGGCAGAAACAGTAAAAGAGAAAAAATGTTTATTGAAAAAGAACGATATGATAATGAGGTATATTATCGGTATTTGTTTTTTAAGGATTATGCTTTAGACCAGGTGCGTCTGCAAAAAAAAATCATATCCAAAAAGCAGTCTTCTATTGTAAAAGAAAATTTGGATGATTTGGTGTTTTTGCACATCAATGCCGGCAGCTGGGTCACCACAAATAATACCATAAAGCATTTTATAGATGGTCAGAGCAAATTTGATGCCCTAATAGAAGACATACGCAATGCCAAAAAATTTATACACATGGAATACTACATTCTCAGAGGAGATACATTGGGCAAAAAAATCGTTCATGAGCTGGCATTGAAGGCAAAAGAAGGCGTTGAGGTACGCCTGTTATATGACGGCATGGGCTGCGCCCGTCTTCCCCGTTGTTTTTTTGAGGAGCTGGAAAAAAACGGAGGACATACAGCCCCATTTCTGCCCCGTTTTTTAATCCGTCTCAACTATCGAGACCACAGAAAGCTCTGTATCATAGACGGAGAAATCGGCTACATTGGCGGCTTTAACATCGGCAATGAATATTTGGGCATTGTCAAAAGATATGGCCCTTGGAGAGACACCCATTTAAAAATACAGGGAGATGCCGTGGACCAATTACAAATTCGATTTATGATGGACTGGAATTTTACAGCCTCTGATGCTACCATTGCTTTAAAAGAAAAGTATTTTCCCCAAAGGGAACAGACAGAGGGCATCAAAATGCAGATTGTTTCCAGCGGGCCGGACACAGTTTGGAAAAATATTTGGAATGGCTATTTTAAAATGATAACAGAGGCAGAAAAGCATATTTATATCGAAACCCCCTATTTTGTTCCGGACGACGGCATATTGGAGGCTCTGCGGGTTGCAGCTCTTTCCGGCATTGATGTACGCATCATCATTCCGGGAAATCCTGACCACTTTTTTGTTTACTGGGCAAGTATGTCCTATCTGGGTGAGCTGTTGGATGCAGGTGTGCGCTGTTATCAGTACGAAAAGGGCTTTATACACGCAAAAGCAGTATTTATAGACGGAGAAATCTGCTCCATTGGCACAGCAAATATGGATATACGCAGCTTTGATTTAAACTTTGAGGTCAATGCCTTTTTGTATGATAAACAAACCACGAAAATGCTGGAAGAGGATTTTTTAAACGACTTAAAAAATTGTGTAGAAATCACCAAGGAATGGTATGTAAAACGAAAATGGTGGTTCCGTGTAAAGGAATCTGTTTCTCGTTTGATTTCTCCCATGCTATAATCATTGATAAGGAGATGCATCATGGAAAAAAGCTATACAGAACAGCAACAAATCAGTTATTTTGAAGTAGACGGCAATTTATATCTCACTGCCTCTGCACTGGTGTTTCATTTGCAGGACACTGCCATACGCCATTCTGACAGTCTGGGCTATACGCTGGATTATATGGCACAAAAACGCCGGGGCTGGGCAGTTGTCAACTGGCATATCATCATAGAACGTATGCCAAAGTGCGGCGAAACCATAAAGCTTGTCACATGGAGCAGCAAATGCCGCCGTATGCAGGCAGAGCGTTCTTATTTGATTTATGATTCCTCAGACAACATTTGTGCAAAAATTGCCTCCCGTTGGATATTTATGGATTTGGAGGAGAGAAAACCCACAGCCATAGGGGAGGAAATGGAGCAACGCTATGGCAGTACTCCGGCTGCTGCCATAGAAAATGAAAAATACAGTATGCCAAAGCTGCAGCAGCAAGATACTGTCACAGAAAGAACATTTATTGTCACACGGCGGGATACAGACAACAATGGCCATACAAACAATGTCAAATACATTGAATGGGCCATAGACGATGTGCCTGATGATATTTACAATACCATGACCATTTGCGACATTGCTGTTGTATACAGAAAGGAATGCTACAAGGGAGATGCCGTTACATCAAAATGCTGTGTACGCACACTGGAAAACGGCAGAAAAGAAGTCATTTCCTTTTTTGAAGACGGTAAGGGTGAAGGTATTTTGTTTGCCGAGGTAGTAACCCAGTGGAAATAGCAAAGGTGGGCTTTGCTGTGGTCAGCAAAATTTGAGATGGCACATATAATATCCAAATCAAACGGGAGGCCGCTGTATTTGCTGTCAAAAAGGACAATGCCGTGCAGCAGTCGCATAATGCAAAAAGCAAAAGCCCGATTTTGTATGCTTTGTTTGCTTTTTTGGCCCATGCCGTACCAATGTGGGCCAAAAATACCACAATATAGCACAGTGCTGCACTGTATAAATCCAAAAGGCTCAGCACCATGGCCAAGGGCAGCAGCAAAAATGCCATTTTCTGCTGTCCCTTTTCATATATCAGCCCATATACATATAATAGATGCACAATGGTAAAAAAAGCCACACCTATGGTATAAAAGGGGGTAAACAGCAGCAAAAAGTCACAAAACACCGTATAACACAGCACCGGTCTTTTTTGAGATGGGGCCGTCAGCAAAATCAATAGCATAGACAAAAATTTAAAATAGCTTCCTTCCACCGGCAGCAGTGTCACATCGGCCAAACAAAAAATCAAAAAACAAACGCTTATCAAAAAAAAGAAAAATTGTTTCATCAAGTACCATCACCTCAATGAAACAATTCCCCAAAAAATTATATTTCATACCATTATTTTATTCTCATACATTCTCTTTGCAGTCTGCATAGAGTGTAAATTGATTTCTCCCTTTCTTTTTAGAAACATACAATGCGCTGTCTGCCCGTTCCAGCAATGTTTTGTAGTCCTTGGCATCATTGGGATACATAGCAGCACCAATGCTTCCTGTAATGTTCCATGAAACCTCTGCTCTGACATATTTTTCATGGAGTGTTTCCTTCAGCTGCTCCAGCTTTCTTTGCAGTGCTTCATAAGAAGGCATATCCTTTACAAACACCACAAATTCATCTCCGCCGTATCTGGCAATCACATCCTCCTTTTCTCGAAAGGAATGGCACAGCCTTTTTGCCACTGTCATCAAAACATCATCTCCTATGGCATGGCCCAATGTGTCATTCACTTTTTTAAAATGGTCCACATCTATAAAAATCAATGCCCCTGTTTTGCATTGTTTTAAAAGAGCCACTACCTTTTCTCTAAAAATGACTCTGTTGTACAATTTTGTCAAAGGGTCTTTTCTGGCTCTTTCACGCCATGCAATAGCTTCGCTCTGCATTTGGCGCAATGCATTGATGTTGATGAGTGTGCCTGTGATTTTCAAGCATTTTTTTCTTTGCTCATCCCACAAAGGATTGCAGTACAGCTCAAACCATCCATATCTGTCGTTGGTGGTCAAAAGTCTAAGCTGTGCTTTGATGGCCAATGTATCTGTTCTGCATTGCTTGTATACATTTTTTAATACATTCCAGTCTCCTTCAAATACCACATTGCCCCTTTTTAAATGCTCAATAAAATGGTCATAGCACATTTTCATACCAATTTGGCTTTTTACAGTTTCAGAAAATACCATATTTCCTTTTTGCACATCATATTGAAATGAAATATTTTTATAATACTCTCCTCCCTGTGCTTCATCCGCCTCTATAAAGCACTCTCTGTTGGTGTCATATTCCAATATTTTTTGATTGGCCCCCACAATGGTTTTGTGATATTTTTCCTGTACCTCCTCCAGCTGCATACGCATTTGAATATAATTTGTAACATCCATTATCACAAAAAGATATACAGGCATACCATTGTCTTTTCCAATTTGATTTCCTTCCATATGCACCCACATAATTTCGTCCTTTGCACTGAGTATTCTCAGCTCCATTTTAAAATGGTCCGGCTCCTGTATCAGCTTTATAAATTCCTTTTGCACCACCTTTCTGTCTGTTCCATAAATTCTGGAAAAAAAGCTTTTTTCTGGTATCTCTCCAAACATATCAAAAAAACAGCCGTTTGCCTCCAGTATGGTCAGCCTCTCATCCAGACGTATTTTTGCCACACCTCCGGAAAGACTGTTAAATGTGGTTTTTTGCTCCAGCTCCAATCTCTTTTTTTCGGAAATATCTATAAAAACAATGTAATAAACAGCATACCCTGCCTGCTCCTCCATGGACATTCCCTGCATTTGATACCAGCTGATGCTGCCGTCTTTTTGTTCCTTGGAAAGCTCAATCAAAAAAGGTTCTTTGTTTTTTGCTTTTTGCACAATGCTTTGAATATAGCTTTGTCTTTGCTTTTCTTCCATCCAGGGCAATATTTTTCTGCCCTTTTTGTTGTACTGCTCTGCATCCATGCAAAACAATTCAAAATAGCCTCTGCTGCCTTCCAAAAAATAAACCTCATTTTCTGTTACAATATATTTTCCGCTTGCTCCGGGCATATTTGCATAGGTAAATGTCATTTGTGCCTGCTGCTGCTGTTCCACAACTTTTTGTTTTGTAATATCCTTTACCAACATAGCACACAGCATCTCTTGGCTATAAGGATTTTCTATCAAAAAACAGCCATAGGAAAACCAAAGGGATTTTTTTTCAAAATACAAATCTATTGTCACATTTTGTTCTCCCCTTGAAAATGCCTCCATAAGCTTTTCCACAGAAAATGTATTTTGCCACAGCTTTTTTTGCTGGGGTGTCAAATTTTTGGAAATTCTGTTCAAAAACAGTGACAAATCCCCCTTTTTGGGAATCGCCTCTGTGCTTTGGTTGTGAAACAAAATATATTTATTTTTGCTTAAATTGCTTACCAATGTCACTTCATAAACCTGAGATAATGCTCGAATCAGCCACCTTCTGCTCAAATCCAGCTCTTTTTCCTCTTCTGTCAAAACGTGGGCAGATACGGTGATTAAAAAAGAGGGAACTTGTCCCTGCCATAATATGCCCAAAGAACAAATGTCTACTGCATTTTTTGATATAATGTCATATTCTGTCATTGTACGACACTGCTGTGTCATTTTTGCAGAATCATTTTCATCGTTTTGTATGCCAATGATATTTTCTTTACATATTGCATTTTCCTCTTGGGCCTTTTTGTTCATATACAAAATTTTATTGTCTTCCTTGCGAACCACCATAACAGCCGTTTGATTTAAAGTATTCAATATATCCTCTATATTATTGACAATTTTCATAGGTCCTGAAAATACCCCTCCCCAATGACGCAAAATATTTTTTTATGATTGCTTCTTTAGCAGAAAAGTATATTTTTTTATATCCTTTTCTATATTTTTTTTAATCGGTTGCCTTCATATGCAAAATTTTCAAATTCCTCTATGGGACAGGGCTTTGAAAAAATATAACCCTGTATTTTTGTACAGCCAAGCTTTTCCAGCATTTTTACCTGCCTCATGGACTCTATGCCTTCTGCCACGGTTTCCATATCCAGTCTTTTTGACAAATCAATGATGGTTTCCACAACGGATTCCCCCCTTTTATCCTCCTGCTTTTCATCAAAAAATCCCTTGTCCAGCTTCAATGTATCCACTCTTAAATTTCTTAAGGCCCACAAAGAAGAATATCCTGCCCCAAAATCATCCAAAGAGCATTGAAAGCCGATTTCATGGATTTCATGAATCACTCTTGCCAAATTTTCAATATCCTCTACCATAACAGACTCTGTGATTTCCAATTCTATCAAGCTTGCCGGTATGTTATAATTTTGAAATATATTTTTAAACTGCTCCATAAAATTAGGCTGTTTTAAATTCTCCTTTGAAAAATTAACAGAAATAGGAACCATCTCTCTTCCCTCCTTCTGCCATTTTTCCAGCACCTGACAGGTGGAGTCAAACATATACAAATCCAATTTTCTGATAAATCCGTTCTTTTCAAAAACAGGAATAAAAAGGGAAGGATAAATCAACCCCTTTGAAGGGCTTATCCATCTGACCAATGCTTCTGCTCCTGCCACCTTTTTGTCCTGCTGCAGCACCACCTTAGGCTGCAAATAGATTTGAAACTCTCCATGGGCCAAAGCATTTTCCATCAGGTCTGTCAGCTCTTTTTCCAGCAAAAGCTGCTCTTTGTCTGCTTTATCAAAAAATTTGATATGATGCAGATAATAATTGTTTACCACATTTTTTCTTGCCACATTTGCCCTGTCCTGTATGGTAATCAAATTCAGTCCTTCCTCTTCTATGACAAACACGCCGCAGTTGATGGTCAAATAATAGGGCTCTTTTTTTCCTTCATTAAAGGAATTGATATCCTTTATCATATTTTGCAGTCTTATTTGCATATTTTTTTCATTTTCAAAGCATAAAAGCAAATAAAAATTGTCTGCCGAGCCTCTTGCCACCATTTCCATATCCTTGTCTATGGATTTATAAAGCATATGATAAATATAGCGCAATGTGGCATTGCCTTCATGACTGCCGTAAATATCATTGATTAGCTTAAAATTCTGCACATTTAAGGATACTAAAGCATATGTACCCAAAGGCCTTTTTGCGATTGTTTTTATCACATTTTCCTGAAATTTGATGATGCTGTCTCCCTGGGTTACATTGTCTACAAAGGCCATATATTCCAGCTTTTTTTGATATTTTCCCAGTATCAGCAGCACCAGAGCAAAAATGATGGCAAAGCCAATGATTGTCACGGCAATAATCCAGTTATCCACCGTTGTAAACATTTTTGTTTCCTTTGCCAAAACATCTAAAGGCATCACCGTAAGCAAATACCATTTGCAATCCTGCATATAAGTATATTCTACAATGGCGCTGCCGCTTTCCAGCTCTATTTCAAATTCATTGCTTATGTTGTTTTTTAAATCAGATTTCATCAAATCTGCCTTTACAGTATCTCCCGACTGCTCCAGCTGTTCAAAGGCTTTCTCCAACTCTTTAAAAAACTGTGTATTTTCCGGTGCAATGATGGTGGAGCCATATTCATCAATCACAGCAAAAACATCTTTTTTCTGAAAAGATTTTTCTTTCAAAATATGCTGTATGTCCTCTATGGAGGCAAAGCCTACCAAAACATTTGTAATGCCCCCATTTTCCTCTACAGGCATCATATAAACCAAAAGCCGATGCTGTGGAAAATAATCCACAATTTCTTCCCCCTGTATTGCTTTTTCAAATGCCTCTTGCTCAATGGGATAAACCATGGGCTGCTGTGCGGTGGTGCTAAGCAGCCTGCCGTTTGTATCAAAAAGCATTAAGCTGCTGAAATTGATTTGGGTCTGTAATTGCTTTAACAGCTCTGTCTGATTTTGTGTGGGTTCATTTTGAATACTTTTTGCCGCAATTTCAAAAAGCCTTTTTGTTCTGTGAAATATATGCTCATCCACAACATGGGCCGTTTCCTCTATCATTCTGTCTAAATATTGGTGTGTCTGCTCATGCATGGTATGATGCAGTGTCTTTGTATTCCAAATGGTCAAAACCAAAATAAAAACAATAATCATCAATAAGGCAATTACTACTTTTTTAATGTCTTTATGTAGCTGAAAGCCATTATCCTGCAAGCAAATTCCTCCTCTCTTTTGTATTTATTATAGCATAGTAAAAGAAAAAGGTACAACAGCAATATGATAAAATTCTTCATAACTCGTTTTTATTTTTATGCTGCCACATTTTGCACAATGCTTTTTGAAGCTTTTTTCATACAAAAGCCGCTGCCTCCGGCAGTTTTCATAGTCCCTTGTATTATAGACAAATGGGTTTGCATTCTCTGATGCCCTTATACTGTTTTGGTGGACATTCTTTTCACTGCTTTGCCCTTTTGCTGTTTTTTCTCCATTTTTTTGCTGTATCTTCATCCTATTGCCTGCACCAGACCACTCTATTTTGGTATCTATATTTTGGCCAAATTGCTCCTGCAACATTTTCTGCACTTTTCCATTCTCTATCAGGCTTGGTATGCCAAGCTTTGGTGGTATTTCCGGCAGCATAGGGATATCACCTTTGCTTGGATGATACTGCCTCCTCTTCATTCACATCATTTTCTTAATATTTTTCCTATTTCTTCTTTTTTATTTTTGTAAAACAGCATTCTATCACAAACACAGTATGATATTTCTACTCCTATGGGATAACCTATGTATAGCATGAAGCCCCATTGTGCATGACCTCCTTTCGATTTTTCCATGCAGTTGGCAGATTGCACTTTTATAATGAAAAGGAGTTTGCCGTATGGCCAAAAGGCTTTTTTAAACCAGCTCTCTAGGCCTTACTGATACAAAAAAAGACACTGTATCAAAAACAGTGTCTTTTCTATCTGTCATGTTACGATATGGTACTGATTTTTTTGCCAAAGCAATGGTAAAAATCAGTCCTGTGTATATGGCATCAGGGCAACGTGTCTTGCTCTTTTGATGGCTGTTGTCAAAGCTCTTTGATGCTTTGCACAGTTGCCTGTAATTCTTCTTGGAAGAATTTTGCCTCTTTCAGAAACATATCTTCTCAATTTGCTGATATCTTTGTAATCAATTACAGTCACTTTATCTGCACAAGACGCACAAACACGTTTTTTTCTGCGTCCACGTTTTTTCTGAATCATGTTTTATCCTCCTTTTTAAAAATGTTAAAAAGGCAAATCATCATCTTCTATGCTTTCATCAATGGGATAAAAACCATCTGCTGCCGGCGCCGCTGGGGCAGGAGCCGGTGTTGGGGGAGCCATGGACTCTGCCATGCTTCTGTGGCTTTCAAAAGCTGCTTTGCTTTCAGCAAAATACTGCTCCTCCACAATGACATCTGTACTCCAGCGTTTTTGACCGTTTTGGTCATCCCAAGAGCGAACTTGAAGCCTTCCGACGATACTAACCATTTGACCTTTTTTAAAATATTTTTCTGCAAACTCTCCTGCCTTTCCAAATGAAACACAGTTGATAAAGTCTGCCTCAGGCTCTCCCTGACGTTTGAATCGTCTGTTTACCGCCAAGGCATATCTGGCAACCGCCAAAGGCTCTGCCGCTTGAGAATAGCGCACCTCCGGGTCTCTTGTCAGTCTGCCCATTAAAATCACTTTATTCATATGACGCCTCCTTTCTTATGCATCCTTGCGAATGATAAGATAACGAAGAACATTTTCCATAATACGGATACGGCTTTCAATTTCAGCGGGAGCAGATGCGGGTGCTTCAAAAGTAGTAAAGCTGAAGATGCCTTCGTTTACTTTTTTAATTTCGTAAGCCAGCTTTCTTTTGCCCCACTCATCAACCTTTTCGATTTTTCCGCCAAATCTTTCCAGCAATGCCTGCACCTTTGCAACCTCAGCAGTTTTTGCTTCCTCATCCAGTGCCGGAGCCAATACCAATGCTAATTCATATTTGTTCATCACTACACCTCCTTTTGGACAAATGGCCCTTTTTTATAAAGAGCAAGGATTTTTTTAAAACTTACAGTCATATATGATATCACAAAAATATTTAAAATACAATGATTTTTTTTGAAAATATAAAAATATATCCAAAAATTATTGTATTCCCTCAATTTTTGGCAATGTGGCAAAGCCTTTTTCCAGCTCCTCATCGGTTGGGGCATAATCCTGCATATTGCCTGCTTTATAGTTCATATAAGCTGCCAAATCATAGGCTCCGTTTCCTGTCAGGCCAAAAAGTATGGTTTTGGCCTGCCCTGTTTGTTTGCATTTTTGGGCTTCCTCCACTGCTGCTGCAATGGCATGGGCAGATTCAGGGGCAGGCAGTATGGATTCTGTTTTTGCAAACAATGTGGCCGCTTCAAAAATCTGGTTTTGGAACAATGCTCTTGCTTCATCCAAAAAGCCGTCGTGATACAATTTTGAAACAATGGGGGACATACCATGGTAGCGCAGTCCTCCTGCATGGATGGAGGAAGGAATGAATCCGCTGCCCAATGTATACATTTTTGCAAGAGGGGTTACACGGCCTGTGTCACAGTAGTCATAGGCATATTTTCCTCTGGAAAGAGAAGGGCAGGCAGCAGGCTCTACTGCAATGAAATAGGGGTTTTGTTTTCCTGTCAGCTTATCCTTCATAAAATCGGATATCAATCCGCCCAAATTAGAACCGCCTCCGGCACAGCCTATGATGATATCGGGATATTCCCCCACCTTTTCCATTTGCAGCTTTGCTTCTGCTCCAATAATGGACTGATGCAGCAGCACCTGGTTTAATACAGAGCCAAGGGCATATCTGGTGTTTGGCGTAGATACGGCCTTTTCCACCGCTTCGCTGATGGCTGTGCCTAAAGAGCCTGTGCAGCTTGGGTCATCTGCCAATATGGCCCTGCCGGCATTTGTAGTATTGCTGGGGCTTGGAATCACATTGCCGCCATAGGTTTCAATGACTGCTTTTCGATAGGGCTTTTGCTCTGCACTGATTTTTACCATATAAACATCCAAAGCCATGTTGTAAAAAGAGCAGGCCATGGCAAGGGCAGTACCCCACTGTCCTGCACCTGTTTCTGTGGTCAGATGGGTAATGCCCTGCTGCTTGTTGTAATAGGCCTGCGCAATGGCCGAATTTAATTTGTGACTGCCTGAAGTATTGCTGCCCTCATATTTATAATATATTCTTGCCGGCGTGTCCAATGCCTTTTCCAGAGCATAGGCCCTGTGCAATGGAGAGGGACGATACATTTTGTAATAAGCCTGCACCTCCTCAGGAATATCAATATAACGCTGTGCAGAAAATTCCTGATTACAAAGCTCCTCTGCAAAAATGGGATAAAAATCCTCCTTTGCCGCCGGCTTCATTGTAGCAGGATTGAGAAAGGGGTCATGCTGCTTTGGCATATCTGCCCGTACATTATACCACTGCTTTGGAAGCTCTTCTTCTGTCAATAAAATTCTGTTTGGAATCCTTTTTGCCATGTGTCATCTCTCCTATCTTGTTAAAAAAAATCATAAAAAAGCCCTCTACATACCGGCATATGGTATATAGAGGGCGTAGTATCTACGTGGTGCCACCTCATTTGACTGCAGCTGCAGTCCACTCTGTTACTATACAAAAAAATATAGCCTTCTCTGTAACGGGAGAACCCGAGTTGCATACTATTTGAAAACAAAGTTCTGCTCCTGCTCCCAAGTCCATTCCAACAGCAGCACTGTGCCGGCTTGCAGCCTCCGCCGACTTTCTGAAAGCAGTATCCGCTGTGTACTCACTCTTGGTCATGGCTTTAAACGGTTTTGTTTTTATCCATTTTACCTCTTTTTTCAAATTTGTCAATAAGCAAAATATATGAATTTTAAAAATACCATTCAAAAAACCTTTTAAATGCAGATTGTAGAAAAACTAGATTTTATATTTTTTCAAGAATGCAGAAAGGGGTTGGAAAAACCAAGTGTTTTCCAACCTGAAATCCCCGGCCGGAATTGATTTTCGGCAATAAAAAGCAGCCATTTCAAGGCTTTTATCCCATAAAACCTCTGCTTTATACTGCTGTCTGCTCCTCAAAGGCCTGCATGAAATGAGCCTTTGACAACAGGGTGTCCGCACTGAATTTAAAAAAACCTTTTGAATGGGTTTCTATCAAAAAATTACTTTTTTTACAAAAATAACAGGTCTTTTTCTTTTTTTTATTTTGTAGTATGATAAAAAAGAGTAGGAGGCGTTTGGATTGGAAGAAATCAGCCGTGCAGAGCAAAGAAGAAAAAAAAGACAAAAAAGAAAGAGAATCAAAAAGGGTATTCAAATTTCTTTTTGTATATTGCTGTTTGCCACAGTGGGCATAATTTGTTTTCTGGCATACCGTCACAATGCCCCAAAGCCCTATGTCATTGGGCTGGACCCGGGGCATGGCGGAGAGGATGTGGGTGCTGTGGGATACATAGAAGAAATTGAGCTGACAGAAAAGACAGTGGATTTTTTAGAAGAAAGACTCAAAAAAGACGGCCGTTTTCAAGTGGTCCGTTCCCGCAAAAACGGTGAAGCTGTGGATATTACACAAAGAAAAAAAATTTTATTGCGTAAAGAAGTAGATTTGATACTTTCCATCCATGGAAATTCCGACCCCACAGGCACAGCCAGAGGCTTTGAATGCTATCCTGCTCCCCCCGGCCGTGAAAACCATGCAATCAGCTATGACCTTGCCCTTTGCATTACAGAGCAAATGGCAGCAGCAGGCAATCATTTAAGAGGCATACAAGGCATACGCTATGGCTATTATGTTACAGGAGAAGGGGGAGAAAGCCAAAAGGTGATAAAAGAAGCCTCTGATACCACAATATATGCACAGCCTTCATTTGGCATGGTAGAGGGGGTAAGCTGTGCTGCCGTGCTGGCAGAACAATGCTTTGTTACCAATTTGGAGGATGTAGAAGCATTTGGCTCCGACACAGGCTGTGCCATTGCCGCAGAAGCCTATTATAAAGCCATTTGCAGCTATCTTCAAATTGAGGAAATGCCCCTCCAATAGCACTGTCTTTTGTACAAGTACAAATGTCTTGTGAAAAACAACAAAAAAAAGCTGTATTTTATACAAAAACATTGCGAAATCACGAAAATATCCATGTTTTTGAGAAAGAACAACAGATTGGTTGACGCCATGGATTGATGTGTTATAATTTTTCAATAAAGAAAGAGATATCATGTCTTCTTTATTTAGAAGGCTTTGGACTGTCAAAAAAGGCTTTTCAAATAAAGGGAGTGATAAACAAAAATTCCCATGGTGTAGTAGTTATCAGCCTCATAAACATAAAAAGGCAAGGCTTTTTTCTATTTTTTTCAAGGCCTTTCCATTTATGCACCGACAGTCTTTTGAAAAAGGCAGCCGGCAAAGGCCGGTGCCTTTTTTGACAATTTCAGCAGTGTATTGGGCTGTATTTACTATTTTTTTAAAGCTTAAAAATGATTTTTTGTGGGAGGTTTATTGGCGTATGAACAGAGTTTACAATTTTTCAGCAGGTCCCTCTATGCTTCCTTTAGAGGTATTGGAAAAAGCCCAAAAGGAATTTGTCTGCTATGGTCAAAGCGGTATGTCTGTTATGGAAATGAGCCATCGCAGCAATGATTTTGAACAAATTTTATATCATGCAGAAAATACCCTCAGAGAGTTGATGGATATTCCTAAAAATTACAAAATTCTTTTTTTGCAGGGGGGCGGTTCCACACAGTTTGCAATGATTCCTATGAATTTGATGGGCAAAAATCACAAAGCAGATTATGTCAAAACGGGCCAATGGGCAAGCAAAGCCATTGAAGAGGCACAACGCTATGGCCAGGTCCATGTTGTGGCATCTTCTGAAGACACTTTATTTGACAGAATTCCTCCCTTAGATGCCAGCCAGTTTGATAAAGAAGCGGATTATTTTTATATTACACTAAACAACACCATATACGGCACCAGATACACCACACTGCCCCAAACAGGAGCTGTGCCATTGGTAGGGGATATGTCCTCCAGCATATTATCAGAAGAAATCGACATCACAAAATTTGGTCTGCTTTATGCTGGGGCACAAAAAAATTTGGGGCCTGCCGGTGTCACACTTGTCATCATCAGAGAGGATTTGATGGGTCATGCCATGGATATTACCCCCACCATGCTCCGCTATGATATCCATGCCAAAAACCATTCCTTATACAACACACCGCCTACCTACGGCATTTATTTCATGGGTCTTGTATTTGACTGGATAAAAGAGCAGGGCGGTATAAAAGCAATGCAAAAAAGAAATGAACAAAAAGCCAATCTATTATATGACTTTTTAGACCAGTCCCGGCTGTTTCGGGGAACTGTTGTCAAAAAGGACCGTTCTCTTATGAATATTCCTTTTGTACTGCCTACAAAGGAGCTGGATGCCAAATTCATTGCACAGGCACATTCCAAGGGCTTTGTCAATTTAAAAGGCCATAGAACTGTGGGAGGTATGCGGGCAAGCATTTACAATGCCATGCCTTTGGAGGGTGTCAAGGCTCTTGTGGAATGGATGGAAATATTTGAAAAAGAAAATCAATAAGAGGTGCAAAAAATGTATACAATCAGAACATTAAATCAAATTTCTCATGTGGGCTTAAAAAAACTGCCTCAGTCAGAATTTACTATATCTGATATTGAAGAAAATCCGGACGGTATCATTGTCAGAAGCTTTGATATGCATCAAATGCCTTTTTCTCACAATCTTTTGGTCATTGCCCGGGCAGGAGCAGGCACCAACAACATTCCCATTGAAAGATGTACACAAATGGGTATTCCTGTATTTAACACCCCCGGGGCCAATGCCAATGCTGTAAAAGAGCTGGTACTCACAGGGCTTTTGATTTCCTCCAGAAAGGTTTTGGAGGGGGCAAACTGGACACAGACGCTCATTGGCACACAAAACATTGAAAAAGCTGCCGAGGTGGGAAAAAAACAGTTTGTAGGCCCTGAAATTGCAGGAAAAAAGCTGGGCGTCATAGGACTGGGCGCCATTGGCGTTTTGGTGGCAAATGCTGCATTGGACTTGGGTATGGAGGTTATCGGCTATGACCCTTATTTATCCATTGATTCTGCATGGCATTTGTCCTCCAGTGTCAAGCACGCCTCCACACTGGAGGAGGCCGTCAGCCAAAGCGATTACATTACACTGCATATCCCCTTGAATGAAAAAACAAAGCATCTTTTCAACAAAGATTTGTTTGCTGCCACAAAAAGAGGCGTGCGTCTGCTCAATTTTGCCAGAGGAGAATTGGTGGACAGCACTGCATTAAAATGTGCCATCAAAGAAGGCATTGTTTCAAAATATATTGTGGATTTTCCCAGCGAGGATTTGCTTGGCATTGACAAAGTCATTGTCACACCTCATTTGGGTGCCTCCACGCCGGAATCGGAAGAAAACTGCGCCATGATGGCCTCTGTGGAAATCAGGGAATATTTAAAATACGGCAACATCAAAAATTCTGTCAATTTTCCCACCTGCTACATTGATTATTCCGGAAAGCCCAGAGTAACCATTTCCCACAAAAATAAAGTCAATATGATTGGGCAGCTGGGTGCTGTGTTTACAAAATATTCTGTCAATATTGACAATATGATAAACAAAAGCAAAGGAGATTTGGCATACAACATCATTGTCTGCGACAGCTTTCATGGAAAGGAAAAGGAATTGATGCAGGATTTGTATGCCATTGAAAGTGTCATAAAGGTCAGAATATTATATTGAAAAAAATGGATACTGACATATTCTATTGCAGCAGAAAACCAAAAAACATCATAAAGCCCATTGGCTGTTTTTTTCAAAAAAAAGAAACAGCCATGTTTTTATCCCTTTCTGTTTCAAAAAACAAAAATGAAATGTCTTATGCTGATTGGACTCAAAAATTTTTTAAAACCACTTTTGTCAACCCATGAAAATAGCTTTGACATTTCCATAAAAAAAGTAAAATATAAATGATTGTTTACACTGAAATTGATGTACTTATCATACCAATTATGCCGGTACAAATTTTTATATCCAAAGCAGACAGCACTTGGTAAGGAAAAAAACCAGAAGCAATACCAAAAAAGGCTAGGCTTTATACTGCTTTTATTATCTATCCCTTTCTTAAAGGCATCCATAAGAAAAGGAAGACAACATACCGCCCCATCATAATACAGCTTAAGCAGCAATATGGAGCATTCCCTGCCGGCTGTAATGGATAAATATATTGTATTAGAAAGGAGCTGTTTTTTTGGCAACCATAAAACCCTTTCGTGCCATTCGCCCTGTGGCAGAAAAAGCACAAAAAGTGGCAGCATTGCCCTATGATGTGATGAGCAGTGAAGAAGCAAGAGAAATGGCAAAGCAAAATCCCTATTCCTTTTTGCACATTGATAAAGCAGAAATTGATTTGCCTCCTTCCATAGATATATATGATGAACAGGTCTATCAAAAGGCAAAACAAAATATGCAGACAATGATACAAAATGGTATTTTTATACAGGATGACAGCCCTCTGCTTTATATCTACCGCTTGAACAAAAATCAAAAAAGTCAAACGGGTATTGTGGCCTGCACTGCCATAGAGGAATATTTAAATCATACCATCAAAAAACATGAACTGACCAGAGCAGACAAGGAGCTGGACAGAATACGTCATGTGGATACACTCAACGCCAACACAGGCCCCATTTTTTTGGCATACCGCAAAAACCATGCTGTCAAAAAAATACTGCATTGCATTATAGAGCAAACACAGCCTGTTTATGATTTTGTTTCAGAGGATGGTGTATGCCACACTGTTTGGCTGATACAGCAGCAAAAATATATTACAGAGCTGATTGCACTCTTTCAGGAAATACCCAGCCTTTACATTGCAGATGGTCACCACAGAAATGCTTCTGCTGTCCAGGTAGGCTTAAAAAGAAGAGAGCAATATCCCAATTATACAGGCAAAGAGGAATTTAATTATTATCTTTCTGTGCTGTTTTCCGACGATGAGCTGTCCATTATGGACTACAACCGTGTTGTAAAGGATTTAAACGGCATGACAGAGGAATGCTTTTTCAAAAAATTAAATGAAAAATTTCTGGTGGAAAAATATGAAAAACCGGGCTGTGCCCGTCCTCAAAGGCAGCATCAGTTTGGTATGTATCTTTCTAAAAAATGGTATTTGTTGACAGCCAAGCAGGAAATTGTCAAAAAGGATGTGGTGGAAGCATTGGATGTGTCCATACTGCAAAATGAAATACTGGAGCCTTTATTAAACATAAAGGACCCCAGAACAGATAAACGCATTGATTTTATAGGCGGTATCCGAGGATTGGAAGCATTGGAAAAATTGGTGGACAGTCAACAAATGCAGATTGCATTTTCCATGTATCCCACTTCTATGAAAGAGCTGATGGCCGTGGCAGACCAAAACAAAATCATGCCGCCAAAATCTACATGGTTTGAGCCAAAGCCAAGAAGCGGACTTTTTATACATGATTTGGAAAAATAATATATTTTGCCAGAATAATATATGTCATTTTTGCCATACTAGATATGACAGCGAGAAATGCTTTTGCTGTTTTATAAAGGGCAGTGCAGCAAAAGCAACCAAATGCTTGCTGTAAAAGGAGTGGTATCTCATGAAGGGCTTTACAATGGGTATTGTAACAGGCGGATTGATGACAGCCGTTGGAATCGGCTATCTGTTGCAGGACCAAAAAAGTTACCATGCCATGCGTAAAAAAAGCAACAAAATGATACGCAAGGGAAAACGTATGGCAAAAAAAGCAGAAGGCATTGTAGAAGATGCAGTGGATGACCTTTTAGAGCTGTAAAAACCCCCTCAAAAAAGAGGATATTCCAAAAGTCATAAAACAGACTTGAGGAATACCCTCTTTTTCTCAATACCTTCTTTTTCTCATTGAAACAATGTATTTCAAAAATGCTTTCATTGCCAGTGAAGCCTTCTTTTTTTTGTGCAATGCCAGCCCAATTTTTCTGTATGCAGGCACCTCCAATTCCTTTGCAATGATTTCGTTCTTTTCCATATCAGCTGAGGCCCCAGTCCACCTTCTACCATGGACATAATGGCATAATCGTCCCATGTAGTAAAACGGATATTAGCAGAAATGTCATGCTTTTGAAATATCTCCCAGATATCTGATTTTTCTCCCTTTTCCAAAAGCATAAAGGGATAGCTGCACAAGGCATTTATGGGAAAATATTCCATATCGGCCAAAGGATGATTTTGAGGCAGCATTGCCAACAATTTATCCTCCTGCAAAAAAATGCTCTCCAGCTTTGGCAATGTGTTCAATCTCAAACCCTCAGTCTACTCTGCCTTCCAATTCTCAATTTTCTGATAATCTCCCAAAAGCAGTTCATAATCCATATTTGTATCATCCTTTTGAAAATTTTGAATGATATTGCAATGTTATTACTTTCATTTGCTAAGTGCTTTTATCCCCTGTGCCGCAAAAAAATGAAAAGTAATTGGGACAAGAAATGTTTTCATATAATATCAAATCCTACATGGCATTGCATATCCATATCTCTGTTATCATTTCATTGATTCTAAAAAAATGACTGCCATGACTTTGTTTTGTATACTTTTTCCATTTTAAAAGCTTTCCTATAAATAAAAACAACAGGCGGTGAGGGCCATTTCATGGGGCTTAGCACAATTTTTTGCTTTTGTTGCATTGGTGCCTTTCCATTACAAGCAACACTTTTTTCACAACAACACAAAAAACGACACCTGCCCAGTGGTTTTCCATATATGGGCATAGACTCTTGTCTTGTGGATAGTACTGCCAACTGTTTTTTTGCTGCCTGCTGCGCTTATGCTGCTTTGGTGTGGCTGTCAGTATTTTTTTGATTGCTTTCCTCTATTCTTTCTGCTGCATCAACAAATAACATTTACACCGGAACACTCTATTTTGGCAAATATTACTAAGCTGCTGCTATAACATAGTGTTGTTCATTCCATAAAAATTGATATGCTTATTTTAGGAGGTATTTTCATTGACAGACATACCTTTCCCCTTTCTACCATTGACTTCTTTTTGCTCATACAATTTTTTAATTGCTCTTCTTTTTTTATCTGCATTGGAGCTATGATTATTTGCAATACCGTTTTGTATGCCATAACCCCCTATATAGAACCTCTTTTCACTATCTCCTTGTATTCAACCGACCACAATTTTACGATAGTGAAAAGAAGTTTTTGCTTCTGCTGCAACGCCAAACATTTTTTAAGGGGCTTTCGCAAAATACCCCTCTAAAATAATCATGTACAAAAACCCATTCCTTCTTGAGCAGATTTCACTCAGAAAGCAGCCGGTTTTCTATGATTTGCAATCCTTTCTTTGTGCAAGCTGCTGCCGCAATTTCATTTTGCAGCAGCCCCTTTGCTAATACAAAAAGTATCTAATGACAGCATTAGATACTTTTAAAATATTATTTTAATTTTTGGCTAATCAGCTCTGCCAATTTTTCAGCTTCCTTTTGCATGGTCTGCAAATCCTTTCCCTCTATCATCACACGAATCAAAGGCTCTGTGCCGGAGGTGCGTATCAACACTCTGCCTTCTCCATGAAATTTTGCATTTAATGCTTCAATGGCCTCTTTGATTTCCATAACCTGCATATAATCATTTTTTCTATGATTATCCACCTTGGCATTGACCAGCACCTGAGGCATGGTTTCCATCATTGCTGCCAGTTCAGATGCCTTTTTTCCCGTTTTTTTCATCACAGTCAAAAACTGTATGGCTGTTAAAATACCATCCCCAGTGGTGTTATGGTCCAAAAAAATCACATGGCCGGACTGCTCTCCTCCCAGATTATAATTTTTTTCAACCATTTTTTCCAAAACATATCTGTCTCCCACACTGGTCTGTTCAATTTGTATTCCCTTTTCTTTGCCCAAAAGCAAAAGCCCCATATTAGACATCACTGTGGCCACAATGGTATTATGTCTTAATATACCTGCTTCCTTCATGGCCATGCCACAAATGGCAAGTATTTTATCCCCGTCAATCAAATTTCCGTTTTCATCCACCGCCAGACATCTGTCTGCATCTCCATCAAATGCAAAGCCAACATCTGCATTGTTTTCCTGCACAAATTGGCACAAATCCTCCATATGGGTAGAGCCGCAGTTTTGATTGATGTTTGTGCCGTCCGGCTCATTGTGTATGATACAAAGCCCCGCCCTTAAATTTAAAAGTGATATGGGTGCGGCTTTATAGGAGGCTCCGTTTGCGCAATCAATGGCCACTTTGATTCCTTCAAATGTAGTGTCTGTAGATTGCTGTAAAAAAGAGATATAATCCTCCAAGGCATCCTCTGCAATGGAGCGAATGCCAATTTCTCCTCCAATTGGCTGCGGCAGTGTATCCATATGATGGAATATAATATCTTCAATTTCCTCTTCCAGCTCATCTCTCAGCTTGTATCCGGAGCTGTCAAAAAATTTGATACCGTTGTATTCTACCGGATTGTGGGAAGCAGAAATCATAACCCCTGCATCCACTTTATATTTTCTGACCAAATAGGCAATGGCAGGTGTAGGCACAATGCCCACCTGTATGGCCTCTGCCCCCACAGAGCAAATGCCTGCTATCAATGCCGATTCCAGCATATCTCCTGATAATCTGGTATCCAGCCCCACCAATATTCTTGGGGTATGCTTTTTTTCTTTTGTCAAAACATAGGCTCCTGCTCTGCCCAATTCAAATGCTCTTTGTCCTGTCAGCTCTGTATTTGCAATGCCTCGTACACCGTCTGTACCAAACAATATTCCCATTCATTACTTCCTCCTCAATCATTATTCTTCCGGCGGCAGCTGTTGTTGCTCCTGAGCAGGAGGCGTCTGCTCTGTATCCTCCTCCGGCTGTTCTGTTTCCGGTAGGTCTTCATTTTCCTGCTCCTTTTGTATCACTGTCACTGTAATGACAGGCTCATTGCTAAGCAGTGTAATGCCTTCGGGCAAATCTGTTTCCAACACCACTCTATGCTCTCCGGGCAGCAAATCCGTCACATCCGCCATAACGGCAATACTGCCTGTTGTAATATCCGCCAGCTGCCCCGCCTGCCCTGTCAAGCTCAGAGAAACGGTTTCGTCTGAAAGTATATAGTCATATTGTGTTTCATCTGCCCCGTTTAAAGTGATTTCACCGCTTTGTACTGTAATTTGCTGCTGCTGTGCCTGCTGTATGATAACAGATACCTCCGCCTGCCTTGGAGTGTCACTGCTAAGCATCACACCATCTGGCAGCAATTCCTCCAGTGCAATATATTGTGTCACAGTGCTGTCGGCATCTGTAACGTCTATATCAGGCAGCTTTAGTGTATCAAGCTGTTCCAGCACCCCTTCGCTTCCCAATACCCTAATGGATGTGGGAGACCATGTGACCTCCGACACTTCATATCCATCGGCAGGGCTTCCCTCTGCTTCTGCTGTCAGTGCAATGCTTTTATTTTTTTGCACACCCACAGAAACGTGTACCTTAGACACATCCATGCTGACACCCTCTACTCGTTTGCCGCTTGCATCATAAGCTGTGGGAACAGCTGTCACAACAATATCCTCCGAGGCCTGATGCAAATCCACATTCACCTGCACTGTTTCCACCGAATTGACGATAGACGCTGCTCCGGAAATCTGCACAGAAGCCGGTGAAATTTGCGGCTGCAATGTGGTATAGCCACTGCCTGCCTCTCCTGTCATATATACATCAATGGGCATTTTTTTGGTAGAAAGCCTTTCCACAACAATATCAGCCTGTTCAGGTGACTGGCTTACAATTTCAAAGCCGGTTCCCATCCCCTCCGGTATGATAAATGAAATGTCGGCAGAAATACTGTCCCCTGAGCGTACATCCTCCATGGTGCTTAAATCCACCACTGCCTTGATATTGCTTTTATATTGTGTCAATCTGTCCAAAGACGTTCTTTGGGCCTTAATTTTAGCCGATACCTTCATGCTCTCCAGCTGCTGTCTGTTGCGCACAGTCAGCCCCTGCTCTGTCAATGTGTCCATGCTTTCCAAAGAAAGGGTTTGTGTGTATATTCTTGTTGTAACAGGATGCTCTATGTTGATTACCATAAACCAAAGTATAATGGCAATGGCAAGAGAAAGAAGCTTCCACCCTACATCCTTCATAATCAGCTCTTGTAATTTTTTCATTTTGGCTGTCTTCCTTTCCATAATACCAATTTTCTTTTGGCAGACTTTGTTGTGCCGGAAAGCATTTTCCGCAAGGAATCTGTTGTCACATTGCGATACAATGTGCCTCCCTTTGCCATAGAAATGGCCCCTGTTTCTTCTGACACAACAAGCACATAGGCGTCAGAAACCTCGCTGGCACCAATGGCCGCTCTGTGCCTTGTGCCTAATTCCATGCTGATATCATTGCTTTCTGTCAATGGCAAAAAGCAGGTTGCCGCCGCCACACGGTTGTTTCTGATAATCACAGCACCGTCATGCAAAGGAGTGTTATGCTCAAATATGTTAATCAAAAGCTGACTGGATACTACGCCGTCTATGGCAATTCCCGTTCTTTCAAAATCTCCCAAAGGCACCTCCTGTTCAATGAGTATCAAAGCACCTGTTTTGACAGCCGCCATTTTGTCTGCCGCTTTTAATATTTCATCCACAGTGCGGTTTGCTACCTTTTCTTCTGTATTTTGACTGTCTGTCTTTCCCAAATTGTTAAAAAAGAAAAATGCCTTTCCCTTTCCCAGCTCCTCCAACGCCTTTCTCAGCTCCGGCTGAAATACCACAATCACAGCAATGATACCCACAGAAATGGTGTTTGTCAATATCCACATGATTGTGTTCAGCTGCAATATTTCTGAAACTGCGGCAAAAGCAAATATCACAAGTATTCCCTTAAAAAGCACCCATGCTCTTGTTTCTTTAATCCAAAATATGATTTCATAAATTATGTATGCTACAATAAAAATATCCAACAAATCAAACAATCCCACCGTAGGACGCATAAAATCTGTAATGCCCAAATCACCAAAAAAACTTTTTATCCATTCCATATACTTCCACCCTACCCAACATTTTTTATGATTCCATTATCGCTTTATCAGTATATGAGCCATACTGATATTCCTTTCCCATTATACCATAAAAAATCAAATCTGTTATCAAATACTGCTGTGTTTTGCAAAAATATTTTATGATGCTAAAATAGTTGCAAAAAACAAAAAATGTTCGTATAATGTGTTCTGCAAACAATCATACTAAATAGAAAGGAATCAAAATATGCTAAACATAGGATGTCATCTTTCTGCTGCAAAGGGCTTTGAAAGCATGGGCAAAAACGCTCTTTCTATTGATGCAAACACATTTCAGTTTTTTACCAGAAATCCCAGAGGGGCAAAGGCCAAGCAAATTGACCAAAAGGATGTGCAGCGTCTTTTGGATATCATCCATCAGCACCATTTTGCACCGCTGACAGCCCATGCTCCTTATACCCTAAACCCCTGCTCTGCCGACCCTGCCATAAGGGAGTTTGCCCTTGAGGTCATGAAGGAGGACCTGCAAAAAATGGAGCTTTTGCCCCATAATTACTATAATTTTCATCCGGGCAGCCATGTAAAGCAGGGAACAAAAAAAGGCATTGCACTGATTGCAGATACCCTCAATCAGGTTTTAAAGCCGGAGCAGACCACCACTGTACTTTTGGAAACCATGGCAGGAAAGGGTACAGAAATCGGCCGGTGCTTTGAAGAGCTGAGGGCCATATTGGACAAAGTGGAGCTTTGTGACAAAATGGGCATCTGCATGGATACCTGCCATGTGCATGACGGAGGATATGATATTGTAAACAATCTGGACCATGTTTTAAATGAATTTGATGCAGTGATAGGCTTAGATAAGCTAAAGGCCATTCATTTAAACGACAGCAAAAACCCAATCAACAGCCATAAAGACCGCCATGCAGTCATAGGCGGAGGCTATATTGGCACAAAAGCCATTGTAAAAATCATAACCCATCCCAAGCTGTGTCATTTGCCCTTTTATTTGGAAACCCCCAATGAGCTGGAAGGGTATCAAAAGGAAATACAGCTGCTTCGTGAACAATATGACGCCGTTTTTTCTTTGCATTAAGATATGGTAAAAATGGGATTTTGCAAAGTATTTTTTTGCAAATTTACAGAAAAAGGCTTGCACTTTCTATTGTTATCTGCTACCATATATTCTATAAATAATAATTATTATCGTTTGATATAGAAAGAATACTTGGTAAAGGAGAATGATAATGGATTACCAAAATTTAATTCTGACCACAAAATCTGTCAGAGAATACAAAAAAGAAGCTGTCGATACAAAAAAATTAAAAGCCATTAAGGACTATGCACAGCAATGTACCAAAATCAGTGATTCCATCAGCATTGACGTGCGTATTCTTTCCAACAGCGAAGCATATCTTGCTTTAGACGGCGTAGCCGGCTATCAGGGCAATATGTTAGATGCGCCTCACTATATTCTTTTGCTTTCTGATGTTGCTGAGCGTTATATCGAAAATGCCGGCTACATTGGAGAAGGTATGATTTTAAAGGCTACTGAGCTGGGCGTGGCTTCCTGCTGGATTACTTTTCAAGACAGCAAAGCAGTGAAAGAAAAATTAAACATTGTTTCAGATAGAGAGGTGGTTGCACTCATTGCATTGGGCTATGATGCAAACGCTCCCAAAAAAGGTGCTTCTGTTTCTTTAAATCCTGCCTACAAATTGGATTTGGATGAAATGGTTTATATTGATAAATGGGGCAATGGTGCTGACGCTGCCATATTGGAGGAAAGAGGCGTTTTAGAAGCATTTGCTTTTGCAAAATTGGCTCCTTCCACATTGAACAGACAGCCATGGCGTTTTTTGATGGTAGGCGGCAAGGTGATTCTTGCTGTCAGAAGAGATGAAAATGTAAATACCTACGAAGAAAAAATTGACGCCGGCATCATTATGTTTTTCTTTGAAGCCATTGTAGGAAGCACATTGTTTCAGCTGACATGGAAATTGGAGGAGCCTACTGACGCACCTGAAATTCCGGGAGATTTTGAAATTGTTGCATATTGCATGATGTAATTTATTTGATTATCATAAAAAAAACAGAAAGGTGAGAAAATTATGAAAAAATATGAATGTGAAGTTTGTGGATATGTTTATGACCCTGCCGTAGGCGACCCAGAGCATGGCATTGCTCCCGGCACACCATTTGACAAGCTGCCTGCTGATTGGGTATGTCCTCTTTGCAGCGTTGGCACAGACCAATTTAAAGAAGTATAATATCATAAATCAAAAAGGCCTTCTATGGAATATAGAAGGTCTTTTTATTTTATGACATTACTGCCACAAAAGAGTAAAAATCATTGGGATGGGATAGACTCATATGTCTATAAAAGTACTCCTTTATGACAGCAAAATACATTATATAATAATGTATTTTATTATTATACAATATCAAATATTTTATTTCAACAGTAATACATTATTATTTATTATATTTCTGCAAAAACTAATAGTATAGTTTTTTACAGAACGAGGTGATAATGATGTATGAAGATTTATTTTACAGAAGATTATCTGAACTGCGTAATCAGATACCTGTATCTGCTCGTGAAATGAGCCTTGCCATTGGTCAAAATGAAAATTATATCAATCTGATTGAAAACGGCAGAACATTTCCATCCATGAGTGGCTTTTTTTATATTTGTGAATATCTTAAAATTCACCCCAAAGACTTTTTTAATGATAATATTAAAAATCCAAAGCTTTATGGCGAAATAGAAGAGCATTTGCAAAAGCTCACCAGCAAACAAATGGAATATCTCCTTCCTCTTTTATCAGACATTACAAAATCCAACCGCACTTCATTTGAAAAATAATGATATCCATCATTTTTCAATGCACTGTTGCAACAGCCCTGTTCCATACATTGGAACCGGCTGTTTTTTTTATATCATATAAATCTTTATAAAAATAGTGTTTTGATTAAATTTCTTTTATTCCTCAGCCAACAGAGCATTCCCACTTTTTTTGTGCAGCATTGAAATGGTGTAGAAGCTGCTTTTTTATGGCTTGGTCAGTGGTGCAGACTTATTTTTATTTTTGGCAGATACGATTTCATTTTCATTGCTGCCTTTATTACAGTCTTTCAAAAACACTGCATTAATCCTATTGTTTCAATAGATACACCCAAACCTTTTATATAAAAATACAGAAATGCCATAAACGGCAACATAAAAAAAGAAATGCAAACACATTCCCTTTTTACATTGCAACAGTATATCCTGTCATACCTTTATGAAAATTACATTTTTCATTTCAATTTATGACATTTATTTTTTCTTTATCATTTTGATTGACAATGACATAAAACGTTTTCCTATGAAGGATTGTATTTGCTTTTCTCTAATGCACCATTAGCAACAAAAAGTCCCTTCTATATGGAATGGGACAGAAGGGACTTTCACTGCAAATAATCTGTGAATATTTTTTGATACCAAATTTTGGGGTATTTTTGCTCGTTTGTATTTTTAGGGAATCAATACAAATTTTTAGAAAAGAATACAAAACATCATTTATCGTAACGTGGCATGAAACGATGACATAGCTTCTTCTGATTTTGTACAGTATTTGCAGCAAAATGAATTGTTATACAATACATTTATTACATTATATAATGTTAACACTATACTTGTCAATAATATATATAGTAGAAACTTATATTTTTTTCATTTTATCTTGTACAATTTTATATGAGGTGATATATATGTGTATGCATTATGAAACATTTTTTGGAAATCGTCTTGGAGAATTGCGAACACAAAAGGGAATCTCTGCCCGTGAAATGAGTCTTGCCATCGGCCAAAGTGTTTCTTATATTTCTGGAATTGAAAACCATAAAAATTTTCCTTCTATGACAGGCTTTTTTTACATTTGTGAATATTTAAAAATTCATCCTAAGGATTTTTTTAATGATGCCATACAAAATCCAAAACGATATTATGAAGTAGAAGAAAAATTGCAAAAATTGACAAGCAAACAAATGGAGTATATCATTCCTCTTTTAGATGATATTATAAAAGGAAACCGCACATACCAATAAAAACAACATACAAAAAGCCATACTTTAAAAAGTATGGCTTTTTGTATGTGATTTATCCTTTGATATGCACATCAAAAGATGCTTTTTTCACAGAATGTATTCTTTTTCTCTTTTCTCTCTGCTCTGCTTCCACTTTATCCATATTTTTGTTTGCACTTGCCAGCATCAGCTTAATTCTGTTTAGCTGATTGACTTCACTGGCACCTGGGTCATAATCAATGGCAACAATGTTAGAAAGAGGATATTTTCTTTTAATTTCTTTTATCACACCCTTGCCCACCACATGGTTTGGCAGACAGCCAAAGGGTTGTGTACATACAATATTATGCACGCCGGAACGTATCAATTCCAGCATCTCTCCTGTCAAAAACCAGCCCTCTCCCGTTTGGTTGCAAAGGGATACAATGGACTGTGCATATTTTCCCAATGCTCTGATGTTATCCGGCGCATGAAAACGGCTGCTTTCTAACAATGCTTTTATCATAGGCCTTTGGTAAAATTCAATGACCTCAATGCCAATGTCGCTAAGCATTTTGGCCTTCCAGCTGCCTCCCAAATATTTTCTTTTTTGAGAAGCGTTATAACAGCTGTATAATCCAAAGCCAAGCAAATCCGGCACAACAGCCTCTGCTCCCTCTGCCTCCAAAAGTCCTACAATATCATTGTTGGCTGTGGGATGGAATTTTACAAGAATTTCTCCTACCACGCCTACCCTTGGCTTCACTTGGTCGGTGATTTCCAATCTGTCAAAATCCTGTATAATGGCTTTGATGTTTTTGCAGTATGTTTTCCAGCTTCCTTTTACCACATCTCTTTTGACCTGCTCATTCCAGTGCCAGTACAATGTGTTGGCAGAATTGGAGAATTTTTCATAAGGACGTACTCTGTAAAGCACACGCATGAGCAAATCTCCATATACAAAGCCTTGCAGCATTTTGTGCAAAAGCAAAGGAGAAAGCTTAAAGCCGGGATTTTTCTCCAATCCTCCTGCGCTGATGGAAATGACAGGCACATGTGGCATTCCTGCATTTTCCAATGCTTTTCTGATAAAACCAATATAATTGGTGGCACGACAGCCCCCGCCTGTTTGTGAAATCAACAATGCTGTTTTATTCAAATCATAATTTCCTGATTTCAAACCGTTGATTAACTGCCCCACCACAATCAGAGCAGGATAACAAGCATCGTTGTTGACATATTTCAATCCTGTGTCAATGGCATTTCTGTCCATAGCAGGCATCACTTCTAAATTGTAGCCGCTGCTTTTAAACACCTCTTTTAAAATGTCAAAATGGATGGGAGACATTTGAGGGCAAAGTATGGTATATTCCTTTTTCATTTCCTTTGTAAAAACAACTCTCTTTAAAGAAGCATCTGCCTTATGTATTTTTACCTGTTTTTCAGCTCTGTCCTCCATGGCCGCAATCAAAGAGCGGATTCTGATTCTGGCTGCGCCCAAGTTGTTGACTTCATCAATTTTTAAAGAGGTATATATTTTTCCTGCTTTTGTCAATATATTTTTCACTTCGTCTGTTGTCACTGCATCCAAACCGCAGCCAAAGGAATTCAGCTGTACATATTCCAAATTTTGCTGTGTTTTGACAAATGCCGCCGCTTCATACAGTCTGGAATGGTAGGTCCATTGGTCACGCACCACCATAGGACGCTCCACTTTTCCCAAATGGGCCACACTGTCCTCTGTCAGCACTGCAATGTTGTATCCTGCAATCAGCTCGGGAATGCCATGGTTGATTTCCGGGTCAGCATGGTATGGCCTGCCGCCCAGCACAATACCTGTCATGTTATGCTCTTTGATGTATTCTAATGTTTCTTTGCCCTTTTGGTGCATATCCTCTCTAAATTGTCCCCATTCCTCCCATGCTGCATCCACAGCATCCAATATGGCTTTTTGAGAAAGTCCAAAGGGCTTGCACTCCTGCACCAGTCTTTTGGCCAGTGCCGTTTTATTTCCCATAGAAAGGAAGGGATTCATAAATTTGATATTTTGCTCCCGCAATGCTTCCACATTGTTTTTGATATTTTCAGAATAGGAGGCCACAATAGGGCAGTTAAAATTGTTGTCAGAAGCGGCAATGTCCCTTCTTTCATACACCACACCAGGATAAAATATAAAACCTACGCCGGACTCTATCAAGCTCATAATGTGGCCATGCACCAGCTTTGCCGGATAGCATACAGACTCACTTGGTATGGATTCAATTCCCTTTTCATAAACTGCCTTGCTGGAATAAGGAGAAAGCTCCACACGGAAGCCCAGCTTTGTAAAAAATGTAAACCAAAATGGGTATTCCTCCCACATATTCAGCACTCTTGGAATGCCTACCACACCCCTTGGTGCTTTTTCCAGTTCCAAAGGCTCATAATCAAAGAGTCTGTGACGTTTATATTCATAAAGGTTTGGTGCAGGGTTTTCTGCTTTTTCCTTGCCCAGTCCCCTTTCACAGCGATTTCCTGTCACAAAGCGTCTGCCTCCCGAAAAATTGTTTATGGTCAGCAGGCAATGATTGGTACATCTTTGGCATCTTGTCAATGTGGATTGGATTTCAAGGGCATTCATATCCTGCTGAGAAACCAGTGTTGTTTGATACCCTTGTTTATATTTGTCCAGAGCAATCAATCCGGCTCCAAATGCGCCCATAATCCCTGCAATATCCGGTCTGACAGCCTCTCTGCCGCTTATGATTTCAAAGCTTTTTAGCACAGCATCGTTATAAAATGTGCCGCCCTGCACCACAATGCTTTTTCCCATGGCTTTGGGGTCTGCAATTTTAATCACTTTTAACAAAGCATTTTTGATGACAGAATAGGCCAAGCCTGCTGAAATATCTGCCACCTCTGCCCCTTCCTTTTGTGCCTGCTTCACACGGGAATTCATAAACACAGTACATCTAGAGCCTAAATCAATGGGGTTTTTGGCAAACAGAGCCACATTTGCAAAATCTCCCACAGTATAATTCAATGATTTGGCAAAGGTTTCTATAAAAGAGCCGCAGCCGGAGGAGCAGGCCTCATTTAGCTGTACACTGTCTATGACATTGTTTTTGATACGAATGCATTTCATATCCTGTCCGCCAATGTCCAGTATAAAATCTACATCTGGTTTAAAAAAGCTGGCCGCTCTGTAATGGGCCACTGTTTCGATATATCCCAAATCAATCATAAGTGCTTCTTTTATTAAGCCCTCTCCGTATCCTGTCACACAGGAATTTCTGATGGTCACGCCCTCCGGCATTTGCTCATAAAGCTCATTTAGGCTTTTGATAATCACTTTAAGAGGATTTCCTTCATTACTGCCGTAAAAAGAGTAAAGAAGCCCTCCTGTGGCAGAAACCAATGCCACCTTTGTTGTTGTAGAGCCTGCATCAATGCCTAAAAAGGCATCTCCTTTGTATGTAGATAAATCAATTTTTTCCACTTTGTTTTGATGATGTCTTTTTTGAAATGCTTCATAATCCTGTTTGCTTTCAAACAAAGGCTCCAAACGGTTTACCTCCATTGTCAGCTCTTCCCCATTGCGGATGTTTTCCAATAAAGCGGCAAAGCCCATCACTTTTCCATTTTCGTCATTGGAAATGGCTGTGCCATAGGCGGCAAACAAATGAGAATTTTCCGGAAGCAAAGCCGTTTCTTCTGTCAGCTTTAATGTTTCTATAAATCTTTGACGCAGCTCAGACAAAAAGTGTAAGGGGCCTCCCAAAAATGCAATGTGTCCCCGAATGGGCTTGCCACAGGCAAGACCACTGATGGTCTGGTTGACTACTGCCTGAAAAATGGATGCGGCCAAATCCTCTTTTGCCGCCCCTTCATTAATCAAAGGCTGTATGTCTGTTTTTGCAAACACACCACAGCGGGAAGCAATGGGATAAATGGTGGTATGCTTTTTGGCCAGCTCATTTAAGCCCCCTGCATCAGTCTGTAAAAGACTTGCCATTTGGTCTATAAAGGAGCCTGTTCCTCCTGCACAAATACCATTCATTCTCTGCTCAATGCCATTTGAAAAATAAATGATTTTGGCATCCTCTCCCCCCAGTTCAATAGCAACGTCTGTTTTTGGGGCCGCTGTTTCAATGGCCTTGGCTGTGGCCACTACCTCTTGTATAAAATCAATGCCAAGAGATTTTGCAATGGAAACGCCTCCGCTGCCTGTCAGCATGGCTGTAAAAGAAATGTTTCCCAGTTCTTTTTGTGCCTGCTCCAGTATATCTGCCACTGTGCTTTTGATTTCAGAAAAATGTCTTTTATATTGACAAAACAAAATATTGTTTTGTTGGTCTGCAATGACTACCTTCACTGTTGTGGAGCCAATGTCAATTCCCATTTTATATTGTTGTTTATGCATATAAATACCCCTCCTTGTGACATATCATTTGATTTTGCTCTGTTTTTATTTTATTCCAAATGGATAAAAACGTGCTTTCCCATTTTTGTTTTGTATCAATGCTGCTGTCCAATATGTGTAAAGCAATCATGCCGTCTCTCAATGCCATTATGGTTGTAGCATATTCCTCCGTATCTATATCCCTTTGCACAAGCCTCTGCTGTTTTGCTTTTTCCAGCAGTTCTTTTAATAAAATTCTTTGTTTTCTGCTGCAAATGCAGCTTTCCCTTTGCAAATAGTCATAATGCTTCATACCTTCATATATCAAAAACTGTACCTCCCGAAACGGAATCCTTTCTCCGCTTTCCAGTATCAGCTCCGGCATAAATGTATAACAAAAATGCAATGCCTCTGCAATATCCATATTTTTTTGCTGTTTTGCCCAATTTTGAAAGGCTTCTAAAGGACTTTTTAAATAATCGTATAAATACGTCACAATCACATCATATATCAACGCTTCTTTTCCCTTAAAATAATGATAAAAACATCCCTTTGTCACATCGGCTTCTCTGATGACCTCGTTTAATGAAACTGCACAAAAGCCATTTTTTAAAAACAAACGGAAAGCCATTTCCAATATATATTGCTTTGTCTGCACAAAATATCCCTCCGTTTTTTTTGACATATCATAACAAACCAACTGGTCGGTTTATGCTATAATTATAGTAAAAAAAAAATAAAAAGCAATAAAATATCCGTAAAGATACCGTTAAAAACCCCATGCTTACTTTGATTTCCGCCATGTATGATTTTGCCATTTCCAACAAAAGTATGCTCTATTTCCATATTACTTTTTGTAATATTCAAAAATACTATTTTGCAGAATTTTATTTTTTTATCTGTAAAAATACCATTGTTCACAGCCTTTTACACTCCTTTATTTGTTTAAAAATATAACATCACAATTCTCCCCCTTTTTTATACCATCCATAGAACACCCAAAATCATTTCCTCTGCTTTTAAAAAAAGCCATACCTCCTGAAATATTTTTAAAATCATTTCCTTTTTACTGTTTCAGCCACAAAGTCATATCATTTTTTATATTTTTACAAATTCATGCCAATATATGTAAATGATAGTAATTTTGTAGTATAATAAAATAATAGAAGGCAATCACAAAATTTTATACATTTAGGAGGGGGATTTATGAACATTTTGAAAAAAAGAATATTGATTGGATTTGCAGCAATGCTACTGGTATTTTCTCAAACTAGCCTATTTGTCTATGGGCAATCTGAAACAGAAGACAGCACAAAAGGCGAAAATACCTCAGTGACACAATCAGAAAAAGAGCTGGCAGAGCTTTCACTGCTGGAGCAGGCGGCACAATATGGCCAAAGCAACGGACAAACAGCAAAAATCATTGGTGTGGACGAGCCATTTATCATCGGTTCGGCAGAAGCACTGGCGGAGCTGTCAGAATTGATACTAGACCATGCAGAATATGGAGAAGATATGAATTTTGCACAAGCCAAATATAAATTGGTGGCAGACATTGACCTGAGCGGTATAGGAAATTGGATACCCATTGGAAAATATACTGGCCCAACATATACCGCTCCTTTTGAAGGACATTTTGATGGAAACGGCCATGTCATTAGAAATATGACCATTCAAAGCATGGATGATAATGATACCCCAATTTATGCAGGGCTGTTTGGCGTGATGGGCGAAAATGGCACAATAGAAAATATAGTGTTAGAAAATGTAAATGTGGACGGAAGAGAATATCTAGGAGGACTGGTAGGATATAATATGGGAACCATCAACAATGTTTCTGTGACAGGAAATGTGACAGGAATATATTATGTTGGCGGACTTGCAGGATATAGCAGGGGATCAGTCAATCAGAGTTATGCTACGGGAAATGTAAAAGGAACAGAAAACAACATTGGCGGTTTGGTAGGCATAAATAACGGAACAATCTGCGAGAGCTATTCTTCATCAAATGTGACAGGATGTTATTATGTTGGCGGATTAGCTGGAAAAAACATCCTATCAATCCGTGACAGCTATGCCACAGGTGATGTGTTGGGGAGAGGAACCAGAATCGGCGGTTTGGTAGGCGCAAGTGAAGGAGAGATTAATAATAGCTATGCTACGGGAAATGTGGCAGGAATTAGTCATGTGGGCGGTTTGGCAGGAAGCTTCAGTGGTTCTGACAATTTTGTGCATTGTGCAGCACTCAATTCTTCCGTCAGCGGCAACAGTTATGTAGGAAAAGTCATAGGAAAATTGATTGGAGAACATACTGACCATAACATAGGCAATTTATATAGCTGGAGCAATATGATAGTGTTGGGCAGCGGCGGAGAAAATGGTATTGCCATTGATTATGACAGCACAAGCGGCTTTCAAGTAAATGGCACAGATATCGATTGGAATCAAATATTTGACAGCAGCGCAGACCATATTTGGCAGGGTATGGAAGGAAATTATATCCCTATACTAAAAAATAACATAAGCACCATACAATCTGACCATATTCCGGGGCATATCACAGGTAGCAGCCTCCTGGAGTTTAGCATTCCGGAGTATGTCAAAAATGGAAATACACAAACAGAAAATGTGCTATATATCAATAATTTGTCCGATTTTACAAGTTTTAGAGATGATGTCAACAGCGGAAACGACTATACCGGGAAAACAGCCATACTCAACAGTGACATTGATTTGAGTAGTATCAGTAACTGGATACCCATAGGAATAGATGACAATAAATTTAATGGAACATTTGATGGTAATGGGTATATGATACAAAATATGACAATACATTCGGATATTTATGATGATGTAGGATTGTTTGGATGGATAGATACAAACGGTGTTATAAAAAATGTCGGTTTAGAAAATGTGAGTATCATAGAAGGAGGAAGAGATGTAGGTGGATTGGCAGGAACAAATCAGGGAACAATCGACAACAGCTATGTTACAGGCAATGTGAGCGGAGATTGGTATGTAGGCGGACTTGTGGGGACGAATAAGAGCGGAACAATCAACAAAAGCTATGCCTCAGTTAATGTAGAAGGAACCAGAAATGCCATAGGTGGACTTGTAGGCACAAACTATGAAGGAACAATCAGCAATAGTTATGCTACTGGAAATGTGTTAGCATATAACCACTATACCGGCGGACTGATAGGAGATGATTTTAAGGGAACAATTACTAACAGTTATGCTACCGGAAATGTGACAGGAAATCATTATACCGGTGGACTGATAGGAGAAAGCAGGGGTGGAAACATACAAAACAGTTATGCCACAGGAAATGTAAAACCGTCAGAAGATGGTCTAGGAGAATATACCGGCGGATTGATAGGTGCTTTAAGTGATGATTATGATGGTATTATGGGAAGTATCAAAAACAGCTATGCCACAGGAAATGTATCAGGAGAATATGGCGTGGGCGGATTGGCCGGAGTTTGCTATAATACAAAAATTGCCAACAGCTATGCCACAGGAGCCGTAGTAGGAATAAGCGATGGTATAGGCGGATTGGTAGGAGGGATTGACAGCGGAATAATATATAATAACTATGCAACAGGCAGTGTGACAGGAATCACAAATAATGTAGGCGGATTGGTAGGAGTAAATAGTGATAGTATTATATACAATGGCGTAGCACTGAATTCTTCTATCAGCGGCAAAGACAATGTAGGAAAAGTCATTGGAAATAATGAAAACAGCAGCATAATTAATTGTTATAGCTGGAACAACACCAGAATGAGTCTTTCCACCATGGGCGAAGACGGCATTGGTATAGATTATGACAATACAAACGGTTTCCAAGTAGATGGCACAAATATAGATTGGAATGAAATGTTTGATGACAGTATAGATAATGCATGGATAAACATGGAAGGAAATCATATCCCTATACTGAAAGATATCATCTCCACACAATCTAGCGACATTCCCAATCATATCAAAAAGGATGACAAGCAGACAGCAAATGTAATATATATCAATCATTTAGAGGATTTCAAAAAGTTTAGAGATTCCGTAAATAGCCCTTCAGACCCTAATCATTATGACGGAAAAACAGTGATATTATCAAATGACATTGATTTAAGCAGTATTTCTAGCTGGGAACCTATTGGAAACCATGTCTATCAGTTCAAAGGAACATTTGACGGCAATGGTCATGTAATAAAAAATATGACCATTGAAGGTAATGATAAATATGTAGGATTATTTGGCTATGTGGATTTAGAAGGTACTATAAAAAATGTAGCTTTGGAAAATGTCAATATAACAGGAAAAAGTTTTGTAGGAGGCCTTGTAGGTGTCAACTATGGAGCTATTTTCAATACTTCTGTTACAGGCTCCATAAAAGCAACAGAGAATTCTGTTGGCGGACTAGTGGGTTATCATTGCGGAACAATCCATAATAGCCATACTACAATAGCTGTGGAGGGAGAAGAAAATGATGTGGGTGGACTGGTAGGAAAGAATGCAGGAACCATTTTCCACAGTTCTGCTTCTGGAAGTGTAACAGGCACAGGCCTTTGGCAGGTTGGTGGACTAGTTGGAAACAACGGAGCAAAAATCAGCAGTAGCTATAGCTCAGCCCGTGTAAAGGGAGGAAGCTCTGTTGGTGGATTAGTAGGATATAATTATGACACAATCATGTTCAGTTATGCTGAGGGTACTGTAACAGGAACAAATGATGAAATTGGTGGGCTGGTGGGAGCAAATCATGGCACAATCAGCCATAGCTATGCTGCAGGTGATGTAACAGGAGAAGATACTTTTATTGGCGGGCTAGTGGGCATAAATGAAGAAAAAATCAATAACAGCTATGCCATAGGCAGTGTGACAGGAAGCACTTATGTAGGTGGAATCGCAGGAGAAATGTCAGACAGCGGAAGTATACAGCACAGTGCTGCACTCAACCCTTCTGTCAGCGGCAGCAGCTATGTAGGAAGGGTTGTAGGACATAATAATGGCAGTGTAATGGATTGCTACGGCTACAATCACATGACAGTGACACAAAACGGCAGTGACAGCGGTGAAAATGGTACAGACATTTCTTATGATGCCAAAAATGGTTTTTCTGTTGACTGGAAAACCATATTCAATAATACTGCTTCTGATTTTTGGGAGAATATGGATCATAAGCACATTCCTACATTAATAGGAACAAACAGCACACAATCCGGTGACATTCCGGAGCATATTAAGCACAGCAGTGAAACAGATGCCGCTGCAAATATATAAATCTCATGCCTTTTGGATTTTCATTATAATCACAAATTGACACTATAAAATTTATGATTTCATAACATCACACAGCCAAAACATAAATATAGCAATCCATGATTAGAAATCAAAACAGTTTCAAAAAAATGAACGCCTATTCTATATCATAACCGTTTATCAAACAGAGCAATTCTCTTTTTATTTACAGCCGTAAAAAGAGCCTGTATTTCACAAAATACAGGAACATGGGAAGGCAAAAAGCTGTTGTACAGGCTGAATGCTTTCCCATGCTTTAAATAAAAGCCATTTCTCACATTTTGAAATACATTGAAAGTGTAAGAAACAAAATTTAAAGTATCTATAAAGCAACATGAAAATCTATTTTGATACCATATCATTTTATTACCATATAAAATGATTTTTGTGCCATTTCAATGGCTCACCATACATTGAAAAAAGCTTTATTTTTCATACAATGCTCCTCTCCAATATTTCTTTGTCAAAACACTGTATGCGCCTTTTCAGCATTCTCTCCCACCAATATCTCTGTAAAAATACAGCTTCTCCATTCTATTTTCAATCCATCACAGCATAAAAATCATATATACAAAAATCACTTTATTCACTTCTGTTTTTTATGATTTTATAATGCCTTGCATTTTTCTATAACCTATTTTCCAAACACAGTCTTTTTCATTTTATCAGTGTATTTGTCAGCTTCATCATACCTTCCATGGGGATAAATCCCATTTTTTGGTGCAGCCTTTTCCCCGCTTGGGATGTTTCCAGATATATTTTTTTCGTTGCATGGCCTGTTTTATAAGCCATTTTACAGCGGCTTCTTCCACGCCTTGTTTTTTATATTGAGACTGGTTATTCATATTCATAAAATAAGCACATTCTCCTGTGGGATTTTGAAAACATACATAAATTATATTTTCCATACTATTTTACAATTCTTTTTTCACAAAATGCACTGCCTCTGCCGCCAATGCTATCCTTTTCATTTCCATAAATCTGTAAAAAAGCCAAATCATTTTCATTTTTGGGATATGCTTTTTTTATCATATAGCATTTGTATTTTTAATTTGTTTAGTGCCTTTTGCCAAACAGAACAGCACGGAATTATCATATCTTTGCATTTTACAAGCATTGTTTTTTTAACAAAGCATTTTATGATATTTTCAAAACTTTTTTGGTGTTGTCTATATATTTCACAGCCAAAACCATCATCATTTTATTTTTTTATTTCTTATCTAAAGCAAAACACATCACACTTTTTTATATAATCCCTTTGTATCATAAACAGTCCTTTTGCAAATATATTTTCATCCCACTGCCAGAAAAAGCTTTCTTTTGTATGCCTTTTCAAAAACAATCCTATTACATAGCACAGTATGCAGGGGTCAACTGCCTGTTTTATGGCTGTTACTCTTTTTTGGGGCAGATTTTTTAATCTGCTCATGATAAAAATAATTTACAATCACAGGAGGGGCATGGAAAGGCCTTTTTATACTGTCGTCATTTGTTACATACTCTAAGCCTATTTCAGAGGCATAGCTTTTCAATGCCGCATCCAGCATTTCCCAATATTTACGGCTTCCATTTTGATAAATCTCCTGATAGAGAGGAAAGAAATGGGGATAGTTATTTTTTATATAATCCATAATAACAGCCTTGTAGCTGCCACGCAGATTGAGATTTTCAAGCCAAATCAAATTACATTGTCCCTTTACCCGTTGTATGATATCCTTTACATTTGTAATTTCCGGAAAAATAGGCGAAACAAAACAGGTTGTGTGAATGCCTGCATCATAAAAGGCTTTCATAGCCCCAAGCCGCCTTTCAATAGACACCGCCCGGTCCATATCAGATTTAAAATTTTCATCCAATGTATTGATAGACCAAGAAACACGGGCCTTGGGAAAAGTCTTTATCAAATCCAAATCCCGCAGTATCATATCGCTTTTTGTTGCAATGGTGATATTGGCACTACTTCCCTTCAGCTGCATCAGCAATGCTTTTGTACGCTCATACATTTCTTCTTGCGGAAGATAAGGGTCTGTTACAGAACCAATAAACAATTCTTTGCCTGCATATTTTTTAGGGTTTTTAATTGGAGGCCAATGCTTTACATCCAAAAAAGCGCCCCACTGCTCACAATGGCCTGTAAACCGTTTCATAAAAGAGGCATAGCAGTATTTACAGCTATGGGTACAGCCCACATAAGGATTGATAGAATATTCACATACAGGCAAATTAGACTTTGTGAATATATTTTTCACTTGGATTTCTTGTATCACAGTAAAATCCATGTTCACCATCCTCCCATATGTATATGGCCCGTGGGATTGCTGTCATATTGCTCCAAAACCAATTCATTTTTATCAGGATATCCAATTCCAATAAAGCATGGCGTCATCCAGCCCTCAGGCACCCCCAGCTTTTCCAGCACAATATTGTGTTCTTGGTTGAGCGGAATCCGTAAGGAGTAGCCAAGTCCCTCATTGATTACAGCAAGCATCATATTTTCTGCAACACACCATGCAGTGGTAAGAGGATTGAGCTTGCTGACCCATTGTCCATTCAGCTTACGGCATTGAAACAGGGGTACAATCACATAGGGACACTCAAGCAGCATGGTATATTGCTTTGGCATGGCATAAGCATACATCTTTTGGGCCAAATTCAATGCCCTGTTTTCATATTTGCTTATATCAAACCTCTCTGCTATATATTTTGCATAGCTAAATGCCTTCTCCTTTTCTTCCTTGCTATGAAGAACAATAAACTGCCAATTTCTATAATGGTCCCATGAAGGGGCTTTCATGCCTGCTGCAATAATCCTTTTTATGGCTTCCAATGCAACCTCCTTATCTGTCCACATTCTGCTTGTTCTTCTTTTATGAATCACTTCATAAAATTCCATTTCCATATCCCTCCCTAACATTGATTACGATAAAATGATGATGCTATTTTTTCACCAAAAAGCTTTTCTGTACCCCTTGCAGTATTGTATCCTCCGGTTTTACATGGCCTAGCAGCAAAGCAGAGGCAGGGTCATGCAATTTATAATTGCCTTGGGCCTTTTGGGGATTGGTGTTTGCATAGCAATATTTACAGCCATTCAAACAAGTATCATATGCTCCTATATCCCGGCTTTCTATACAATGGCAGCCCTTTCTCATACCCTTATGCTTCAAGGCTTTCCATGCAATATGATTTGCTTTTCCCAAAATATCAAGTGTTATGCAACCGGAACCATATATTCCATATTTTGTAAAATCATCATTGGTACCACAGCTTTGAATCAAAATACCATACTTTTTTGCAATAGCACCTAAGCCTTGGGCTAAACGCTCCTTATCCTTCTCTGACAACAAAATAAGCTCTGGCATATTCGTTTCCAGCTTTTTGTACATCTCTACAAAGCTGAAAATACAGCGGTCAATATACTGTGCCAGCATGGCTGCCATTTTTTCAAATGCTTCCATATGGTATAAAATGGTATACTTTTCCGTAAGCAATACAGGGTCATACCGCCATGCAATGCGTTGTCTGCCAACCTGCTTTGATAATTGTATCAGTGTTTTCATACTTTCCTCTATGGAGGGTACACCCGGTTCAATATCCTTTTCATATGGAGTAATGGTATAGTAAAAATAAGTGTTGAAACGGTCTGTAATTTCATGTAAATGCAGTAAAATAGGCTCATAGTTTTTGGAACAAAAAACAACACAGTCCACTTTATCCGGAGTCAATTCATAACGATTGATTTTGTTTGGAAAAAGGGGATTGCGTGCCAGCACATAGCCCTCTGAAAAACGGCGCAGCAGCCATTTGGTATAATATTGTACAGTATCTGTTCGTCCTCCGGTATTGATAATCATTCTGTTTCTTCCTCCATATCTTGATTCATCAATTTGGCAAGATTTTTTGTAAATGCTCTGGACAAATCAATGAGCTGTTTTTGTTCCTTTGCAGTAAACATAGCCATTGCCATATCTTCTGCCCATGTGATGTGGCGAATAACCTTTTCATAATATACCCGTCCTGCCTCTGTCATTTCTACCATTTTGTTTCGTTTGTTTTGAGGCATTTCAGTGACTGTAACATAACCTTCCGACAAAAGATTTTTAATAATCAAATTTACAGTCTGTTTGGATTGAAATGTTCTTTGACAGATATCTGTCTGTGTCATGCCACACTTGGCATAAAAAAGGACATTCACCACTAACAATGTTTTCATTAGCATACCATGCCTTTTGGCATATTCATCATATAAAGCAAACTGTTCATCTCTAAATTTGCAGTAGAGATATGCATTTTTTTTATATTCCTTTGTCATAATACACCGCCTATGGTCAATTTATTTACAGTCAATTTATTGACTATAAATACTGTATCATACTTTTGATTCCATTTCAAGTACTATATCATATTCCTATGAAAATTTTTGGATTTCACTGTCTGGTGAAATAAAAAGCCTCTAATATTATTTAAAAAATGGAAAGTGATGAAATAAGGACATACTAATAACAAAGGAGATATTATTGGTATGGAATGTAAAAAATGGGGAGCAACAGAACACAGCAAAAATGGATTGATAAAAGGACATCAAAGATATAAATGTAAAAATTGTGGTTATCAATTTGTACCAACTTTACAAAAGGGATTTGATGAGCAAACAAAATGAATTGCATATTTATGATACATTAATGGGTTATCTTTTAGAACAATCGCTGGTTTATTGAATACTTCTACAACCAGCATATTAAGCTGGGTAAGAAAATTTGCATTACAGCATTATGAAAAACCACAGCCTACTTCAGAAGCTGTGGTAATACAATTAGATGAAATGTGGCACTTTCTACATTTAAAAAAAACAAACTAAAGCATATTGTACTGATACAGTACAACGCATCGAATGTGGCAACCGTGATACCGTTACCCTTAAAAAATGACTCCAAAGATTAAAAAAGTGGAATGTAAAAATTTATATGACTGACAGCTGGAAGTCTTTTGCAGAAGTTATCCCAGAAGAACTATTATGACAAAGTAAAAAATACACTTCTCCTATTAAAAGAAACAATTCTCGTCAGAGGCATTGGTTTCTTCAGAAGAAAAATATGTGTTGTATCCCGTTCTTTAGAAATGGTACATTTCACCATGTTTCTTTTTGCCAAGTTTCATTGTAATTCCTCTTTCTCATTCCATTCATTATTTGCTTAACACCCTCAAAAAATGAGTGTACCTAAAATGGTCCAGAAAGTAATCTGTTATCTACTTTTTTATTTTCAGTTTTATAAAAACACACCAGCCATTCATAAAAAAACGATACCCGCAAAAAAAGAAACCTTTCTATAACATTTTCAATCAATAAGGTTCGTTGCTGCAAAAATACACAAAGTCTATTTCAAAAATATACCATCTATATGTACCAAAAATTTATTGTACAGCTATTTCCATTATCAAAAATGATATCATAAAAATCTATATAGCAAAGATATCAAAAAATATTGCTGTCCTTATACATACAGGATACATGAAAAGTCACTGCTGCAATACAAATCCCTTTTTATTTTCTGATAATTTTTTAGTTCGTTTTTTTTAACCATCCATTGATTGGACACAAATAAACAACCACCAGACAATCTGGTGGCTTTGCTTATGCGGGCAAGGCCCTCTGCTCCTTGCGTAATGCGTAAACGCATAACAACAGCCTGCCAACTGCACACAACCTCTGCCTGCTGCCCGTTCAACAGGTTATTGCAGTGTCAATTGCTCTCCAAGTTTATCTTCCTCTAATTGGTTTCGTATATATTCCGCAATCCGGCTCTTATTCTTTCCCACAATATCTACATAATATCCTCTGCACCAGAATTCTCTGTTTCTGTACTTATACTTTAGTTCGCCCAATTGCTCATACAGCATGGTCGCACTTTTCCCCTTGCGGTACCCCATAAAACTGGATATACCCATTTTAGGTGGCATCTCTGCCAGCATATGTATATGATCTGGACATACTTCTGCCTCTATTATATTTACCCCTTTCCATTCCCACAGTTTTCTTAATATTTTGCCAACTTCTATTTTCTTGTTTTTGTAAAATACCATCCTTCTGTATTTTGGCGCAAACACAATGTGATATTTGTAATTCCAACTCGTATATGTTGGTCTATTTATATCATTAAGACCCATTTCTTAATGTCCTCCCTTCGATTCTTCTGTGCAGTTGGCTGACCGCACTCTTATTTCAATCGAAGGGAGTTTTTCTGTCTGCATCATCGTCAGAGGGCTCTTTGGAACCACGCAACTATTGCGTGGTTTTCCCTACACAATCAGGACTGCCGATTTAGCCGGTGGTTTACTCTGCCCCTAGAAGGGGCTGTTACCAGCGGCGCTTACAAGCGCATTGAAAGTTCGCCAAGCGCTCTATTTTCCCAACTGCCGCCCTTGGCGGCTATTTTTATTTACTTTTTCACCCGTAAATGGGTCAATGTACTCACTTAAACTGATTTGATCTGCCATCCAGTCTTCTTTTCACTAATTGTTAATATATTCTCGAATCTTTTTTGTATTCTTTCCCACTATCCTCTACACCAAAAGGTTCTATTTTCATATTTGTACTTTAAGTTCATATGTCTATCAAAAATAATGAAAGAACTTTTTCCTTTCAAGTATCCAACTATTTCTGATACACTGTATTTAGGTGGTATGCGAATCAGCATATGTATGTGTTCTGGACAACACTCTGCTGCTATGATTTCTATTCCTTTTCTTTCCCATAACTCTCTAAATATTTTTCCTATTTCGGCTTTCATTTTTCCATATATTACTTGCCTTCTGTACTTTGGTGCAAAGACAATATGATATTTACATTCCCAACTTGTATGTGATAAACTATTCATATAAAAAACCTCCTATGCTTTCTTGTGTCTTGGCGGACTCAAGATTATGATAGCATAGGAGGTTTTTTGCCTGAAGCAAAAGCTCCCTGATTCCCCCGGCATAGCTGGGGGTTTTTATTGGATTTACCAATCAAAACCACGCCTAAAAGACGTGGTTTGCACTAGCCCTATAAGGGCTTATCAATTAGCTAGCGCCTAAATGACGCTGGCTTTCACTTCGTTCAAGCCCTGACGGTATGATTATCTGCTACCCTTAAAAGGGTTTTCATATTCTTTTGTAGTTAACTTATCTTCTATTTGATATTGCTTTTCCTGCTCTCTTATATATTTTTGTATTGTTGCTGTATTTAACCCCACCGTACTCACATAATATCCTGTCGCCCAAAAATTTCTATTTCCAAATTTATACTTCAAATTTGCATGCTGGTTAAATATCATCATTGCACTTTTTCCCTTTAAGTACCCCATAAATTGCGACACACTTAATTTAGGTGGTATTTCTACCAATAAGTGAATATGATCTGGCATCATATGTCCTTCTATGATTTCTACCCCTTTCCATTTGCATAAATCTTTTATTATTTTTTGAATATCTTTTCGTAATTCATAGTATATTATCTTTCTTCTATATTTAGGCGTAAATACGATATGATACTTGCACACCTATTTTGTATGTGATAAACTATTTGCCATAAAGCATCGTCCTTTCTTGTGTAAATTTGGGCTTGAACATCTCTATTTTACACCAAAGCTCGATGCTTTTGCTTAAGCTTTTCATCTCACCCGCAGAGCGGGCGGTTGTTAAAGACTGCTTTGCAGTCTTTGTACTAAAGTAATAATAAAAAAGATGAGGCAAAAACCCCATCTTTTCTTGCAAATACTCTTCCTTGAACCAATAACCTCTCAGCAAATTCTCATTCATTTCAAAGTCATATTTTTATTAAAAGTATTTCAAACAAATTATTTTTTATCGTTGTCTAAATGAAATTAAATTTTCATCAAGATAAACTGCAGGAATTGTAATTCCGGAAATTTCTCCATTATCATTTATAAACCAATTATCATCATCAATCATATCCTCTGCAAAATTAGATTCTTCAAAAATATCTTCACCTTCATCACCACTCACTATTGCCTTAAATAATTCTTCAAATCTTTTTGCATTTTCATATAGTATACAACTACCATATACCCAGGCATTCTCTGCACTTGTTATATTTATCTCGCCAATCACTTCTTCTTTAAACATTAAATAAATCATTTTTATTCCTCTTTTCTTATTTTTATAAATTCTTTTGGTATTTCTCCTTTTATTAAATACTCACCATCTCTTTGAGTCCACTTCAATGCTCTCTTTTTCCAATAATCTGTTTGAGTAGAATCATCATTTATTAATTGCTTTATACGCTTTGGACTTAAAATAGCAACATTAGTCACTTTGCCTGTCTGAATATCCTTCCTTAATCGGGATATATCAACTTCTATTGTGGTCTTATGAGAATATTTATTTGCAATACTTTGTTTAAATGAAAAACTTGTAAATGGACTATTATCTTTTGCTTTTTTTCTATATCCTCCTAATATATGTTGAGCAACTGTAACATTTTTTATTTCATTTGGTTTCTTTTTAATTGTATACGTTCCTTCTAAGTTAGCTGGTGTTAGATTTCCTTCATCTGTAATATACGATTTACGAATACCTTTTTCATTAACGGTTGCATATATATCTGAATCTCCTCTTAATAATACTTGTGAACACTTTGCATATCCACTAGGGTCAATCCACAATAATGGATTATTTATTACATAAGTATAAAGGTTTAGTCCATCTCCCCTATATACGTCCTCTTGTGTAAACCTTCCTATTGTTGGATTGTAATATCTCGCCCTTAAATAATATTGTTCCGTTTCTTCATCTAGCTGTTCCCCTGAGTATTTGAAAATATTTTCTATGCTTTCTTTTCGTTTTCTGATATTTCCAAAAACATCATAGGAATAGCTGTTTTCTATTTCCTTTTTTTCATTGGTCAAGTAGACAATATCCCCATGCTCATTGGTATGATAGAAATAGTCTTTATTTCCTGTTTCTTTTTTCAGGAGTTCACGGCCCCTGACTTCTCTGCTTTTTATATTGTTTTCTTTATCAACTTCTGCAATAATATTCCAATCGTCAGATATATACTTGTAGACTTGTCCATTGACTTCTTTTTTATAGCGAAGTCCCAGAGGTGTATAGCTGTTTTTAATATGGTCCCCTGTTTCTGTGGTAATTTCTCTTACTCTGTTGTACAAATCGTACACATAGCTTTTTGTACCTTTACTGCTCTGTTCCTCTAACGTATTGCCGATTGTCATATTTGTAAAATATTATATCATATTCTTTCATTAGCCACCATAAAAAAGGTACTCTTATTGAGTACCTTTTTCTACCTTTTTATATGTCCTAGTTTTATATTAAGATTATTTTGATATTTTTATCCTAAAATTAACAAGCAAAATTCCATACTAGGCTGTTTCATCATCAATCAATTTCTTAATACTATTATTTTTTATCTCTCGTATAAAGATAATACACCATGTAATATCATTCTCATCAAATTCTGTGTCATATTCAAATTCATCACCATACTCATAAATAGGATAAACATTAAATATATTCTGATTACAACAAATTACTTGCTCCATTTCTAATTTATCTTCCAATTTTATGGCAGATGGATAGTATTTCAAATCATACACAGTTATTTCTTTATTACAATTCGTACATCTTATTATAACTGTGGGATTATCGTCTTTATATACCTCAAATTTATCATTATAGCAAGAACATTTCATCTTATATACAAAATGGTAGTTATCTTCATATTCATTTACAAATTTTCTATATACTTCATCATTGTTATCAATAACACAATATTTTTTAACATGAAATGGTGCATATTTTTCCATTATATCTCCCCCTTAATCATCATATTGAAATACAAGACGATTTACAGCATTTGTATCAGCTTCATACATTTTTTTAAATGCTTTCAATTCTCTATTTAATTCTCTATTATTATTTAGCCTATAATTAGAAACATAATTTGTATTATATCTTACTCCATTTATAACATATGATGCATCTGGTCTTATTCTTGATCCGTTTGCACTGCTACCATCAGCTCTTTTTTGGATTTTATTTTTTCTAATATCAGTTGCTCCATCACTATATGCACGGTCAAGTTCAGTTTCAATAGCATTATTATGTTTTATGTTGCCTCTTCCATGTTCTGGTCCCCAATTTGTTCGGCTTACTTCTTGAATTTGTACATCCTTATTTTGAGAACACTTCGCATATCCACTAGGGTCAGCCCATAGCAGAGGATTATTGATAACATATACATAAAGGTTTAGTCCATCATCTCGGTATACATCTTCTTGTGTAAACCTTCCTATTGTGGGATTATAGAACCTTGCTCTCAAGTAATATTGTTGTACTTCACTATCGTACTGCTCACCAGTATACTTAAATTGATTGGAAATGGCTTCTTTTTGTTCCTTAATATTTCCAAAAACATCATAGGAATAGCTGTTTTCTATTTCTCCGGCAATATTACTTAAATAAGTGACATCTCCATGCTCATTAGTATGGTAGAAATAGTCTTTGTTTTCTACCTCTTTTTTCAGAAGCTCATAGCCTCTGACTTCTCTGCTCTTTACATTATTTTCTTTATCAACTTCTGCGACAATGTTCCAATCGTCAGATATATACTTGTGGACTTGTCCATTGACCTCTTTTTTATAGCGAAGTCCCAAAGGCGTATAGCTGTTTTTAATATGATCCCCTGTTTCTGTGGTAATTTCTCTTACTCTGTTGTACAAGTCGTACACATAGCTTTTTGTACCTTTACTACTCTTTTCCTCTAATGTATTGCCTTGGTTATCATATTTGTAGAAAATTGTATCATTTTCCTTTTCGATTTGCAATAGTTGATTTTTATTGTTGTAATGATAGATTTCCTCCTCATATTATAAAGTAGTAGTGTTTACAGTCCCTCTCCAAGGACTGTATGCTATACTATTGGAGATACTGTGGACTGGTTATTCACTCCTACCACTTGATGGTTTGAAAAAGGCTCCAGCCACAGGCTCTTTGTATCATTG